>JARKPN010000015.1 GCA_029975275.1 Geobacteraceae bacterium | reverse complement strand
TGAAATGGCCTGAAAAGGGGTTATCTGGTTACTCCTAAGGAAAGGGTCGGACGTTCGAATCGTCTCGGGGACGCCAGAAAAAACAAGGGGTTAGCCAAATCGGCTAAACCCCTTTTTAGTTTGTGGTGTAGTCAGTGGTGTAGTAAAGTTTTTCTAATCTCTTATCCACCCACCTGTCATGTCCGCTGTAGCGCGGCGTTCTACTTTGCACCGTTTTGCGGCCTATTACCGCTAGCTGCCGCCTATCCACTCAATCCGCTTCATTGGTTATATCCTGCTGATAAAATATGCCATTTATGGCATGATTGCCAACGCAAACTTTTGCCCTAATCCTGCTTATTCTCCAGCATTTTTTCTTCGTCGGATAGGTATTGTGAAGACCTTGCGGCTGATTTTCAAGACCTGGTTCGACGTGGCAGGCGCTCCCCGTTCCACAACGCTTTCCAGGAGCAGGATCACATCCCGCTTTGTTATGTCGGCTGCCTTCCTCTTGCCCCGCAACAGGAAGGAAAGCTGGCGACGAGCGCCGCGACAGTTTGCAACGACTCTGAATACGTCCTGTATTTTCCCGGCGTGTTGTGACACAATGCTCCTGTTCTGGACGCAACGGTTCAGGACAGGGGAGAGAAACCAGCGCACCGATTTCAGCATTACCCAAATGGATGGATTGTATGGACAGGAGGTTATGGGGTGTCGATACGGGGAGGCGTTATGCGCAGCAGATTACTTTTAATCGTAACGGGTAGAGTCCCTCTCTGTCTGATCAACCTGATAATTCTTTTGTCCGGGATCAATTCGATTATGGATATGGTCCCGCTCATTTCAAATCTGAACAATGATGTTTCGCAACTGGAAAATATTGCCGAAGGGTATGCCACCATCCTCATTGCCTATGGTGTTGCTGCCGAAGAGCGTGCCAGCATCATGCATTTTTTCGGGTTGTATCCGGATAATTTCACCGTTGTCCAGGATGCTGTCGACAAAATCTGCCATAACTATGGACTCGCTCTTCTTCTGCTCGGCCTTTTCGTTGAACTATGTGAAGAACTTGTCAAATTGCCTGACTCCATCATCAACACGAGCGACATCGAGTCGCTCATGTTCTATCTCGCGGTTGTCCTGATGGCAATTACGACAGTGACGGTTCTACGCTTCAGCTGGCTGCTTGCGTTTCCTCAGCGTTACATGGCACGACCCGGGGATCCGGTATCGTAACCGGCCGGCCGCCCGAGCGCATGCACGGTTCAGGGCGATGACCTTTCGGCAGGCACGGAACTCGTTGTGGGGTTCACGGCGGTTGCCGGTTGTTGCGATGCAAAAAGCCGGTCACCTGGATGACCGGCTTTTTTTGTATATACTATCGGTAAAATGCGTTCTCACCTTGCCGGGGATGCCGGTTTCACGCCTCGGCGCGGTGTCCCTGTCGGAAGAATGTCGGGTCACGGAGGAGGCATGCGTGAAATAGAGGTTGTTTTTTCGGACAACACAACCGGTTTTGTGAGCGAAAACAAGCTCGATGAACTCATTGCCTCCGGCAGGATAAAGTCATTCCTGCGTTCGGACGGCTGGGTCAGGATCGGCGTTGACCCCATACGAGAGAAAAGGTACCACGGAACGAACCGGAGAAAGGGGCGGGAGTGAGTAAGCGCTGGAAGCGAGTTACAGTCCCGGCCCCCAATGTCGGTCCGCCCGGCCTGTTGAACCGGAGGCGTGTCAGGCGACGGGTCTTCCCCCGCAGGACTTGAGCCGGTCATGGGCATAGCGGAGCATCCGCTCGGTGGTCGGCCAGTCGATGCACTTGTCGGTGATGGACACTCCGTATTTCAGGAGAGCCAGGTCCTTGGGGATCGGCTGGTTCCCCTCCTCCAGGTTGCTTTCGATCATTATCCCCGAAATTTTTCCCTGTCCCGCGGCAATCTGCTCCATCACCTGCTCCAGCACCATCGGCTGTCTCGCGTGATTCTTCTCCGAGTTGCCGTGGCTGCAGTCCACCATGATGCTTGGGTGGAGCCGGGCCTTCTCCATCATTTCGACGGCCTTCTGGATATCCTCCGGCATGTAGTTCGGCTTTCTTGCGCCCCCCCTGAGAACCATGTGCACGTCGGGATTGCCGGTCGTCTGGATTATCGATGTCCTTCCCTCCTTGTTGATGCCGAGGAAGCTGTGGGGATGGAGTGACGACTTCATTGCATCGATGGCGATCTGGAGGTTGCCGTCGGTGCCGTTCTTGAAGCCCACCGGGAAGGAGAGGCCGCTGGCCATTTCCCGGTGCGTCTGCGATTCGGTGGTGCGCGCGCCGATGGCGCCCCAGCTCAGCAGGTCCGCCAGGTACTCGGGAGTGATGGGGTCCAGCATCTCGGTCGCCACGGGAAGTTCCATGTCGGTTATGGCGCACAGCAGACTTCGAGCTATTCCCAGCCCCTTGGATATCTGGTGGGTGCCGTTCATGTCCGGGTCGTTTATCAATCCCTTCCAGCCGATGGTGGTCCTCGGTTTCTCGAAGTATACCCGCATGATTACGAACAGATGGTCGGACAGTTCCCTGGACAGGGTGGAGAGCCGCTCTGCATAGTCTATGGCCGCCCTGGTGTCGTGGATGGAGCAGGGGCCCACCACCACCATCAGGCGAGGGTCCAGCCCCTTGAGGATGTTCTTGATGTGGAGCCGGCTCAGGTTGACGAATTCGCCCGCCTCTTCGGATACCGGGAAGACCTGCCGCAGGTCGGCAGGGGCGATTATCGGCGTGATGCTCTTGATTTTAAGGTTGTTGGTCTTGATCATGCTGAAGTTTTCCTTTTGTAGGATGATATGTCGAATCAGGCCCGGGACATCAATACAGGAACATCGGTTTGCCCAGGACGTGCCGCACCTTTGGCCGATAGGCCCCGGTATCGTAGAGCTCGGTGACGTCCACCCGTTTCTGTCCCTGCATGATGGTGCTGATGGGTATGTGGGTGTAAGTGCCCCCCTGAAGGGCCACCATGCGCCCCGACATCCCTTCCGCCACCAGATCCATGGCCATGTTGGCGTAGTTGAAGGCCACCATCAGGTCGAGGGAATCGGGGGCGCCGGACCGCATCAGGTAGGAGAGCTGCTGGTAGATGATGTGCGAGCCGGTCAGCCGCTTGATCGCCTCGCTGACCACCATCCCGATACCGCCGAGCTTTTTGTGGCCGTAGGCGTCTTCCTGTCCGTACTCGACGATCTGTCCGCCGATCATGGAGGAGCCTTCGGATATGGTCACCATGGCATAGTTGCTCGGGTTGCTCCTTTTGTCCTCTGTGAGGAGACGGGCGAGCCGCTCCATGTCGAAGGGGACCTCGGAGATCAGTGCCCGGTCAACGCCGGACAGGTAGGCCGAGATGAGGGAGGTTTCCCCGGAGTTGCGGCCGAACAGCTCGACCACGGCGATGCGCTCGTGGGAGCCGGCGCTGGTGCGCAGGTTGTGTATGAAGTTGACGCTGCGGGTGACCGCGGTGGAGAAGCCGATGCAGTAGTCGGTGCCGAACACGTCGTTGTCCATGGTCTTGGGGATGGCGACCACGGGGAAGCCCTCCCTGTGGAGGCGTTCGGCATAGCTCAGGGTATCGTCGCCTCCGATGGGTATCAGGGCGTGGATGCCGAGTTTTTCCAGGACCGAGAGAATGTGGGGCGTGAAATCTCGCCTGTTCTTAGCCGTGGGGTCGTAGCCTGCGTCCCTCAGGAACTCCGGAATTTCGGTTGCGCCGACCTTGGCCGGATTGGTGCGGCTGGTATGGAGGAAAGTGCCGCCTGTCCTGTCCACGGTGCGGACCGCCTGTCGGTCCAGGTGAACGATATTTTCTGCCTGCGATCCCGGATCGTCCGGGTTGCATTCCAGCAAGCCGTTCCAGCCGCGTCTGACGCCGATGACGCGATAGCCGTTTTCCATGGCGCGGTGGACGAGGGTTTTGAGCGCCGGATTGAGGCCCGGGACGTCGCCGCCGCCGGTGAGAATGGCTACGGTTTTCTGTTTTTCGGCCATGGCAACTCTTTCTTTCGGGAAACTGAAGATCGTCCTGCCGGTAGTAAACCTTAACCTTGCCGAAGGATTTTAGCACAGGATATGGGCAACGTGTCATTTTTTCCCGGATCAGGCGCTTGATTCACATGCCTGTTGAATGCATACTGCGTGAGGATGGTTTCTTATCCGCATTCTTTAGATAGTTTAGATAGTTTCCATCCGGAAACTCTGGAAAAATGTCATGAGGGTCGGGTCGGGGCTTTCCCAGAGCCTCTCGTACGGCTTGAGTGCAATCAGGCGACTCACGGGAAAGCGCCTGAATCCGGCAGAGTATCTGATCCGGGCAAAGGATGGTGACCGATTACGAGGGGCTTCGGGGAAGTTCCGAGCTGTCCCCTGGCGACACTTTCCGGACAGAAACTAGTGTCCTGTGCGGCTAATTCCTTTCTTACAATTCCGGGCCTTTTGGCCCCTGGCCGCGTTCCGGCTCCTCGGCTTAGACCCGGCTAGGCCTGTGTCGCCGCGCCTTGCCAGGAACCAAAATTCCTCGGAGTTCTTGCGGTGAACTAACCGCACAGGACACTAGATAACTTCAGGAGGACGCAATGTATACACTGGAAGATGCATTCAGGTCGTTGTTCGCCGTTAACATGGGGGTAACCGGAGGGGAACGTATTCTCGTTTTCAGTGATAC
>JARKPN010000169.1 GCA_029975275.1 Geobacteraceae bacterium | reverse complement strand
CGTGAGCAAACGGAACGGCGATAGATGAACGGCGATCTCGGACTGGGCATAGTGGTATCGATGAAGGATGCGTTCTCGCAGAACGCGCAGCGCATCCGTGGCTCCATGATGGACCTCGATTCCACCGTGGCGGATGCCAGTGAGCGGATGACCCGCAACCTGGACCGCATCCAGCAAGGCACCATGATGCTGGGGGCGGGACTGGCCCTGATGGCAGTACCCGCCGCCCTGGTCGCCTCCACCGCCGCGACCCAGAAAGCCCTGGGCGAGCTGGCGTCCCTCGGCGTGCAGGACCTCCGGGCCATCGAGGACGCCGCCGAATCCTTCACTAACCAATGGTCCGGTGCCGACAAGGCCGCCTTCATCACCGCCACCTACGATGTGAAATCGGCCCTGTCCAACCTCAGCGACGAGGCCGTGGGCGTCTTCACCTCCATGGCCGCCATGACCGCCAAGGCGACCAAGGCCACCACCCAGGAGATGGTCGGCACCTTCACCACGGCCTACGGGATATTCAAGCCCATCATGGCCGACATGAACGACATGGAATGGGCGACCGCCTTTTCCGGAGCCATGGCGCAGACCGTGGCCTCGTTCAAGACCAACGGCACCCAAATGGCCGACGCCATCAAGAACATCGGCGCGGTGGCCGCCGCGAGCAACATTCCCCTGAACGAGCAGCTCGCCGTGCTCGGCCAGCTCCAGACCACCATGCCCGGCTCCGAGGCGGGCACGCTGTACAAGGCGTTCATCATGAAGGCGGCCGAGGCCGGTGACGAGCTTGGCCTGTCCTTCACCGACACCAGCGGCCGTCTCAAGGGCGTGGTTCCCAGCCTGCAGGAGATCAAGCGCCAGTTTCCCGATCTCGCCAACGCCGCCGCCCAGGTGAAGCTGAAGAAGGCCTTCGGCTCCGACGAGGCGGTCAAGTTCCTGCTGCAGATGTCGGCTGGAATGGAGAGCCTCGAAGGCAATATCCAGTCGGTGGGCCGGGCCATGAAGACCGGCACGGCGGTCACCGAACAGATGGCCGACGCCATGAACCAGGACATCGGAGCCCGATTCCTGCTCCTGCGCCAGCAGGTGGCCAACCTCAGCGAAATCCTTGGACGCACTCTGCTACCGGTGGTGACGCCGGTGATCAACGGCGTCTCCCGATTCATTCTGTTCCTGCAACGCATGGCCAAATCGATGCCGGGCGTGACCCGGGTGGTTCTGGGGCTGTCCATGGCCCTCGGCACCATTCTGGTCGTGGCCGGAGCCGTCACCGCCGCCGTGGGTATGGTGGGACTCATGCTGCCCGCCATCAAGGCCGGGTTCGTGGCCATCAGCGCCGCGCTCGCCGGAGTGGGTTCGGCGGTCGCGACCTATTTTCTGCCAGTTACCGCGATTATCGCTGGCGTGATCCTCTCGGTGTATTTGCTCAAACGCGCCTGGGAAACCAACTTCGGCGGCATCCAAGATGTCATCACCGGGGCCTGGAACAAGGTCTCGCTGGTCTTCCGGGGGATCAGGGAGCTTGTGGGCTCGCTCAGCGGCGGTGTCGGACAGATGTCGGCTGAACTGGCCCAGAAGCTCAAATCCGCCGGGCTGCTGGGCTTCGTGGTCACCGTCTTCAAGGCCTATTATCGCGTTCGCGAAGCCTTGGCCGGATTGTGGGGCGCGTTTTCCCATGCCTTTGGCCGCATCCGCGCCATCCTCGAATCGACCGTCCGCACCCTGATGAGCGCCTATGCGGCGCTGGCCAGCGCGGTCTTTTCGGTGGTGGAGATCTTCGGCGTGGCCGCCAGCGCCACCGACGGCTCGTCCTGGCGCACCTTCGGCACGGTTATCGGCACCGTCGCCGGTGTGCTTCTGCAGGGGCTGGCATTCGCGCTGAAGATCGTGGCCTGGAACCTGTCGCTCATCGTCCGAGCCCTGGCGGTGGTGGTGCGCAGCGTGGTCTGGGTCGGCAAGGTCATCGTCGGGTCCCTGGTCGGAGCGGCCAAATTCATCTACAAGTTCCTGTTGCCCGTGCGCATGATCGGCGAGGCCTTCATGGCCGCCGGGAAG
>JARKPN010000166.1 GCA_029975275.1 Geobacteraceae bacterium | reverse complement strand
AAGGCCTGCCCTGTGGACGCCATCAGTGGCGAGAAGAAGGCGGTTCACGTCATCGACCCGGCCAAGTGCGTAAAATGCGGCGCCTGCGTGCCCAAGTGCAAGTTCGAGGCTATCGTGAAGGCATAGAAAACCAGGTAACCGGGCTGAAGACCGGAGACTAATAGTCTTCCGTCTTCAGCCTCAACCTATCAACCTAAAAAAGGAGGAAACATCAATGCCTACAGTCAATCTGACCGTAGACGGCAACCAGGTGTCCGTGCCAAAGGGCACGACGGTCCTGGAAGCCGCGTGGAAGGCGGGATCGTTCGTCCCGACCCTCTGCCACGACCCGGAGCTCAGCAAGCCGGGCGCCTGCCGCCTCTGCGTGGTGGAAATCAAGGGTGCGCGCAACATGCCGGCATCCTGCGTTACCGAGGCCGCCGAGGGTATGGTAGTCGAAACCGCTTCCCCTGCCGTGGTCGAAGCCAGGAAAACCATTCTTGAGCTCATGCTCGACAACCACCCCCAGGATTGCCTCACCTGCCACCAGGCAGGCGACTGCAAGCTGCAGGACTACGCCTATTTCTACAACGTCAAACCGGGCGCCTTCGGCGGCGAAACCAAAAACTATGACATTGAAGACGACAACCTCTTCATTGTCAGGAACATGAACAAGTGCATCCTGTGCGGCAAGTGCCTCAGGGCCTGCGAGGAGAAGCAGGGCCGTGCGGTCATCGACTTCGCCTATCGCGGGTTCAAAACCAAGGTCGCCACCGCCATGGACAAGCATCTGGCGGACTCGGTCTGTGTTTCCTGCGGCACCTGCGTAGCGGTCTGCCCCACCGGCGCCCTGACCGAGAAGGCAATGCTCGGCAAGGCACGGAAATGGGAAGTCGAGAAGGTCCGCACCACTTGTCCGTTCTGCGGCGTGGGTTGCAACTTCGACCTGAACGTGCACCAGGGCAAGGTCATCGGCGTCACCTCCAACGCCGCCAGCCCGGCCAACGGGCGCGACATGTGCGTCAAGGGACGTTTCGGCACCGACTATGTCCACAGCCCGAAACGGCTTACCAAGCCCCTGATCAAGAAGAACGGCGAATTCGTCGAGTCCTCCTGGGATGAGGCGCTGGATCTGGTTGCAAGCAAACTGGGCGACATCAAGAAGAAGTACGGCAGCGACTCCATCGCCGCCCTCTCCTCGGCCCGCTGCACCAACGAAGAGAACTATGTCATGCAGAAATTCATGCGCGCGGGGATCGGCACCAATAACGTCGATCACTGCGCCCGAACTTGACACGCTCCCACTGTAGCCGGTCTGGCTACTTCTTTCGGCAGCGGCGCAATGACCAACTCTTTCGCCGATTATCTGAACACCGACCTGTTTTTCGTCATCGGATCCAACCCCACTGAAGCACACCCAATGGCAGGCGCCAAGATCATGTCGTCACTCCTGAAGGGTACGAAACTGATCGTGGCTGACCCCCGCCGTATTGAACTCGCGGAGAAGGCCGACATCTGGCTGCAGCACAGGCCAGGGACCGACATCCCCCTCCTCAACGGCCTGATGCACATCATCATCAAGGAAGGTCTCCAGGACCAGGCGTTCATTGATGAGCGCACCGAGGGCTTCGAGGCACTGAAAGCCACGGTCGAGACGTACACCCCCGCCAGGGTTGCCGAAATGACTGGCGTCCCCGAGAACCTGCTCTATGACGCGGCCAGGCTCTACGCGACCACGGCCAAGGCCATGCTCTGCTACACCCTGGGCATCACCGAGCACGTCTGTGGCGTGGACAACGTCATGAGCGTAGCCAACCTGGCCATGCTGACCGGCCACCTGGGCAAGGAAGGGTGCGGCGTGAACCCGCAGCGCGGACAGAACAACGTCCAGGGCGCCTGCGACATGGGCGCGCTCCCGGGCGACTACCCCGGCTACCAGAAGGTCGCCAACCCCGAGGTTCAAGCCAAGTTCGAGAAGGCCTGGGGCGTCAAGCTCAGCCCCAAAGTCGGCCTGATGATCCCGGACATGATGGACGCCGCTGTTGAAGGTAAGCTCAAGGCCATGTAC
This sequence comes from Geobacteraceae bacterium, assembly GCA_029975275.1. Taxonomy (GTDB): domain Bacteria; phylum Desulfobacterota; class Desulfuromonadia; order Geobacterales; family Geobacteraceae; genus RPRC01. The sequence goes on along the minus strand of JARKPN010000166.1, from coordinate 113,905 downwards.
ATCCTGGGTGAAGACCCGGTCATGACCGACCCGGACGCTCACCACATCAGGAAGGCCCTGAACACGATGGAGTTCGTCGTGGTCCAGGAGCTGTTCATGTCCGAAACCGCCATGCTCGCCGACGTTGTCCTCCCCGGCGCCAGCTTCGCGGAAAAAGACGGTACCTTCTCCAGCTCCGAACGTCGGGTGCAGCGGGTACGCAAGGCCATTGAACCCATCGCTGACTCCAAGGCCGACTGGCAGATTATCTGCGAGGTCGCCAAGCGCATGGGCTGCAACATGGACTTTGCTCATCCGGAGCAGATCTTCAACGAGATGGCCGCTCTGACTCCTTCCTACGGCGGCATCAACTACGAGAGGATTGAGCACACCGGCCTGCAGTGGCCCTGCCCGACCCTCGACCACCCGGGCACGCCGGTTCTCCACACCAAGGCGTTTACCCGCGGCAAGGGTCTTTTCAAGGCCATCGAGCACACTCCGCCCGCGGAGATGCCGGACGAGGAGTATCCGTATCTCCTCTCCACCGGCCGCATCCTGTACCACTACAACGTGACGACGCAGTACTCGTCCGCCCTGGCGGCTCACCGTCCGGAAGAAATGGCCATGCTCCACCCGGCCGACGCGGCAACTCTCGGCGTCAAAACCGGCGACAAGGTCAAGGTGACCTCCCGCCGCGGCAGCGTCGAGACCAAGGTGGACGTAACCGACAAGGTTCTCACGGGCATGATCTGGATGAGCTTCCACTACAAGGACACCAAGACCAATGAACTGACCGTAGACGCTTTCGACCCGGTCAGCAAGACTGGTGAATACAAGGTAGCCGCAGTACAGATTGAAAAGGTGATGTAAAAGGCAGAAACAGGGGCGGCGCCTGGTGCGCCCGCCCCTTTCCTATGTCAAGAGTTCTATTTAAGAAATCAAACGTGATTTTCATCAGGGGGAGCAGCAATGAGTAACGAGAATCTTATGTCGAAACGGTGGCTAATCGCCATCGCGGGGATCGTTATCCAGCTCGTGCTGGGTACCGTGTACGCCTGGTCGGTCTTTACGAAGCCGATCGTGGAAGCAACTGGTTGGGACAAGGGCGCGGTAGCAACCACATTCATGATCATTATCGGCATGATCGGTCTCTCCGCCGCCTTCGGCGGCATGCTGGTGGACAAAAAGGGTCCCCGGTTCGCAGCGACCGTCGGCGTAATCTGCTACGGCATCGGCACCATGGCTGCCTTCATGGCTATCAATAGCGGCAACATCTGGTTGCTCTACATCGGCTACGGCGTCATCGGTGGTGCCGGTAACGGCCTTGCCTATGTCGTGCCCATCGCCACCCTGATCCGCTGGTTCCCGGACAGGCGTGGTCTGATCACCGGTCTGGCAGTCATGGGCTTCGGTCTCGGCGCCTTCTTCATCGGCAAGATCGTCCCGGGCCTCATCAACAGCATGGGTGTAGCAAGCGCATTCCTCACCCTCGGCATCATCTACCTGGTGGCCAACGTGCTGGCATCTGCCGTGCTCAAGAACCCGCCGGCCGGCTGGCTCCCCGACGGCTTCACCCCTTCGGCCAAGACCGTTTCCGCGGCCGATTCCTTCAGCTGGGCCGAGGCCAAGAAGACCCCCCAGTGGTACATGATCTGGGGCATGCTGTTCCTGAACGTGTCCGCCGGCATGGGCCTCCTCTCCAAGCTCTCCCCCATGGCCCAGGAAGTCATCAGCGCTGCCAAGGGGATTACCGATCCTGCTCAGCTCGCGATCGCAGGCGGCGGTGTTCTGGCGGTTGCTTCCATTTTCAACGGCCTCGGCCGTCTGTTCTGGGCCTCCGTGTCCGACAAGATAGGCCGCAAGAACGTGTTCCTGACCATGTTCGCGACCCAGGCAGCCCTCTACTTCTACCTGCCGTCCGTAACCAGCGTCACAGTGTTCACGGTCATCGCTTGCTACCTGCTGGCCTGTCTGGGCGGCGGTTTTGCGGTCATGCCGGCTTTCGCGGCCGACTCTTTCGGCCCGACCTACATCGGCAAGGTGTACGGCTTCGTGCTGACCGCGTGGGGCGCGGCCGGTGTTGCCGGCGGCCTTGCGTTCAAGATGTTCGACAAGCAGCAGTCGCTGTTTATCGCCGCCGGTCTGCTGGTTGCCGGTTTCGTGGTTACTCTGATGTTCCAGCGGCCCAAGCATGTCTCCCACTATAAGACTGCCCCGGCTCCCGCTGCCGACTGACCGGTTTGACCAGGTCAGACTGAAACCAAATTTTTCCGGCGGGGCCTGGGCATGAGGCTCCGCCGGAATGACGCAATTACCCAGAAATGGTGCACAACATGATTGTTTCCGGAAAAAACCCTCAGGATGCCGGGACACTGAATTTCAGCCGGGATGCTCAATCTTCGCTGGTAACCGGTGTGATCCTGGCAGGGGGCAGCTCCAGCAGGATGAAAAGCAACAAGGCTCTTCTACCCTGTCGCGGCGAGCTTTTTATCGAAAGGGTCCACAGACTTTTGTCGAACCTGTTCCGGGATGTGATCCTCGTAACCAACACCCCCGAGCTCTACCGATTCCTCCCCTGCCCCGCCGTTCCCGATATATTTCCCGGCATGGGTTCGCTCGCGGGAATTCACTCCGGCCTGCGTCACAGCAGGACCCCCTACATCTTTGTCGTGGCGTGTGACATGCCCAGTCTCAATAAAGCCCTGATACGGCACATGGTGGAGGAAATAAACGGTCAAGACGTGATTATACCCGAGAGTGACGGGGGACTGGAGCCGCTCCATGCGGTCTTCGGCAAGGGTGCGCTTCCGGTAATGGAGGATGCGCTGTCGCGAGGCAACAGAAAAATCGTGGATTGCTGCAATAGACTCAATGAAACGATAATTCCAAAAGAAGTGGTTGCCGAAATCGATCCCGGGTTCCGATCGTTCAAGAATATCAACACCCCCGAGGATTATTTTCTTTTCCGGGAGGAGACGGATAGCGTCCGGGATGAAGAAGACTTTCCTGTCCCGGAAAGCATTATGAAATAACAGAGAAAGTCTGGGAGTTTTGGTTATGCTGCAATCCATTCCAATGGAAAAGGCACTTGAAATATTTCAGCATTACGCATCATCCGTGGGAACCGAGGAAATCTCCGTTATGGACTCTTTTGAAAGGATCCTGGCAGAAGACATAGTCGCCGGGTTCCCCATCCCCCCTTTCCGCAGGTCCCCCCTGGACGGCTACGCCCTGCGTGCGGTTGACACATCCGGAGCCGGCAGAGAAACTCCCATTACCCTGCGGGTTACCCAGACCGTGTATGCAGGTGAGGTGCCAGCCCATCCCCTGCTGACAGGTGAGGCGACTGCCGTCACCACCGGCGCGTCCCTTCCCGAGGGAAGCGACGCTGTCATCAAGTTCGAGGATACGGACAAGGATGGGGATGTCATAACCATCAGCTCCCAGCTTCGCTCCGGGGAGAACGTGGTTCCTCAGGGAGAGGACATCTCCTCTGGAGAAACGGTCCTTGAAAAGGGGATGAACATCACGCCGGCCGCGGTGGGGCTTCTGGCCTCACTCGGGATCGCAAAGGTCCGGGTGCACAAAAAGCCACGGGTGGCCGTATTCTGCCTGGGAGACGAGTTGCTGGAGGTGGGCCAGGACCTGAAGCCGGGCAAGATATACAACAGCAACCTGTACACCCTGTGCGCCCAGATCAGGGAGGCAGGGGGGACCCCATTTCAGAACGGCACTGTTGCCGACGACAAAACCGCCATTGCACAGGCGCTCAACAGCGCCCTGGCTGACTACGACATGATTATCACCACCGGCGGGGCATCCGTGGGCGGCAAGGATCTGATCAAGGAAGCCATCGGCCTGTGCGGGGCAAACACGCTGTTCTGGAAGGTCGGTATGAAACCGGGTACCCCCGCGGTCTGCGGCGAGAAGGACGGAAAACTGATTGTCGGCCTTTCCGGCAACCCTTCCGCTGCGATGATCACATTCATCATGCTGGTGCGTCCGCTCATCAGGGCCATGGCCGGCAAAGAGTCCGGCAACCTTCCGGAAGTAGGCGCCGTAATGGACCAGCCGTTCAGGAAGACGAGCGATCAACGCCGTCTTCTGAGAGCGGTGGTCGTCTGGAAAGAAGGCTCCTATCACGCGGTGCCTGCCGGGATCCAGAGCCCAGGCGCACTCAAATCAATGGTCCAGTGCAACGCTCTGATCGACATCCCTGCCGGGCACGGACCGCTTCAGTCAGGCCAAGTGGTCAAGGCCCTCCTCCTTCCCCCGCCCTACTGTCTCCAAGGGTAAATCCCCTCCATCATGATCAAACTTCATGCGAACAGGGGAAGAATGGGGACCTTATTGATAGTTTTTTATCAATTATTTGACAGAACATACAAACGGATGTGGGAAGTTATTGGAACAGAAAAATTTTTGTTGTATGAAAACCGGTCGGACTATGATTGTTACCAACTCATGTAACTACCTGCAATGAAACAGAAGGTTCTAAAATGCCCAGAAAAAGACTGATACTGAAAATAAATTCCGCTGAAAGAAAAGAACTCAATAATCTGATTCATCACGAGAGCTCTTCAAAGAGCCTGGTTTCGCGTTGTAAAATCATTCTTTTAACGGATGCCGGCGTTCCCATGCAGGAAATAGCCGAAATCCTCGACTTAAGCAAAACAACGGTCAACACCTGGCGGCAGATTTATCTTGCCCAAGGACTGGAAGGACTGAAGGTCAAGCGGCGGCGCGGACGCCCGTCAAAGATAGCCAGGGATATCCTGTTCCGACACTTTCCCGGATTGGACGGCAATATCTCCCTTGCCCTCAAGAAAGCCCTGAACAAAGCGCACAAATCAACTCCGTTACTTAGCAAATCAAGTCAACTCTAGATTCATTGATTTGTATCACGTACCTTCTCCGCATCTTGCTTTCCTCACCTACCATTATCCTGCCACAGAAACGATGTCTGTTTCGTTTCAACCTATGGAAACGGATCCACAGATACCACGTGCAGCGGATAAGCCATAATCTGTCCCCCAAAGCTTATCGAAAATATTAATAGAAGGCATATTCTATTACAATATTATTAATTTGACTTTCCCGCTGTACAACCCATACATTAGGGCTTCGTACAATACCGGATCATTTGTGCGCACCACCCCCGGCAGGCAGACCCAAACAGGCAAGGAGTGATTTCATGAAAACCATAGATTGCAGAAACATGGCTTGTCCGGCGCCGGTCATAACCACCAAGCGGGCGCTGGAAGAGGCCGACGGCAAGACCATAAGGGTTATCCTGGACCCTGGCGCTCCTCGCGAGAATGTAACCCGTTTTGCCGCAGGTCGCGGCTATACCGTTCAGGAAGAGTGTCTTGAAGACGGTTACGCACTGACCATCGGCGGCAGCGTATCGTCTCCCGCTGACCGGGAAACAGCCACGGTCTCCACTCGGAAAGCCGTAATCCTCGTTACCTCGGACCGACTCGGTGACGGGGCCGACGAACTGGGTCGGCTATTGATGAAAAATTTCATCATCACCCTCCTGGATATGGAGCGTCTCCCGGACCGGATATTGTTCATCAATTCCGGGGTTCACCTTACCACAGAGGGCTCCGAGGCGCTGGAAGCCCTCGACACTCTCGGCAACAGGGGTGTCGAGATCCTGTCATGCGGGGTCTGCCTGGATTTCTACCACAAGAAGGAACTGCTGAAGGCCGGGACGGTAACCAACATGTTCACCATCGCCGAGAGCCTCATGGAAGCCGGCTCGGTGATCCGTCTGTAACTTTATTATCCTGCCCCCCAATCAATCTAGGAGGAAACTATCAATGATGGAAATATTCTGCTTGCTCGTGAAACGAATCCGCATCATTCCGCCTGTGGTCGCGGCACTGCTATCGGTTGCCAGCATGGCAGCCGCCTCGGACTTCGCGGCAGTCACAACGGATGAAGTGAAGAAATTCATGGACCAGAAGGAAAAGATGGTCCTCATCGATGCTCGCACCCCGGAAGAGTACCGTGAAGCTCACATCATCGGCGCCGTCAATATCCCGGAAAAAGACTTTGAAAAGGCGGCGGCCCAGCTCCCGGCCGACAAAGACACCCTTCTCGTCTTCTATTGCAACGGCGTCAAATGCGGCAAGAGCAAGCGGGTGGCTCAGAAGGTCGAACCTCTCGGTTACACGGCCATACTCATCTACAAGGAGGGAATTCCCGTCTGGGAAGAGCGTAACCTCCCGCTGGTTACCGGTCCCGGCTACGGCAAGAAAATCGACACGACCAAGCTCAAGCCGGGCGAACTCGATGCGCTCATCAAGTCCGCAGCCGGTGATTACCTGCTGGTGGACGTCCGTGACGAGGCCGAGTTCAGAGAAGGTCACATCCCCGGTGCCATCAATATCCCGGCTGAAACCTTGGCGATGAAATCCGACATCCTGCCCAAGGAAAAGAAGATTATCGTTTACTGCAACACCGGCAGCCGTAGTTATCTGGCGTACAAGAAACTGATCGGGCTGGCTTACCCGCATATTTACCAGAGCCTGTTCGCCGACTGGAGAGAGGCCGGCCTCCCGGTTGCCAAATAAATAAGACCGTTTCAAGGAGCATAAAGAATGAAAAAGTTACTGGCCCTCACGACTGCTGTCCTGCTGCTTATCGCGGCGACTGCCTTTGCCGCTGATTACAACTACGTCTCTCCAGACAAGTTCAAGGAATGGATGACCACCGGCAAAAAAACTATTATCGTCGATATCCAGGTCCCGTCCGAATTCGCCAAGCGTCACATCAAGGGTTCCATCGAAACCAACGCCTATCCGGTCAAGTCGGACGAGGAACAGAAACACCTGGACGCCGTTCTGAGCACGATCAACGCCTCGAAGGACGACGTGGTGATCGTCTGTCCGCGGGGAGGAGGAGGTGCCAGGAACACCTATGATTACCTGAAAACCAAAGGGGTGGCCGAAAGCCGTCTGTTCATCCTGGAAAAAGGGATCGAAGGATGGCCGCACCAGGAGTTTTGCCAGTCGGGACGCTGAGATAGCCTCCAGCCGCGCCAGACAGGGCTTGAAACCACCGCGATAATTCGATTTTTGCCTAAAATTACAGAGTAACCCAAGCGCTCACTTCGACCCCCCACAGGGCTCACCGAAACCCGCTGCAATGCCTGGCATTATGTCAGGCATTGCAGCGGGTTTTTCTTTTGTCGCTATGAGGATCCGCTGTCAGTCAGATTTTGGAAAAACCATTCAAAAGGAGGTGAAAACTAAATGCCCACGATAGACCATCGAGAGAACTCAGATGCCAACGGTTGGGGTGAAGGATTCGACTGACTCCGCTGAACGCTATTTCTCGTGTCGGAAATACTAAAAAACAGGAGGTATCACCCGTGTCTAACGTAACATTGACCATCGACGGCAGCCAGATAACCGTCCCGAAAGGAACCACCGTACTCGAAGCGGCAAGGACAGCCGGATCATTCGTCCCTACCCTGTGCCACGACCCCGAACTGAGCAAACCCGGCGCCTGCCGTCTCTGCGTGGTGGAGATCAAGGGCGCCAGAAATCTCCCCGCCTCATGCGTCACCGAAGCCCAGGAGGGCATGGTGGTGGAAACCGCCACCCCCCAGGTCATCGAAGCCAGAAAGACCATCCTCGAACTGATGCTGGACAACCACCCCCAGGACTGTCTTTCCTGCCATCAGGCAGGCGACTGCAAACTGCAGGACTATGCCTATTTCTACGATGTCAGGCCCGGCGCGTTCGGTGGCGAAACCAAGAACTACGATATAGAAGATGACAACCTCTTCATCGTCCGCAACATGAACAAGTGCATTCTGTGCGGCAAGTGCCTCAGGGCCTGCGAGGAAAAGCAGGGCCGCGCGGTGATCGACTTCGCCTACCGCGGCTTCAGGACCAAGGTGACCCCAGCCATGGACAAGACGCTGGCCGAATCCGCCTGCGTCGCCTGCGGCACCTGCGTTGCGGTGTGCCCCACCGGCGCGCTGACCGAACAGGCCATGCTCGGCAAGGGGAGGAAATGGGAAGTGAAGAAGGTCCGCACCACCTGCCCCTTCTGCGGCACCGGCTGCAACTTCGACCTGAACGTGAAGGACGGACAGGTCATCGGCGTCACCTCCAACGCGTGCAGTACGGTGAACGGCCGTGACATGTGCGTCAAGGGACGCTTCGGCATCGATTACGTGCACAGCCCGAACAGGCTCACCAAACCTTTGATCAAAAAGAACGGCGAGTTCGTCGAATCCTCCTGGGACGAAGCACTGGACCTGGTGGCGAACAAGCTCGGTGAAATAAAGAAGAAGCATGGCGGCGACGCCATCGCGGCCCTCTCCTCCGCCCGCTGTCCTAACGAAGACAACTATGTCCTGCAGAAATTCATACGCGCGGTATGCGGCACCAACAATGTCGACCACTGCGCCCGCACCTGCCACGCCTCCACGGTCACCGGCCTGTCCATGAGCTTCGGCAGCGCCTCCATGACCAACTCCTTTGTGGACATCCTGCACGCCGACGTGCTGTTCGTCATCGGCGCGAACCCCACCGAGGCGCACCCCATGGTAGGCGCCAAGATCCTGCAGGCGGTGGCCAAGGGCGCGAAGATGGTCGTGGCCGACCCCAGAAGGATCGAGCTGGCGGACAAGGCGGATTACTTCCTGCAAATCAGGCCCGGCACCGATATTCCGCTCATGAACGGGCTGATGCACATCATCATAAAGGAAAACCTGCATGATAAGAAATTCATAGAAGAAAGAACCGAAGGCTTTGCGGAACTGGAAGCCGTGGTGAAGAACTATCCGCCCGACAAGGTCTCGAAACTGACCGGAGTGCCGGAACAGACCCTGTACGATGTGGCACGGCTCTACGCCAAGGCCCCCAACGCGGTGATTGTGTATACCCTGGGCATCACCGAGCACATCTGCGGCACTTACAACGTCATGAGCACCGCCAACATGGCCATGATCACCGGCCATCTCGGGCGACTGGGCAACGGCGTGAGCCCGTTGCGCGGCCAGAACAACGTGCAGGGCGCCTGCGACATGGGTGCGCTTCCCGGTGATTTCTCCGGCTATCAGAAGGTAGCCAACCCCGAGGTGGTGGCCAAGTTCGAGAAGGCCTGGGGTGTGAAGCTGAATCCCAAGGTCGGCATGATGATCCCGGCCATGATGGACGCGGCCGTGGAAGGCAAGGTAAAGGGGATGTACATCATGGGCGAAGACCCGGTGCTCACCGACCCCAATGCCCACCATATCAGAAAGGCCATGGAATCGCTGGATTTCCTGGTGGTGCAGGAGCTGTTCATGTCCGAAACCGCCAAGCTCGCCGACGTGGTGCTGCCCGGCGCCAGCTTTGCCGAGAAGGACGGCACCTTCACCAATGCCGAACGGCGGGTGCAACGGGTGCGCAAGGCCATCGAACCCATCGCCGACACCCGTGCCGACTGGTGGATCGTCTGTGAGGTCGCCAAACGCATGGGCTATCCCATGGACTACTCCTGGCCCGGCGAAATCTGGGACGAACTGGCTGCCCTGTCCCCCATCTTCACCGGGATCAATTACGACCGGATCGATAATGACGGCCTGCAATGGCCCTGCCCGTCCATCGACCATCCGGGTACGGCCATCCTGCACACGAAGACCTTCACCCGCGGCCTTGGGCTGCTGAAGGGGATCGAGCACATTCCTCCCGCGGAACTTCCCGACGAGGAATACCCCTTCCTCCTCTCCACCGGCCGCATCCTGTCACACTACAATGTCACCACCCGTCAATCCAAGGCGCTGTCGGATTACGTGCCGCAAGAGGCGGCCATGCTCCATCCGAGGGACGCGAAAAACCTGTCCGTCGGTGACGGCGACCGGCTGCGGGTCACCTCCCGCAGGGGCAGCGTGACCACCGGGATACAGGTGACCGACAAGGTACAGCCAGGCATGATCTGGATGAGCTTCCACCATGCCACGACTCCCACCAATGAGCTCACCGTACACGCCTTCGACCCCATCAGCCAGACCGGCGAGTACAAGATCTGCGCAGTACGGTTGGAAAAATTGATCTGACCCTATTTACAGACAATCCGGGCGTGCAATGCGCCCGGATTGAATTCATCATATCAATTCGTCTGCCAGGCAGATTTCACTTCCCAAACCAGCATTGAAATAATTAATATGTTTCACAAATATCATCAATATTATCCATTTGACCTGTTGTTGGTCTTCCCTGTATATACTCATGAAAATTACTCTTTACAGCCGCATGGAAATAATCCCAGGCATTTGGAAAGGTGAAATTGATGGGAAACAAAAAATGTTCGATGGACAGAAGAGCCTTTCTCAAGACAGCTGCGGCCGCGGCTCTCACGGCCTCCCTGGCCCCACAACGTCTGGCTGCGGGCCAGTTCAAGGCCGATACGCTTCAGGTCTGGTCATGCGGCGGGCTGTCGGAGGCATTTAACCTGGCGAACAGCCAATTTGAAAGCAAAACCGGGGTCCGGATCGCTTACACCGGCGCGTTCGCGGCGGCGCTTGGCAAGTCACTGCTCGGCGGAGCGACAACAGAGGTTTTCGCGGGACGGGTCTTGAAGTTGGCAAAGACGCTTCGGGAGAAGGACAAGATGGCATACTTCCGACCTCTCTGCTTCACCGAGTACGTGATGGTCACCCCGAAAGGGAACGCCGCCGGCATAAAGACCCTGGAAGATCTGACGCGGCACGGGGTTCGGGTCATCCTTCCGCTGGGCGCTTCCCCACCGGGCGGCGACGCCGTGACGGGAATCCTCAAAAAGGCCGGGATTGAGAAGACCGTGCTAGCGAACATGACCGAGAGGGAAACCTGCGTCGTCAAGATGATGCCCGCGATCATCGGCGGAAAAGGCGATGTCTCAATCGTCGAGAAGCGTCTCACCCGCATGGCGGCACACGAAGGCAAGGTAGAGGTAATCCCCATTCCGGAGAAATTTTTCCCGCCCGGCCCTCTCACCTTTACCATCGGGACAATGAACGCCGCCACAGACCGAGCGCTGGCCGATCACTACGTGGACTTCATCTGCTCGCGGGAGGCACAGGCGATCTTTGAAAGGCAGGGGTTCATTCCGGCCGACTCGGACAAGGGCCGGATGCTCATCGAAAAGCTGGGGGTGAAGGATGTCTGATAATGAACTCAAAACCGCGGCCGTGAAACCCCTGATCTGGCTGCGTCGCGCGGTGCAGACCGGCATGCTCGCAGTGCTCGGCCAATGGTCTTTTTACGGCATTTTCCGCTGCCCCTTCCCGGTTCCGTTCGTGGACTGCAAGGCCTGTCCCGTCATCACCTGCTGGGGAAGAGTTACTTCTCTGTTCTGGGGGTTCTGGCTGGTTCTCCCGATTTCGGTCCTCCTGTTCGGCCGCGCATTCTGCGGCTGGCTGTGTCCCGGTGGTCTCGTCAACCAGTTGATCGGCAAAATGTCCCTGTTCAAGCTGCGTATCAGGAACCGCTTCACCGGGTTTGCGGCATGGGGGCTGTTCGCGGGTCTCGCCGCATCCCTCGTCCTTTGGCTCTATCTCGGCAACCCGCGCTGGATGGTCCCCATTCGCGCAGGTGAATTCTGGAATTCCGTAAGGCTCTCCTTCGAGCATGCCACTCCATTCTGGCTTGTAAGGACTTTCGTCGTCCTCGGGCTGGTCGCCGCCGGTTTCCTTGTCGCCAACCTGTGGTGCCGGTTCGCCTGTCCCACCGGCGGTCTGCTGGAGCTGTTCAGGAGGTTCTCACTGTTCAGGGTGTTCAAGACCGGGGCCTGCAACGACTGCGATGACTGTCTGAAGGTCTGTGAGATGGGGACTCGCCCTGATGAGGTGAACTGCACCAATTGCGCCGACTGTCTCGGATCCTGTCCGATCGATGCCATCAAAGTCGGCAGAAAGCGGGTGTAACGTGTCTCTGGTAATGAAAAGCACGCCCGGATCCGATTCGTCCCATCCCTGCTTCAACAATTCGGCACAGGGGCGATGGGGGCGTATCCATCTTCCGGTTGCGCCGGAGTGCAATATCAGGTGCAATTACTGCAACCGCCGATACAACTGTACCAATGAAAGCAGGCCGGGTGTTACCAGTAGAATTCTTCAACCACGTGACACAGTCCCCTATCTCTCCACCCTGCTCAAAGCCGGGACCGACATCTCGGTCATCGGCATTGCCGGTCCCGGCGACGCTCTCTGCGACCCTGAGCGCACATTGGAAACAATCCGGGAGATCCGCCGCGCCTGGCCGGGTTTCCTCATCTGTCTGTCCACCAACGGCCTGAACCTGATCGGCCACATCGACGGACTGGCCGCATCGGGGGTAACCCATGTCACGATTACGGTGAATGCGGTGGATCCGTCGGTGGGAGAGAGAATCTATGCCTGGGTCCGCGTGGACGGGATGATCTATCGTGGTCGAGATGCGGCCGAATTGCTGTTGGCACGCCAGCAGGAGGCACTCACGGTACTGAAGACGAAAGGGATTGCGGTGAAGGTGAACACGGTAATCCTGCCCGGCATCAACGACGGCCACGTCGAGACGATTGCCGCTACGATGGCGGAGATGGGCGTCGACGTGATGAACTGCCTTCCGGTGATGCCTGTCGCGGACACCCCCTTTGCGGGATTGATACCGCCGTCGCCCGACGAATTGCGCCGCATACGAATCATCGCCTCCCGCCATGTCCCCCAGATGAGTCACTGCACACGGTGCCGGTCGGATGCCGTCGGTCTCCTGCAACCGGATCACTCACAGGAACAGCCAATGTCGTCGCGTGGGGCGTTAACACTTTATTGAGTCAGTGAATTCCCTCATACAAAGGCAGTCCAAACTAAATGTCATGAAAAAAGGAGGAATGCGTGGTCGGTTTGAAAAACTTTTTCGCTGGACGCTGGGGCATCATCGCCGTCGGGATCGTAATCGGTATACTTGCGCCCCTGCTGCAGAAACTGGGGAATCCGGGCAATATGGGAGTGTGCGTCGCCTGCTTCCTGCGTGACATAACCGGCGCCGTCGGCCTTCACCGCGCCGACGTAGTGCAGTATGTCCGTCCTGAAATCATCGGTTTCGTGCTCGGATCATTGATAGCCGCCTTGATGTTCAAGGAATACCGGCCCCGCCTCGGCTCCGCGCCGGTGGTGCGTTTCGTGCTGGGCGCTTTCGCCATGATCGGTGCACTGGTGTTTCTCGGATGCCCCTGGCGCGCGGCACTGCGTCTTGCTGGCGGTGACGGTTCCGCCATCATCGGACTGCTCGGTCTCGGCTTCGGCATCTGGGTCGGCACCCTTTTCCTGAAAAGCGGCTACTCTCTAGGCAGAACCCAGCAGACTCATTTTACGGCAGGCCTCATGCTCCCCATAATCATGGCGGGACTGCTGTTTCTGATGCTCGTCTACCCGCCGATCTCCGGCCAGGCGAAAAACGAGGTGCTTTTCTTCAGCCTGAAGGGTCCCGGTTCCATGCATGCGCCGCTCCTTATATCCTTAGCTGTGGGGCTTCTCATCGGATTTCTCGCCCAAAGGAGCCGTTTCTGCACCATGGGCGCCATCCGCGACTTTGTTCTGTTCAGGCATATGCACCTCCTTTCGGGATTCATCGCCCTTATCGTAACCGCCTTTGTTTTCAATTTCTTGGCCGGGCAGTTCCATCCCGGATTCCAGGGACAGCCCGTCGCCCACACCATGCAGGTGTGGAACTTCGCCGGCATGATGCTGTCCGGCCTGGCTTTCTGCCTTGCCGGAGGCTGTCCCGGCCGCCAGTTGTTCCTGTCGGGCGAAGGAGACGGCGACGCCGCCATTTTCGTACTGGGCATGGTTTTCGGGGCTGCCTTCAGCCATAACTTTGGTCTGGCAAGCACGCCGAAGGGCATCGGTCCTTACGGGATCCAGGCGGTCATTATCGGCATGCTGGTGTGCCTGTTCATTGGATTTACCATGAGAAAAAGAATTGCATAAAGGAGGAAACCATGGTTGTAAAAGTTGATGTACGGGGGCTTTCGTGCCCCCAACCGGTCCTCATGACGATGAATGCCATCAAATCGGGCCAATCGGATGAAATCTGCATCGTTGTGGACAACGATACCGCCAAGGAAAACGTTTGCCGCGCGGCCACGGACCGGGGCTGGACGCTCTCGGAAATCCGCGACGAGTCGGACGGCTGCGCTATAACGATAAAAAAGGGTAAGGATAAAGAGCTTGGCTATCTTAGATTTTTTGAAAAGTAACAAAAACAAGGAAGAATCCACCGGTCCGGAGTCCAACTGTGACCGGGGGATTCTTCTGTTTGAAAATACCGGCGAGGTCATCCAGGCTGAAACGGTTCTGAAGCAGGAAGGGTGGACAATCCGGGTCATGGGCCCGCCCCCGGAAGTGCGGCAGGGGTGTGATCTGGTTATCGAGTTTCCCCTCATCGAACAGCTGGACATCCTAAGAATTCTGGAAACGGCAAAGCTGCCGCCGCTAAGGATAGTGCCTGTAATCGGTCCTCTTCTCCAGCCGGTGGACATCTTTCATGTCAAGGACTTCGGCGAGCACCTCATGGTGCGCGCGGCGAACATGAAACTGACCATTGACAAAAAAACGGGCGTCTTCGTCAATATCTCGGGCGGCGGCTGCCCGGACGTCCCCTACCTGGCCGCTTCCATGGTGGGACGGACCATCACGGACGCGCCGAGTCCGCGCTCTATCGGGCACACCCTGTGCGGCTACGCGCTGCAGCTCGCCTACGAGGAGGTCAAACGCCGATGCTCTGCGTAGCGGGAACCGTTCCATCCGATGATTTTCCCCTTGTTGGAGGGGTCGTTTCGCTCGACGGTGGACGGCTGCGCATCGGCAAGTTGAACATCGATGTCAACCGGGGAACCCCGGCCCTTCTCGCCGCCGCAGTGAAAGCCTGCGAGGCACTGGGCCTTCCGGCGCCGTTTGCGTACCTGGTGGGAGACACGGGAAGCGGCAAGGGGAGCCACCGCCTGTATGCACACTTGACCGAAACACTAGCCGGCGTATCCTTCCGGACCATTACCTTTCACTACCTGCAGCCCATCGTCCATCGGCATGCCCGGCTGCTGTCGGTCCTCCGGAACATGGACTCGCGGCCGCGTCTCATCGCCGATGCGGGATACATGTATATGGCGAAAATGAGCGGTGAGGCGTCCGCCTACGACCTCTTCACCCCCGATGTGGGCGAGCTGGCGTTTCTGGCCGACGAAGAGGCGCCCCACCCCTTCTACACCCGGGGTTTTATCCTTCATGAAGACAACCTCGTCCCGGATCTCATCGCCCGGGCCTACCAACACCGCAACGCCGCACGTTATCTGCTGGTCAAGGGAAAGGCCGATTACCTGGCAGATGAAAGCGGGGTACTGGAAACGGTCGATAGCCCGGTTGAAGAGGCGTTGGAGGCCATCGGCGGTACGGGCGACACCCTGACCGGCCTTGTGTCGGTCTTCATCGAGGCCGGGTTTGACATACGACGGGCGGCAGTCACAGCCATGCGCGTCAACAGACTGGCAGGCTGCTACGCCCGACCGACGCCGG
Source organism: Geobacteraceae bacterium (assembly GCA_029975275.1). Taxonomy (GTDB): domain Bacteria; phylum Desulfobacterota; class Desulfuromonadia; order Geobacterales; family Geobacteraceae; genus RPRC01. The sequence continues at coordinate 98,391 of JARKPN010000166.1, read as the reverse complement.
CCACCCAGATACTTGAAATCATCAATCACATTCCGCGTGCCTGCAGGGATGCACAGGTGGAACTGCCTGTTACGGCGGAACAACAGGACAACATTGCATAACTATTGATTTCCCTCACCCTGCAATCCGCCGATACCTTTCAGAATCACGTGGCCGACTCAGGTTGCTTTGCGGTCCGGACCGGCAAGACCGCGCCTTACCGCAGCCACGCCGTAGAAACCCGCTGAACCTTTCACCACCATTCCGTCATATCGATAATTTCACTCCAAGCCTTGGACATACGTGAACCGCTCAAAATTCAGAGAAAGGAGGCTTCATTGACGACCCAGAAAGTTTATGCCACACAAAATGGGAGTGCAAGTACCATATCGTGTGGGCTCCGAAATATCGGCGCAAGGTATTGTACGGCAAGATACGGAGCTATCTTGGAGAACTGTTGCATGGGCCGGCGCGAACAAGCCGAGCAAGTTACTCGTCCGGCTCATGTGTGTCAGGTCAGTTTTGTCACTATAAGCTTTTTTCTTATAGAAATACTCGATATAAAGCAAAATTCCAATAGTAATTATCGATTTGACATTACCCTTATAAATAGATAGCTTTGCTGAACACAGATCTTAAATAATCAGGAGGTTATATGAAATCACGTGTACTGTTGACGGTTGCTTCTCTGCTTGTGTGCTTTGCGTTCACAGGTAACGCATTCGCTGCTCCCGGGACGTCGCCCCAGGGCAAGGAAGTTCCCATCGAGACTGCCGCCGTCAAGCTGGTGGCTGATGTGAAGGACGGCGGCTATCAGCTCGTTACCACCGAAGAGCTCAAGAAGTGGATCGATGCGGGAAAAGCAATGACCATTATCAGTACGCTCCCTGCCGATGAAGACAAGGCTCTGGGCATCATTGCCTCGGCGGTGAACGGGTTCATGCCCAAGACCGAAAAGGAGCTTACCCCTGTCGACAAGAACGCCCTGTTGAAGGCGGCAGGGCCGGACAAGGGGAAAACCATCGTTCTCTATTGCGGTTTCGTCGCCTGCAGAAGAAGCCACATCGGCGCGAAAATTCTCGTGGAAAACGGATTCAGCAACGTCTACCGTTATCCCGGCGGCATTATCGCATGGCAGGATGCGGGTTACCAGCTCACCAAGTAACGCTGTAGACAGCCATTCCACCGGGCCGCGGACAAAACGCGGCCCGGTCCTGTTCAGGTACGGCAATGGGATTCTTTAAATCTGTGATAGTCGTCTTCATCACGGTTGCGCTTGTCACCGGATGCGCTGTACGGCACCTGGAGCGGGACACGCTGAAGGACCAGGTGAATGTGTTCGGCGTCCAGCTTCATTCCGATACGGACTACCGGGAGATCAACGGGATCAAGGGGGTTGACGAGCCCTGCCTGAAAGGTTACGAGCGGAGTTTCGATGCTCTCGATGTCGTGATCGGTTACGGGTTCGACGGGAAGGTACGGAAAATCACCACCCGCAACCCCGCCACCAGCCTGTTCGGCGTCAGGCCCGGCATGACGTACGAAGAAGGCAACCGGATTATACTTCAATACGGTTTTGCCGAGCACGAGCAGCCGTTCACCTTCAGATCGAACGGGTACCTGCTCACTTTTCTCGTTGACGATACGGAAAGAGTATTCGGCCTGAAACTTGAGTCTGTCGATTAGCAAAATGAAACCAGCACTTGCCATGTGCAACATATTCGACCACGATGCGGACAGTCTGGCGGAGTTTGCCGAAGCAAACGGCTTCTCGGCTATCGACTGGTCCATAGATCCCTCTCTCCCCGAGAGAAAGTTCCTCTCAGTGATGAAATCCCTGACCGGCTTCCAGGTGCGCTATCATTGCCGCTTTCACGGTGTGGATCCGGCCTACACAGACCGGAGAGGAGACGATTCACTTGCGCTCCTGATGCGTACGGCGGACCAGGTGGCGAATGCCGGGGGACGGCACATGACGGTGCACTCCGGGCTCGGCAACCCCTCAGGCGAAGGGATCGATGCGTCTCGCGCCATCGACAACCTGGCCGTGCTGGTAGAGCACGGTCGGCACAACGGCGTGACCGTGGCGCTGGAAAACCTCACCACCCCGCTCACCAACGACCCGCAACAATTTCAGAGGATCGTGACGGAGAGCGGCTCCCACGTCACCATCGACATCGGCCATGCCCATGCAGTGAGCGGCAGCCACCCGCTAGGCGACACTTTCGATGCCTACCTCCTCCCCCACCTGGACAGGATATTAAATGCCCATGTCTACCATACCGAACTGGAAGGCTTCGGGCATGTGGCGCCACGTTGCCTGTCGGACATATACAATCGGCTGGATCTTCTCGGGCTGGCGCCGTTCTGCGACTGGTGGGTCATCGAGCTCATGGATCCCGCCGAGGTGCTCCGTACCCGCGACATCCTTCGAGGTTACCTCGACACCCTGTCCCTGCAACCGGTTGTGTCGCTCCCCGATAAGCAGCTTCCCCTGGTCGCTGCTTAGGATATACTCTACAAAAACCAAAACTCTACTCCAGGGGATCCCTGCATGCGCTGCATCCTTCTTCTTCTCGACGGTCTCGGCGACCGGAGTCACCCGGTCCTCAACGGAAAGACCCCCCTCCAGGCCGCCCACACCCCCAATCTCGACAGGATTGCGTCAACCGGCATGAACGGGCTGTTCCACGCCCATCTCCAGGGATCCGCCCTGCCGAGCGAACTGGCCCACTTCCTCATGTTCGGCTACCGCATGGATGAATTCCCGGGTCGGGGCGCCCTGGAAGCGATTGGAGAAGGGCTCGACGTGCGTGAGGAAGACGTGGCCCTCCTTGCCCGCATCTATTCCGCATCAAGAGAAAGGGACATCCTGGTGCTCCGCCATGAGAACCCGGTGCTTGACCGGGAAAGCTGCCGGGTCCTGCATGAGACCATTCGGAACTTCAGCCGCGACGGTATCGAGGCCGAATTTCTTCCCACAAAGGGCATAGGAGGCATACTCCGCCTCAGGGGGGCGGTGTCGAAGGCCGTGACCGACTCCAATCCGATCATTGAGGGTCGGCCCCTGATGGAGGTCCTCCCGTTGCGTTCCATGCGGAACGATTCCCGTGCCCCGGGCACGGCCAGGTTTCTCAATGACTACCTGCGCTGGAGCCACCAGGTCCTTTCGCAGCATCCCGTCAACCAGGAACGGATGAAAAGGGGGCTGCCTCCCATCAATGCGGTGGGCACCCAGCGGGCCGGGGCGATGGCAAGGCTCCCCTCGTTTCAGGACAAGTGGGGCCTCAAGGCGTTGCTGGTTGCCTCGGGCTCCGTGTATCGCGGGCTCGGCCGGATGCTGGGGATGGAAATCCGCGAGGTCGTGGACACTGACGACCCAGGCGGCGACCTGCGGGAAAGGCTCAGGATTGCCTGCCAGGCAAAGGAGTACGATTTCGTTCATGTTCACACAAAGGCCGTGGACGAAGCCGGTCACACCCGGGATCCCCTGTTCAAGAAACAGGTCATAGAGTCGGTTGATTCGGCGCTTGCCTACGCCGTCCAGGAGATCGTGCCCGACGACGATGTCCTCTTTATCGTCACCGCCGACCATTCCACGGCCGCTTCGGGCAGCATGATCCATACAGGCGAGAGCGTGCCGCTGGTAATGACCGGAAAGTACGTCAGGCGGGATGATGTGACGGGATTCGACGAGATAAGCTGCGCACGCGGCGGGCTCAGCCTGGTCAGGGGAGCGGAGCTCATGTATCTGGTGCTGAATTTCCTTGACCGGGGGAAGCTCTGGGGACTCATGGACTCGCCCGATGACCAGCCGTTCTCACCGGGGAGATATACGGCGCTGAAGGTCGAGTGAGAGCAGACATGACAATCGGCATGGCGCCAGGCCTTCGGCTGCTTCGGCGGAGCAGGCCCGGAAAAGGGAAACAAGGGGTATCACATGACCATTGAACCGGCACCATATGCCGAAACAGGTGTCATTCACGGCCGCTTCCAGGTCCTGCACAACGACCACCTGACATACCTGATGACAGGGATGGCGCTCTGCCGGCACCTGGTCGTGGGTATAACCAATCCCGATCCGCTCCTGACAAGGGACGAATCGGCGGACCCGAAGCGGAGCAGCCCGTCGGCAAACCCGCTCAGCTATTTTGAACGTTACGTAATGGCACGGACCGTCCTGGAAGAGTCCGGCATCGAATCCTCGCGTTTCTCAGTGGTCCCCTTTCCCATCAGCATGCCCGAGCTGTACAGGTACTATGTTCCTCTCGATGCGCTGTTTTTCCTGTCCATCTACGACGACTGGGGGAAGCGGAAGCTGGAGTATTTCAGTTCGCTCGGCCTTAAGACCCACGTTCTCAGGGAGGTAGCCGTAGATCAGAAGGGGTTGAGCGCCAGCGATATCCGCCGCCGGATGACGCAAAACGATCCGTGGGAAGATTTCGTGCCCCCTTCGGTCGCGGATCTCATGAAGAAATGGGATATTCCGGGCCGGCTGAGAATTATGACAGCGCGCCGGTAACCGCAATCCGTTCGGATGCGGAGAACACTTTGAGCTTTTGGGTGGTGGCGTAACAGCAGAGCGTGAGGTTGGCCCGGAGGGCACTGTCGATGCCCGAGCTGACAGGCGCCGACTTGGAAACGATCAGCGGTATCCCGGCCCTGACGGCCTTCATGACCATGCCCGCCGGCTGCCTCCCCGAGGAAACCAGGAACATGTCGGACAGGTCGTCACCGTTCAGGACCGCCATCCCCACCACCTTGTCGATGGCGTTGTGCCTGCCGATGTCCAGCGCTTTGTACATCAAGGTGCCGTCGGCATGCACCAGGCTGGCGGAGTGGGCTCCACCGGTCCGCTCCTGGGTCTCGTCATACAGGTGCCTGACGCTTGCCAGCAGGACATTGACCCCAAATTTCCGTTTGATTGGGAGACTTGTGTCCTCGTCCCTCTTGTCCCAGTTTATCCCGACGCATCCCGAAGACCTCAGCTCGTGCCAGATGTTGAACTGATCGAACGATTTGATCTTCAGGAAGATTCTCCCCTCTTTCTCGCTGATCTCCTCAATATCGTTCCGGCCTTTGATTGCCCCCTCGGTTACCATGTAGCCCACAGCCAGCTCTCTATGATGCTCCGGGGTCGTTACGATGGTGGAAAGCCTGGTGTCGTTGATGATCAGCTCCATGGTCTCCTCGACCATCACCGGGTCGGTAGCAGGCTCGAGGCCGTTTTTCGTCAACTTGACCGACGGGTATACCCGTACCGGCTCCAGTGACCTCACCTCCGAAGAAACCACTTCCAGGGTGAGGACGAAAGACCCCGTCTTTTCCTCAACCCCAAGCACCCTGTGCCCTTCCAGCTTCAAATTGCGAGGCAGGTTCACGGACGGTTCTCCGGCATCCATGAGAATCTCCACCGTTTCACCGGCATCGATCATCTCCAGTGCCAGTTTCGCTTTCAGAAAGGTTGTAGGACACGAGACGCCCCGCAGGTCTATTTTCCGCATTAATCCTCCAGGCTGAAGTGATTTTTCTTACATCAGGCGGGCTGAACGGTTGTCAGGACAATGGAAGCAGCGCGGCGATGCTGGGGAAAAGAAGCTCTATTCCGTGGCATTTGACCGATACATCAATTTGACAAGTGAAGCGAATGCCTCGGCCGGCGGCGACATCTCCCTGCCGAGTCTATTGGCCAGGTAAATAGTCCTCAAGATTTCGAGCCCCTCGACCTTTACCAGCGACAGGCGGCCCATCTCGCATTCCCTTTTCACCGACATCTCGGAGAGGAACGACACCCCGGCGCCGCTCAGAATAGCCTGCTTGACCGCTTCGTTGCTGCCGAGATACGTCTTGATGTTCAGCCGCCCGGTGTCGAATCCGGCACCGGCCATCGCGGCCCGCACGGTCCTGTCGGTTCCTGATCCGGGTTCCCGGAATATGAAGGTTTCTACAACGAGATCCTCGACCGAGACCTTCGCTTTCGCGCTCCAGCGGTGGTCCGCGTTCACGACCAGTGAAACGGTGTCGATTATCAGGGGTGCATAGTCAATCCCCGGATCATCGAACCGGCTTCCCAGCACCGCCAGTTCGACCTCCTCGCGTTGCAGTCTTTCCAGCGTCTCGCGGCTGTCCCCCTGAAGCAGCGTAATGGTAACCCCCGGATGCAGCCGGTGGAATACCGGTATGAAGTCCGGGAGCATGTAGGTGGCCGGAATATTGCTGCCGCAGATCTTCAGAACGGCATCTTCAAGGCCTTTGAACCGGTTAAGGATCAGCGGGATTTCACGCGCTTCAAGGGTCAGGTGTCGCGCATGCAGGAGAAGGATTTTTCCAGCCTCGGTAAGGAGCGCCCCCTTGCCGGTCCTGTCGAACAGCTTGAGACCGAACTCGGTTTCCAGGGAAGAGATATGCTGGCTGACCGTCGATTGGGTCAGAAAAGTCATCTCGGCGGCGCGTGAGAAGCTGCTGCTTTCAGCCACGGCTATAAAGACCTCAAGCTGCTTCAGGTTCATGAACACACCTATCGCAAATTCAAATAAACATCATCGAACTCAGGTAAGTTATCAACTTGTCCCTCTGCTGTCAAAGGATAAGTGACGGTTTTGACGATTATTCCCGGGGGACATTTTTGTAGCATACACATTAATTTTTAATAAAATTAATTGACACTTCTTTGGATAAATGATATCGATTTATTAATTTTTTATTATACTACTTTATTTATTTCATTAAACTATTATGGCCCGCCGTTACATATTCCGCACGCTCCAGCACCGATTCACACGGTTTCCTAAAAAAACAGCCATGGGGTGAACAAAATGACCAGACTGTCTTTCGCTATTCCCTGCGTTCTTCTTCCATTTCTTCTTTGCTCATGTTTTGGAAAGTCCGCCATCGTCTCTCCGCCGGAATGGACGCACGAAAAGGACGCCATAACCCTCCGCTTCCAGGGAGACCCACTTCTTAACCTCTACCAGGGAAAACCCCACTCACTCATCGTCTGCGTCTATCACCTGAAGGACCTGAACGGTTTCAAACAGTTGAGCGATGAAAACGGAGGACTGTCGAAGCTCCTGGAGTGCAACCGCTTCGACGGCGGCGTTACCTATGCAAAGAGACTGGTGGTCCAACCGAAACAGGAGATTAAGGGGGCACTGGATCGGACCGAGGGCGCCAAATACGTGGGATTGGTCGCGGGTTATTATGCTCTGCATAAGGTGAACTGCGTACGCACTTACGAGATCCCGGTCTCCCTTCTAAACAACCCCCAAAAACTGAACATCAATCTTCACATGGGACCTGAGAGCATTCAGGAGATAAAGGAAAGATAATGAACATTCAGCGACCGCTTTTCTGGCACCAGGGCATCTATCTTCAACCCCAGCATTTCCAGCTCCTGGATCGAACGGTTCAGGGACTGTTCTCCCCCTATCAGCGTTACCTGATGCAGGACTTCTGGGGGGTGGGAGAGATGGAGATTCTTGAGGGGGCACTGCCTACGGGTTCATTCAATCTCAAGAACGGAGATTTCCTGTTTCCCGACGGGACCCATGTGTCTCTTCCGGGCAATGCCCTGGTGGAGGCCCGCGTCTTCGACGAAGCCTGGGTGAAGGACGGAAAGCCGCTAACCGTATATCTCGGCCTCAAGAACTGGACGGATGAGGGGGAAAACGTCACCGTTCTTCAGGCGTTGGAAGGTTTTGAATCGGTACACACGCGTTTCGTGGCAACGAACGATTCCGATGAGTTCGGCGACCTTCACGCCGGGGGGCCGGGAGGACAGGTGAGAAGGCTTTACTTCGTGCTGAAGATCTTCTGGGAAACGGAAATGCACAAGCTGGGAGACTACCAGCTCATACCTCTGGCCCGGTTGGAAAAGTTCGGTACGGAAACCAGGCTTTCAGAAGACTACATCCCCCCTTCAATTGCCTGCAACGCTTCGGTGCCCCTTCGGAAGCTGGCTGAAGAGATAAGGGAACAGGTTACCGCAAGGGCATACCAGCTTGAAGAGCATAAGAGCAAGCGAGGAGTCCAGACGGCGGAATTCGGCTCAAGGGACATGGTCTATTTCCTGGCGCTCAGGTCCATCAATCGCTATGTCCCGCTTCTTGTACATTTCACGAAGACGGAACACGTCCACCCCTGGTTTCTCTATGGGGCGCTAAAACAGCTTGTGGGCGAGCTCACTACATTTTCCGAAGAAGTTAGCGTCTTGGGGGAACTGAAGGACGGCCAAACCAGCATTCCGGATTACGACCACCGTGACTTGTGGGGGTGCTTTTCGGCACTTCAGGACATGATCTCGCATCTCCTCGACGAAATTACAGCCGGTCCGGAATACGTGATTCGCCTGGCGCATGACGGAACTTTCTTCGCCGCTGAGCTTAAGCCAGCCGTCTTCGAGGGACGCAACCGCTACTATCTGGCAATAAAGACCGACGCGGATCCAAAGGCCGTGGTGCCGACCATAGAGGACATCGCCAAACTGAGCTCAGGGGAGCAGCTGCACATGCTGGTCACCCAGGCGCTTCCGGGCATCGCGCTGGAGTACCTTCAGGTCCCGCCCCAGGAGCTTCCCCGCCGGGCCAATACGTTCTATTTCACCATTAACCATCACGATGAACAGTGGCATTCGGTGGAAAGGAACCGTTCGCTTGCGCTTCACTGGAACAACGCTCCCGAGGGAACCGACGTGGAACTGATGGTGGTGGGTAGATAAGTTTTATGACGACGTGGAACTCCATCCGCTTGAACTGAGGGATGTTTGTTTCGGCCGGTCGATGAGAGGCGCTCCGGAACTCAGGCTTTCACTTGTCCTGAACGATCTTCCCCTCTCCCAATGTCCGGCGATTATGCATTAGACACCGAACTCTATACTCTCCTCCGTAATGATGTCACACGTATGACAATCACGCCGGTCAAAGGTAGAGCCGCCGTGATCCTCCCTCCCGGTTGCCTGATGCCGGTCGGTTTCGGTCAGGATGAGGCGCTTCTCCCCGGATTTTCTCATGTGTTTTCCGGCTATCAACTTCTTCAGGATTACTTTACCTTTCCTTCAAAATTTATATACTCCAGCAACTTACCCGCGTAATTTTACGCCGCAAAGCCTTATTAAGGTTCTGCGGCGTTTCTTTCTATTTTCAATTGCTGGACATAACCTGCCCCGGCCTGGGCGCCGTGTCTTATTTGGTCAATGCCTGGATCTAAGCCCTGGAAGGAAACTACGTCGAGGCGACGCCCTCCCCATATCCTCGCTACAAGTTTTACGACAACACTGCTATGTGCTCCATTGTTAGTTCACAGACTATCCAGCAAGCTTAAGAAATGCTCGGTTGTGAAAATTAAAATATTTCCAACCCTTGATCTTAATTTACTTGATTTTACATAATTTGATTTGTATTATTTGCAATCACTCACATTGAATGATTTTTTAGTGGTGATGCGGAAATGGAGGTTCAATGCATTTAAGTGACTGTTTTATCAACATTTTTGCATATGTGTCTTTTTTTCTTCAAACCGTCGAGAGCAAGCATCCGACCTGTGAGCAGGTAAAGGCAGACATAAGCAGGCTCCTCGCGGAAAGCGAGGGGGGAGTGGCACGAGGCGGCTTCCCGAGGGAGGATTTTGAACAGGCCCGCTTCGCCGTATGCGCGTGGATCGACGAAGCCCTGCTCAATGCACCCTGGAGAGAGCGTAGCATATGGCTGAAGGACCAGCTTCAGAGGCAGTTTTACAACACCACCGATGCCGGAGAAGAGTTCTTTGATCGTCTGAGCTCCATAGGACTCCACCAAAGAGAGGTGCGGGAGGTCTTTTACCTTTGCCTCGCTCTCGGATTCACCGGGCGCTACTGCCACCCGGGAGACGAATACCAGCTTGAACAGATCAAGACCTCAAACCTGAAGCTGCTGCTGGGCAGTTCGGTCGGACTCCCTTCCCTTGAACGCAACGACCTCTTTCCGGAAGCCTTTCCGACAGGTCCCGCGGAAAGGGAACGGCAAAGGATCAGGTTCGGTTCAAAACTCGTGTTCGCGATTTGCCTTGTCGGACCTGTCTTTTTTTTCTGTCTTCTGTACGGGATCTACAGATTCACCCTGAGCGGCATTGGGGAACATTTCATAAGGACGGTATCGAACTGAGATGAAAGATAGAATAAAAAAATTTCTCAAGATAACACTCCTTATCGCAGCGTGTATCCTCCTCGTTCTGTTGATCTTTGGTTTTGTTGTAGTCATCAACTGGCCGTGGTGGGTCGGTTTCTTTCTGATTCTGCTGCTGACAGGGTTGGCTTTCGGTTTCATATTCGCAAGAAAGCTCTGGTTGCGACGCAGGGAACAGAACTTCGTCAGGGACATAAGCGATCAGGATATTGCCCGTCTGCGTACCGTCTCGGAAAAAGAAAAAAGCGAGATGAAGGATCTGCAGGAAAAGTGGAGAGCCGCGATAGAAACGGTTAGGAAATCGCATCTGAAGAAACTCGGTAACCCACTCTACGTTCTCCCCTGGTACATGGTAATCGGTGAAAGCGGATCCGGTAAGACCACGTCACTGAACAGCGCCAGGCTTGCTTCTCCGTTCAGTGACAGGGGACGGGTTACCGGGGTGTCGGGGACCAGGCAGTGCGAATGGTGGTTTTTTGAGCAGGCGGTGGTACTCGATACTGCCGGCCGTTACGCCATACCGATAAACGAGGGAAGGGACAAGGACGAATGGCAAAGGTTTCTGTCGCTGCTGCTGAAATATCGGCGCATGGAACCGCTCAACGGCCTGATAGTGACCGTGGCCGCCGACAGGCTCCTGGAGGCCGGGAAAGAAAATCTGGAAGAGTATGGCCGCACCATACGGCAGCGTATTGACGAACTCATGCGCGCCCTTGGCATACGTTTTCCGGTGTATGTCCTGGCTACCAAGTGCGACCTGATCCAGGGGGTTAACCGTTTCTGCGAGAACCTGCCGGACAAGAGCCTTGACCAACCCATGGGGATTGTCAATCAGGACCTTTCCAGAGATGTGGAGAGCTTTGTCGAACATGCGGTCGCCACCATCGACGAACGCCTGAGAAACCTTCGTCTCCAGCTGCTGCATCAGCCCGCCGACAAAGGGGCCGATCCGGCGCTGCTCCTGTTTCCCGAGGAATTCGAGACTCTGAAACAGGGCCTGGCCTCTTTCATGAGCGGTGCCTTCCGCAAAAACCCATATCAGGAAACCCCACTGCTGCGGGGTATCTTCTTCAGCAGCGGGCGACAGGAAGGAAATCCTCACTCCCACTTCAGCAGGACTCTCGGCAGAACCGGCGAGGTAGAGGCACTTCCCGGCACCAACAAGGGCCTTTTCCTCCATGATTTCTTCGCCAAGGTGCTGCCCGGGGACCGCAACCTTCTTGCTCCGACCCGAAAAGCCTTGGAATGGCGCATGTTGACGGGCAACCTTGGCCTCACCGCGTGGGTCATCCTCGGTATTGCGCTCTGCGGTCTGTTGAGTTTCTCCTTCGTGAAAAACGTAAAAACGATCCGCGATGTCTCAAGGGAATTCACCGCTTCCCAGTCACTGCGCGGGGGCATGCAAGCGGATCTCGTCACCATGGACAACTTCCGTAAGGAAATACTTAACGTAGAAGAGAAGAACAGCAATTGGTGGTTTCCGAGGTTCTGGCTCAATGAAAGTCTGAAGCTGGAAGGCTTTCTGAAGAAAAGATACTGCCGCATGTTCCGGGAGGGCCTGCTTACGCCCTATGACAAACAACTGTCCGGTACGTTGCTCACCATTTCCGCTTCCACTCCCGATGAACTCTACGGTCAGTTTGCGGTGCATCTTGTGAGAAGGATCAACATTCTCAAAGCACGACAGGAAGAGAAGGACCTGGAGGTCCTCAAGTCGATGCCTCAGCCATCGTATATCTCCCTCCTTGGCGACGGTTCGGCCGGAACTCCGCAGACCAGAAAAGCCTTTGGCTCACTTTATCTCTACTATCTGATCTGGCGTGATGAACCCGGTGACCTGAACAAGGAGACGACCGTGCTCCAGTCATGGCTCAGACAGACAATCGCCGCGAAGATCCCGAGCATGCAGTGGCTGACGGCCTGGACAGACACCCAGAGCGGCCTTTCTTCGGTAACGCTCGCCGAATTCTGGGGGGGCAGCCTTCAGGCAGAGGGAGAGAAGTCTGTCCTTCCCTCTTTTACCAGGAAGGGAAAGGAATCCATCGATTCACTGATGGCAGAGCTTGATAACGCCCACCCGGAACCCGCCTCAATTTCCTCTGCCAAGGCGGCGTTACTGGAGTGGTACCGCGGGGCAGCGGTTTCGGCCTGGCAGGGCTTTGCTGCGGGTTTTCCACGGGGGGCGAGTCGCCTCCGCGGGGTTGCCGAATGGCGTCAGGTTGCGGGCCGCATGTCAACCGAACAGGGGCCCTATTTCGCCCTGCTGAATAGAATTGCCCTGGAGCTTCAACCGGTGGTTACAGAAGGCTCCCTGCCGCCATGGCTGCAACAGGTCTACCAGTACCAGGCAGTCAAGATGCAAGGGGCTGTACGTAAGACGGGCGCCGTTGTCAAGGTCACGTCAGGAGGGGGGAGGTTTATCAGCGCTCTGCGCAGAAATATCGGACGCGAGGCGGACGCAAAAATACTCGAGGCCCAATCAGCGGCCGGAAAGTCGTATGCGGAATACCGGGGTACCCTATCGTCCATCGCGCAAGCAACGGCTTCCAGGAACCTTTCCTTTCAACTGGCCTCGCAGACCTTCGCTGAAGACCCGGTAAACGGGAAATCACCATTGTTCTCTGCATTCTCGTCCGGTGCCCGACTGAAGACGGGTTTGGCCGGGGGCGAGACCGACCCCGTCTTCTCCCAACTCATAAACGGTCCCGTGGAATTCCTATGGATCTTTCTGAGACGTGAAAGCGCCTGCCAGCTTCAATCCATGTGGGAAGAGCAAGTGCTAGCGCCGACCATGGGAATGACCCCACAACAGGCAATGCCGATGCTGGTGGGACCCGACGGTCTGGCGTGGCGTTTCGCCAAGGGCCCTGCGATGCCCTTCCTGAAGGGGAACATGTACGGTTATGGAGCCAAGGAGGCGCTGGGAGGCGCCCTACCCCTTGAACACGCGCTCTTCAGTTTTCTCGGACAAGGGGCCAAGGCGCAGGCCACGGTAATCGCAATGGGAAAACCCCAGAACTTCAACGTAGGAATCAAGGGACTTCCCACCGACGCTAATACTGAGGCGAGACTGAAACCCCACGCTACGCGGCTGGAACTTCAATGCGGCAACGCTAGTCAGACTCTCGTCAACAACAACTATCCCGCAGGCAGGACCTTCACCTGGTCTCCGGATACCTGCGGAGATGTGCTCTTCCAGATCGAGGTGGGGGATACGGTGCTTACCAGGCACTACATGGGATCGGACGGCTTCCCTGACTTTCTGAGGGATTTCCGGGGTGGGAGAAGGACCTTTTCGGCACGCGATTTCCCGGGTGAAAGGACGGCCCTCGAACGGATGGGAATTAAACATATTACCGTCAACTATCAATTCATGGGTAGCGGTGCAATAAAGAAGCAGGCCGCGACGATGTCCGGTCAGGCGCCAAGGAGCATAGCACGGTGTTGGGCACAATAGAGAGCGAAAACAACTGGAAGTGGGCCGCGTTCGGCAAACATCCGGCGGCCGGGGACTATTTCAGGCTGGGGGATGACACACCGTTTTTCGAGGGCCTGTTCAACTGGGTCGAGGACGGCTATCAGCTTCTGACCGCCAACGGAAACAGCGCACCCGATTTCTGTTCATGGCGTTTCTGGGCAAAAGAGTCCGGCAAGGACTTCCTGGTCTGCGGAATCGTACGGGTAAGCAGCGACAGTTTCGGCAGGCCCTACCCGCTCGTAATCACCGGAACGGGCGCCCTCAAAAACTGGCAGGAAAACTGGGATCTGCTTCCTTTCGCGTGTGAGAAGACCTGGCGTCAGATCGAATACCTGGCCTCGCAGCTGTTCACCGATCTCAAAAAGCTCGAACAGGAGATCCGCACGGTCAGGCCGCCGGTCCCCGAGTGGGATGCACTGACCTCGAAGAGAAAGGGCCTGTACCAGATCGGTTCCCCCATGGACCCCTACGCTTCTTTTCTCGACTACCGGGAATTGAAAAAGCTGGCGGCTTCGAACAGCGACAAGGGAGAGGTGTTTGTCAGCCTGGACCGGGGGCCCTGCAATGACAAGATTATGCACGTCAGTCTGTGGCACATGCTGTTCAAAGATGCTCTGAAGGGCATGCCGAGTGCCCTGTTCATGGGCGGAACGCTGGAAAAAGCATATCTGGCCGTCTATCGGCGACCGCTGAAATCCTCGGATTTCAATCAGCTCTGGTCGGTTTCGTCGGCCGCATTCTGGAAAAACATGATTGGAACGGAGTTCTCCATGGACATATCCGAACTGGCCAGGCAGCCGATCAGCGCCGACAAGCCCGCCGGAGCCGACATCCGGTATGATCCGTCCTTCGACGAACTGCAGACCGAGGTTGACAAGCTTTCATCGCCGGCGCTGGCAGGATCGGTCAATTGGGAAAAGGTGTGCAGATTCGCCTCCGACATCCTGATGAACAGGTCCAAGGACATGGTCGCTGCCGGCTATCTCAGCGTGGCCCTGGTCTATACCCGCCGAAACGACGGTTTCGCCATGGGGTTGAAGTTGTATCTCGACCTGCTGGAACACTTCTGGGAAGACCTCTATCCATCCAAGCACCGCATGAGAGGGCGCGTCCGGGCCATTGAATGGTGGGTGGAGAAGGCAGGGATAGCCCTTAAACAGCTCGCAAACCCATCCTTTTCCACTCTCCAGCTCGAGCTCATCAATGAAAACCTCAGCCGGCTGGAAATCTTTCTGTCGGAACATCTGGAAAGTTTCCCTTCCCTTAACGGCATCAGGGAATTCTTCAGCAGGTTCTCCGAACCGATCGATGCACCGTCCCGGCATGAGCCTGCGGGGAATGCCGTGTCGGAACCTGCGGTGGAGCCTGCTCCCCTCCCCTCCGTCAAGCGGGATCTCGAACCGAAGGATTCACCTTTCCCGAGAACGATAACGAACCGGCAGGAAGCCGACGATGCCCTGGGTGAAGGTTTGAAAAAGGTCATGGAGGCGTCGTCCTGTCTATGGCAACAGGATCCTGCCTCTCCAGTCTGCTACCGCCTGGCGAGAAAGGCCGCATGGTATGCCGTGGAAGACCTCCCGCCGTCGGTAAACGGCAGGACCAGGATACCGCCGCCGACCACAACGGAAAAAAACCTGCTCTTCGACCTACGCAACCGAGGCGATGCCGAGGCGCTCCTCAAGGCGGCCGAAGCCAGGCTTTCCCAGTATATTTTCTGGCTGGACCTCAACCGCCTGGCTGCGGAGGCCCTGTCGCGACTCGGGAGCAGATACGAAAAGGCCCATGAGGCCGTGTGTCAGGAAACCGCCTTTCTGATGCACCGTCTGCCCGGCCTCGAAAACCTGTCCTTTTCCGATGGAACGCCGTTTGCCACCCCGGAGACCAGGCAGTGGCTGGAAGGCATGGTTTTCAGGAGAAACATGTCCGGTGAAGCACTTCCCGGCCCCGTTGATACGTCGCCAGAACCCGGGATGGAGGCGGCTATAACGCGTAATATCGAAGAGATACAGCTGTTGATACGCAAGGGAAACCTGATCGAGGCAATGGAAGAGTTGCAGCGGAAGCTGAAATCATCATCCTCGAAACGTGAAAAACTCCTCTGGAGATTGGCCCTTTCCAGGATGCTGGTGGAGGTTGGCAAATCAAGGCTTGCCCTTCCCCATCTCGACCAGGTTCTGCTGGATATCGAAAATCACGGGCTCGAAGAATACGACCCGGCACTGGCGATCGACGGCCTGAGGCTTGCGTGGCTTGCCCTGGGCGCCCAGGCGGAGCAGAGGTTCAAGGAGCAGGCCACCGATGTCCTGCACCGCATTGGGCGTCTCGACATGCCGGAAATGGTTCGATTGACGAAGTACTGAGCAAAGCCTCAAGAGGCCGTACCGGATAGTTCAGCTGATAATCATATACGAAGTACCGACAAGGAGGCCATCATGGCAAAAGAATCGTCCATTGCTCCAAAGGAGCGCGTAAACATCGTCTACCGCCCATCTCTCGGCGACGCGAAAGAAGAGATCGAACTCCCCCTCAAGATGCTGGTCCTGGGGGATTTCACCGGCAGCGACAGTGACCTGCCGGTTGAAAAGCGCGAGCCGGTGAGCGTTGACAAGGACAACTTCAATGAAGTCCTCAAGGCCCGGAATATCACCCTGAATTTCTCGGTGCCCAACCGGCTCGCCGAGGACAAGGACCACGAATTGAACGTCAGTCTTCGGGTCGAGAAGATGAAGGATTTCGGCCCCGAGGCGATTGTGGAGCAGGTGCCGGAGTTGAAGCGTCTTCTCGAGCTGCGGGAGGCATTGCGCGCCCTCAAGGGACCGCTCTCCAATGTCCCCGAGTTCAGGAAAAAGATCCAGGCGCTCATCAGGGACGACGCATCCCGCCAGAGACTTCTGGCTGAAATCGGACTGGAAGGATAAGGAGGAGACATGAACACGAACCAGGAAAATCCTCAAATCGTCGAGAAGCAGGAGGTACTGCAGGAATCGCTCCTGGAGGAGATTGTCCAGGCCACCAGGCTCAGGCCGGCGGACGAAGCCTATTCCATCACCCGCAAGGGGGTGGAAGCCCTGATCTCCCAGCTTCTGGAACCGGGACGTGAAGCGGCAAAGGTGTCCAAGGCCAGTCTCGACGGTATGATAGCCGAGATAGACCGCAAGCTGAGCCTTCAGGTGGATGAAATACTCCATAACCTTGAGTTCCAACAGATTGAATCGGCCTGGCGATCGCTGGAATTCCTCATGGACAGGACCGACTTCAGGGAGAATACCAAGCTGGAGATACTCCACGTCACCAAGGACGAATTGCTGGAGGACTTCGAGGACGCCACCGAGATCGTCAAGTCAGGGCTCTACAAGATCGTATATACCAACGAGTACGGCCAGTTCGGGGGCAAACCCTATGGCTGCATGATAGGAAACTACGAGTTCGACGCCGGACCGCAGGACATGAGGCTGCTTCAATACACCGCCGCAGTGGCTGCCATGTCCCATACGCCTTTTGTAGCCGCGGTAGCCCCGGAGTTCTTCGGCATCGAGGATTTCAATACCCTTCCGACTCTCAAGGACATCAAATCCATAATGGAAGGCCCACAGTATATCAAGTGGCAATCATTCCGTGAGACCGAGGACGCCCGCTATGTAGGCCTCACCCTCCCCCGCTTCCTGCTCCGCCTGCCGTACGGCCTCGATACCCTGCCGGTCAAGAGCTTCAACTATCAGGAAGACGTGTCCGCGAGCCACAGGCATTACAACTGGGGCAATGCGGCCTTTGCCTTTGCCACTCGGATTGCCGACAGCTTCGCCAATTATCGCTGGTGCGCCAACATCATCGGACCCCAGGGAGGCGGAGCGGTGGAGGACCTGCCGCTGCACCAGTACGAGGCCATGGGCGCCATTCAGACCAAGATTCCCACCGAAGTTCTCATTTCCGAGCGAAGGGAATTCGAACTGGCCGAGGAAGGCTTTATTGCCCTCACCATGCGCAAGGGGAGCGACAACGCGGCCTTCTTCTCGGCCAACTCGGTCCAGAAGCCGAAATACTTCGGCATCAGCAAGGAGGGGAAAGAGGCCGAGCTCAACTACAAACTCGGACTGCAGCTCCCGTACATGTTCATCATCAGCCGCCTGGCCCATTATCTCAAGGTCATCCAGCGGGAAAACATCGGCACGTGGAAGGAACGGAGCGACCTGGAACTGGAACTGAACAACTGGATCCGCCAGTACGTCTCTGACATGGATAACCCCATGCCGGGCGTGAGAAGCCGCAGGCCCCTTCGCCAGGCGGAGATCTCGGTCGAGGAAGTTCCCGGCGAACCCGGCTGGTACCGGGTGTCGCTGAAGGTCAGGCCGCACTTCAAGTACATGGGAGCGTATTTTACGCTGTCGCTGGTGGGTAAGTTGGATAAAGAGGTCAATGCGGCGTGATCTTGTTTTGCCTACGAGCTGAGACAACCGTGGGGGCAATTAGTTGCCCCTACGAAATCCGCATCTATCGTCTAAGGTGGCTTCGACTCAGATTTCAATTATTCAGGTATGCTTAAGAGATGTGGTGGTTCATACCAGACAAGTCGAGTGTTATACCCGTAACACCTCGTAGTAAGACGATTTTTTTGCAACTATGTAATTTAATTATAATTAATATATAAAATATTTATATTTTAACACTTATATCGTCATTGGTTAGAGGATAGATAGCTGTGAAAACATTACTTACAGTGCTTGTGCTGTTCGCTTTTATGGCAAACGACGTGGTTTTTGTTGAAAAAGTTCAACAGGTTCAGAAATTGCTACTGTGTGAAAAAAGAGGATGTTTTGTGATAGCCGACACCCTGTCATGGGAAAAACATCACAAAAACGAGGCGTTAAAGTAAAATCAGAACAATTTGTGGTCACAATTCCCGCCAATGTCATATGGGTTAGTCTTGGCAGCACAGTAACTGTCTTTAAATATAATAATGCCCCACCTATCGTAATTGGAACTGAAACGAGTGATACCTCCCAGTTAAACTTGCTATTAGGATAAAAAGCAATATCGATACAACTAAGTTCAAACAAATATTGTTTTCAATCAAAGCAAAGGAGAAATAACCATGTCTCAGCTAAGTATGTCAGAGCAACAGAATATTGGCGATCGACAATATTTAGAAATACGTTGTTAAGATACAACCTGAAGTATTTGAGCTCCTTAGGGATGGTTGCTTGGCTCCGTCACAAGACCAATACAAATCGCTGAAATAGTAGCATAATGAGCAAGGAGGTTCTATGGCTTACACATTACGTATCCCGGAAAGCAGCGTATATGGGAAAAAGAAGTTTGTAAATAAAAAGGGAAATACTGAGTGCGTTGAGTTTATTCAACAAGCTACAGGCGCACCTGCAACACTCGCGTGGAGAAAGGGCATAAAGGTTAAAGACGCTTCCCATGGGGCAATTCCTCGCGGGACAGCAATTGCTACGTTCGACGGAAGTGGAAGCTACCCGACCGACGCTCAGGGGAGACATGCGGCTATATATCTTTCACACGACAAACAAGGGATTAAGGTGCTCGATCAATAGAACAATCAGGGTGAAGTGCAGATTAGAACGATAAACTTCAATCGCCCTAAAGGAACAAAGCGAAGCAACGATGGGGATAGTTTCTATGTAATTGAATGATTTGATGGATTCTTGTATGCATCAAACCTGATATGGAGACATAAAATGAAACCAAATACCCACCCTCCGTCGAAATACATATTGTTATTAATTTCGGTTATTTTCTCATTACCTATTAGTGCCAATGCCGAAAACATTCAATGCCCTCCGAGCATAAACGTTTCGGAGAAGGTTGTAACGTCCCCCGAGAATTGGGAAGGTTATGTTGTGCCAAGAGAGCATTATGTCGACAATGTTATGTTCAGCAGCGGACACCCTTCAGGTTTAGCTACTCTTGTGCCAGACAAGGCAATTAACAAAAAAGGAAAATCTGTTTCAACATGGTTGTTTCCCGGTGAGAATCCAGACGGGTTCTGGCTTTCCTGTACTTACCATAATACAAACGCGGTCCTTACAAAACGGCTGCCTAAGGGCGCAAAACGCTGCAGGCTAACATTAAAACTAACAAAATCCGGGACCTTTCTGCAAATTGAGTCGATAGTTTGCGAATAATAAATGCTCTATTTACCTTAAGGTAATCATGTTAAGCATACCAATCTGCCGTCAAAGAAAATGGCACACACAACAAACCTAAAGACCTATCCATTGACTAATGACAGATTCCAGGCTCAGTTGGGATGGCCACGAACACCTGTTGAGGGCATTTTGGTAGCAACTTGGTGATCCTCTTAGAGGACACCTAAACCACAGCGAGGAGGAAGCACACTATGCCAATGCCAGCACATTTGACACTGACCGGAGAAAAACAAGGCAAGATCGACGGGTCTTGCGAAATGCAAGGCAGGGAAAACACCATCCTTGTCTATGCACTGGACCATGCCATCAGCATCCCACGTGATCCGAACACCGGACTTGGGTCGGGCAAACGCCTGCACGGACCTCTAACGATTACAAAGATGTATGACAAGAGTTCACCCAAGCTTTACCAAGCACTCTGCACCGGCGAACACATGAAAGACGTCAACCTTAAATACTATCGGATCACCAAGCAGGGAACCGAAGAGCACTATTTCACCACAACTCTTGAGGACGCCATCGTGGTCGGGATGGAGCCTTACATGCCTATCACCCTCGAGTCCAGCAGCGATCCCTATGGACACATGGAAAAGGTATCCTTCACCTACAAGAAAATTAAGTGGACGTATGAGCCCAACGGTATTGAGTCAGAGGATTCATGGACTGTGCCGAGAGGCTGATCATCTGAGTTGGTTATGGCCCTCCCCGTTGCCGGGGAGGGCCACGTCCGAGTATGGTAGGTACACCTCAGAATCTCTCCCTTAGGTCGAGATGGTCGCGAACTGCACTTTGCAAGACCCAAATCAGAAATAAGGACACAAATGCGCCTAATTGAGGTGCAAAATAATCCAATTCAATAGGAGACACATATGAAATATCTATTTGTTGTTCCAACGTTTCTGGTTTGCATGAGTCTGACTCAGGGAGCCTTTGCGGACGTTTTGGAGATCAAAGCCGGAGACAGCGTTCAGAAAGTACTGGAGGCTCATAAAGGGAAACGAATTACCCTGCGCTTGATGGGTGGCGGAGAATTAAGCGGCAAAGTGCGTACTGTCACCAAAGAGCTTGTACAATTAGGCGAACTCTCCAATGGGGAATTTTTCGATAGTGTAATAGAAATCAAAAAGATTTCCGCGGTAATTGTAAGAGTGCAAGAATAGTTTCCAATAGTGAAGCGTTGTTCTGTTAGTAACATCAAAGCACAACAAGGAAGAAAACCTTGATAGCTTTATGCAAAACTTACTACGCTGGCCTGCCTATCCTACACGAAAGAGGAGAAAGAACTTTGCTGAACAAACTCAGAAAGATCACAACAGCGGTATTTATATCTGCAGCACTCACTCACCCCGCCAATGCCGGTTTCGACCTCGGCGGCATGCTGGAAGCCGGTAAAGACCTCACTTCTGCGGCAACCCTGACCGATGGACAGGTAAAGCAACTCGCCTCGGAGGCGAGCCAGACCTACGACCAGTCCAATCAGCTTGCACCCCCTTCCAGTCCCTACGCGAAACGACTTGCGAAGCTCACGAAGGGGATGAAGATTGACGGCAATGTGAAAACCGATATCAAGGTCTATCTGGTGAAGGATGTCAATGCGTTCGCCATGGCCGACGGGACCGTCCGCGTTTTCGCCGGGCTCATGGACCAGATGACCGATGACGAGGTGCGTTACGTCATAGGCCACGAAATCGGGCATGTGAGCCTCGGTCACAGCAAGAAGGCATTTCAGACCGCCTATGTTACATCTGCCGCCCGCAAGGCCGGTGTTGCAAGCGGCAGCAGCATGGTCAAGCTGTCAGATGAAGCCTTGGGAGAACTGGCCGAGCAACTGGTGCACGCACAATACTCCCAGGCCAACGAAAAGGACGCCGATTAAGTATGCCCTCAAATTCATCAAGACCAACAAGTACGACCCCAAAGCCGCCGTAAGCGCACTGCGCAAACTGGAAAAGATGTACGGCAACGACAGCAGCGTGTTCTCAAGCCATCCTGCTCCCGGCGACAGGGCCGATGTTCTGGAAAAGACGATTTGAGCTACCCACCCTTCCCTTGCATTAGGGAGGGAGTGAACTGCGCGGAAAGGAGCAAAAGAGGATGGTTGGAGAACGACTTCTGGAACGGCTTCGTTCCTGGGAAACTGAACCGCATCGTCGGGGAAGCGAAGATATGCGACGCTGCATCGACTCGATTGTCGACCATCTGCAGAAGATGCTGAACACCAGACAGGGAAATGTCCCCATTGCGGACGATTACGGGGTTCCGGATTTTCTTGATTTTCTCCAGAGCTATCCCGATTCGGTGCACGAGATAGAATCGAGCCTCAAGTCAGCCATGGAGAGGTACGAGCCGAGACTGTCCGGTACAAACGTGACGTTCATCCCGGAAGAAGACGACTCTCTTACCCTGCGGTTCCAGATAACGGCACGACTGGTAACCGAGGGAGAGCGGCAGGTATATTTCGAGACATTGGTGGACACCGACGGCAGGATCAGCGTGAACAGATGACCGGCACGCTGAGGGGGCGAAGCAGGAGAGTACGTCAAAGTTGCACGCACTCGACCCTGTTCCGCCCTTCTTTCTTGGCACTGTAAAGGGCACGGTCCGCACCGGCAATAAGTGATGCGGCCATTGAGAGGTCCTCCTTCTGGCTCGCCGGCGTGAAGCTGCTCACGCCGAAGCTTGCCGTGACCCGTATTTCGGCGCCGTCCGCCGCCATCACCTTGGTCGCAAGATTTTTCCGCAACCTTTCCGCAGCCACGAACGCCCCAGGAGAGAGGGTCTCGGGAAGGACAATGACGAACTCCTCACCACCGTAGCGGGCTATCCAGTCGATCTCCTGACGGATGGAGAGCTTCAAGAGATCCGCGCACTCAACAAGCACACGATCCCCGACCGTATGTCCGAAGGTATCGTTGATGAGCTTGAAGTGGTCAATATCGAACATTATGAGGGAGATAGGTCTCTCGAAACGAAAGGCCCGCTTGACCTCGTGGACAAGCCTTTCGTCCAGGTATCCCCGGTTGTAGACCCTGGTAAGCGGGTCCCGGACCGACAGGGCCTTAATCTCCTCATAGCTTTTCTTCAACGAGCTTTCGAGGGTGAGTATCCTTTCGGCGGTCTTCAGGCGCACCATCAGTTCTGCCCGGTTTACCGGTTTGATCAGGTATTCGTCGGCCCCCGCCTCCAGGCCGCGGATCATGTCCTCCCTGGAATCCCGGGAGGTAAGCATGATGAGATAGACATACCCCCCCAAGGACATTTCCCTTACGGCCATGCACAGTTCCCTTCCATCCATTTCAGGCATGACCAGATCGGTAATGACGATGGGGTAGTACCCTGTGACGAGTTTGTCCAAAGCCTGGCGGCCGTTCTCGACGGTGACGGTCCGGTATCCCATCTCCTGAAGGTGCCCATCAAGGACCCTACGCATGAGTGCGCTGTCCTCGACCACCAGGACCTGATGATGCTTATACTGTCCGCTGCCGACGTTTGTCATGAAACTTATTCCCGCTATCTCTTCCGTCTCTCCACTACGCAACACCTAGAGGGGATTGTTACGTCCCGGTAGACTTTTCTGAGCATGCCGTTAAGACAGTTGCCCTCAGAACGACTGAGACGCCTGTCCAGGTCTCCAGTCGTTGTTCGGATGTAATCTGTTTACTATTTTGGCTGCGACAGATCAACTACTTAATTCCGGCACATGTTCAACCGGCTGGAGGCGTGAAGCGTCGCTCGTTTTCTTTCAGGAAGTGATGTGTCGCGAAACAGAAAAGGAGGTGTCGTCGCGGGAGACATACGGAGAGATGCCAAAGCATGGGTAGACCGGAACAGGGCATTGTCGGACCTGAGGCACATGCGCACAGGCGACTCGTTCGCACCAGAGAGTGCGCAGGAAGACCGGCACGACAATTTCAGTCACGCCGGTCTTCCTGTGTCGGATTACAGGCTCAGATCCAGCAATCTCCGCCTTCGTAGCGGAAGGCGTCCGATTTTGTCTTGGGGCTCAGTTTGAACCTGGCCTCACGGGCGCATTCCTTCAGCTTGTCGACGGCATCTTCCTTGATGCCGCCGATGTTTTCCCTGATCTCACGACCGGTTTTGGGGCTCAAAAGGAGGGTAAGTCCGGCCGCTATTGCCGCTCCGGCGACAAAAGCGGCTACCGCGGTTAATTCGGAATATTTTGTTTTTGCCATGGTGCACGTTCCCCGCACGTAATATTCGCAGGCATTTCACATGCCTGTTTTTGAAGCCTGACAATATGTTTTTTCTTATACTTACCACAGATTTGCCGGCAAGAAAACCCATTCTATAAAAAAACCTCCCGAGGACCACTCTTCACGGGAGGTTTAGATTCCTGGATCCATAAATTCAGTAAGCGTGTTCGTCCCCCATGACCTCCTGAGTCGTGACCTTGGCGCGGAAGACCCGGTAAACCCATACCTTGTAGGCGATGACGATGGGAACGAAAATCAGCGCCACAACCGTCATGATCCTCAGGGTGTATTGGCTGGAGGAGGAGTTGAAGATGGTCAGGCTGTATGCCGGGTCGAGGCTTGAGGGGATCAGGTTGGGGAACAGGCCTGTAACCCCGGTGGCAACCACCAGGACGATGGTAACGCACGACGCGGCAAAGGAGGCAAGAACGTTATTGCGAGCCGTGAAGACGCGAATCGAGACCAGGGCCGCGACCGCCAGCAGCGGAAGCGTCAGCAACGCAGGTGTGTCGAGATAGTTGCCGTACAGGCCGGTCGCCGGATAGGCGGCAACCAGGAAAGCGGCGGCAATCACCAGCAGGAAGGGCCACAGGCGGTTGGCCGTGGCCAGTGCCCTGTCGCTCAGGTCCCCGTCGGTCTTGGCTGACAGGTACAAGGCGCCGTGCACCAGGAACAGGAACACGAACAGCGCTCCGGTAAGGAGCCCGAATGGATTCAGCAGGAAAAAAAATGAACCCTGGTAGCCCGAGGCGTCCATGGGAAGCCCGCGAAAGATGTTGCCAAAGGCGACCCCGAACAGGAGCGCCGGAAGAAAACTGCAGACCATTATAGCCGTATCCCAGGCCCCTTTCCAGCGGTCGTTCTCCAGCTTGCCCCTGAACTCGAAGGATACGCCCCGCACGATCAAGGCAAAGAGGAGCAGGAGCAGTGCCGTGTACAGGTAGCTGAACATGAGGGCGTAAGTGGTCGGAAAGGCCGCGAAGGTAGCGCCGCCGGCTGTTATCAGCCAGACCTCGTTGCCGTCCCAGACCGGTCCGAAGGTGTTGATGATCACCCTCCTCTCCGCCTCATTGGAGCCCAGGTAGCGGTGCAGCATACCGGCGCCCAGCACGAATCCGTCCAACATGAAATAGACCGCCCAGAGGACCCCCCAGAGGACGAACCAGGTAACCTGAAGCTCCATATCACACCTCCTTTGCCGCCGGAACAACGGCGGGAGCTGTCTGCTCCGGACCCTTGCGGGCGTATTTCGTCAGCAGGTAGACGTCTAGGAAACCGAGGAACCCATACAGCAGCGTAAAGCCAGCCAGTGAAATCACAACCTGGGTGGCGTTGATGGACTTGGAGACGGCGTCCGAGGTCCTCAGGACCCCATAGACGATCCACGGCTGCCTCCCGACCTCGGCCACAAGCCAGCCGAGCTGGTTGGCGATGTATGGAATCGGGATGGCATAGACCAGCAGGCGAAGGAACAGGGGATGCCTCTCCAACGTGCCCCTCAACGATTTTACCAGTGATACGGCAGCAAGAAGCAGCATGAGGAAGCCCAGGCCCACCATTATCCTGAAGCTGATAAAGGTCGGGGTTACCGGCGGACGATCCTCAACCGGAAAGGCCTTCAGCCCCTTGATCTCTCCGTCAGGAGTGTGAAAGGCCAGATAACTGAGCAGGTTCGGGATACAGGGTCCCTCCACCAGGTTGCATTCCCTTTTCGGGTCGGGTATGACGAAAATGTTGATCCCCGCCCCTTTCCGGGTCTCCCACACGGACTCCATGGCGGCGAATTTGGCCGGCTGGTGCTTGGCCACCAGTACCGCTGAATAGTCCCCCGTGAGGACCACCATCAGAATCGCCGCCACAGCGAACACCGCTCCGATCCTGAAGGATTTGCCAAAGAAATCGGGCCGGTTTTTCCTCAGGAGGTGCCAGGCCGATACCCCCAGCACGAAGAAGCCCGCCAGCACGTAGCCGGACACGATGGTGTGGGCGAACTTCATCAGGCCGTAAGGGTTAGTCACCATGGCCATGAAATCGACCATCTCGGCCCTGCCGTTGCGCAGCACGAATCCGACCGGCTTCTGCATCCAGCCGTTGGCCAGCAGGATCCAGAGGGCCGAGAGGTTGGTTGCCAGCGCGACTATCCAGATGGAGACGGCGTGGAAGGTCTTCGACACCTTGTCCCAGCCGAAGATCCATACCCCAATGAACACCGATTCCAGGAAGAATGCCAGGGTGGCCTCGATGGCCAGCGGCGCGCCGAAGATATCTCCCACATAGCGGGAATACTCGGCCCAGTTCATGCCGAACTGGAACTCCAGGGTAATGCCGGTGACCACACCCAGGGCGAAATTGATCAGGAAAAGCTTGCCCCAGAACTTGGTCATCTCCTTGTACAGCTCGTTGCCGGTGCGGACATACCTGGTCTCCATGAAGGCAACCAGGATCGACAAACCGAGAGTGAGCGGCACAAAGATGAAATGAAACATGCTGGTAATCGCGAACTGCAGCCTGCTCAACGCCACCACATCCATACAGGCATCCTCCTTTTGGATAGTTCGGCTGGTATTTTCGCCTTACGCGATTATGTCGGATGGTCTTCCCCGGCCAGTTCCTCGATGGTCACACCGTCCAGGATCGTGACGATTTCATCCCTTACCCGTTTCCATACCGGGTGGACCAGGCAGGAGGAGTCGTTTTCACAACTCCCGGCGCCTATAAGGCAGCGGTTGGGAAGAATGGGGCCCTCCACCGCCTCCACCACTTCACGCAGAGTGATCCTGTCCGGGGTGCGGGCCAGGGAAAAGCCTCCGCCCGTGCCTCGGAAGGAATAGACTAGACCGACCTTGGTGAAGTCCTGGAGGATCTTGGCGAGGAACGTCTTGGGGACCCCTGAGGCGGCGGCGATTTCACCGACCAGGGAGAGTTTGCCCTGTGGTTGACGTGCCAGGTAGAGAATTCCTCGTATTGCATATTCACCCTTACGGGTCAATTCCATCATAAAAACATACCTAAAGGACCTTTTTTGTCTTTTTATAGCTGATGATATGACTCCTGTCAAACGGTTTTTGAAGAATAGTCACGTCATGGCAGATGCGGAACCTGCACCTATTTCCCGGGCAGAAACAGCCCAATGAATTCATGGACCGGCATGGCTTGCAACCGTCCCAGGTCGGAGCAAACGTCGAGCACCAGGTCCACTCGTTCCTCCGGCAGCCGGGCGGAGAGGTTGTCCCGGCATTTTTTCAACAGCAGGGGGATCCCTTCCGAGCGGCGGCGGCGGTGGCCCAGGGGATACTCCACCTCCACCTTCTCCGTGCTGCTTCCGTCCCTGAAGAAGACCTGCACCGCGTTGGCGATGGAGCGCTTGTCCGGGTCCAGGTAGTCACGGCTGTAGCGCGGGTCCTCCTCCACCTCCATCAGCTCCCTGAGCCGGTCGATGCATGGATCGGCGGCAGCCTGGTCGCCGTAGTCATCGGCGGTCAGCCGGCCGCGGATCAGTGCGACGGCCGTCATGTACTGGAGACAGTGGTCCCGGTCGGCCGGGTTGTACAGGGGTCCGGTCTTGCTGATGATCCGAATGGCCGACTCCTGGGTGGAGATGACGACGCGCGCGACCTCGTCCAGCCGGTCCCTCACCTGTTCGTGGAGCCTGAAGGCGCACTCCACTGCCGTCTGGGCGTGGTACTCGGCCGGGAAGGAGATCTTGAACAGGATGTTCTCCATGACATAGGAGCCGTAGGAACGTTGCAGGCGGAATGGGACGCCGCGGAAGGATACGTCGTAAAAGCCCCACTTCTTCGCGCTCAGGGCGCTCGGGTAGCCGGGCTCGCCCCGCAGGGTCAGGAGCGCCAGCCAGACCCCGCGACTGGTGGCGTCGCCGGCGGCCCACGATTTCCTGGGACCGGTATTGGGCGCGTGCCGGTAGGTACGCAGGCTCTGGCCGTCGATCCAGGCCTGGGACAGGGCATCGGCGATGTGGTCCCTGCTACCTCCCAGCAGCCGGGTCACCACCGCCGTAGTCGCCGCCTTGACCAGCACCACATGGTCCAGGCCGACCCGGTTGAAGCTGTTCTCCAATGCCAGCACCCCCTGGATCTCGTGGGCCTTGACCATGGCGGCAAGAACCTCCCCCATGGCGAGCGGCTCTTTTCCCTCAGACACGTTTCTCCGGCTCAGGTAGTCGGCCGACGCCAGGATTCCTCCCAGGTTGTCGGACGGATGGCCCCACTCGGCGGCCAGCCAGGCGTCGTTGAAGTCGAGCCAGCGGATCAGAACGCCGGTGTTGAAGGCCGCCGTTACCGGATCCAGTTCATGGTCGGTTCCCGGGACACGGGCGCCGGGACGGATGGTGACACCCGGGACCACCGGCCCCAGCAGCCTGGTGCACTCCGGGTAGTTCAGGGCCAGCAGAGCGCACCCCAGGCTGTCCAGCAGGCAGAGGCGGGCCGTCTCCAGGGCCTCGCCGGCGGTGACCACGTACTCGGTCACGTAATCGGCGATTTCCACCAGTTCCCGGTCCGGGGGAGGTCTGATATTGCTTTCGGCGGTCGGGTTTGACACGGGAAAATCACCTCTTTTCCAACGGCACGAACGCCCGCGGCTCAAGCCCGATATACTCGGCGGTCGGACGGATCAGTCGGCCGGTTGCCCGCTGCTCGATGATGTGGGCCGACCAGCCTGCCGCGCGGGCGAACACGAACAGCGGGGTGAACATGTTCGTCGGGATGCCGCACATGTGGTAGAGGGAGGCGCTGTAGAAATCCACGTTGGGAAACAGCCCCTTCTCGCGCACCACCACCTCTTCTATCCGTTCCGAGACTTGGTAGAGGAGCTTGTGGCCGGTGGCCTCGGCGAGCCTCCTGGACCACTCCTTGATGATGTCGGAACGGGGGTCGGGCTTGTCCTTGTAGACCCGGTGGCCGAACCCCATGATCCGTTCCTTCCGCTCCAGCATCCGCAGGATCTCCTGCTCCGCCTGGTCCGGCGTTTCGAAGCGCTCGATCAGCTTCATGGCCTCCTCGTTGGCGCCGCCGTGCAGGGGCCCTTTCAGGGTGCCGATGGCGGCGGTGACGGCTGAATGGTAGTCGCTCCTGGTGGAGGTGGTCACCCGGGCGGAAAAGGTTGACGCGTTGAACTCGTGTTCCGCATAGATGATGAACGAGACGTTGACCGCGTTACACGGCTCCCGGTCGGGGGCCCTACCGTGCAGGAGGTTCAGGAAGTGGCAGGCCAGCCTCGGCTCGTCGCTCATGGTGTCGATACGCTTGCCGCTCGCGTGGAAGTGATGCCAGTAAAGGAGCATGCCGGGCAGCGTGGCCAGGAGCCGTTCGACTGCCTTCAGCTGGTCGCTTGGCGAGGCTTCCGGCTCCATGGCGCCCAGGGCCGAACAGCCGGTCCGGAGGACGTCCATGGGGTGGGCCTCGGCAGGCACCTGCTCCAGTATGTTCCTCAGCCGCTCGGGAAGGCCACGCAGGGAGATTATCCGGCCGCGGAAGGCGTCAAGCTCGCTCCTGGTGGGGAGCTCTCCGTAGAGGAGCAGGTAGGCGACTTCCTCGAAATCGGCCTCCCGGGTCAGGTCCTCGATGGAATACCCCCGGTAACTCAACCCCAACCCGGTCTTCCCCACCGTGCTGATGGTGGTCCTGTCCGCCACAATCCCCGCCAGACCTGCAACAATCTCAGCTGTCATGGTTCATCCTCCTTTGAAAAGTAATTGAGGTGTTGATTAAATTTCAATACGCCAGCTACTTGTCCAGTTTTCGCTCGTACTCGAGATACCCGAGAAAATCGTAAAGTTCAGCGCGGGTCTGCATCGAATCGAGCATACCCTTCTGGGTCCCTTCCATCCTGACAGCGCGGAACACCTTGAGGGCAGCGGCATTCATTGCCCTGAAGGCGGAGAGCGGATAGAGCGCCAGACCGACCCCCGCCTCGGCCATCTCCAGGAGGGTGAACAGCGGGGTGACCCCGAATTCGGTCTGGTTTGCCAGGATCGGGATGCCGAGCGTATCGGCGAACAGACGGTACTGGTCCAGTGCCCTCAGGGCCTCGGGGAAGATCATGTCAGCGCCTGCCTCCCTGTAGCGGCAGGCCCGCTCCAACGCCGCATCCAGCCCCTCCACGGCAAAGGCGTCGGTCCTGGCCATGATCACGAAGTCGGGATCGCTCCTGGCGTCCGCCGCAGCCTTGACCCGGTCCACCATTTCTTCCGTGCTCACCACCGATTTTCCGGGGCGGTGACCGCACCGTTTGGCCGGGACCTGGTCTTCGATGTGCATTCCGGCGGCTCCGGCCCTGATCAGCTCCCGGACCGTACGGCCGATCATCATCGGTCCGCCGAAGCCGGTGTCCGCATCCACCAGCAGCGGCAGCAGGGAGGCCCCCGTGATGCGCCTCACCTCCTCCAGCACATCCCCCAGGGTGGTTATCCCCAGGTCCGGCAGGCCGAAAGCGCCGTTTGCCACGCCGGCGCCGGACAGGTAGAGGGCAAGCAAACCGGTCTTTTCGGCCATGATCGCGCTGTAGGCGTTGGGCACACCCATCACCTGCAGCGGTTTTTCCGTGCCAACCGCCGTACGGAGCAGCCTGCCCGGCGAAAACTCGTTTCTCATATCGTCACCATCCCTCAGACGCCCGGCAGCACGCCGGAAGAAAAGTCGCTCGAATCAACATTCATCAGTATAGACGGTTTCAACGCCATTTCCACCCGACGAGCCGGGAACATCATACGGCAAATCGACTGAAAAACTGGTCAAAGGGCTACGTGCATTTAAGGTTACAAAAAAACCAAATCCTTATGATCTAGAACCTTTCTAATTTTTTATCATTACGCTATACTCTCCCGGTGCAGGGCGTCAAACAACGGCGGGAGGGAAGTAACATGCGAATGTTTTTTTGCGGGCCGGCTGCCGTTAGAAGTCGGCTCAGTGTCGCGCGGCGGTTTGCCTTTGCTTCGCTTGCGTCAGGTTGCCTTCTGGTGCCGGCCCTGACGTCCTGCGCGAAACACGATGAGAACAAACCGGATACCGGGCCGGTCACGGTGACCGCGGTCACCGTGACCGGCCGCGACCTGCCGGCCACGTTCGAGTTCGTGGCGCAGACACAGAGCTCGCACCAGGTGAACATCCAGGCGCGGGTCAGCGGCTTCCTGGATCGGCGGGTCTATACCGAAGGCGCCATGGTGAAGGCCGGGCAGGTCCTGTTCCTCATGGACAAGAAACCGTTCCAAGCCCAGGTGAACGGCGCGGCCGCGGCGCTCGCCCGGCAGAAGGCCGCCATGGAAACCGCCCGGCTCAACCTGGAGCGCACCCGGCCACTGGCCGCCCTGAACGCCCTATCGAAGAAGGACCTGGACGACGCCACCGGCTCCTTCGAATCTTCGGCGGCCGCGGTGGAGCAGGCAAAATCCGAACTGGAGACGGCCCGCCTCAACCTCTCCTACTGTACCATCACCTCTCCCATCTCCGGCATCACCGGCGCCGCCATGCAGCAGGACGGCACCTACATCAACCAGCAGAACAGCCAGCTCACCACCGTGGCGGTCCTTTCGCCCATCTGGGTGAACTTCAGCATCTCGGAAAACGAGATGCAGCGTTTCCGCGACCAGATCGCCCGGAAGGCCCTGATCCCCCCGGCTGGCGGAAAATTCGAGGTCGAGATCCTGCTGGTGGACGGCAACGCCTTCCCGCACAAGGGGCAGATCACCTTCGCGGCCCCCTCCTATAACCCGCAGACCGGCACCTTCCTTATCAGGGCCAGCGTCGACAACCCTAAGGGGATACTGCGTCCCAACCAGTATGTCCGGGCTCTCCTGAAGGGGGCAGTCAGGCCCGGGGCCGTCGTGCTGCCCCAGCGGGCGGTCCAGCAGGGAGGCAAGGGACACTATGTCTGGGTGGTGGACAAGGCCGGAAAGGCCGAGTACCGGCCGGTGACGGCCGGTGAATGGCACGGCAACGACTGGCTTATCACGGACGGCCTCCGGGCCGGCGAACGGGTGGTGGTCGACGGGGGCCTGACGCTTCAGCCCGGGACCCCGCTCACGGTGAAACGGTAGCAGGCTGACACGACAACGACGGCACGTCCCGGGAGTGCTTCCATGTTCTCAAAATTTTTCATAGAGCGGCCGATCTTTGCCACGGTCATCTCGCTCATTATCGTCATCGCCGGACTGGTGTCCATGAAGCTGCTGCCGGTTGCCCAGTATCCAACCATCACGCCGGTGCAGATCCAGGTGATGACCACCTATCCCGGCGCCGACTCCAAGACCGTGGGCGACTCGGTGGCGGCGCCCATCGAGGCCCAGATCAACGGCGTCGACAACATGCTCTACATGACGTCGACCAGCTCCAGCACCGGCAAGCTGACCATCACCGTCTACTTCTCCCTGGACACCGACCCCGACATCGCCCAGGTCCAGGTGCAGAACCGGGTGAACCTTGCCCTCCCCCAGCTCCCCGAGGCGGTGACCCAGTACGGTGTGTCGGTGCAGAAAAAGTCGTCCAGCACCCTGATGATCATCGCGGTGACCAACAAGGACGGCCGCTACAGCCCGGACTACGTAACCAACTACGCCAACGTCTACGTGCTGGATGCCATAAAAAGGGTGAACGGAGCCGGTCAGGCCCAGATCTTCGGCGTGCCGGACCAGGCCATGCGTATCTGGATGAACCCCGACCGGATGGCCTCCCTCTGTATCACCACCAGCGACATCCAGAACGCGGTCGCCAAGCAGAACGCCCTGTTCGGGGCCGGTCAGGTGGGGCAGCAGCCCAATGACGACCAAGTGCAGTTGACCTTCCCGGTGGTGACCCAGGCGCCGTTCGTAGACCCGTCCCAGTACGAGGACATCATCCTGCGCGCCAGCCAGGACGGCAGCGCCATCGTCCGCGTCGGGGACGTGGCCCGCGCCGAGGTGGGTCGACGGCAGTACGTGGACGACAACAAGCTGAACGGCGTGCCGGCAACCCCCATTGCCATCTACCAGCAGCCGGGAGCCAACGGCCTGGAAGTGTCCAAGGCGGTGCGCAAGGCCCTGCAGGAGTTGAAGCGCACCATGCCTGACGGCATCGACTACGTCATCGCCATGGACACCACCGAATTCGTGCGGATATCCATCAAGGAGGTCGTCCACACCCTGTTCGAGGCCATTCTGCTGGTGGTGCTGGTGGTCTACCTGTTCCTGCAGAGCTTCCGCGCCACCATCATCTGCACGGTCGCCGTCTTCGTGTCGCTGATCGGCACCTTCACCGGCATGCTGGCGCTGGGGTTCTCCATCAACCTGCTGACCCTGTTCGGCATCGTGCTGGCTATAGGCATGGTGGTCGACGATGCGATTGTGGTGGTGGAAAACGTGGACCGTAACATGGCCCGGTTCCACCTGTCCCCACGCGCCGCCACCATCAAGGCCATGGGGGAGATCGGCAGCTCGCTGGTGGCGGTGGTGCTGGTCATGTCCTCGGTCTTCATCCCGGCGGCCTTCCTGCCGGGCACCACCGGTCAGCTCTACAAGCAGTTCGCCATCACCATCGTCATATCCGTGGCCCTTTCCGGCTTCGTGGCACTGACCCTGACCCCGGCTATGTGCGCGGTCCTGCTCAGGCACACCACCCCCCCGACGCGCGGCTTCTTCGCCTGGTTCAACCGCCAGTTCGACCGGTTCACCGTGGCTTTCGGCGACGCGGTGACGCTCATGATCAAGCGTATGTCGGTGGCCTTCGTGCTGCTGGCCGTGCTCCTGATCGGGCTGGTGCAGCTGTTCCGGACCATTCCGACCAGCTTCGTGCCCAACGAGGACCAGGGGTACGTGCTGGCCCAGCTGCTGATGCCCGACGCCGCCAGCCTGAAACGCACCTCGCAGGCGTCGGACCGGATCGACCGGCTGTTCGCCGCGGACCCCGCGGTCGCCAACCGGACCGTGGTGAACGGCTTCAGCCTGCTGGACGGCCAGTACAAGTCCAATGCCGCAACCTTCTTCGTCACGCTGAAGGACTTCGAAGAGCGTTACTCCAGCATCGCCCGTGCCCGCAAGGAGAACGCCAGGGCCGTCCTGCTGGGGGCTTACGACGGCTCAAAAGGGCTCAGCGACGGAAAGCTCCTCCCCATCCCGCCGCCCGCCATTCCGGGCATCGGCACCACCGGCGGCTTTGAATTCTGGATCCAGGACATGGGGGGCGGCGATCCGGCGCGCCTGGCGGAGCTCTCCGGAAAGTTTCTCGACCAGGCCCGCAAACGGCCCGAACTCTCCGGCCTGAACACCACCTTCCGCGCCTCCTCACAACAGTTGAAGGTCGACGTGGACCGCTCCAAGGCGGAGCTCCTGGGTGTGCCGGTAGAGGACGTTTACAGCGCCCTGCAGGCCCAGTTCGGCTCTATCCAGGTAAGCCAGTTCAACCAGTACAGCCGGGTCTGGAACGTTATCCTGCAATCGGAGGCGCCCTATCGCCGCAGCCCCGACGACATCACCCGTCTCCACACCAGGTCAAGCTCCGGCCAGATGATACCCCTGTCGGCGGTGGCAAGCACCAGCTACGTGGCCGGTCCCGACCTGGTGCCGCACTTCAACGGCTTCCCGGCGGCCCAGCTGACCGGCGCGGCGGCGGATGGTTTCAGCTCGGGCGAGGCGATCCGGGCCATGGAGGAGGTAGCCGACCAGGTGCTCCCCCAGGGCTACGGCTACGCCTGGTCGGGCATGGCCTTCGAGGAGAAGAAGTCGGGCGGGACCTCGGCGGTCGCCTTCGCCTTCGGCCTGATCATCGTCTTCCTGGTGCTGGCGGCCCAGTTCGAGTCGTGGACCCTGCCCTGCTCGGTCATGACCGCGGTGCCGTTCGGCATCCTCGGCGCCCTGGCCTTCAACTGGATGCGCGGGCTCCACAACGACGTCTACTTCCAGATCGGCCTGCTGGTGCTCATCGGCCTGGGGGCCAAGAACGCCGTACTGAGGGTCACCTTTGCCGTGGACCTGCGCAAGCAGGGCCTGTCGGTGATGGATGCGACCATAAAGGCCGGCGAGGAGCGGCTGCGACCCATCATCATGACCTCGCTGGCGTTTATCTGCGGCGTGCTGCCGCTGGCCGTCGCCACCGGCGCCGGCGCCAACGCCCGCCACTCCATCGGCACCGGCATCATGGGCGGGATGATCGGCGAGGCCACCCTGGCCATGCTGTACGTGCCGCTGTTCTTCTATATCTTCGACCGGCTGGCCGAGCGGGGCAGGAAAAAGAAACCCGCCCCGCGGAAGCCATAGACGAAAAACCAGCGGTGGAAGCCGAGTAGACCGAATCATCAGGAGGGATTGACGTGCGGCGCCTTTTCATTCTTGCGATTTCGCTATCACTTGCCGGCTGCATGGTCGGCCCCGACTACCGCCGACCCGCGGTGGAGGTCCCGCAGAACTACCGGTACGGATTCAAGGACGCACGGGAGACGGCCGATACCACCTGGTGGAAGCAGTTCGGCGACCCGGTACTGGACGACCTGATAACGCGGGCACTGGCGGGGAACAAGAGCGTTGCCATCGCCGCCGCCAACATCGAGCAGGCCAGCGGGGTGATGACTCAGGTCCGCTCCGCGCTCTTCCCGCAGGTCAGCTACGGCGCGGGCGCCACCCGCCAGCGGCTCAGCGAGAAGAATGCCACGCCGCTCTCTTCGAGCATTCCCAATCCCCAGAAATCATTCCAGCTGTTTGCCGGCGCCAGCTGGGAGATCGACCTCTGGGGCCGCATCCGCAGGCTTTCCGAGGCCTCGCGGGCGGAGCTGCTCGCCTCGGTCGAGGCGCGCCGCGGCGTAGTCCTGTCCCTGGTGGCCTCGGTTGCGGACAACTATTTCCTGCTGCGCGGCCTTGACGAGCAGCTCGTCATTGCCCGGCGCAACCTGGCCAGCTACCAGGATTCGGTCAAGCTGTTCGAGCTGCAGTTCAGCTACGGCCAGATCTCACAGATGAACGTCCAGCAGGCCCGCACCCAGTACGAGACCGCTGCGGCAACCATCCCGCAGATCGAGAATCTGATAGTCCAGACCGAGAACGCCATCTCGATACTGCTGGGCCGCAACCCGGAACCGGTGCCGCGCGGCAAGTCCATCTACGAACTCGTACTGCCGTCCGTCCCGGCGGGGGTCCCCTCCCAGCTGCTGGAAAACCGGCCCGATATCCTGCAGGCCGAACAGAACCTTATCGCGGCCAATGCCCGGATCGGCGCGGCCAGGGCACTCTACTTCCCCACCATCTCCCTGACCGGCGATTACGGCCGGTCAAGCGGGGCGCTGCGCAACCTGTTCAGGGGTCCGGCCGAGATCTGGAGCTATGCCGGTTCCATCACCGGGCCAATCTTCACCGCCGGCGCCGTCTCCGGCCAGGTGAAACAGGCCGAGGCCGCCCGGCAGGCCGCGCTGCTCGCCTACCAGTCCGCCATCCAGAACGCCTTTGCCGACGTTGAGGACGCCCTGGTCGGACGCCAGAAACTGACCGACCAGATCGAGGCGCAAGGGCGGCTGGTCACCGCGGCCAAGGAGTACGAGCGGCTGGCCCGGCTGCAGTACGACGGCGGCTACACCCCCTACTTCACGGTCCTGCAGGCCCAGCAGCAGCTCTTCCCGGCCGAACTGGAGTGGGCACAGACCAGGGCATCGCTGTTCAGCTCGCTGGTGAACATCTACAAGGCGCTGGGAGGCGGCTGGGTGAGCGAGGCGGACAAGCTGACCGGCACTGGGCAGCAACAGGGAGCAACCGCGGGTGCCGCGGCCGGCGGCGAAAGAGGATGAAAACGGCCGCGCGTCAGACAGTACCCTGCCATGACAAATCTCCCTCCACACCTCGCGGAGGGAGACCCCAAAACCTCACCTGATTCCCACATTACTCATCCACTCACACGGTGCCCCGAAGAGCGGGTTAAAGGGATAGTAGTTTCGCGCCTGGAACTACGCCTTCAGCGTCTCCGCGCGCAATGGCGGGTCCAACGGCGGATCCGGATTTGCGGTGCCGCGACCGAAAGAGAAAGAATCATAACTTGACTTTATTAGACACATTCAACAACGCCGATATAATTTCTAAACAGAGTGTGTTTCCGGCGGGACGAAAGACTGCCTGTCGTTCTGACGGAAGGAAAGGAACGTAACCCGGAACAACGACAGCAAGGAGGTGGAGCATGGAACAGGCAAGCCATTATCAGGAACTCTTCGTGACGTATGCAACGGCAATAGGCACAAAGGTCGTCGCAGCCCTTATCTTCTGGATCGTCGGCCGCTGGCTGATTGGCCTGGTCGGACGGATGCTGCAGCGGGCCTTCGAAAAACAGAAGGTGGATCCGGTGCTGATCCGGTACATCGGCAGCTTTGTCGCAATAGCACTGAATATCGCCCTGGTTGTCGCGATACTCGGCTACTTCGGGGTCCAGACGACAACCTTCGCGGCCTTGGTGGCAGGTATCGGCATTGCCATCGGCGCCGCCTGGGGCGGTCTGTTGTCAAACCTGGCCGCCGGCGGTTTCCTGATCGTATTGCGTCCGTTCAAGATAGGGGATTTTGTGACGGTTGCCGGTATTACCGGCACGATAAAGGAGATCGGTCTCTTTGCCACCACGATTAATACGCCTGACAATGTCCAGACCCTGGTAGGCAACGCCAAGATATTCGGGGATACGATTCAGAACTACAGCCACAACCCATACCGCAGGGTCGAATTGAAATGCCAGCTCGCCGGCGGGGCCGACCACACGGCCGCCATGCTGCTCCTGCGTGAAAAGCTGGCCGCCCTGCCCAACGTACTCGCCGAACCGGCGGTTGAGGTTGAAATCCTGGAATTCAACCTCGTTGGACCGGTGCTGGCCGTGCGCCCGTTCTGTCACAACGATCATTACTGGCAGGTCTATTTCGACGGCAATCGCACCATCCGGGAAGCTCTGACGGCAGCCGGGTTCCCGGCCCCCATGCCGGCGCAGATGGTTCTGATGCATAACCAGTAGCGTTTCGTTTGCATTCCCGACACAATACGCCGCTTTTACTCATGATTGGGGGAGACGTCCGCTCAATGACGCATTTCTCTGAAGGAATCGCACAACTGAACGGACGTCCCCCTCCGCGCTCGTCGGTCCCGCATGTCGGGGAACATCTATCCCCCTTCCTCGCCGCCAACACCGGACAGAGCCACGCACACCGAAGCGCCCCCCTCTCCCGTGGTCCCAATCAACAATTTCGGCAGGATGCCCACTACGCTCGGCAGCAGGATTTTTTCGCATTTTTGACATCTGCCCTCTCAATTCCAGGGTATACCAATGGGTGTGCACGCCAGCAGAGTTGACATACTCATGGACCGACGCCTTCAGAAAATCCCGTGCAACCATGCTGTCAACAGAGGGGTCCGGTATTGCCCGCGGGTTCCGAACCAGCTTGACCAAATAACTCTATTCCTCTATAACTCATTTCGGCGTTTCTTACGTTACCGGAAAAACAGGTGGACCATGATACACGAATCACTCTGGAAGAGATTGTGGGAATTTGACCCGAACAGCCTGGTTGTCGTGGACCATGCATCAATGATCATTCAGGTAGTGAACCCGTCCTTTTGCCAGATTTTCAGGACCGATGAGGCTCAGACCCTTGAAAAACACGCTTCCGCATTCTTTGATGACCTTGCGGACTTTGAAAAAGCCTGGAAAGAAAACATCGTCATCCGCAAGGAAAGAAAGTTCCCACGCTACGGCACCTACCTCAGGCTGATAATTTTCCCCATGAAGGACGAGGGGATCGTTGCCTGCATACTTGTGGACCTTACCAGCGAGCACCTGCAGCGGGAAGAAATGCGCCGGATGAAACAGGAGCTTTTACAGAACGTCAACAAGGTCATCGACAGGCAAATGCATATCGCCCAGGAAATCGCCGGTCTGCTCGGAGAGACCACCGCCGAGGCGAAGGTCAGCCTGATCAAGATCCGAAACGTGCTGAACGAGGAGATAAAGTAAGTGAAATTCCTCGTGGATGTCCACTATCAGAGCCTGAACAAGGTCGGCGAGGAACTGTGCGGCGACCAGATTCGGGTGCTCAGTTCAGGGAACAAAACCAGGGTGGTCCTGTGCGACGGGCTCGGATGCGGCGTCAAGGCGAATATCCTGGCTTCGCTCTCTTCCGAAATCATCATCAACATGCTGCGCGAAGACATCCCCCTGCCCGAGGTGATCGAAACCGTTATCGCCACCTTGCCCGTCGACAGGAGAGTGAATCTGGCCTATGCAACCAACACGATGATTGAAATCGACCATACGACCCTGGCCTACCGAATCTACAATTTTGACAATCCGCCGGTGCTCTTTTTCCGGGGGCAGAAAGTGGAGCCGCTTCCCTTCGAGCGGGTTCCGCTGCTGGACCGGAGCATAGAGTTTTGCCAGGGCACGCTGCAACGGGGCGACCTCCTGGTGGCCATGAGCGACGGCCTCCTTCACGCAGGGCTCGGCGGCGTATTCAATTATAATTGGGATCTCGAACACCTTTCGGCGTACATAGAGGAGATGATCCGGTTCCTGCCGTCGGACGTGCGTCTCATCGTTGAAAAAACCGTGGCGCACACCAATCAGCTCTACAACAGAAGGCCTTCGGACGACGTTTCCATGGTCGGCCTGCTGGTCCGGGCAAAACAGGCGGTGGTTCTGTTCACCGGGCCTCCGCTCGATCTCTCCGAAGACGGCGCGCTTGCCCGGCGCGTTCTGAATTTTCAAGGAACCCGCATCGTGTGCGGCGGCACCACCGGACGCATCATCGGCGCCCGGAGCGGCCACGAGGTTTCGCTCGACCCCGAGACCGCCCGTCTCGAGGTCCCACCGATGGGCTCCCTCCCGGGCATCGACATCATGACCGAAGGCATTTTCACCCTGACATCCGTACTGGAATGGATCGAAGCCACCCACGGCAATGCCGGACAGTTGCCGACCAGAGACGGAAGCGGCGCCGTCCAGGTTGCCGGCGCACTGCTCGATGCCGATGAAGTCACCCTTCTGGTGGGTCTTGCCGTGAACCCTTCCTACCAGAACCCCGACCTTCCCTCCAGCATATCGATTCGTAAAAACCTGATGGAAAAGATTGCCGACCGGCTGAGCGCCCTGGGAAAAACCGTCACCATCGAGTTTCACTGATCCCGTCAGATGGTCATGGGTCTGATGGGTATCCGACGGTAGAACTGATAGACGAAATGCCGGGTAGTGTATCGCGGCACGCCCCTGCCCTATCATGGCATCAATTCTACCTGGTCATCGGCGACAGCCGCATGTAGAGAGCTGTTCTCCGAGGGACGAAGCAGCGGCTGCTACCGCGAAATGCCGGGACCAGCCGGGGTGTGACGGCGATCCGCACCCTCCCCGAGCCGCAACGCCAGGTCCCGCAGGGTAACGCCGCGCAGTGCACCGCGCCCCCCTTCCTCCAGTTGGGCAATCATATCCAGCGTCACCCGCGCCACCGGGTCGGTTTCGCTGACCGGGCACGAGGCCCCCTGACGCTTCAGGTCCGCCAGCAGCTCAGCCATGTCGATGCTCCCCGGGTCGCGGGCCGGGCAGTAGCTCCTCCCCCCCTCCGCGGCCACCAGATAGCCCGCCTTCACCAGGTTGGAGAGGAGCCTGCGCGTGGTCCCGACCGGAAGACGCCGCTCCGCGGCAATCCGCTCCAGTGTCCTGGGAGACTCGCCGCGGACAAAGGAGCCCGCAACGGTCAGGAGAATGACCAGCGAGGCGGACTCCCGTGCAGCCCAGCTCAGCCCATCCTGCCCCGTGTCCGGCCTGAGAACCCGCCTGTTCTGGTGGGCCGCCACCACCACCGCGCCAAACAGAACGATAACCCAACTGGTATAGATCCAGACCATGAACACCGGCAGGGCCGCCAGGGTGCCGTAGACCGCATTGTACTTGGCCACGCCGATCTGGAAGTGGATGTATCCCCACTGGGCCGCTTCCCACGCGGTACCGGCCAGGATGCCGCCCACCAGGGCGGAGCCGATTTTCACCCTGGTATTGGGGATGAACAGGTAGAGGCAGACCAAAGCCAGCCAGACGCTCAGGTAGGGTACGATACGGAACAGGAACAGCACCAGGTCGCCGAAGTAGGCGGTTGAGATGAGCCAGCGGACAAGGCTCTGGCTCTGCAGGCTGGTGGTGATGCTGGTCGCGGCCAGCAGCAGCAGCGGTCCGCTCACCACCACACTCAGGTAGTCGCTGAACCTTCGATACAGGGAACGGTTTTCCTCCACCCCCCAAATCTCGTTGAAGGTCTCCTCGACGCTCCCCAGCAGTGAGACGACCGTAATGATCAGGGCGACCAACCCGATGGCACCGAGGGAGGCCATCTTGGTGTTGTTGATATAGGAGATAATCTTCCCCACCAACTCGCCGGAACCGGCGGTGAGATGTTCCAGGATGAGTGGTTCCAGGGTGTTCTGAACGCCCAGCCCCTTGAGCACCGCAAAGGCCAGGGCGAACAGCGGCACCAGGGAGAGTATGGTGGTAAAGGAAAGGGCCGAGGCGCGCAGCAGGCACCGGTGCTCCATAAAATTCATGGACACGACCGCCGCGCCCCTGAGCAGGGCACGGATGCGACACTTGGCGCTCCGACACCCTTCCGCCACCGGCGCCAGTAACCAATCCGACAGCATCTCGACCGGTTCCCGGCCCCGTCTTTGCTGTTTTTGCTGTTCTTCCCCCATAAGCTTTTCCGCGTTACGGCGCCGCCTTGGGCGGACCGGGAAACAGACGCAAAAAAGCCCACGCTGGGTGGGCTTTTTTGTTGGAACTGCTACGCCTTGCCCTGCTCACTGAGGCGTTCCTTCTCTTTCTCAATGGCCTCTTTGCCGGCCTCGATGGCGGAGCTGATTATGGATTTCTTCTCAATGACCACTTCCCTGCCGCTCTCGTAGGCGGACTTTATCTTTTCCTGGGCATCCCGCGCGTAGTCCTTGATACGGTCAACCGCGTCCTCGGTAAGGTCCTTTATCTGCTCGCGCACCTCCCTGCCGGTCTTGGGCGCGAAAAGAAGGGCCAGACCGGAGCCGATGGCCGCCCCTGCCAGAAATGAGACCACCACCGCCGCCAAACTCGTTCCTCTATCATCGTTCGCCATATACAATTACCCCCTTCTCCTAGAGATTCTGCTTACCACGTAGCTCGCCGCGGCCTTGATGCCGGTGGAGAACAGCGACACACGTGAAATGAAATCAGCCACCTCACCGACCGCGCAATTGATCCTGCTTATGCTTCTCCCGGTATCGCCAACGGACTCCATGGCCGACTTGAGGTCTTCCACCCGGGAGGCCACCCCCCCGACCGTGACCTTCAGGCCTTCCACGACCTCCCGCGCCTCCCTGATGGTCGGCGACAACTCGGCATCGAGCCTGATCAGGCATTCTCTGGCGGTTGTGACCGTCCTGCGTATCTCTATCATGGTACGGATATGAAAAACAGCCACAACCAGCAGTGTCGCCGCAATCACGCCCCACAAGAAAACAACAAACTCCATTATGTCGCCTCCCTTCCGGCGCTGCCCTGGGGCACCACCCAGTTCAGGTTGAAGTATAAAAACCGATAGCGACAAAAGCAAGGTATTTTCATCGTCGCGCTACTTTTTTTATGGCCCCCGCCATGGTCTCTCCCATGCGCGCCGGGCTCGCGGCCACCGGGATTCCGCATTCCTGGAGGGCACGGATCTTGTCCTCGGCCCGCCCCTTGCCGCCGCTGACGATGGCGCCGGCGTGCCCCATGCGCTTCCCCGGAGGCGCCGTGCGGCCGGCTATGAAGGCGGTCACCGGCTTGTTCATATTGTTCCGGATCCAGAGGGCCGCCTCCTCTTCCGCTCCGCCGCCGATCTCTCCGATGAGGCAGACCCCTTCGGTCTCAGGGTCCTCGTTGAACATCCTGAGGGCGTCGATGAAGTTCAGCCCGATGATGGGGTCGCCGCCGATGCCGATGCAGGTAGACTGGCCGAGTCCCATGACGGTCAGCTGCTTGACCGCCTCGTAGGTGAGGGTGCCGCTGCGGGAGACCACCCCTATCCTTCCCTTCAGGTGTATGTCTCCCGGCATGATACCGACCTTGCACTCGCCCGGGGTGATAATGCCCGGACAGTTTGGTCCGATCATGATCGTGGCACTCTCCTGGAGCGCCCGTTTGGCCAGAACCATGTCCCGCACCGGGATCCCCTCGGTGATGCAGACGGCCAGTCCCACCCCGGCCGCAGCCGCCTCCAGCAGCGCATCCGCAGCCCCTGCCGGCGGCACGAAGATCATGGAGACGTCGGCGCCGGTCGCGCGGACCGCCTCCTCCACCGTATCGAACACCGGGATCCCCTCGATCACGCCGCCACCCTTGCCGGGGGTGACGCCGGCCACGATGTTCGTGCCGTAGTCGCGGCACTGCCGGGTGTGGAACAGACCGGCTCTGCCGGTGATCCCCTGGACGACTACCTTGGAGTTTCTATTAACAAGAATGGACATTGTTCAATTATGCTCCATGCATTCATAGTGCTGTTAGTACCTCTTAGCGAACCATCCCCACGATTGCCTGTACCCCTTCCGTCAAATCATGGGTGAACCTCACATTCAGACCCGATTCATGGAGCAGACGCTTTCCCTCCTCAACCAGGGTGCCGTCCATCCTGACCACGATGGGGAGGTGACAGCCGGTATCGGACGCGGCCTGAATGATCCCCTCGGCGATCACGTCACAGCGCATGATGCCTCCGAAAATGTTGACGAACACCCCTTTCACGGCCGGATCATCCAAAATGATCCTGAAGGCCGCGGCCACCCGGTCCCTGCCGGCGCCGCCCCCCACGTCCAGAAAGTTGGCCGGCTCCCCCCCGTATTCCGAGAGCATGTCCAGTGTTGCCATGGCAAGCCCCGCACCGTTCACCATACAGCCGATGCTCCCCTTCAGCTTGATGTAGGAGAGATCGAACTCGCCCGCAGTTATCTCCAGCGGGTCGATCTGGGACAGGTCGGTCATCTCCTGGTACTCGGGGTGACGGAACAGGGCATTGTCGTCGAGATTCATCTTGGCGTCCATGGCCAGCAGCCAATCGGAGCCGGTGACCACCAGCGGATTGATCTCCACCAGGGAACAGTCCTTTTCCAGGCAGCAGCGGTAGAGATTCATGATGAGCGTCACGCATTCTTCGCAGACGTTCCCCCGCATCCCCAAAGCCAAGGCCAGCTTCCGAGCCTGGTAGGTGCGCAGGCCGACGAACGGATCGATGGTCAGCAGATGGATCTTCTCGGGCGATTTCTCGGCAATGGCCTCTATCTCCATACCCCCCTCGGCCGAAGCGATGATGCAGTAGCGGGAGGTCTGGCGGTCCAGGGTGAGGGAGAGGTAGAATTCCCGGGAAACCTCCACCGCCTCCTCCACCAGGATGCGGCGCACGATCAGCCCCTCGGGACCGGTCTGGGGGGTCACCAGGGTCTTGCCGAACAGGTTTTTCGCCGTCTGGACGGCCTCCTCGGGAGTGGCGACGAGACGCACCCCGCCCGCCTTGCCCCGACCGCCTGCGTATATCTGGGCCTTGACCACGCACCGTCCGCCCAGCTCCCTGGCCGCACGTTCCACCTGTGCCTCCCTGAAGGCGACTCGCCCCTGCGGCACCGGTATGCCGAAGGAACGGAGGATTTCCTTGGCCTGGTATTCGTGGATATTCATGATAACCCCATATTGTGGACGCTCATGTAAAACGGGTGCCAGTATAGCGGCATGGAGGCAGGAATTCAAGGAAAAGCAGGCGGCTGCAGCGGCACCACCGCCGATTACCTGAAACTCATTGAGAAAAAATTCGAAATTTGTTTCCGGATCGTCCAGGTCGCGCAAGGACCGGCAGGTCATCAACGTATCCAGGAAAAGGGCCTTGAGTCGATAACAAAGGGTGCTGCTCGGCAGCCTTTGCTACAGGATGAAATCCGTGGACAGGAAGTGGGATTT
Source organism: Geobacteraceae bacterium (assembly GCA_029975275.1). Classification (GTDB taxonomy): domain Bacteria; phylum Desulfobacterota; class Desulfuromonadia; order Geobacterales; family Geobacteraceae; genus RPRC01. The sequence continues at coordinate 53,463 of JARKPN010000166.1, read as the reverse complement.
CCTCTCCCTGACGATATTGGTGATGATTTCCCGGTTCTCCTCGGTTTCCCGGGCCGAGACCACGATACGGATCGAGAAGATCCGGAGCGCGTCGGAAACCGACTGGGTACCTTCGGCCGAATCCTTCCTGCCGTTGAAGGGAAACGTGTCAGGGCTGCGCTGGCACTGGCTGTTGATGTTGATGCGGCACACCTGGTTGACCAGGGAATCGACCAGCTGTGCCATCAGGTCCGAATCGCGCCCGAAAATGCTCGCCTGCTGACCGTAGTTGGAGTTGACCACGTAGTTTACCGGAACGCTGATGTCGTCGTATGGGACCACAGGAATGACGGGCCCGAACTGCTCCTCGCTGTAGAGGCGCATCTCCGGGGTAACCGGGTAGACCAGGGCCGGGTAGAAGAACGAGTTGACCGCGGTCCCTCCCCCCTGGTTGACGACCCTGGCGCCCTGCTCCAGGGCGTCCCCCACCAGGCCGGACAGGTAGTCCGGTTTCTCCGGCTCCGGCAAGGGAGTGATGGTGACCCCCTCCTCCCACGGCATGCCGCACTTCAAAGCGGCTATCCCCTGCGCCATCCTCTCCAGGAAGGCGTCAGCCACCTTCCGGTGCACGAACAGGACCTTCAGGGCGGTGCAGCGCTGGCCGTTGTAGGCAAGGCTGCCGCGGATGCACTCGGCCGCGGCCAGGTCCAGGTCCGCGTCCGGCAGGATGATTGCCGGGTTTTTTGCGTCCAGTCCCATGACGCAGCGCAGCCGGTGGGGCCGGGGATGGGTCCTGCGCAGGGCGTCGGCCACCCGGTTGGTGCCGATGAAGGCCAGAACGTCCACCTTTCCCGAGGCCATGAGCGGCGCTATCACCGTCTTACCGTCCCCGTAGACCGTATTGACCACACCGGCCGGAAAGGATTCGCGGAACGCTTTCAGCAACGGCCGGAACAGCAGGACCCCGAAGCGGGGAGGTTTCAGGACCAGGGTGTTTCCCATGACCAGGGCCGGGATCAGGGTGGTGAAGGTCTCGTAAAGGGGAAAGTTGTACGGCCCCATGCAGAGGACCACCCCGAGGGGGGCACGGCGTATCTGACCGATGATACCCTGCTGGATCACGAACCTGGACGAGACCCGGTCCAGCTCCTTGAGGGCCTCCACGGTCTCCCGTATGTAGGCGACTGCCCGGTCGAACTCCCGCTCCGCCTCCCGGCGGGACTTTCCTATCTCCCACATGAGCAGCCTGACGATGGGCTCCCGCTGTGCCAGCAGGGACCCGGTGAAATCTTGCACGCAGCGGATCCGCTCACCCACCGACATGGTCGGCCACGGGCCGCGGCCGTTGTCGTAGGCCCGCACCGCCACCGAAAGGGCCTCCAGGGCCGCCTCCCCGGTCAGGAGCGGGAATTCGCCGATCACCTTCCTGGCGGGACCCGAACCGTTCTTCACCCAGACCGGCGACAACACCTCCCTCATCGGGCCGTTCCAGCGCCGCATCTCGCCGTTGACCAGGTAACAGTCCTGGCGGATCAGGGAAGCAATACGGTCGTTGGCGGGTATCTCTCCTTCGCGGGGAAAGAGGCTTTCGATGGTGTCTCTCATCTCGGTTCTCCTGGATTGTGTCATTCGTGGGTGGTAAGCGTGTAATGATATGACAATATGGGCATTTTTGTCAAAAGGCACTTTCCGGACGGAAACTAAAAGTGGTTGCCTCAATTAATCTTCTATTATAGTATCCCATTCAACCCAAACAGCTTCTTTAGCTGGCGGCATCTGCCCCAAACACCAAACTCCCCGGCATGGGAGACCTCGCCGGGTGTTTCAAGGAGGGAATGAAATGGGCATCGCAGCTGTATTTCTGTTAGTGATGGTGGTCGGCGCGGTTCTGATCGTTCTGTATCTGATCGGCATCTACAACCGCCTGGTGGCGTTGCGCAACCAGTTCAAGAACGCGTTTGCCCAGATCGACGTCCAGCTCAAGCGGCGCTACGACCTGATCCCCAACCTGGTGGAAACCGCCAAGGCCTACATGAAGCATGAGCGCGAGGCGCTGGAGGCGGTTATCGCGGCACGCAACCAGGCGGCCGGCGCAGCCAGGCTGGCCGCGGTCGAGCCGGGCAACGCCCAGGCAATCACGGCCCTCTCCGGGGCGGAAGGCGCCCTGACCGGGGCGCTCGGCAGGCTGTTCGCCCTGGCCGAGGCATACCCGGACCTGAAGGCCAACCAGAACATGATGCAGCTCAGTGAAGAGCTCACCTCCACCGAGAACCGGGTGGCCTTTGCCCGCCAGGCATTCAACGACGCGGTCATGTCCTACAACACCGCATGCGAGGTCTTCCCTGGGGTGTTGGTCGCCGGCGCGTTCGCCTTCACCCCCGCGACCCTGCTGGAGATAGAGAACGCCGAGCGTACCGCTCCCCGCGTCTCCTTCTCCTGACCCCCGTCCGCCCCATGAACAACTTTTTTGTCCATCAGGAGCATGCCCGCCGCCAGAGCTTCCGGCTGCTGGTGCTGTTCACCCTTGCCGTGATCGGGGTGGCCCTGGCGGTCTATGGAGCGGCGCTGCTCTCCTATCTCCTGTTTTTCAACCGGACGGCCGTGCAACCGGAGCTCTGGCATCCCCGCCTGTTTCTCTGGACCTTCGGCGGCACGTCCCTGGCTATCCTTGCCGGCTCGTTCTGGAAGATCAACGAGCTGCGCGCAGGTGGAGGCAAAATAGCGGTCCTGCTGGGAGGACGGCCGGTGGCGCCCCAGACCGGCGACCCGCGCGAGAAGCTGCTGCGCAACGTGGTGGAGGAGATGGCCATCGCCTCGGGGATGCCGGTGCCGGATATCTACCTCCTGGCCCGGGAACGCGGCATCAACGCCTTCGCCGCCGGCCACGGGGTGGACGATGCCGTGATCTGCGTGACCCGCGGTGCGCTGGAGCTCCTGGACCGCGACGAGCTGCAGGGGGTGGTGGCCCACGAGTTCAGCCACATCCTGAACGGCGACATGGCGCTCAACCTGCGCCTCCTTGGCTGGCTGCACGGTATCCTGCTGCTGGGTCTGGCCGGGAAGGCGGTGCTCAAGGGAATGCGCGGGGTCAGGGGAAGAAGCGCCGGCCTCGCGATCCTGGCCGCCTTCGGACTCTATGTGATCGGTTACATCGGCTACTTTTTCGGCCGGTTGATCAAGTGTGCGGTCTCCCGCCAGCGAGAGTACCTTGGGGACGCCTTGGCGGTCCAGTTCACCCGTAACCCCGGCGGTCTCGCCGGCGCTCTGAAGAAGATCGGCGGACTGGTGTCCGGCTCCCGGCTGGACCATCCCAGGGCCGACGAGCTGAGCCACCTCTATTTCTGCAACGGCCTTGAGGAGGCGTGGCTCCACGCCCTCGACACCCATCCTCCGTTGACCGAGCGCGTCCGCCGCCTCGAACCGCGTTTCAACGGGATATTTCCGGTAGTTCTCCCCCTGCCCGAACCTCCGCCCTCCGGCCTTGACACCACCGCGAGACCTGAGCCGGTCCGTCCCGGGCAGGCGGCGCCCCTTTCGGGAGCTGCCGCCATCGCGCTGCTGGAGCAGGTGGGGGAGCCGGTACAGGAACATATCGACCACGCCCGGCGCCTCATGTCGGGCCTGCCCGGACCACTCCGTTCCGCGACGGGCTGCCCGCTGGGCGCCTGTGCCCTGGTATGCGGCCTGCTGCTGGATCGTGACCCCGCAATCCGGGCAAGGCAGCTGGAAACCGTGGAATCTCTCTGGATTCCAGCGGTTGCCGCCGAGGTCCGGGGGCTTTACCCCGCCATCGAGTCGCTCGCGACGGCGGCGTACCTTCCGCTGCTTGACCTGTCCCTCCCGGCGCTCCGGGCACTGAGCCGCGAGCAGTTCCTGCGGCTCAGGGACACCGTAGCCCGCCTGAGCGCCGCCGACAACAGGATCAGCCTGTTCGAATTCATGCTCCGCTACCTGCTCACACGCCACCTGGAGCCCCACTTCAATCCGCGGCAGCCGCGTCCGGCGCAGATCTATGCCGTACGCGGCGTGCAGCAACAGTGCTCCATCGTCCTGACCGCCATGGCCCGGGTGGGACAGCGCGACGAGGACACGGCCCGACAGGCGTTCGACCGGGGCGCCAGGCTGCTCAACGAGCAAAAGACGGAGATAACCTTTGTTCCGGCAACCGAATGCGGGCCTGCCCCTCTTGAACAGGCATTGCGTGTGCTGGATAGCGCCAGCCTACCGATCAAGCGAAGGCTCCTGGCCGCCTGCCTGGAATGCCTGATCCAGGACGGCAAGGTGACTGCGTCGGAAATAGAGTTGTTCAGGGCCATAGCCGATGCCGTGGGCTGCCCGGTCCCACCCTGGCTTGACACGGAGAAAGGGAGCCCCCCTGCGACAACTCCGATTGGCGGGGAAAATACGATTCAGAATATCAATGTACGGGAGTCGGCGGTTGAGTGCGTCTAATGCCGCGATCGAGCTTCTGACACCCAATCGCGTGCTTCATCCCGACAGACGCTGATAATTGCCGAAACGCACAAGGCCCGCTCTCGCGGGCCTTGTGGAACAACCTCGGCAGGCAGTGTTTGGGATTTCAGAAGCCAAACAGCCCCCGCAGCACCTTTCCTGGGGACATTCCTTCCGACCCACCCTCGGAGGAGTCCCTGTCACGCCCGCGCTCCCGCTCTTCACCCCCGGCTTCCCGCCCCTCCATGGCCATAAGGGGGAGCATGCCGGTGGATTTGCGCCTGGCCTTGACGGTCCAGATGGGGTCCTGGGTTTTTTTCGGATCGCGCGGAGGGTAGACGATGTTCAATTCGTCGCCATAGGCGATGAACTGAAGCATGGCCCCTTCGGACTCCCCGAAGATCCCCCTGGGTACGGAGCACCGGTTCACGGACGGGGGCATGACCACCTTCTCCCTGATGAGCCGCCGCACGTCTTCTTCGGACAGGTAGTCCATGAGCGCGTATCCGGGTTCCGGAAGCTCGCTGGAGCTCCAGAGTATCATGGTGCCGCTCTTCTGGTCGTACCCCATGGCCGTGGCGAAGTACCCGGTGGCGGTCGGGATGGAGCGCCACTGGAACTTCACGCCCTCAGCCGGCCCACCCTGAACCGAGGTGAATTCCACCGGCGCCATGAAATCATGGCCCGAGTCGATGGAGAAACGGATGTCGGGAAGGTAGTTGCCCTGGACCAGGTGACCTCCGACCAGGGAGCTGTTCCCTGGGACCGGAGTCCCGTCTTCTCTGTTCGGCCACTCGGAGTAAATCCGCCCGGACTGCGGTGAAGGGGGGGATTGGCGCGAGGGGGAGACCCTCCCGGCCATGGCCTTGCCGAATTCGGCCAAGCTCATCTTTTCCGTATCCAGGACCCGCGGCTGACCCTTGCGGACCGTCTCGCCGCACCCCCAGTAGATGAGCATGCGGGCCTTCGGCTTTTCCATCCCGCCCGGCATACCGGGCTCGCCGGGCTCCGACCGCTTCCGCTCCGGTATCAGCAGGGGAAGCGTCTTACCCATATTCTGGCCGGGAGGAATGTCGTGGCCGGCCGAGGGGTCGGCTGGAACGGGCCTGGATGAATTCAATTGCAGCAGAAGCTTCTTTCCCGAACCGCCGCCCCCGAAGAACCCTCCCATCCCAGGCATCCCCTCGGGCATCCCCGGGATGGTGTTCTTCTCGGTGGCTATGCTCATCCAGTAGCGCGCCACGGGAGGTTTGGCCCCCTTGTCCGCGGCATGCACCGCTTCAGCGCACAGGAGAACGAATCCCCACAGGATCAGGAAAGCCGCCAGAACCACATTGATTGTAAGGTTGCTTCTCCGTTTCGCCATCTTGCTCCCTCCTCTGGTTATCCCTCATTCAGCGAACAGCTACCCGGCTGCATCCGCTTTGCTCCTGTCCTTCAGGAACACCACGAACGCCCCGCTCCCCCCCATGCGACGGGGAGCCGGCGCGAATTCGGCCACCATCTTCCTGCCGGCGTCCCTCAGCCAGGATGCGACCGCGCCTTGAAGCACCGGCTCGGCGGGCGAGTTGTTTCCCTTGCCTGTAATGACCAGGATGGCCTTCTGTCCGCGGTTATAGGCCCCGGTAACGAAGCTGCCCAGGCTCGCCAGGGCCTCGTCCCTGGTGAGGCCGTGCAGATCCAGCTCCAGATCGATCCGGATCGCCCCTGATTTCAACTGCCGCATGCGGTTTGCGGCGAGCGGCCGGAGCGGCTCCACATCGGGAAGCTCATCGCTGAAGGTGACATCCATCCCCGACAGGGCGGACAGAAAGGTGCGCCGCTCCTCCTCTTCCCCGGACCGGGCCGGTGTCGCGGAGGGACCCTTTGTCGGCCGTTTCTCCGGTTTTTCGCCGTCGAGCTTCCTTACGCCCTCCATGTAGCGGAGAAACACTTCCCGGTCCTCACCCCCCTCACCAGGCGCGGGCGGCTGAGTCGGCGCAGGGGCCTTTCCTCCGCTTGCGGGTGCCGGAGGCACGGACTCGGCGGCGGCAAACCCCGTCAGTCCCTTGAACGGGGCATTGCTGAACTCCTTTGGCTTGTCCTGCTGTTTCGTTTTCTTCTTCATGACGTTAATCCCCTGCCGAAACGGTTATCTCGACACGGGATGCCTTTCCCAGTGTAGTCGGCCGGTCTGCATCGCGGACAGGAGCGAATTCTCCGCGGGCCATTGCGATCAGGTTCTCCGGTCCGATGCCCTCCTGCCTGAAGAATCGCGCGATCGCCACGGCGCGGGCAGCCGGAAGCACCGCCGGATTGCCGTTTCTTGGCGCTGTCACGGGAACATTCTCGGGTATCACGAAGGGGAGCGCGATGCCGACCTCATTCTCGCCCACCCCTTTCAGATTGGCTGCGATCTTCCGGAGCAGGGGGATCCCTGTCGGATTGATCTCGTCCTTATCTCCGTTGAACAGCGCCTCGTCGCGCACGGCGATGGTGACCCTGCCGCGCAGCTCCGAGACGGTCACCCGACCGGAGGCAATCTCGTCTTTCATGCCTTCCAGCAGAGTCTCGTAGATCCTGCTGACGTCGCGCACCTTGCCTTCCCGGGCGCTCAACAGCCTGGCCAGATCATCGGTCAGCCTGGCCTTTTCCCGCTCCAGTTCGGCCACCATGCCGTAGGATGGCTCGGTTTTCGCGTTCAGCATCTGCTCCAGGCTCCTGTTGCCGGCCTCCAGCTCGGCCACCCTCGCACGCAGCCGGCTCTGCTCCGTCAGCATCCCCTCGGTTTCCCGGGCAAGCTCCGTATTTCTCAGCTGCAGCTCGGTCAGTTCCCTGGTCAGACAGGATGTCTCCTCCACCTTCTTCTGATAGGCGCTCTTGCCTACGCAGCCGAACTGGCCGAGCAGCACCGCGCAGGAGAGGAGGAAAAAAAACCGGTTAGTCATTGCCGTATCCTATTATCGAACAAAGGCCGCCGGCCGAGAGCAACCGCCGCCGCCGGGACCAGATTATGTAGATCGTCCGGACTTCCACACACCGAAAGAGGTGGCATTCTATCAAACCACCTAAGTAAAAGTCAATGATAACGGCCCGTTCTTGTCCGCATGCAGATATCAAGCGGGCAGAACCGCCGGGGTCCCGGAACCGGCCGGATTTCATCCGCAACCGCTCCCGAACCGCTGAAATGCAGGCCTGTCACGCTGATACAAAAATAATTCAAGTTTTTTTTGTTATGTCCGATAAATCATACATAACTCAAATTTGTGCAATCTCAGGAAATCAGGCATATCGACTCGATTCTGCCTGGCCTTCTCAAATGCGGCCCGGTCCCGCCCACCAAGGTTCTTCCCCTATGATGAAGATGATTGACAAGCCCACCGTATTCGTCTCTCTACTGCTGCTGGTGACGGCGTCGCCGGTATTGATCGGCAGCCGGCCTGCGCGGCTCATCGCCACTGCCGCACTGATCGTCCCGGCGATTATTGCGGCGCAGCTCTGCCTCAGACAGAGGGTCAGACGCAATGTACCGGAAACTCCGCAGCACGGACCTGTTTCATCCGTCCCGGAGCAGAATGCCGAACCTGTCGACACGTCCCCTCGCCCGGAGGTCGAGCTGATCCCGGTGCTGGTCAACCAGCTTCAGAGCGTTATCAACGACACGGAAACCGCTGCCCTGGAAATCGGCGGGCGTTTCATGGATATCGTGTCGCGTGCCAGGGCACAGGCCGCCCGGGCGGCCGAATCCCTGGGAGAATTCGCCGGAAGCGGCGGAGATGACGGCAAGGCTCTCATCAAGGTCAGCAAGCAGGCATTTGCGGCAGTGATGGACAACCTGCGCAGCGTAAGCGATGTGGCCCGACGTACCCTCGCCAACATAGGAAAGATAAGCGAAAGCATGACAAACATCCGCGAAGTGGTTTCGGAGATAGACTACATAGCCGACCAGACCAACCTCCTGGCCCTCAACGCCTCAATCGAGGCCGCCCGGGCCGGCGAGCACGGTCGCGGGTTCGCGGTCGTGGCGGATGAGGTGCGCAGACTTTCGACAAGGTCCACCTCAGCGGCGGACAGTATCGGCAAGCTCAGCAGACACGTGGAAGAGGAGATCGCCGGGATCTGCAGCGAAACCGAACGCTACTCGTCCAGGAGCGAGCAGCGTTCCCTGGAATCGGAAAGGATCATGGAAGCCACGCTGGCGAGGCTCGACCAGGTCATGGCACAGGCCGGGAGCGAGTTGGACGCCATCTCTGCGGGAACCGGGGAGCTGGCCAGGGACATCGGCTCCATAGTGGTTTCGATGCAGTTCCAGGACATAACCAGGCAACGCATCGAACACGTGATCGGGCCGCTGCAGGATCTTCACACCCGGTGGCAACGGTGCGCCGCGGAACCGAATCCTGCGCGGGCCGGAAACCCGGACGGCGATGCCGGGCGGGGCGTGGAACGCCTCGAAGACATCTACACCATGGAATCGGAGCGTCGGGTCATGCGGGACACCCTGACCGGCAGTGTCGGGACGGCCTGACATCATCCCATCCCCTTCGCCCGGAGGCATTTCAAGCCGCCCCTTCTCTGTGAGGGAAAAGGGGCCCCGTAGGGCGCGGATGATGGAGAAGCGGAAGACCGGACCCGATCAACAACATATTTTTCCCGGAGGAGCACGAGGCATGGCACATACCCTCTTAGTTGTGGACGATTCCGCATCAATGCGGCAGATGGTCACTTTCACCCTCAAGGATGCGGGATACGAGGTAATTGCCGCGGCACACGGCAAGGAGGCATTGGCCAAGCTGGACGGTACCAGGGTATCCATGGTGATTACCGACCTGAACATGCCGGAAATGGACGGGATAGAGCTCATCAGGCAACTCAGGAGCAGGCCGGGATGCAGGTTCATCCCCATCGTGATGCTCACCACCGAATCCCAGGAGGCCAAAAAGCAGGCCGGCAGACAGGCAGGGGCAAGCGGCTGGATCGTAAAGCCCTTCAACCCGGATCAGTTGGTCGAAACGGTCAGGAAATTCGTAAAATGACACGCTATTGCCGCACCGCCCTGCCTTTTCCTACGCGGGAAAAGCTCCGCCGTGGCGTCGTGTAAATCCGCAAGTGAGGTCAGCATGCACCATGAGTTCATACGGGACGGAAACGTCGGGACACTCCGCATCACCGGAGACATGGACATCGAATCCGCGCAGGAGCTGAAGACGGTCCTGCTCGAATCTCTCGCAGGCGTAGACAGGCTCCTGTTGGACATGACGGGCGTCTCCTCGATTCACCTCAGCTGCGTGCAGCTCCTCTGCTCCGCCCACCTGACCGCGACCGGCTCCGGCATGGAGATGTCGCTGATCGATACGGACCGTGGGCCGCACGATGACGCGACAAGGTACGGTTTCCTGCGCAACACCGGTTGCCGGCGCACCATGGACGGCCAATGCCTCTGGCTTGAGCGGACAACAGACCTGTAGACGGGACGGGAAAGTCGTATGGGAATGGCGGAAACACACAGAGAAGCATTCAGGGATGAGGCGCTCGAATTGCTGTCAGAGCTCGAATCCGCGCTCCTGGAACTGGAGTACCGGCCCGACGAGCAGGAGCTCATAGGGAGAACCTTCCGGGCCATGCACACCATCAAGGGTTCCGGCGGGATGTTCGGCTTCACCGAAATCTCGGACTTCACCCACGAGGTGGAAACCGTGTTCGACCTGGTAAGGAGCGGCGCCGTTGCCGTCGACAAGGAACTGATCGATCTCACCCTGAGGTCGTGCGACCTGATCCGTGCCATGCTCGAAGGTGACGGCTCCGCGGACGCCGAAACCAGGCGGAAGCTAACGGCCCTATTCAGGGACATTGCCCGTCCGGGTGAACCCGCGTCCCTTCCGTCAGAGGACTCCGCGCCCGCGACAGAAGGCGGCTCCGCTGCCGGAGGAGATGTCGAGAGGGTTTACCGCATACGGTTCATCCCCTCCCGGGACATTCTCAAGACCGGCACCGACCCTGCCCTGCTGCTGGACGAGCTTCGCCAGCTCGGCAGCTGCACGGTGATCGCCCATCCGGAACGGATCCCCAGGCTGGACGAGTTGGAGCCGGAGGACTGCCATACCTTCTGGGACGTTCTCCTGACCACAAACCGGGGCATCAACGCAATCCGGGACGTATTCATCTTCGTCGAGGACGACGGCGAGCTGCACATCGACGTCCTCGATACCCACGTCTCCCTCTCCGAAGGCTCCACAGGGAAAAAGCTCGGCGAAATCCTGGTTGAGAGGGGCGACCTCTCTTCGGAAGACATACACAAGGCCCTTTCCTTTCAGCGACGCCTTGGGGAGTTGCTGGTCGAGAAAGGCATGGCCAGCCCGGCCCAGGTCGAATCGGCCTTGGTCGAGCAGCGGCACGTGCGCGAGGTGCAGCAGCGCAGACAGAGCAACGAGGCGGCGGCCAGCATCCGGGTCTCCTCGGAGCGGCTGGACAAGCTGGTGAACCTGGTGGGCGAACTGGTGACTGTCCAGGCCCGTCTCAGTATGACGGCCGACCACCGCTGCGACCCGCAGTTGACCCTGCTGGCCGAGGAGGTTGAGCGCCTGACCGCGGAGTTGCGCGACAGCACCCTCACACTGCGGATGATGCCCATCGGCGGATGCTTCAGCAGGTTCACGCGCCTGGTTCGGGACCTCTCCGGAGAGTTGGGCAAGAACGTGGAGCTGGTCACCTGTGGGGGTGAAACAGAGCTGGACAAGACGGTGCTCGAGCGGCTCAACGACCCCCTGGTGCATATCATCCGCAACAGCATCGACCACGGCATCGAGACCCCGGACGTCCGGCTGGCTGGCGGCAAACCGGCGCAGGGAACGGTTCGCCTGACCGCCGAACACTCCGGCGACAGCGTCACCATAACCATAGAAGACGACGGCGCCGGGCTGGACGGGGACGCCATCCGGGCAAAGGCCGTCGACCGGGGACTCCTGAACCCTTCGGCTGCGTCTTGCGACAAAGAGCTGTTCTCCCTGATTTTCGCTCCGGGGTTTTCCACCGCCAAAACCGTCACCGGCGTGTCGGGCCGGGGGGTCGGGATGGACGTGGTGAAGCGGGCCATAGACTCGCTGCGCGGAAGCATCGACATATCAAGCCGGCGCGGTATCGGCACCGTCATCACCATAAGGCTGCCGCTCACCCTGGCCATAATCGAGACCCTGCTGGTCAAGGCGGCCGGCGAAAGCTACGTCATGCCTCTCTCCCTGGTGGAGGAGTGCATCGAGCTGAACAGGGTCGATGCCGTCCCGTCGAGCGGCAACCGCCTGGTGAACGTCAGGGGGGGCATCGTCCCTTACGTATCGCTGCGCGACTCGTTCAACCTGGGCGGCGCGGCGCCGGACATAGAGCAGATCGTGATAACGAACCTCTCCGGCAATCGGTTCGGCATCGTGGTCGACTCGGTGGTGGGCGAACACCAGACCGTGATCAAGACCCTGGGGAGGGTGTACCGGAACGTGGAGGGGATATCGGGCGCCACCATCCTCGGAGACGGCGACATCGCTCTGATCCTGGATATTCCGGCACTTATGGGCGGCACCGGGCCGCAATGACATTTCCGACAAAGGAGCAAACCGATGAGCACCTCGAACATGGCCGATGCTGTCCAGTACCTGACCTTCAGGCTGCAGGACGAGACCTATGCGGTGGATGTGGCCAACATCCGGGAGATCCTGGATTTCACGAACATAACCAAAGTCCCCAGGACTCCGGACTTCATGAGGGGCGTGTTCAACCTGCGCGGAAGCGTGGTTCCGGTCATAGACCTGAAGCAGAGGTTCGGCATGTCGTTCACCGAAAAGACCGCAAACACCTGCATCATCGTCATGGAGCTCCACATCGGCGGGGAAACGGTCGTTATCGGCTCCCTGGCCGATGCGGTCCAGGAGGTCCTTGAGCTGGAACCGGACAGAATCGAGCCCCCGCCCAGGATCGGCACCGGGATCGATGCCGCATTCATCAGGGGGATAGGAAAACACAGCGACAGGTTCCTGATCATTCTCGATATCGACAGGATATTCAGCTTCGACGACATGTCCGTGCTCCGGCTGGAGGACGAAGCCGGGTCCGGGAAAAACGAATGATTCCAACCATTAGGGACTCGGAAAATACCGGCGTACCGAGATCGCGCCCGGATTTGGGTCGGATTTTGGCGAACCGATTGAGCAAAACCGCAGGCATAGCAGCGCTATGTCGAGGATTTTGCGATTGAGGCTCGACGAAAGACGGCCCGAAGACGGGATGCAAGATGGTATGTCGGTATTTTCCGAGTCCCTTAGCTCTCTAGAGGAGGTTCGACTATGAAAATGACCAACCTGAAAGTGGGTATCCGCCTTGGACTGGGCTTCGGCACGATCCTGCTCCTGCTGACGATCCTGACTGTCCTTGGTGTCAAGGGCATGGCCGGGATAAACACATCACTGGATCAGATAGTGACGATCAACAACGAGAAGATCAGGCTGGCCAGCAACGCCACCCTTGCCATGGAAAGCCTCATCCGGCAGATCCAGTTGATGATGCTACGGGACCGGGCCGGACGTGCCGAGACCAACCAGGAGATAGAGAAGATCCGGGCCGAGTACGGGGAGTACATGGAAAAACTGGAGCAGCTAGAGCAGACAGACAGGGGCAAGGAGCTGATAGCGGCGGTCAAGTCCGCCATCGAGTCCGCCAGAAAGGCCAACAACGAGGTCATCGGGTTCTCCCTGGCGGACAAGACCGACGCGGCGCTGTCGGTGTTCAACCGGGAGGGTCTCCCGCTGACGCAGAAGATCGAGCAGGCCCTGAGGGCCCTTATCCTGTACCAGCAGGAGAGCATAAAAAAGGGGCACGAAGAGGCCGTCGCGCTCTATTCGGCCACCAGGACGCTGAACCTGGCCCTCTCCGCAGCGGCATTGCTCCTCGGTATCGTCATCTCGCTCCTGATTACCAGGAGTATCACCCGTCCCCTGCGGCAGGCGGTGGAAGTCTCCGACTGCCTGGCAAAGGGCGACCTGACGGTCAGGATTGAAGGGGCCGGCAGGGACGAGACCGGCCTGCTGCTCCGCTCCATGGCCAACATGATCGACAAGCTGCGCGAGGTGGTCACGAACGTCCAGGGAGCGTCAGCCAACGTGGCCTCGGGAAGCCAGGAGCTTTCCGCCAATTCGGAGCAGATGTCGCAGGGGGCGACCGAGCAGGCCGCGGCAGCCGAGGAGGCATCTTCCTCCATGGAGCAGATGTCCTCAAACATCAGGCAGAACGCGGAGAATGCGCATCAGACCGAAAAAATCGCGGTCAAGTCGGCCGAGGACGCGGCAGCCGGAGGCAAGGCGGTGACCGAGAGCGTACGGGCCATGAAGGAAATTGCGGCAAAGATATCGATTATCGAGGAAATTGCCAGGCAGACCAACCTGCTGGCACTCAACGCGGCCATCGAGGCGGCGCGGGCGGGCGAGCACGGCAAGGGCTTCGCGGTGGTCGCCTCCGAGGTGCGCAAACTGGCGGAAAGGAGCCAGACCGCGGCGGCCGAAATCAGCGAACTGTCGGCCTCCAGCGTCGGGGTGGCCGAGAACGCGGGGGAGATGCTGGCCAGGATGGTGCCGGACATCCAGAGGACCGCGGAACTGGTCCAGGAGATAAGCGCCGCATGCCGGGAGCAGGATGCCGGGGCCGAACAGATCAACAGGGCCATCCAGCAGCTGGACCAGGTGATCCAGCAGAATGCGGCCGTATCGGAAGAGATGGCGTCCACGGCGGAAGAACTTTCCGGCCAGGCCGAGCAGCTGGAGCACACCATTGCCTTCTTCAGGGTGGGCGAGGAAAACGACCGTGCCGAACAGCGGACTGCCCGTTCCGGGAGCCCTGCGGCACCTGTCGGTCAGCATATCTCCGGCCAGCTGGTCCGCGGCGCCTCGAACGGTTACGGAAAACCGGCCCGGCCGGCCGGGAAAAACGCGGTAGGGTTCGATCTGGACCTGCGCGATAGCCGGGACAGCCGCGATGAGGAGTTCGAGAGGTTCTGAGCGTTGCGCACGCAGGTGAAAACCGTCAGGGCAGACCAAGCCGCCGTGCTGTCGGAGCGTGATTTCAGGCGTTTGAGCGCCTTCATCCATGACGTCTGCGGCATAAAGATGTCCGGCGCCAAAAAGACCATGCTGGAGACCAGGCTCCGTAAACGCCTCCGGGAACTGCGCATGGACGACTACGGCGCCTATGCCGATTACCTGTTCAGTCCCGAGGGAATGGATCGGGAACTGGTCAGGATGATCGACGCGGTAACCACCAACAAGACGGATTTCTTCCGCGAGCCGGGCCATTTCCAGTTTCTCTCCGCCCGGGCGCTCCCGGATTTCCTGAACCGATCAGTTTCGGGCCGCGGCCCGAAACTGAGGATCTGGAGCGCAGGCTGCTCCACCGGCGAAGAACCCTACACCATAGCCATGGTCTTGAACGAATTCGCCTCGTCCAAGCCGGGATTCGGATTCTCGGTCCTTGCCACGGACATCTGCACCACTGTCCTGGAGAAGGCGAAACTGGCCATCTTCGAGGAAGAGCGCATCATCCCGGTGCCCCCCGAGCTGCGGCGGAAATACTTCCTCAGGAGCAGGGACAGGAAGCGGCGGCTGGTAAGGGTCGTGCCGGGGCTGAGGAGCACGGTGACCTTCAGGCGGCTCAACTTCATGGAGGATTTCGAGTTCCGCGAGCCGATGGAGATAATCTTCTGCAGAAACGTCATCATATATTTCGATCGGCAGACTCAGGAAGCCCTGATACGGCGGCTCTGCAATTGTCTGGCCCCCGAAGGTCTTCTCTTTCTCGGCCATTCGGAGACGCTGGGCGGCTTCAATCTCCCCCTGGAGCAGGTCGCCTCGACCGTCTACCGGAAGAGGGCCTGACATGTGGTTCGGCGGCCTGCATACCATTATTCTGAAGCCGGGAGAGGGCTATGCCGGAGAAAAGCCCTCGATTGTCTCCACCGTGCTCGGCTCCTGCGTCTCGGTCACCATGTTCTGCAGGAATGGCCGCTTCGGGGCCATCTGCCATTCACTGCTTCCAGAGGCCGCCTCAGGGACGGCCGGAAACGAATTCCGCTACGTGGACAGCTCCATGTACGCGATGCTGCTTCACTTCGACCGTCGCGGCGTGCCTCGCGAAGAGCTGGAAGTCAAGCTTTTCGGGGGATCAGACCTGCTGGGCTGCGGGAGTGGAAGCGGAAAAACGGTGGGGAGACAGAATATCGAGACCGCGCTCGGGATCATCGCCTCGGAACGGCTTGCGCTGCTGGCCTCGGACGTGGGCGGCGATCAAGGGCGCAAGCTGTTTTTCAAACCACATACCGGCGAGGTGTTCGTCAAACGCCTGAGCCGGGGATTGCCGAAGAACCGTTAGCCGGATGCCATCAAGAACGTTCGTTTCAGACGGTATCAAGCAGGGGAGCCATGAAGAACAGGATCCGGGTCCTCATTGTCGATGATTCGGCCGTGGTGCGCCAGACCCTCGCCGAGATCCTCTCATCGGACCCGGGGATCGAGGTGATGGCCACCGCCGCGGACCCGTTCATGGCCGCGGAACGGATCAGGGAAAAGGTTCCCGACGTCATCACCCTGGACGTGGAGATGCCGCGCATGGACGGCATCACCTTCCTGAAGAGGATCATGACCCAGCACCCCATCCCGGTGGTGATGTGCTCCAGTCTTACCGACCGCGGCTCGGAAACCGCCCTGAGGGCGCTGGAGCTCGGCGCGGTCGAGGTCATCAGCAAACCCTGCCTCGGGGTGAAGCGGTTCCTGGAGGAATCGAAGGTCCTGATATGCGATGCGGTCAAGGCCGCCTCTCAGGCCAGGGTTAGGCCCATAGCGGGCCGCGCCGGGAGGGTGTCGCCGAAACTGACCGCCGATGTGATGCTCTCCAGGCCGGACCCCAGATCGATGATCCGGACAACCGAAAAGGTGGTCGTGGTGGGGGCCTCCACAGGCGGGACCGAGGCGCTCCGCGTCTTCCTCGAAGGGATGCCCTCCGATGCCCCCGGCATCGTCATCGTGCAGCACATGCCGGAAAACTTCACCAGGTCTTTCGCGGTGCGGCTCGACAGCCTGTGCAGTATCTCCGTGAAGGAGGCGGAGGACAACGACACCGTGCTGAGGGGACGGGCGCTCATCGCGCCGGGCAACCGCCACCTGCTGCTCAAGCGGAGCGGCGCCCGCTACTACGTGGAGGTGAAGGACGGCCCCCTGGTGAGCCGTCACCGGCCGTCAGTGGACGTGCTGTTCCGTTCCGCCGCGCGCTATGCCGGCAGGAACGCGGTCGGCGTCATCATGACCGGAATGGGAGACGACGGGGCAAAGGGGCTGCTGGAGCTGAAGCAGGCGGGGGCTTTTACCGTCGCCCAGGACGAGCAGTCCTGCGTGGTATACGGCATGCCCAAAGAGGCGGTGAAACTGGGTGCCGCTCAGCGGGTCCTCCCGCTGGAGTCCATGGCGGCAGCGGTGGTGACGGAATGCCGCTAGTGTCCTGTGCGGTTAGTTCACCGCAAGAACTCCGAGGAATTTTGATTCCTGGCAAGGCGCGGCGACACAGGCCTAGCCGGGTCTAAGCCGAGGAGCCGGAACGCGGCCAGGGGCCAAAAGGCCCGGAATTGTAAGGAAGGAATGAGCCGCACAAGACACTAGCTCCGGCCTATTCCGGCAGCCAGCCTTCGATCGGACCCAAGGCGCCTGTTACGCCCCCGTCGATCACGTCCATCAGCTCGCTCAGGGTCTTCTCATCGTTGGGCAGCTGAAAATACTCCCTGATCTCTCCCCTCACACGATCCGGCCTGGTAAGAAGAATATATTCGTCATTGCCCACGGTCACCGAATCGAATCCGGTCGTCACCAGGGCAGGCTGCCGGTATTCCGAGCCGTACAGTGAAAGGAAAAGCCGCTGAGGTAGTGGAAGATCGAACATTCTGCCTCCGGTATTTGTGGATTCAAGTGGGCGCTCCGGCGGACGTCATCCGTGAGCGGTTCCCGGTATTACGTATCGGCCGGTCCGGCATAACATTGAGCGGAAAGGACCTCCGAAACCGGGCTCATCTCTTCACGTGGTTGTGGTTGAAGATGTGGTCCCGGCAGTAGCCGAACTGGCCGTCGCACTCCGGGCAGTAACGGAAATCCATGTCGGGATGGCTCCTGTCGGTAATACCGCAGACCGTGCACCGGTGGTAGTACCCAGCGTCTCCGCCGGCAGTCCGGGAGGCCTTCACCGCCATCCGGCGTCCTCGGTACCGGAGAGTCACCACGATATCACGGGCAAAGAACAGCAGAAAATTGCCCACTGAAGCGAGCATCAGCAGCCTGCTCTGCCAACCGCTGAAGATGAGTATGAAGAGGTAGCCGATCCAGGTCAGCAGGGCGAGCCACTTGATCCGTACCGGCAGGACGAAGAAGAGCAGGAGCTGGAAGTCCGGGAAAAGCCAGGCAAAGGCGAGAAACACCGAGGCGCCGATAAAGGCGTTGCTGACCGGCAGCTCGGGGGTGAGGAAGGAAACCGCCACGGTCAGGAGATAGCCGATTACCAGGAAGAGATTGTAGCGGAACGCGCCCCACAGCTCTTCCAGGGCCGACCCCATGAGATAGAACAGGTACCAGGCGAAGAAGGCGAACAGCGGGTTGCTGAGCGGCGGGTCGAATGGAAAGGTCGCGAGCCTCCACCATTCACCCCTCAGCAGCAGGTCGGCCGAGAGCCAGGTCTGGCTGCGATCAATCCGCCCCATCATGTACAGGACGTAAAACAGGCTCTGCCCCGCTATCAGGTAGAGGGTTACGTTATGCGGCGCATACCTGCCGAGCCGTTTCTCCAGCCAACCCAGAAGCTTCATCAATCCTGTCCCCTCCCCTTTCCATGCAGGGACCATCGCGTCCCGGCGTTCGACCGTTCGCCATGATAGCAGGTTGGAGAGCCGCGGGCAATGACTGTCTCGGTTTTTGCCGGCACCGACTGTCCGGCAGGGTGTTGCAGTCGTAGATCCGGATTGCCGAGAGCTTTGGAATGGAAATCGCGCTGACAATCCCCAGCAGGACTACCGCAATGAAGCCACAGACGACCAGAATGACGAGCAGAACCGTCGAGTGCCCTTTTTTCTTCAGAACCCGCACCCCGCCGCATTTTGCACATATCGTTTCGTCCGGAGACATATCACTGCCGCAGACCCGGCAGTAGCTTATCGAAAGCGTTTCCATTATCCCTCCAACCCAGCGCCTCTCACCCGGCATGGTTCGCGGTTCGGCCGGATGTCGTCCAATGCCCCGGCGCATCCAAGGGACAAGCGTGGAGGCACCCGCGGGCCGGACGACAGGTGTTCGGGGAGGAATAATATAACCTGTCCACACAAAATTCAACAGTTCTAATTTTTTGTTCTTGTTTGATAAATACTATGGAAAAGGTCGAGCGGGTGTTCGAAAGGGCCAGGGTGGCGGCGGACGAGGCGGGAATCGAGCTGCGGCTCTCCGGAACGCTCCCCAGGACGGAACGGAACTGCGACTTCATCGTGGAGGGAAACGCCCATGTTTCACGGGACGGCGAGGCCCATCCCTGCTATTTTCTCTGACACCGTTTCCAGTGTCACAGTTCGACCGGGACTGCTACCTGACCTCGGTGCCGTGCGGAAACTGCTTCTGGGGGTTGAACTGCATGAAGCAGCGGTCTGTCGGGTACCGGGGCCCGGAATCAGGTCTCAGCGGCGATGACCGCGGCCTCCCGCTCCCGGTCCTTGCCGTGGTCGCGGGCGATGAGCATGTAGATGGACGGTATGATGAACAGGGTGAACAGGGTCCCGACAAACATGCCCCCCACCAGCACCAGGCCGATGGAGTTACGCGCCGCTGCGCCGGCGCCGCTTACCAGGGTCAAGGGGAAATGGCCGGCTATGGTTGCCGCGGTGGTCATCATGATCGGACGGAGCCGGATCATGGCCGCCTGGCGCACGGCGTCCAGCTTCGGCAGCCCCTGCAGCTGAAGCTTGTTGGCGAACTCCACGACCAGGATGCCGTTTTTCGACACCAGGCCGACCAGGGTGACCAAGCCCACCTGCGAGTAGATGTTGAGGGTGGTGGTCCAGCCGTTGGTCCAGAACGGGACGTTCGGGTCGGGCATCTTCAGGAATGTGAACAGCAGCGAGCCGAACATGGCCAGCGGCACAGACCCGGCCAGGATGACGAACGGATCGCGGAAGCTGTTGAACTGGGCCGCCAGCACCAGGAAGATCAGGACGATTGCCAGCGCGAATGCCGGCAGGAACCGGTTACCTTCGGTGCGCAGCTGGCGCGACTCGCCGGTATAGTCCATCACGTACCCCTCGGGAAGTATCTTCGACGCCTCTGTTTCCAGGAAACCCAGGGCCTCGTCCAGGGGGCGTATGGGAACACCGCTGAGCTTGACCGCGTTCAGCTGCTGGAAACGGTTGAGCGAACGCGGCACCACCGTCTCCCGCTGGGTGGCGATGGTGCCGAGCGGGATCAGCCTGTCGTTCGGACCGGTGACGTAGATACCCTCCAGCTGCCCCGGATTCAGCCTCCCTGCCCTCTCGATCTGAGGGATCACCTTGTAGCTCCGTCCCGAGATGTCGAAGCGGTTGACGTAATCCCCCCCCACCATTCCACCCAGGTCACCCCCCACCTGGCTGAGATTGAGACCCAGCGCGGCGACCTTGTCCTTGTCGATGATGAATTCCGACTGCGGCTGGTCGATCTTGACGTCGATAATCGGTGGAAACAGGAACATGCCGCTCTCCATGGCCTTTGTCTGCAGCTGTTTGGCGAATTCCAGGATCTGCGGGGTATCGGCCGTGGAGGCCAGCACGAACTCGACAGGGAAGTCGCCTCCGCCGGGCAGGGCCGGCGGGGTCACCGGAAAGGCCTGGATGCCCGGGATGGCATGGAGCTTCTGCTGCACCTCCGGCATGATCTGGAAGATGGTGCGATCCCGCTCTGACCAGGGTTTGGTGACCATACCTGCGAAGCCGGAGTTGGGAAAGGTGGCCTGGAAGGTGAAGTCGGTCTCGGGGACGCTCCGGTAGACCTGGTTGACCACGTTGGCGAAATGGCTGTTCAGGTCAAGCGTGGAGTTGGCCGACGCGTCCAGGATGCTGAAGATGACCCCCTCGTCCTCGGTCGGCGCCAGTTCCTTGGCGGACATGACGTACATGGGAACCGTGAGGAGCGAGACGACAAGCCAGACGCTGTAGACAGCCGGCCGCGCCGCCAGGGTTTTGTCCAGGCAGCGGCCGTAAAACCTTCTCAGCCGGCCGAAGTCGCGGGCGATACGGCCGGGCAGCCCGTGCTCCTCGAGGCCCGGCTTGAGCAGCCGGGAGGACATGAGCGGCGAGAGGGTAAGGGCCACGATGCCGGAGATGGTGACCGCTCCGGCCAGGGTGAAGGCGAATTCGCGGAACAGCGAGCCGGTGAGCCCACCCTGCAGACCGATGGGAAGGTAGACCGCGGCCAGGGTGATGGTCATGGCAATAATGGGCCCCACCAGCTCGCGGGCGCCCACCAGGGCCGCCTGCAGCGGGGTCTTTCCCTCGCTCATGTGGCGCTCCACGTTTTCCACCACCACGATGGCGTCGTCCACCACCAGACCGACCGAAAGGACAATGGCCAGCAAGGTGAGGAGGTTCAGGGTAAAGCCGAAGGCCTGCATCAGGAAGACCCCGCCGATGAGCGACAACGGTATGGCCACCACCGGGATCAGCACCGAGCGGAACGAGCCCAGGAACAGGAAGATCACCACCATCACGATAAGCAGCGTGTCGCCGAGGGTCTTCAACACCTCGGTGATGGCGTTGGAGATGTAGTCGGTGGCGTCGTAGGCGACCCGGGCCACGAGACCGGTCGGCAGGTCCTTCTGGATGGATGCCATCTCGGCCCGTACCCGTTTTATGACATCGAGGGAGTTGGCGTTGGGAAGGGGCCAGATACCGATGAAGACCGCGGTCTGGCCTGAAAACCGGACCTCCGCGTCGTAGTCTTCCGCGCCCAGCACCACGTCGGCCACGTCCCCGAGACGGACGATGGTGTCGTTCTTCTGCAGCACCACAAGGCGCTGGAACTCTTCGACCGTGCTAAGATTCGTGTCGGCGGTGAGGTTCACCTGGATATACGCCCCCTTGCTGTGTCCGAGCGCGGCCAGGAAGTTGTTGGCGGCCAGGGCGTCGCGTATCTGGGTCGGACTGAGGTTGAAGGCGGCCATCTGTTCGGGCTTGAGCCAGACGCGCATGGCAAAGGTCCGCGCACCGAGGATGTCGGCCCGCTGCACCCCCTGTATGGCCGACAGCCTGGGCTGGACCACGCGGACCAGGTAGTCGGTGATCTCGTTCTGCTTCAGCATGTCCGAGCTGAAGCTCAGGTAGGCCGAGGCGAACTGGCTGTCAGCCGACTCGATGTTGATGACCGGCACCTCGGCCTCGGGCGGCAGGTCGCGCCGCACCTGGTCGACCTTCGAGCTGATCTCGGCCAGGGCCTTGGTGGAATCGTAATTCAGCTTCAGACGGACGGTGATGGTCGACAGGCCGAGGGTGCTCTTGGACTCCATGTACTCTATGCCGTCCGCAGCCGCTATGGCCCTCTCCAGCGGCGTGGTGACGAAGCCGCGAACCAGGCTAGCGTTTGCCCCGACGTAGACCGTCGTTACCGTGACTGCGGCATTTTCGCTCCGCGGATACTGGCGGACGCTGATGGAGCGTATGGCCTGCAATCCGGCGATGATGATGATCAGGTTCACCACCAGGGCCAGAACCGGGCGTCGCAGGAACAGGTCGGTGATCTTCATGGGTCAGTTGTTCTCCGGTGCTGGTGCATGCCTGAATGGGGGGGAAAGCTTGTTGTCGACTATAACGGACTGGCCGTTGCGCAGCTTGAAGCCGCCGGTGGTTACGACGGTCTCCCCGGCCTTCAGCCCGCTGCTGACCGCTACGAAATCGCCCCGTTTCTCGCCCAGGCGTACGAACTGCTGGCGCAGGACCCTGCCTCCTTTGCGTTCCCTGTCGTCCTCCACCACGAATACCGAATCACCGTAGGGTGCATAGAGCACGGCGGTTGCGGGAATCGAGAGCACGCTACTGCGGAGCGGCAGGGCCACCACCACGTTGACGAACATCCCCGGCCGGAGTTTTTCCGCCTGATTGGTTACCGTGGCCTGCACGCTCACGTTGCGGGTCGCCGGGTCCACCAGCGGGTTTATGGCGGTGATGCGGCCCTGAACCGTCAGGCCGGGCAAGGCGTCGCAGGTCACCCGGACCGCGAGTCCCGTGCGCAGCCGGCCCAGCTGCTGCTGCGGCAGGTTGAAGTCCACGAAGATGGGGTCGAGCGACTGCAGGGTCACCACCGGGTCCGCCTCGTGCAGCATCTGTCCCAGGTTCACCTGGCGTATGCCGAGCCGGCCGCTGAAGGGGGCGCGGACAGTCTTTTTGGCAATGGTCGTCCGGAGGGAGTTGAGCTGGGAGAGGGCCTGGTCGTGGGCGGCCACAGCCTTGTCATACTCGGCCCTGGATATGATGCTGGTCTGAACCATCTTGGCGGCACGTTCCAGCTCGGTGCGGGCCAGCTTCTCCTGGGCGGCGAGACCGGGAAGCTGGGCCTCTTCCGCCGAGGAGTCCTGACTTATCAGCGGATCCCCTTTCCTGACCGCAGTGCCGGCAGAGAAATCGATCCTGGCGACCTTGCCCGGAAGCTCGGCCGAGACGGTGACACCCTGAACCGCGGTCAGCGAACCGACGGCGGTCAGAGAGGTTTCCCAGGTCTCCGACCTGACCGTGGAGGTGGTGACCGTCTCTGGGGGTGGCACCGCCTTTTTGCCCTGCTCGACCATGGTCCGGATCTGCAGGACCTTGATGCCTGCCAGCAGGCCCGCAACCAGTACCAACCCCAGCACGGCCAGAATGATGCGTTTCCTCATATCGGGATTACTCCTGTAAAGGTTTAAATATAACCTTTCAATTCATTAATTTCATTGACTATTAGTCACAATATCCTCATCCGCAGCGTCACGGTTCCACCACCCGCCGCCCAGTGCCTGAAAGAGCGCGGCGGTATCGGCCAGGCGGGCCGCCTGTGCCTGCACCAGGTTGATGCGGGCCAGATGGTACATGCGCTGCGCCACAAGCAGCGAGAGATAGTCTACCGCCCCGATCTGGAACTGGCGCTCCACCAGCGAAAGGGTTTCCCTGGCTGAGGACTCCGCCTCCGCCTGTGCGCGCAGGGTCCGGGCGTCGGTTTCCAGCGCCCGCAAGGTATCGGCCACTTCCCCGAACGAAGCGAGCACCACCTCCCGGTACTGGGCCATGGCCTGGTCATGGGCCGCGATGGCCGCACGACGTTTCGCGGTCAGCTCGCCGCCGTGGAACAGCGGCTGGAGCAAGCCGGCGCCCAGGCTCCAGACCGCCGAGCCGTTGGAAAACAGGTCCTCTATCTTCACCGCGTTGCTGCCGAGGCTGCCGGTCAGAGTTATCCTAGGATAGAGATTGGCGGTGGCGACCCCCACCTGGGCACAGGCCGCGTGCAGCAACTTCTCGGAGGCCCTGATGTCCGGCCTTTGGCGCACCAGCGACGAAGGGACGCTCACCGGCACGTCCGGCGGAAGCTCCATGTCTTCCAGCCTGAATTCCGGGATCCCTCCCTCCCCGGGGAAACTCCCGACGTAAACGGCCAGTTGATGGCGAACCCCGGCAAGCTCCTTTTCCAGCGGGGGAAGCGTAACCAGGGTCTGGGCCAGCATGGTCCGCTGCTCCAGGACATCGGGTTGGGAAGCGCCTCCGAGCTCGAACTTGCCGCTTACCAGTTCCAGCTGCTTCCGCTGCATCTCTATGATCTCCCGGGTGGCCTCGATCCTGGCCCGCAGCGACGCCTCGGCCACCGCCGAGGTGACGATGTTGGAGGTCAGGGTGAGATAGGCCGCCTCATACTGGAACCGCTGGTAGTCGGCCTGGGCGCGCAGGGCTTCCAGCTCGCGCCGGTTTCCGCCGAACAGGTCCAGGGTGTAGGAGACCGTGACCGTGGCGTTATAGAGGGTAAAAGTGCTGGCCCCGGATTCCGGCTGGCCGAATGAGGCCCCGGTGGATCTGCTCCGGCTCACCCCCACATTGCCGTCCAGCGTGGGGAAGTACACCGTCCCTCCCCTGGCCCGCCAGTTCTCTTCCGCTTCCCTGAGCCGCGCCCGGGCTGCGGCCAGGGTGGGACTGTCCTGAAGCGCCTTCCGGATCAGACGATCCAGTGTCTCGGAACGGAACAGGCTCCACCACTGGCCGGGGATGTCCATTCCGTTCACGTAGCGCTGCGCTGCTCCGGTCGGGACCGGAGCCGAAACCGTCTCTGCCGGGAGTGGTTCCGGGGTGTACTCCCGGACAACCGGCGCGTCGGGCACACGGAAATCGGGCCCCACGGCGCAACCGGCCACGGCAACCACCAAGGCGCCCGCCGCGAGCGTTTTTCTGCAAGGGATGAAGACTCTCACGAATTCCCTCTCCGGGTTCAGGTTGGAAATCAGGGCAGGAGGCCTTTGAAAAGTGCATCCACCATGGTCTCGACCAGTTCGGTGGTATCAGCCAGTGGAAAATCTCTGGTAAATATGACGGCCGCCACAATCCCGTGGACCCCTGTCCAGAGGACCTGGGCCAGGAGATCGACATCCATGGGGCGCAGCCGGCCCGAGGAGGCGCACTCGGCCACCAGGTCCCGGTAATACAGGTAGGCGCGCCTGCTCATGGTGTCTTTTTCCAGGTATTCACGGGGCGAGCCGTAAACGAACGGATTGGTAAAAAACGCGGCCCGGTAGTGATCCGGGTTCTCCAGCCCGAACCGGACGTACATCCGCAACGCCTGCCGCAGAATGTCCAGCGGCTCTTCCCCGCCGCTGCGCAGACTTGACAGCTCCCGGTACAATTCCGCGAACAATTCCTCGCAGATACGGAAAAGGATTTCGTCCTTGTCGCGAAAATAGAGGTAGATGGTGGTGGGAGAGTGCTCGATCCGCTTCGCCAGCCTCCGCATGGAAAAATTCTCGTACCCTTCCCGGGAAAACAGCTCCCGGGCCGCATCAAGGATTATCATGCGAAAGGCTTCTCTGTTTTTGTGCCGTTGTCGTAGAAGGCCCATTGTTCCTTAACGGTGTTAAGCAATTTCGGAAACATTACCCGCTCTTAACCCTGGTGTCAAGTGATTAATGAGGCTTTTGACCCCCTCGGAGATACGGAAACAGGGCAGGGATGGGTGACTCACCGGATTGCCCGGTGTATTCGGCGGTCTTTACAGCGTTGCTTCCAATTTCTCGCAGATGGCCTTCAGCACCTTGATGCGCGCAAACTGCTTGTCGTCTGACTCCACCAGGGTCCAGGGTGCCTGCTCGGTGCTGGTCCGGTCGATCATGTCGCAGACGGCCCGTTCGTAGTCGTCCCATTTCTCACGGTTCCGCCAGTCCTCAGGCGTTATCTTGAAACGTTTGAAGGAAACCTGTTCCCGCTCGCGGAACCGTCGCAGCTGCTCGTCCTTGCCGATCTGGAGCCAGAATTTCAGGACCAGGGTACGGTTTCTCATCATCTGTTCCTCGAAATCGTTGATCTCCCCGTAGGCGCGCGTCCAGTCGGCCGGCGAACAGAGACCCTCTACCCGCTCGACCAGCACCCTGCCGTACCAGGACCGGTCGAATATCGCCAGGTGCCCCCGCCTCGGAATGTGCCGCCAGAAGCGCCACAGGTAGGGCTGGGCACGCTCCTCCTCGGTAGGGGCCGCGGTCGGGATTACCCGGTAATAGCGGGCGTCCAGGGCACCGGTTATCCGCCGGATGGCGCCCCCCTTGCCCGCGGCGTCAAACCCTTCGAACACCACGACCGCCGACATTCTGCCGAAGTTCTTGTGGCGGGTCAGGAGATTGAGCGTGCCCTGGTATTTTTCCAGCTCCTTTTCGTACTCCTTTTTTGCCAGCTTCAGCGACAGGTCGAGGCGGTTCAGGACCGAGAGCGAGTCCATGCCGGCCGTGACCGGCGGTACGGTTATGGAGGCGCTGCATGTCCGCGGGGAGTCCAGCCTCGAACGCACGGCCTGCAGGATCGCCTGGCCTACCGCCAGGTAGCGGTAGCGGGCGTCCGCCCCCTCGACAATGATCCATGGCGCCTCGGTGGTGTCGGTCCGGCGAAGTGCGTGCTCGGCCGTCCTGCGGAACCGGTCGTAGATCTTGAAGTTCTTCCAGTCACGCTCCGTGACCCGCCAGCGGGTGGCCGGGTCCTTTTCCAGTGTCTTGAGACGCCGGCGCTGGCTCTCCTTGGAGAGATGGAGCCAGAATTTGAGTATCAGCGCACCCTCGTCGGTCAGCATCTTCTCGAAGCGGTTGATCCGCGCCAACTGCTGATCCAGCTCGGAGTTCCCCGCATCCTTGTGCAGCGCCAGGCTGATGGGAGTAGAGTACCAGGAGCGGAAAAAGATTCCGATCTTCCCCTTCGGCGGGAGGAGCCTCCAGTAGCGCCACATGGCGGGACGTTCCCGCTCCTCGTCGGTGGGATCGCTCACGGCGTGGGTCTCGATGTGGCGCGGGTCCATCCACTCGTTCAGCACGTTGACGGTCTCCCCCTTGCCTGCCCCGTCCACTCCGGAAACCAGTATGATCACCGGGAACTCGGCCTTCTGCAGCAGGTCGTACTGGGCATCGAGCAGGGCTTCCCGCAGGGGCGGGACCTCTCTTTTCCAGGACTCCTTATCGACGGTGTGGCCCAACTCGGCGGACTCGAACACGGCAGCTCCTTATCAAGGCTTACGACCGGAGACCTGCCAGGTTTCGAAAACCTGGCAGGTCCGGCTTTAACGGCAGACTCAAAACCATTTTTTCCTTTTGAAACAGACGACCATGAACCCGCTCACCGCGGCCATGAAGAGCATGACCGCGGGGTAACCCCAGCGCCACTCCAACTCGGGCATGTGACGGAAATTCATGCCGTAGACCCCGGCTATAAAGGTGAGCGGGATGAAGATGGTGGCGATGATGGTCAGGACCTTCATGACCTCGTTCAACCGGTTGCTCATGCTGGAGAGATAGATGTCCAGCATGCCGGAAATCATGTCACGGAAGGTTTCCAGGGTGTCGATGGCGTGGATGGTATGGTCGTAGACGTCACGGAGGTAGACTCGGGTGGACTCGCGGACCAGCGACGAATCCTCGCGCTGGAGACCGCTCAGCACCTCCCGGAGAGGCCAGACCGAACGCCGCAGGAAGATGAGATCTCGCTTCAGGGCATGGATCACCCTGAGGGTGGAGGAGGCGGGATTGGTCACCAGGGCGTCCTCCAGGGCTTCGATACGGTCGCCCAGCCGCTCCAGGACGATGAAATAGTTGTCGACCACCGTATCCAGGAGGGTATAGGCCAGGTAGTCGGCGCCCGACCGGTCGATGCGTCCCTTTCCCGCGCGGATCCGCTCCCGCACCTTGGCGAAGACCGCGCCGCTCTTTTCCTGAAAGGAGAGGACGTAGTTGGCGCCCAGTATCAGGCTGATCTGCTCGCTTTCCATGGCCCAGCGCTCTCCGTTGCAGGTAAGCGCCCGGAACACCACGTAGAAATACTCGCCGAAATCCTCCATCTTGGGCCGCTGGTCGGTGTTCAGGATGTCCTCCACTACCAGCGGATGGAGACCGAAGCATTCGCCGATCCTCGCCACCAGGTCCACCTGGTGCACCAGGTCCACGTCGATCCAGGTCACGGTGGAGGCGTCCCGGCAGGGGGAGCACTCGGTGAGATCATCGAGTGCTCTCTCCCGGAACACACCCTCCCCGTACTCGATGACCGTGATATGAGCCTGCTCGGTCCGTTGCTCCCCCACATAGACCAGGCTGCCGGGCGGCAGCCCCGCCTTTACCGACCGTTTCTTGACGATCCGTGCCATGGGCGTGACCTCCCGGGCCGGTCAGACCCGCTCGTACGGTTCGAACAGCCTCTTGAACTCGTCCAGTGCGAACCGGTCCGTCATGCCGGCGATGTAGTCGCAGATCACCCGCTCCCGGCCGGCGCTCTCCATCTTCCTGAGATGCTTGCGCGGAAGCAGGGTCGGGTGCTTCAGGTATGCCTCGAACAGCTGGGTCAGGTACCGCTCCGCCTTGACCCGCATCCGTTCCACCTTGTGATGGCGATACAGGTTGCGCATGAGGAACCGCTTCAGATCCCGATTCTTCTCGGCGGTCTGCTGGCTGAAGGCCACCACCTGGCGGTTGACCCTGCGCAGGTCTTCCATGGTCGCGATGCCGTAGCGCCCGATGTTCTCCAGGGTAGTGACGCTCAGGTCGCGGATCAGGTACCCTATGAGGGCGCTGATGGTCTGGTGCTTGCCCCGTTCCGGATCGATGCCGGGATACCTCTCGTATATGCGCTCGTGGACCTCGCTCCACAGCTCCATGGTCTCCAGCTGGCCCAGGGTGATGAGTCCGGACTTGAGGCCGTCGTCGATGTCGTGGTTGTTGTAGGCTATCTCGTCGGCGAAGTTGATGATCTGTGCCTCCACCGTCGGGACCGTGCCGGGCATCAGCTCAGCCACTATCTCGGGTGGGGAGTCGTGGGGGGACTTGTGCTTGATGATCCCCTCCCTGGTCTCCCATGAGAGGTTGAGGCCGTTGAATCCGGGATAGCGTTCCTCCAGTTCGTCCACCACCCGGAGCGACTGCAGGTTGTGCTCGAACCCACCGTAGCCTTTCATCAGCCGGTTGAGCACATCCTCGCCGGTGTGGCCGAACGGGGTGTGGCCCAGGTCGTGGGCAAGGGCAAGGGCCTCGGTCAGCTCCTCGTTGAGCCGGAGCCGCCGGGCGATTGCCTTCCCTATCTGGGCCACCTCCAGTGAATGGGTCAGCCGGGTGCGGTAATAGTCCCCCTCGTGATTGACGAAGACCTGGGTCTTGTACTCGAGCCTCCGGAACGCCGCACAGTGTATGATGCGGTCCCGGTCCCGCTCGAACGCCGGCCGGTCGTCCCGGAACTCCTCGTGATAGCGCCGCCCGAGGGATTCGGAGCTCTTCGCAGCGAACCCTGCAAGGTCGGGTCTTTCATATGAAACTGCCATCTCCATCAGGTAGTCCTCCCCATGAGATTTTTATTAAAGCCCCGTGTTCAGACTGTGTCAACCACAAAGTTACCCTTGACTCACAAAACCTTATCATGCTAGTTTTTCTGAATATATTTCAATAATTTTCAATTCCACGAACGGAATTTACCATGAGTAAAAAGCTGCTGGAGCTGGTTCCGGATCAGGTCAGGAGCAAACTGGGCACGGCAGATAGCGTATGCCTCCTGAGCGGCCGGGACGTGTTCACCGCTCTGAAGGACGAAAACCTGATCGTGATGGCGTGCAACGCCAGGATCGGACACGCACTACCCGGCATCATGAAGGCCGCCCAGGAGCTGGACGCAGTGGTCGCCTTCGAGCTCACCATGACGGAAGGAGGCCTCGACGGCGGCTATACCGGACAGACCCCGGACTCCTTCGTCGGGACCGTCGTGGAGTACGCGCATGAATGCAAGTTTACCTCGCCCTTTTTCATCCATGCGGACCACATAACCGTCAAGGACGCCTCAAAAGAGGAATTCGAGCGGGCCCGACTCCTCATCGAGGCGCAGATTGAGGCGGGCTACACCTCCTTTGCCCTGGACGCATCATTCAACCCCCTCCCCGTCAACATCGACATCGTAGCCCGTCTCGCCCGGCCGATCATAGCCCGGGGCTTTGGCCTGGAGCTCGAGCTGGGCGAACGGCCCGCTTCACCCGGCCGCTCCTCTCTCACAACCATCGGCGAGACAGAGTCGTTTCTCTCCGGTGTAAATGCGCGGGGGATCTCTCCCCAACTGCTCGCCATCAATAACGGTTCGAAACGGGGCAACTACCTGGAAGGGGAAGTGGTGCACATCGACCTGGAGCGCACCAGGCGGATCAGCGAGACGGCCGCCTCGTTCGGGCTGGCAGGCCTCGTGCAGCACGGGATCACCGGCACTCCGCTCCACCTGGTCGGAAAACTTGCCCACTACGGCATCCGCAAGGGGAACATCGGGACCCTCTGGCAGAACGTAGCCCACGCGGGACTTCCCCTGGACCTCATGGACGCCATGCGCTGCTGGGCAAGAGAGAACAACCGTGACATCAAGTACGCGACCAGGGTATTCAAGTCCGACATCGACGCCATCCCACAGGAGAACCGCCGCCAGATCCACGAGATGGCATACCGGGAGGCGCGGGAATTCCTGATCGCCTTCCACGCCAGAGGGAGTGCGACCAAGCTGGCTGAAGCCCTGGGAAGGACGGGATGCGGATCGTAGGGGGCAGCGCCGGGGGACGCAAGCTGCTGACCCCCCGGGGGATGGGGATCAGACCCACCTCCGACAAGGTAAAGGAATCGCTGTTCAGCATCCTGACCGGGATGCCGGGTTCCCTGGACGGCTGCTCGGTGCTGGACATATTCGCCGGCACCGGCAACCTCGGTATCGAGGCGTTGAGTCGCGGTGCCGGCAGCGCGGTCTTTATCGACAGCGGGCGGGAGTCCGGTTCCATCATCGCGAAGAACCTGGAATTGACCGGCTTCCGGGAGAGAGGCAGGGTTATCGCCAGGGACTTCCGGGCCGCGTTGTCGTGGCTTGAAGCCCGCACCGAGAGGTTCGGGCTGGTCTTCATCGACCCGCCCTACAGGAAAGGGCTGCTGGAGATATGCCTGTCCAGGCTGGGTGAATCACCGATCATCGACGACGACGCAGTGGTCGTTGCGGAATACTCCTCAAAGGAGGAACCGGGCTCGGCATACGGAACGCTCCGCCTCTGCGACAGCAGGGTCTACGGCGACACCGCCCTGGCCTTCTTCATCAAAACCAAGAAAGGCGCGTCATGACGAAAAAAATCGCCGTGTATCCCGGCTCGTTCGATCCCATCACCTTCGGCCACCTGGACATCATCAACCGCGCACTGAAAATTTTCGACGAGGTCATCATAGCCGTGGCCCGCAACGAGCGCAAGAGTCCCCTGTTCAGCGTGGATGAGCGGGTGGAGCTCATCAAGTCGGTAATCAAGGACAGCGACCGGGCAAGAGTTGACACCTTTGACGGCCTTCTGGTAGACTACGCCCGTTCCTGCAGGGCACAGGCAATCGTGCGGGGTCTTCGGGCGATTTCGGACTTCGAGTACGAACTGCAGATGGCTCAGATCAACCGGGGTATTTCAAGGGAAGTCGAGACGGTTTTTCTCATGACCTCGGTTTTCTACAGCTTCCTTTCCTCATCCATAGTGAAAGAGGTGTACTCCCTGCAGGGCCCCATCGACGGCCTGGTCCCCCCCCTCGTCAAGAAGGCGCTCGACGACAAATTCAAAAAATAATCAACGGGCGTCCCGGTGCAGGCCGCATACGCCATATCCATACTCGGAGAACGACATGAAACTGGCAGAACGCGTACAGAAGATCCAGCCGTCACCAACCCTTGTCATCGACGCCAAGGCCAAGGCCCTCAAGGCCCAGGGAGTAGACGTCATCGGCTTCGGCGCCGGCGAACCCGATTTCGACACCCCGCAGAACATCAAGGACGCCGCCAAACGGGCCATAGACTCGGGCTTCACCCGCTACACCCCGGTAGGGGGAACCGACGAGCTGAAGGACGCCGTGATCGCCAAGCTGCAACGGGACAACGGGCTCGAATTCACCAGGGAGCAGATCTCGGTCGCCTGCGGCGCCAAGCACTCCCTCTACAACATATCCCAGGCGCTGATCCAGGAGGGTGACGAGGTCATCATCCCGGCCCCCTACTGGGTCTCCTATCCCGACCAGGTCCTGCTGGCGGGGGGAAAGCCGGTATTCATCGAAACCGACGAGAGCACCTCGTTCAAGATCACCCCGGAGCAACTGGAAAAGGCCGTCACCCCCAGGACCAGGGCGCTGGTGCTCAATTCACCCTGCAACCCGACCGGGTCCTCCTACGGTAGGGAAGAACTGCGCGAGCTGGGCCGGGTCTGCCTTGGGCACGACTTTGTCATAATCTCGGACGACATCTACGAACGGCTCATCTATGACGGACTGGAGTTCTTCAACATCGCCTCCGCGGTACCCGAGCTCGCGCCGCGCACCATCGTGGTCAACGGGGTGTCCAAGACCTACGCCATGACCGGGTGGCGCATCGGTTACGCGGCCGGTCCCAGGGAGATCATCGCAGCCATGACCAAGATGCAGTCCCAGTCCACGTCCAACCCCTCCTCCATAGCCCAGAAGGCCGCCGTGGAGGCGCTGAACGGACCCCAGGACGCGGTTGCCATGATGACCGCCGAATTCGCCAAACGCCGCAGCTACATCGTGGATCGGCTGGCCGCGGTTCCGGGTTTCAGCTGCTTCAGGTCGACCGGGGCCTTCTACGCCTTCCCGAATGTCTCCGGGGTATACGGCAGGAGCTTTGACGGCAGGACCATCAGCAACTCCACCGAGCTGGCGGCCTACTTCCTGGAGCATGCCAGGGTGGCCGTGGTGCCGGGTATCGCCTTCGGCACCGACAAATACATACGCCTCTCCTACGCAACCAGCCTTGAAAACATCAGGAAGGGGATAGATCGCATCGAGGAGGCG
The DNA here is from genome assembly GCA_029975275.1 of Geobacteraceae bacterium. Classification (GTDB taxonomy): domain Bacteria; phylum Desulfobacterota; class Desulfuromonadia; order Geobacterales; family Geobacteraceae; genus RPRC01. The sequence continues at coordinate 20,457 of JARKPN010000166.1, read as the reverse complement.
GTGGCAAACCTGAAGTAGTGTCTGCCCGGAAAGTTTTGACATCTCGACGGATTCCGCGGAGGATAGATACATGATAACAAAGGACATGAAGATAGGTGAGATCTGCCGGCTCCACCCGGAAGTGGTCCCGGTGCTGCAACGCTTCGGTCTGGACTGCCTTGAGTGCCAGATTGCCGACCTGGAGGCCCTGGAGCACGGCGCAGGGGTTCACAAGGTGGATATCGAGAAGCTCCTGGAAGAGCTGAACCGCATCGTCAACGACTGACCAACCTTTTCACCCCGCCTGCAAGGGCTGAGTGCCGGATAGACCGCCGTGCCCTCCGCCCTGTTGCGCCTGCCTGCCGTACGCCCAGCGACTTTGCAAATTAATATCATAAACGGCACTTCTCTAATGGATTTTCGGGGTATAATATAAACCAAATCCATAACGATGGAGGTAACGCGATGAAGAATATAGTAAAGAAATCGTTATCCGGCTTCATCACGCTCGTCGGCGGGTCGGTTCTTCTGACCGCGATTGCCGTAGCGGCTGAAGTCGGAACGAACACAAAGGAAGGGATTGGAAGCTATCTTGTGGACCACAAGGGAATGACCCTCTACACCTTCAAGAAGGACACCGCCGGCAAGAGCGCCTGTTCCGGCCCTTGCGTCGATAGATGGCCTCTCTTCCTCGATGAGGGGATAAAGGTCACCGGAAATCTGAAGGCCAAAGACTTCGGTGCCATAACCAGGGAAGACGGCACAAAACAGACGACCTACAAGGGATTGCCCCTGTATTACTTCTTCAAGGACACAAAACCGGGCGATACCAACGGACAGGGTGTGAACAACGTCTGGTACGTGGCTACGCCGTAAACTCCGCCGTGCGGCCGGAAAGAAAAGAGGCTCTTCTCCCGACCAGCCTGTGACGTGAGGTATGAAAAAATAATTTTAATGAGATGCCATCCCCTCAGGTTTTTTAAACCTGAGGGGATTTCTTTTGCCTGAAAAACAGTAATGCCAAGGTACCAAAGAACAGAGCAGAGACAGGTCGCGTCTCGCCGGAGTTATGTTCCTTGTTTGGGATGGTGATGTTAAACAAGGTGGGTCGTAACCGAATTCACTAATGGATTTTTTTGGACGTTATCCTAGCACGCAAATCGTTAAATATAGTTTTTATTAAAGGATTACGGACACCAAATGTGACAAACTGCCGCAACCCCTTTCCTCTTAACTTTATCTTGACACTATTTCTTTCTCGGGTATATTTGTATTCAAAATTGTAGACAATTTTGAATACAAAAAACAGTCAACTAAGGAGCTGGTGAATGGAAGGTCTGAACACGACATCCACAGTACTCGAAGCACTGAGGGAAAAGATAATCATCGGCGAACTGAAACCCGGGCACAAGCTCAACGAAGTGGATATCTCCATGAACCTCGGGGTCAGCCGTCCACCCTTGAGGGAAGCGTTCCGCATTTTAGAAAAAGACAACATGGCGTTCAATGTCCCCCGGAAGGGGACGTACGTTTCCGAATTGTCGTTACAGGACTTCATCGAGGTCTCCCAGGCCAGGGAGATGATTGAATGCTACTGCATGGATCTTTTGAAGGCATCCGATATCAGGAGTCTGCCGAAGGCTGAACGTGCCCTTCAGGAAGCGACAGGTATGCAATCCCGCTTCAACAGTGCGGACGAAGGTGACTTGATCCGGCAGATTAAAGTCATGCATGAATTTCATGTCGGCCTGGTCGAAGCTACCGGAAATTCAATGCTGTCCCGCATTTATCACTCGATCGGCTACACCCTGGCGAGATATCAGTACATCTATTTTCATATCGATGACGCGGCCCGGCATTCTCTGGGCGATCATACGAGAGTCCTGGAGCTCGTTCGTGAAGGCAATTTCGACCAGGCCAAAGAGGAACTGGGAAAACATATCCATTATACGGTGGATTTAGTGAAAAACAGGATCATACACAGGGCCGTATTTTAGCCGCCGGTCTCGGAAGGGATCAATCGGTTCCGAATCCGGAGGATTGCGGAAAAACGTTCTGTCTTCTCATGCATTTTCAGACCGGCCGGTTTCTGCAGTGAAGAACCGTATCCTTACCGAGAATAGCGGAAATCGCCGGATTGGCAATCAATCACGGGAAAGGAGGTAGAAGACGGATGAGGCTCGAGATCGAATCCATAGACATAAAGGATATCCGGGAGGGTCCCGAGACACGTGCCCGGGAAGGCGTACTGTCCATAAATCCCAAGGAACTGGAGGAACTGATCCTCAAAGACCCCAGGATCAGATCCGTAGAGATCGGTCTGGTGAAACCCGGAGAAAATGTCCGGATACTGAACATCTGCGATGTGGTGCAGCCGCGCTGCAAGACTGACCCGGAGGATGCCGACTTTCCGGGCTTCATCGGCAGGATGCAGACCGCCGGAAGCGGCCGGACCAGGTCCCTTCGAGGTATTGCGGTCATCGTGTCCAATCCCGGTACGAACCGGAAGGAAACCGGCGTCCTCGACATGTGCGGGCCCATTGCCGAGAAGAGCCCCTACGGGAAAATGAAGAACGTCAGTATCGCGCCGACGATTGCAGACGGTGTCGACGAGCGGGACTTCGAAGATGCCGTCAAGATCGCGGGGCTGGCGACCGCCGTGTACCTGGCGCGAGCCGCCGAGGAGCACCCGGTCGACGAAGTGGAAGTGTTCGATCTGGACATCCCGAAAATCGATCCCGCGTCTCCCCTTCCCCGGGTGGCCTTCTATTACCAGATGTACACGCCGCAGTTCGATTATCTCGCCACCTCGGATCCCTGTTTTTACGGGACCCATGTCCGCAACCTGACGCCCACGATTCTCCACCCCAATGAAGTCCTCGACGGAGGGGTCGTCGGGTGGAACGTGGTAAAGGCAATCGATACGTACAGCATTCAAAACCACGGCATCATCAAAGAACTGTACCGCCGCCACGGCAGGGACCTGAATTTTGTCGGCGTGATCGGCGTATGCGCGAACACCGAGCCTGCAAGCCGGATACGGTGCGCGTTCATGGCCGCCAGCCTGGTGAAGAACGTCCTGGGGGCCGACGGGGTGATCCTGGCCAAGGTGACGGGGGGGATGCCCCATATCGACCTGGCCGTCGCCGGCGAGGAATGCGAAAAGCTCGGCGTGAAGACCGCCATCTTCACGCAGCCGTTGACCCCGTTCGGCACCCTGTCCGACACGATCCTGTTCAATGCGCCGTGCCTGGATCTGATCATCGCGGCTTCGGCCACCTTCGAGAGGACAAAGATCCCCTGGAAAGCGGAAAAGTTCCTGGGAGGAACGGCCGAAACCAGGATCTTCTGTCCGGATCCCATCGTTCAGTACGCCGGCGACCCCGTAATCGACATCGAGGAGTACCTGCTTCCCGGCGTCCTCGACTGTACGGGCAATGCCAGGGTGATCGTCAAGGAATATTAGTGCGCAGGAAAGGAGAAAGCCATGGGTGAGAAAAAATTACGGGTGGTCAACTATCTCAACCAGTTTTTCGGGCAGATCGGTGGGGAGGACAAGGCCGTCCTGGGGTTTATGGTCAAGGATGGTCCCGTGGGACCCGGCCTGGCTTTGCAGAAAGCGCTCGGCGACAGGGCTGAAATCGTCGCTACGGTGATCTGCGGCGACGATTACTTCGCGGAAAACGCGGATGGGAACGCAAAGGAAGGCGCGAGGCTGGTGGCGGCGTACCAGCCGGATATCTTTTTCGCGGGCCCGTCCTTTGCCGGGGGCAGGTACGGCGTCGCCTGCGGCGCCATGTGCAAAGAGGTCGGCGCGGAACTGGGCATTCCCGTCATTACCGCAATGAATGAGGAGAACCCGGGCGTGGACCTGTACCGGAAGTACGCGTTCATCTGCAAGGCGCCGAACATCGCCAGGGGGATACCGGAGCTTGCGGGTACGATGGTCCGCCTGGCCTTCAGACTCCTTTCAGACGAACGGGAAGAGGACCTGGTGGCATGGGAAAATCTGCCGAAACCCTCGGAATACAACTATTTTTCCCGCAATCTCCTGAGAAACGAACTGTGCGGGAAGAGCATTGCGGAACGGGCCGTTGAAAAGCTGCTGGCCAAGCTGCAGGGGAAACCGTTCGAGAGCGAGGTTACCCCGCCGGTATTTGAAAAAATACCGCCTCCTTTGCCGCTCAGGGACCTGAGCACGTGTGAAATAGCCCTGATCAGCGATGGCGGGCTGGTGCCGAAGGGCAATCCCACAGGGCTCGCCACAAGAAGCAACCTCAAGTGGGGGGCGTATGATATCGAGGAACTCTTCCAGGCGTGGGAGGTGGCCCATGCCGGTTATTTCAACGACCACGTCCTGAACAGGCCTGACCGCCTGGTGCCCTACGATGCGCTGCGTGAACTGGTAGAGGAGGGGAAAGTCGGGAAGCTCCACGGCACGTTCTTTTCGACGAGCGGCAACTGCACCGTGACGAAAAGGTGCGGAGAAATAGGAGAAGAGATCGGGGCCGAAATCCTCAGGCGGGGGACGATCGCCGGCGCCATTCTCACCTCCACGTGAGGGTCTTCCACGCGTTGCGGTGCAACGCTCGCATCCAGCCTCGAAAAGATGGGCATTCCCGTCGTCCAGATCACGGCCATTCCCAACATCGCGCAGATGGTGGGCGTCAATCGTATCGTACAAGGCCGGGCGGTTCCAAACCCCGTGGGCGATCCTTCCCTGGACGAGACAAAAGAAAAGGAACTCCGTCGCAGGTTCATTCTGAAAGCCCTGGGCCTGCTCCAGCAGGAAGTGGACGGCCCCACCGTCGCAACCTTGGACGGCTGATCCTTCAGCTTGTGCCGTGACGTACCTTTGACGAAGGTACCATGGCAGGGAGCAACGCATGACATCTGTTTATCATGACCTGGTGATTCTCGGCGGCGGACCCGCGGGGCTGACCGCCGGCATGTACGCTGCCCGGTCCCGCACGGACGTGGTGTTGCTGGAGGGCAAATCCTGCGGCGGCCAGATGATGACCTATGAAACGGTGGAAAACTATCCCGGTTTTCCGGAAGGGATCGAAGCGTCGGAGCTGGCCCGGAAAATGGCCGACCAGGCCAGGAGGTTCGGCCTGAACATCGTGAAGGATACTGCGGTTTCCGTTGAGGTCAATCCGGACACCGGCGAAAAGCTCATCCGTTTGAAGGACGGCGGGATCCGCTGCAAGGCGCTCATCGTGGCGACCGGCGCACATGAGCGGAAGCTGGGGGTAGAGGGTGAGGGCAAACTCAGGGGAAAAGGGGTCTCCTACTGCGCGACCTGTGACGGCGCCTTTTTCGAGGATTGCGTCATTTCCGTGGTCGGCGGCGGGGATATGGCCGTTGAAGAGGCCATCTACCTGACGCGGTTCGGCCGGGAAGTGAACGTCATCCACCGGAGAAACGAACTGCGCGCCACCAGGGTGATCCAGGAACGGGCCTTCAAGAACCCCAGGATAAGGTTCATCTGGGACACCGTCGTTACCGGCATCAACGGGGATGAACTCGTCGAGAGCGTCACCCTGAAGAACGTGAAAAGCGGAGAGAACTCGGAAATGGCCACTGACAGCGTGTTTATCTTCGTGGGAGCCCAGCCGTCTTCCAGCTTCCTGGGCAAGGCCGTGTCCATGGACAGGGAAGGGTTTGTCATCGTCAACGCGGAAATGGAAACGAACGTTCCCGGCATTTACGCCGCCGGTGATGTGATCAGCAAACGGTTGCGGCAGGTCTCGGTTGCAGTGGGAGAAGGGGCGACCGCCGCCTTCAGCGCGGAAAAATACCTGGAAAGCCTGTAATCGTCTGTCAGCAACGTGAAGGAGATAACGTTCCATGCCCAACGCAGCCATAAAGAGCACCGTATACTGTCTCAACCATACCCCGGAGCTGGGTTTGCAGTACGGCACGACCCCCTGCCTGGAACGCCGCGACAAACCGGACTCTCCGTTCCTCGCCAATCTTCCCGGGTTCATCCAGCCCTACGAGGACGCGGTTCGCTACGCCCCGAACCTGACGTACATCGGGGCCATGACCGTCGAGCAGCTGGAGGAACATCCCCTGCCGTGGCATTCGAACCTGGCGAGCGCTCCGATCCGCTTTGGGAAATACGGGGAAATCATGCCCGAGGACGAGTTCCTCGGCTTGCTGGACATCTGTGACGTCTTCGACCTGGTCTGGCTCGAAACGAGCTTTGCGGAGTCCGTCCGGGGCAAGCTGAACGCCCATCCGGTTCTGGATGCCGAGGTTCTGAAGCGCTTGAAGGGTGGGCGGGACATCGCCGCGATCCGGGACGAAATCGCCGGCAAGGCGGCACTCCCCTTGTACTTCGCCGGCGAGGTGGTCGGCTGCTGCCGACGTGCCCACGAAGTCGATGAAACGCTCTCCGCTCACGTCATCCTGGAGAACCTGGCCAGCAAGGCTGGGGGGGTGCTCGCGCTCCTCCACCTGCTCAAGAAAGCGGGGATGGAACCTGGCGAAGTTGATTTCCTCGTGGAGTGCTCCGAAGAGGCGGTGGGCGACATGAACCAGCGCGGCGGCGGCAACCTCGCCAAGTCCATCGCCGAGATCGCCGGCTGCGTCAATGCCAGCGGTCTCGATGTCCGTGCTTTCTGTGCCGCCCCGGTCAATGCGCTCATTACCGGGGCGTCCCTGGTGGCGTCGGGGGCGCGCAGGAACGTCATCGTGCTGGCAGGCGGGGCATTGCCCAAGCTCTTCATGAACTCCCGCGACCATGTGAAAAAAGAACACCCGGCCCTGGAAAACTGTCTGGGCAGCTTCGCGGTCCTCCTCACGCCCGATGACGGAACGGCCCCGGTCATCCGCCTCGACGCCCTCGGCAAACACTCGGTGGGGGCCGGCGCTTCGCCCCAGGCCGTGACCACCGCCCTGGTGTGGGACCCCTTGCGGAAAGCGGGTCTGAACTTTGCCGATGTGGACAAGTATGCGGCCGAGCTCCAGATTCCCGAAATCACCCTCCCCGCCGGAGCCGGGGATGTTCCCGAGGCCAACGCGAAGATGATCGCGGCCCTGGCTGTCGTGAAAGGACAGCTGGAGCGTGCGGCAATCGGCGAATTCGTTTCCAGGCACGGGCTCGTCGGCTTTGCCCACACCCAGGGCCATATCCCTTCCGGGGTTCCCTTCCTCGGCCACGCGGCAGACGCCATAGCCTCGGGTGACATGAAGCGCGCCATGATCATCGGCAAAGGGAGTCTCTTCCTCGCCCGGATGACCGGCCTTTCCGACGGCGCGTCATTCCTGGTGGAAGCGTCGTCGGGTGAACCGGTCGGCAGCCTCACCCGTGACGAGGTGAAGACCATCCTGCTGGATGCCCTGGCGGAACTGGCACATACCCTACGTGCGGATTGAGGAGAGCTTATGAAGGACAAGCGCCACATGATTGGTGAAGCCCTGGCGGAACTGGTGGAGCAGGCCCGCACGGGCGGTCCGAAAGTCCGTGTAGGCCTCATGGCAGCGGGAAGCGAACTCGGCACCGAGGAGCTCCTGGCCGGAGCGGTGCTCGCCATGGAGCAGGATTCCCGGCTTCGGGTGACGGCCATCGGTACCAGGGTGTCCGGCTACGACACCCTGGAGTGGCTGGAAACGCCCGACAGAGAAACAGCGATTACCAGCGCCATGGAATCGGCGCTTGCCGAAGGCCGGATCAGCGCGGCCGTGGCGCTCCACTACCCCTTTCCCCTTGGAGTGACCACTATCGGCCGTGTTGTAACGCCGGCAAGGGGGAGACCTTTGCTCATTGCGGCATCCACCGGCATGTCGGCAGCGTCCAGGATCGAGGCCATGGTGCGGAACGCAGTCTACGGCATCGCCGTGGCCAAGGCGCTCGGCATGGAGAGGCCCGCAGTCGGTGTCCTCAACCTGGACGGCGCCGCCTCGGTACAGCGCGTTCTTGCCCGCATGACGGAAAACGGGTACTCCATCAACTTCGCCGGCAGCGTCAGGGCCGACGGTGGCAGCCTCCTGCGGGGCAATGACCTCCTGGCCGGTGCCGCCGACGTCTGTGTCTGTGACACGCTCACCGGTAATGTGCTCATGAAGCTCTTCTCCGCGTTCAACACTGGCGGCGGCTACGAGGCGCTCGGATGGGGATACGGCCCCTCTGTCGGCGAAAAGTGGGGAAAGATAGTGAGCATCATTTCCCGGGCCTCCGGGGCACCGGTCATTGCCAATGCGCTGTTCTACACCGCGGCCCTCGTCCGGGGAGGGCTTGTCCGGCATGTCGAGGCCGAGTTGGCAGCCGCCGGCAACGCAGGTCTGGATGATATCCTGTCTTCTCTCGCCTTGACATCCGCCACCGCGGAGGAGGTCGTTGCGCCGGCCCGGCAACCCGTGGACTCCGAGATCCACGGCATTGACGTACTCGCAATTGAAGCTGCCGTGAAAGTGCTTTGGAAAGCGGGAATCTATGCTGAATCCGGGATGGGCTGTACGGGACCGGTGGTCAAGGTGTCTGGAAGCCACGTGGAGGAATCGAAGGAAGCACTGCGCAGGAACGGCTTTCTGTGAGACCTGAATCCGTGAAGGCGTTCGATTCGGGTACGGGCAATCTCAGGGAACGTGAGGCGGCCGCAAAACCGGCACAGTACCTTTGCTTGCTATCCGTTTCTTTTCATTTCGTTCATGAGCCACAGGATCGCATCGTTACGATTCACGGAAAAGGAGAGCTAGATAATGCTGGTTATCGACAAGGAAAATTTCGAATCGGAAGTCATTGACAGCGAGCAGCCTGTCATAGTGGACCTTTGGGGACCCCAGTGCGGTCCCTGCCTTGCTTTGATGCCGGATGTCGAAGCACTGGCCAAGGAGTATTCCCGGAAGGTCAAATTCGGCAAAGTCAATGTCATGGAAAATCGCCGGCTCGCCATAGCGCTCAAGGTTATGGGAGTCCCAACGTTCCTCTTTTATTCGAAAGGCGAACGAAAGGAAACGATCACCGGTGATGACGTTACCATCGAAGCAATCCGCGCCGGAGCGGAGCGGCTTCTATCTCACCAGTAGGAGGCGAAATTATGGGCAAGTTGACAGGCAAGAAATTAATTCTCCTCGGCGAACGGGACGGGGTTCCCAGTCCTGCCATGGAGGCCTGCTTTGCCGGCAGCGGAGCCGAGGTGGTTTTTTCCGCCACTCAATGCTTTGTTTGAACGGCGGCGGGTGCAATGGACCTGGAAAACCAGCAGCGAATCATCGACGCCGCCGAGAAATTCGGCGCCGGAAATGTAGTCGTGCTGCTCGGATCCGCTGACCCCGAAGGGGCCGGTCTGTATGCCGAAACGGTTACCGTTGGCGATCCGACCTTTGCAGGTCCATTGGCGGGAGTCTCGTTGGGACTCCCCGTGTACCACGTGTTTGAAGAAGACATCAAAGCCGAAGCAGATCAGGGGATTTGGCAGGAGCAGATCGAAATGATGGAAATGGTGCTCGACACCGCGGCACTGGCTGGATCCGTTGCGGAAATGCGCGAACAGCACAGCCAGACCAAATTGTGACGGACTGCCCACGGGACCGTGTGCACACGGTCCCGTGGCTTCCGGAACGGATTCCATCCGGCTCACGGGCAAGATGGAGCTTACGCATAAAATAATGACAGAGTGAATCTAAACCCCGGCCCTTTCGGATCCTTATGCAGACGAGCAACTCACGACCCGGACCTGGGCGAATTGCCGGTGCCCGTCAGGTGAGCCGTGAAAGCCGAAACCGCTCTGCTTTGCGCCGACCCAGGGCGCATCTCCCGAGCCGCCGACCCCCTGGTTGATGCCGATCATGCCGGCTTCCAGTCGATCGGCTACGGCTTCGGCCTCCGTACCGCCGAAAACGACGGCGCCCAGCCCGTAGTCGGATGCATTGGCGCGCTGAATAGCCTCACCGATATCGGCATAACGGCTGATCGCGACTACCGGACCGAAGGTTTCCTCCTGCTCCAGGAGCATATCGGGCGTCATGTCGCAAATGACCGTGGGATGAATATAACGCTGCGGCTGTTCGGAGCCGCCCAGCAGCACTCTGGCGCCTTTGGCCTCGGCGTCACGGATATGTCCGACAATCTTGCGATGCTGTTCGGCATTGATGATCGGCCCGATATTGACACCGGCCATGTTCCAGGGTCCGACCCTATAGGAAGCGGCCAGTTCGGCGACCCGGTTTTCGAACCGCTCGGCAATCGTCTCGTCAACATAGATACGTTCGGTCGAGATGCACATCTGTCCGGCATTTTCAAAGCTGCTGGCCACGGCGAACCGGGCGGCCCGCTCGATATCGGCATCGCGCATGACGATCATCGGGTCGTTGCCGCCAAGCTCCATCACCAGCCGTTTCAACCGGCTGGCCGCACGCGCCATGATCTCCCTGCCGACCGCCTGGGAGCCGGTGAAAGCGATCATGTTGACGTTGCCTTCGACCAGCGCCTTTCCCTGTTCGCCGTCGCCGTGGATAATCTGGAGCAGGTTCGGCGGCAGAACCTGATTCAGTAGTGCAACGAATTCCCGGGCAATCAGCGGGGTCTCTTCGGATGGCTTGAAGACGACACCGTTGCCGGCAACCAGTGCCGGAACGATGAGATTACCGGCCATGGCCAGCGGGTAGTTCCACGGCGAGATAACGGCGACGACCCCCAAGGGGTGATATTCGAGGCGGGTGCAATCGCCGAGCTTGCGGGACTGCAGTGCCTCCCCGGCGGATTGCGCACTATGAGGGCCACCATGGACCACCCAGCCCAGTTCTCCGGTGGCGCGTCGGATGTCCTTGCCCATTTCACGACTGAGAAGTTCCGCCAGCCGGTCCGTTTCAGGCAGCAGCTTTGCGTAGGACGATTCCAGCACCTTCACCCGTTCGTCAATCTTGAGCCGTTGCCAGGCGATCGCGGCGCTATGGGCTGCCACGATCGCCTCGGTAATCTGCTCGCCGGTGCTAACCGGTACGGAACCTATTGGTTCGCCATTACTCGGATCGTATGAAGTTAAATATGTGGTCACAAGCGATCTCCTCCAAAGGTTGATCTCGGCATCACCTCGGCAGCCGAAATTCTTCGTCAGTCATTCCGTATTCTTTCAGGGCAGCTTCACAACCACCCGACCGGTTATGCCTCCCTCGAGAATAAGCTGGATCTTCTCTTCCAGCCCGGACAGCGGTACTTCTGTAACCATTTCCGCCAGCTGCCGTGGCTTCCAGTCACTGGCCAGCCTTTCCCATGTCTGCAGCCGCACATCGGCCGGGCAGTTGACGGAATCGACACCGAGCAGGCTCACCCCTCGCAGGATGAAGGGGTAAACGTTCATGGACAGATCGGCCGAGCCGACCAGTCCGCAACAGGTGACCGCTCCGCCGTAGCGGACAGCCTTGACGGCAGCCGCCAGGGTCTCGCCGCCGACAACGTCCACGACCCCGGCCCAGCGCTCCTTCATCATCGGGCGCTCGGCACCCTCGGTCACCTGTCGGCGCGAAACGATCTCTGCCGCTCCCAAAGAACGGAGAAACGCTTCAGAGGACACCTTGCCGGTGGCAGCCACAACCCGGTACCCGACTCCTGCCAGGATCGACACCGCCATGCTGCCGACACCACCGGTTGCGCCGGTCACCAGCACCTCGCCATCACCCGGTTTCACTCCGGCCCGCTGCAGCTTCAAGACCGACAGCGCTGCCGTGAAACCGGCAGTGCCAAGCGCCATGGCCTCCCGAGTCGTAAGTCCGGACGGGAGAGGTACCGCCCATTCCGACGGAATGCGGATGTACTGACCCCAGCCGCCGTCGGTTTCCATCCCGAGGTCGTATCCGGTAACCAGCACCCTGTCGCCCGGAGAGAAGCGGGAGCTGCCGGAGAAGACCACTTCCCCTGCCCCGTCAATGCCGGGAGTGTGCGGAAACTGCCTGGTGACTCCGGGATGGCCGGTGGCTGAAAGGGCGTCCTTGTAATTGAGGGATGAGTAGTGAATTCTTACCAGCAGGTCACCGTCAGGAAGGTCACCCAGGGAACGTGTCGCGATGCTGCGCAGGAAACGCTTGTCTTCAGTCTTCTCAACAACGAATGCGGAAAACTCCCGTCTGCTGTCTACAATCACATTACTTTCGGTACTCGCCTTTGCCGTCATGGCTGCCTCCTTTGTGGCGTTAAATGAACCTCTTCCTCATCTCCGCGGCGAAATCTTCCACATTGTCCAAGTTAACCCGGCAGGTCTTGCCCATTATTACCGCCTGGTTCCGCAGTTCCGGATTATTCATGTCGTCCAGTTTGGAAAAAACGCCGGTACGTCTGCCGACAATAAACACCATCTGTGCTTCGGGTTCCATGGCCAGGAATTTTCGAATGGGCTCTGTCATGCGCTCCTTGTCATCCGGCAGGCGACCTTCCACCTCCTCCAGGAGGTTCAGGATCTGGTCGCTTTTCACGACGCTGGAGATTCCATCCAGGTTTTCGAGAAACAGCAGGAGTTCCTCTACCATCTGTACATCTCCAAGCCTGTTGAAGGTCCCGTTCCGGCAGTCCTGGAACAGATCCGTATTGTCAGGGACAGCCAAGGTTCTGATGCGGATGAAATCCGGGGCAATCTGATTCATGGCGTCTGCCGTCTCGCGGGCATTTTCCTCTGAATATTGCTTCCCACCCAAGCCGGGCATGAAATATTCGGACAGTTCCATACCGGAACGTTTCACTTTCCGGCCGGCCGCAATATGGGTCTTTTTGTCTGCGCCCTTGTTGACGAAACCGAGGACCTCATCCGAACCGGACTCCATACCGATATGAATTCTGTTCAGACCCGCGTCTGCCATACGCACCATATCTTCATCACTGATACGCATTATGGAACGGGAACGGGCATAGGAGGTGACGCGCTCGACCCGGGGGAAGGCTTTTCGAACATGATGCAGCAGTGCCACGAGATCATCGGGCCTGACCGTCATGGCATCGGCATCCTGGAGAAAAATCGACTTCATCCCGTTCCGGCACCATTTCAACGCGGACTGGAAAGCCATCTTTTCGTTTTCAGGCCAAACCGGATAGTCGGTCGGGACGATGCGACGGTACTCCACGGACAGTTCCATAGCTCGTTGAATGTAATCGACATGCTTCCGGATCATGTCGATGTCCTTTATGATGTGACTCAAGGGTCTGATACTGAATTTCTTGCCCCTGTAAAGGCCGCAGAACCTGCATTTATTCCACGGGCAGTTCCTGGTGACCCTGAGCTTCAAGCTTTCGGCTTCACTGGGAGGACGGACGGGACCCAGCTCGAACCCCAGGTAATCCTCAGCACTTTTCATTATTCCACCTCGGCTCAGCATTCTACCTATCAGTTGGTAGATGATTTGATGAAAAAATTTTGCGTCAAGTTTCCCAACAGGAGATTAATGCCTCAGTGGCACGGCGAAATGCACTGAGGCCACCATGGGCCCGTGCGGCGATCTGTGTCCCGAGAAGAAAAGTAAAAAAAGCGTATGCCGTGTCTCCGACCTTTCCGGTGAAAGACAACGTACCGTCTTCGAGCCCCTGTTTAAAGGCAACGGAAAAAATATCAACCGTGTTCTGAATCGTGTCTTCGAGAATGAGGCACGAACCACCCTGAAGAGTGTTCAAGTCGGAACTGATGGTTCCGACGAGACAGAGTTTCTGGTTTTTCAAACCGTCCTCGAAAACCCTCGCGAGCTGTCTCAGTTTTTCCGGAGCGCTTCCCGTACCATCAACAATTCTCTTGTAGTTATCGCTGTATGAAACCTGGCAACGCTTCAGCAGTTCGTCAACCAGATTCTCTTTTTTCGGGAAATGATGATGGATACTGGCCTTACGAATTCCAACGCTATCGCTGATATGCTGATAACTCATGGCGTTGAGCCCCACCCGCTGGATGAGGTCTTCGGCTACATCAAGAATTTTGGTCCGTGTGTCGTTCATGTCAACAAACCTACCAGTAGGTAGGCAGCTTGTCAATAAAACCGTTTTGCACTACCGCCGAAACCGGTTCCAGACAATGGTAATTGTGCGTCATACGTGATTCCTGAGCATCAGTTCGAGAGGATGGGGGTTCAGGTAGGACTGCCTGACGAGGTATTCCTGACGGTACTTGGTCACGTAGTGCTTCAGCAGGGTTACCGGGACGAGCAATGGAATGAGCGACTCGCGGTAACTGTGGATGGTTTCGAGCAGCTCCTCCTTTTCCCCGGAGTCCAGCTGCTTCTTTAAGTAACCCATGATGTGGCTCAGGACGTTGCCGTTCTTTTTCACCGTGGCATGCAGGGCAAGCGCCCCGAGAAAAAGCTCCTGATAGCGGCTGAACAACTCTCCGCGCTCCATTCCCTTTCCTTCGGCCACAAGCCTGCCCATTTCACGGTAGATCCGCGGTGAATGGGCCATGACCTGAAGTTTGCGGCCGGCATGGAATTCCACCAGATCGCTCAATCCTTTCGATCTCTTCAGGAACCCTTTCCAGTCCCCGAAAGCGAACACCCGTTCGATGAAGTTCCCGCGGATGTCCATATCGCCCAGGCGCTCCTCCTCTTCGACCGGCATGAAGGGAAAGCGTTTCACAACCGCATCGGCAAACAGTCCGCGGCCGCTCCCGGCCGGCATCCCGTTGTTGTAGACCCTGACCCGGAACAGTCCGGAGCTGGGGGAACCCTTCTTGAAGATAAAACCGCACAGGTCTTCGCTCTCCAGCTCCTCCACCTGCTTCCGGCAGTACGCGAGCATCTGTTCCGTCAGATCGACGCGGCTCCGGACAGTGACCAGGCGGGGAGCGGCCGGGACCCCTTCCAGACGCATGGTCTCACGGGGAACGGGAAGCCCGCAGCCCACCTCCGGACAGACCGGGACGAAACGGAAGAACCGGCCCAGCGTATCGGTAATGTAACGGTCATGTTTGTGGCCGCCGTTGTAACGGACTCTTTCGCCCAGGAGGCACGCACTGATGCCGATATTAATGGGTTTCCACATGGAGAGCATCCCCGTACAGGAAAACCTGCAATGTCGTCGAGGGCCGATTTCCCGCCCGGGCAAATTTAACACAAACGCCTGATACTGAAAATGTGAACAACAAAACACTTGACATATAATTTATTTATTAGTTATTTTTTCAAAAAATTATTACAGGAGGTGTCAGTATGAAGAGAAGTGCAATGCAACTGTTTCTCGCAGCGCTGGTATCGGCATGCATGGTTTCG
Organism: Geobacteraceae bacterium; assembly: GCA_029975275.1. Taxonomy (GTDB): domain Bacteria; phylum Desulfobacterota; class Desulfuromonadia; order Geobacterales; family Geobacteraceae; genus RPRC01. The sequence continues at coordinate 5,298 of JARKPN010000166.1, read as the reverse complement.
TTCTCCTTTGCCGCGCAGGACCTTGGCGCGGACACGGCCGCGCCGGTGAAATCGGCTGAGACAAAACAGAAAAAAAAGACCTTCCCAGGCCAGGAGAACCTGATCGACATCAACACCGCAACGGCCGACCAGTTGAAGGCGCTTCCGGGGCTCACCAACGAGGACGTGAACAAGATAATCGCCGGCCGTCCTTACGCCCGCAAGAACCAGCTCAAGCAGAAGAAAATCATCTCGGCGGAGCAGTACAACGGAATCAAATCCCACATCGTTGCCAGGAAACCCGCCAAACCGACCCCATAGAAACCATCGCAAGAGAGCCCCACACCCCGGCGGGTGTGGGGCTCTCTGTCCCGCGTGGCCTGAAAAGCATTCCTGTTCCGGTTATTTTTTCCTTATCACCAGCCCTTCCCCGGTTATCGACAGGTCTACCGTAACCGTGTCCCCTTCAACGAATTTTCCCTCAAGCAGCATGAGCGCCAGCGGATCCTGGATCCTTCGCTGCAGGGTCCTCTTGAGGGGACGGGCGCCGTAGGTGGGATCGTACCCCTCCTGCGCGACATACTCGCGGGCCTTGTCGGTGATCTCCAGCGTAATCCTGCGCTCTGCCAGCCGCGCCTGCAACGCCTTGACCTGTATATTCACGATCCTCTTGATCTGGTCGAGCGGCAGGGCGTGGTAAATGACCACCTCGTCCACCCGGTTGAGGAACTCCGGCTTGAAGCTTTCCCTGAGGGTCTCCATGACCATGCCGCGCATCCTTGCATAGTCGCTTGCACCGTACTGCTGGATCCACTGGGAGCCCAGGTTGCTGGTCATAATGATGACGGTGTTGCGGAAGTCCACCGTACGCCCCTGCCCGTCGGTCAGCCTGCCGTCATCCAGCACCTGGAGCAGCACGTTGAACACCTCAGGATGGGCCTTCTCGATCTCGTCGAACAGGACGATGCTGTATGGCCGTCTCCTGACCGCCTCGGTAAGCTGCCCCCCCTCCTCGTACCCCACATAGCCGGGGGGCGCCCCGATGAGCCTCGCCACGGTGTGCTTTTCCTGATACTCGCTCATGTCTATGCGGACGATGGCCTGGTCGTCGTCGAACAGGAACTCGGCCAGGGCGCGGGCGGTCTCGGTCTTCCCCACCCCGGTGGGTCCGAGGAAGATGAACGAGCCGATGGGACGGTTGGGGTCAGAGAGCCCGGAACGGGCCCGCCGCACCGCGTTGGCCACCAGCAGCAGGGCGTCGTCCTGCCCCACCACCCGCGACCGGAGCCGATCCTCCATGCTGACCAGCTTGGCCGACTCGCTCTCCTGGAGGCGCGACACCGGGATACCGGTCCACTTGGCCACCACCTCGGCCACCATGTCGCCGTCCACCTCTTCGGAGAGCATCTTCCCATCCTTCTGGATGGCCTCCAACTGCGCGTTACGCTCGGCCATCTGTTTTTCTATGGCCGGGATCTCGCCGTAACGGATCTCGGCGGTACGGGCCAGGTTCCCTTCCCGCTCGGTCCGCTGGGCCTCCAGCTTCTTCTCCTCCAGCCGGTTTTTCAGCTCGCGGAGTTCCTTAATGATCCCTTTTTCGCGTTCCCAGTGGAGCTTGAGGCCGGCCGATTCGGCCTTGAGGTACTCCAGATCGTCGGCAAGCTTCCTCAGGCGCTCCTGTGAATGGGGGTCCTGCTCCTTCATGAGGGCCTGTTTCTCGATCTCCATCTGGATAATCTTCCGCTCGATCTCGTCGATCTCGGTCGGCATGGAGTCTATCTCGATCCTGAGCCGGGACGCGGCCTCGTCGATCAGGTCGATGGCCTTGTCGGGAAGGAAGCGGTCGGTGATGTAGCGGTCCGACAGAGTGGCAGCTGCGACGATGGCGCTGTCCTGGATGCGGATGCCGTGATAGACCTCGTATTTCTCCTTCAGGCCCCGCAGGATGGAGATGGTGTCCTCCACGCTCGGCTCACCGGTGAAGACCTGCTGGAAGCGGCGCTCCAGGGCCGCGTCCTTCTCCACGTGCTTGCGGTATTCGTTGAGGGTGGTTGCGCCGATGCAGTGGAGCTCACCCCGGGCCAGGGCGGGCTTGAGCAGGTTGGAGGCGTCCATGGCCCCCTCGGCGGCCCCGGCGCCCACCAGGGTATGGAGCTCGTCTATGAACAGGATGATGTTGCCCTCGGACTTGGTCACCTCCTTGATGACCGCCTTGAGCCGCTCCTCGAACTCGCCCCGGTACTTGGTGCCGGCGATGAGCGCCCCCATGTCCAGGGCCACGATCCGCTTGTTCTTCAGGGTCTCGGGCACGTCACCGGAAACGATCCGCTGGGCCAGCCCCTCCACGATGGCGGTCTTCCCCACCCCCGGCTCTCCGATGAGCACCGGGTTGTTCTTGGTCCGCCGGGACAGCACCTGGATCACCCGCCGGATCTCGTCGTCGCGGCCGATCACCGGGTCCAGTTTCCCCTTGCGGGCCGCCTCGGTCAGGTCACGGCTGTATTTTGCCAGGGCCTGGTATTTTTCCTCGGGGTTCTGATCGGTGACCCGCTCGTCGCCGCGCAACTCCTTCAGGGCCGCCAGCACCGCATCCCGGTTCACGCCACTGTCGGCGAGGAGGGACGAGGTCCTGCTCTCCTTCTCCTCGATGAGCCCCAGAAGGAGATGTTCTGTGGAGACGAATTCGTCCCCCATGGCCTCGGCCTCGCGCTGGGCCGTATCCAGGGCGTGGTGCAGCGCTGAGGAAAGATACACCTGTACCCCCGACCCGGTGGCCTGGGGAAGACGCTTCAGTTCTTCGTCCACCTTGGAGCGGACATAGTGAAGATTGGCCCCTATCTTTTGCAGGATAGAGCCGACCAGTCCACCCTCCTGGTCCAGCAGGGCCAGAAGCAGGTGCTCCGGCTCGATGGAGCCGTTCTGGCGCGATACAGCCGTCTGCTGGGCGCTTCCAAGCGCCTCCTGGGTCTTGATGGTCATCTTTTCAGGTCTGATCATGGGAAATGCCCCCTTTGCAACGTTCGGTTACTGAAAAGATAGACACGCCGCAGCGAAGCGTCAAGGCGGGGCGGAGTATTTTACCCCTTTGACATTCCTGGTATGGACTTGACAGATCCTGTTTGTGGCTTAAAGTCCGAGCATGGGGCATGATGCTTCCATACCGCGGGGAGGAAAGATGCTGAAGCTCCTGCAATCGATTTTCGGTTCCGAGGAGGGCGCCAGAGCGTATCCCGAGTCGGTGATAGCAAAGGCGATTGAGCGGGCGGTGGACGGCACCGACCACTGGATTCGGTCGGTTCCGGGCTACCGAAAGAGGCTGAGGCCCTCGGTCGTCCGCGCCGTCGATCACGTGGTGTCGCTGGTAAACGCCCTGCCGCCCGCCGTACCGGTCAGCCCGGCACGTTACGCCGACGACCCGCTGCTCAAGGCATTCTTCATCTCACGGGCGGAGATGCACAACGTTTTACGGAACGACCGGAGCCTGGCGGAGTTCCTGCGCGGGCCGGGCCCCGGCGCGGAACGACTGACGGCCCTGCTGGTCATGGAAAAAAAAGAGTGCAGGGCTTTCGGTTTCGAAATGTGCGGGGATATGGTCATGAGGGACGTTCCCCAGGTTACGGTCTGTTTCGAATCGCATCGCCTGATAGATCCGGCCGGGGACGAGGGGGAGACCCGTCTGCGGCTCAAAAAGCGGGCCTTTGACTACCTGATACGGATCGCACTGCAGCGCATCACCGCCGCCAAGGGAGAGCGGAAGGATCTGGAGCGGCAGAGCGCGCTCCTCCAGGCCAAGCTGGACATGCTGCGCCGCGGCGGGTGGGGGTTTGACGGGGCAGGCCCGGCGCCGGGCGAGGACATCGGGCTGCTGGAGGAGCGGCTTGAACAGGTCGAGGCCCAGCTGTCGGACCTGGGGGGCGGCGGCATGCTGGAGTCGTACCTGGACATGGTCGCCGAGGTGCTGGGTAAACCGGAGGAACATATCAGCGTAGGGATGGAAACCGTGATACTGGACAGCATGCGGATCAGACGCGAACGGGCGGACGTAAACGCCGCGGAACTGACCCTCTACACCCTGGGCGGCGTCGAAGGCGGGGGCTATGCCCTGCAGCTCGTCGCAATCCCGGTGGAGGAGATCAGGGAGCAATAAACTTCCCCTTGTCGATCAGGGTCTCCCGCGCCCCGGCCTCATCTACTGCCGTCAGGGTCGGTCCGTAGAAGACGTAGTCCTCATGGAACGGGGTGCTGACCGTGCCGCCGAACCCCGAGTTGTCACCCATGGCGATATGGATGGTTCCCATGATCTTTTCCGCTTCCAGGATGTTGTCGGGCCGCGTTGCCCGGTCGTTGGTGCCTATCCCCAACTCGGCGATGTTCCTGTTCAGATCGCTCCGGCCGAGCTTCTCCTCCAGTTCCCCCCGGTACGGCTCGTCCCCCCTGATCCCGGTCACCATGCCGTCCTTCACCAGCAGCTCCAGCGGAGAGGCCAGCCTGCGCATGGGAGCGTATTCCAGGACCATGATCCCTTGGCTGAGACCTTCCAGGGGCGCCAGGTAGACCTCTCCGGCCGGGAGGTTGCCGAAGCTCCCGGGTTCGGTCAGGAGTCCGTCGTCGCCGGCCGCCTCTCTTCCCCGCTTGGCGAAGCGCATCCTGGTGCCGTTAGGGGTCTCCACCAGGATCTCCGTGGCCCGGTTGATCCGCTCCGTCAGCAGCATGGTCCTTGCCGACAGGGCCTGCCAATCCACCCGCATGGAGGTGAAAAACATCTCCGGATCGAAGTGGGGCAGGCTGGCGAACCGCGCCCCGGCCAGATTCAGCAGAGACCGGAAACGGGTATGGCTGGTGGAGTTGTTGGACATGGCTATGACCACCTCCGCTGCTGCGTCCCTGCCGGCCAGCACGATCTCCCGGGCATGCGCCAGCTGCCCGCTGTCCGCCTGTTTTACGATCAGGAGATCCAGAACCCCGGCCGCTTTGAGGGAATCGACCACCCGGTCGCCGAAGGCGCCGCGCCACAGGACTTCCGGGGGTTCCGCACCTGATGCGGCGGTTGACGGAAACGAGACGAATGCAGCGTTGCCGAAGGCCCGCCCGGCGAAGCCGGCGGCGTCCCGGGCCGCCTGGAAAAGCCGCAGCCGCCGGTCGTTTTCCTCCGGCGTCGCGCCCTCTTCCGGTCGGACGGTATCACTGAAAACGAGAATACGTTCCCCTCCGGTTACCCCCATGTTAACGGCGAACAACGACCTGAATGCATCTTCCAGTGTATACATTGCGTCCTCCTGAAGTTATCTAGTGTCCTGTGCGGTTAGTTCACCGCAAGAA
>JARKPN010000161.1 GCA_029975275.1 Geobacteraceae bacterium | reverse complement strand
CATCTTCAGCACTCCTGCCGGACAGGCCTCAACACACCTCTCGCATGCTTTGCATTCCAGGGAATTGATCACCGGATAGGGCTTGTCCTTATCCCTGATCTCCACCCTCCTGATCTTGCCGCTGATGGTCTTGGGAAGCTCGGGCAGGAACTCGATGATGCGCGGGTACTTGTAGGGGGCGGTCAGCCTCCTGACGTGCTCCTGGAGCTCCTCGACCAGTTCGTCGCCCGAAGTGTAGTCGCTGGTCAGGACCACCGTGGCCTTGACCACCTGCCCCCGGATCTCGTCCGGGACGCCGGTTATGGCGCACTCCATGACCGCCGGGTGCTCCAGCAGGGCGCTCTCCACCTCGAACGGGCCGATGCGGTAGCCTGAACTCTTTATGACGTCGTCGGCCCGGCCCACGAACCAGTAGTAGCCGTCCTCGTCCCGCCACGCCATGTCGCCGGTGAAATATATCCCGTCCCGCCAGACCTTCCCGGTCATCTCCGGGTCCCGGTGATAGCCGCTGAACATGCCAACCGGCTTTCTGGCCGCCGTACGGATGATGATCTGCCCCTCCTCGCCCACCTCGCAGGACCTGAGCCCCTCGTCCACGATGTCCATGTCGTACATGGGGGACGGTCTCCCCATGGAGCCGGGCTTGGGCTCCATCCAGGGGTAGGTGGCGATGGCCAGGGTGCACTCGGTCTGGCCGTACCCTTCCATAAGGCGGATTCCGGTCTTTTTCAGGAACTGGTTGTAGACCTCCGGGTTGAGCGGCTCGCCGGCTATGACGCAATACTTGAGACGCGACAGGTCCAGGTCGGTAAAATCCTCCTTGATGAGGAAGCGGTAGATGGTGGGAGGGGCGCAGAAGGTTGTTATCCCGTAGCGGGCAATGACCTCCAACAGGTTCTTCGGGGAAAATTTGTCGTAGTCGTAGACGAACACGATCCCGCCGCTCAGCCACTGGCCGTAAATCTTACCCCAGACTGCCTTGGCCCAGCCGGTGTCGGCGATGGTGAGGTGAATCCCTCCGTCTCTGACCGACTGCCAGAATTTTGCCGTCAGGATGTGGCCCAGTGGATAGACGAAATCGTGACGCACCATCTTGGGCATGCCGGTGGTGCCGGAGGTGAAGTAGAGCAGCGAGACGTCGTCGTTTTTGGCCGCCTCGTCCCCCACCGGCCGGGCAAACTCCGGTGACGCCGTGGCCAGCTCGGCGGAAAAGTTCAGCCACCCCTCCCGGCCGTGATCCAGCACCGCCTTCACCTTCAGGGTGGGGGACTTCTCCTCCGCCTCCTCCACGTGCCGCAGCACCTCCGGGTCGTTCACGGCGACCACCATCCTGATGTCCGCGGCGTTGCAGCGGTAGACGATGTCCTTGGTGGTCAGCAGGTGGGTTGCCGGGATGCCGACGGCGCCCAGCTTGTGCAGCGCCAGCAGGCAGAACCAGAACTCGTAGCGCCGCTTCAGGATCAGCATCACCGGGTCGCCCTTGCCGATGCCCACCGACCTGAAGAACGAGGCGGCCCGGTCGCTCTGCTCCTTCAACTGGCCGAAGGTGAAGACCTCCTCGTTCCCCTTGTCGTCGCACCAGATCAGCGCCACCCGCTCCGGTTCGCGGCGGGCTATCTCATCAGCCACGTCGTAGGCGAAGTTGAAGGAATCGGGAACGGTAATGGAAAAATTCTCTACGAAGTCCTCGTAGGACTCGTAGCGCGTACGGCTGATGAATCTTTCAAGCATCGGACCGGCACCTCGTTTCTGGTCGATTTCGGGATAAGCTCCTGAGACCCGCCAGGCTCCGAAGAACCGGCGGGCCTTCTGTTCTTCTAAAATATGATCGCAAGGAACTCGGCCGGCCTGTCGTCCAGGGCCTGCATGCCGTGGCTGTGGCCCGAGTCGAAGAACAGGGAGTCGCCCGGGCCGAGGACCAGTTCGTGGCCGTCGATGAAAATCTTCAGCTTGCCCTGCAGCACGTAATTGAATTCCTGGCCCGGATGGCTGCTGAGGCTGACCGGCGTGCCCGGAGGCTCCGGCTGGACGGTCACGTGGAACGGTTCCGCCTTCTTGTGGATGAAGTTGAAGGCGAGGCTCCGGTAGGCATACCGTTTCCGCCGCTCGATGCTCACCCCTTTGCCGCACCGCACCAGGGAGTAGATGTGCAGACGCGGGCTCTCACCGGTCAGCAGGTCGGTCAGCTCGATATTGAAGCGGTGGGCCAGCTTGAAGAGAAGGCTCACCGGTATGTCGGCCCCCCCTTCCTCGTACACCCGCAGTGTCTCGGTGGAGACGCCCAGCTCATGTGCGAGCGTTTCCAGGGAAATTCCGGATATCTCCCGCAGCTCCCTGATGCGCATCGCGATATTCCTGATGTTCTCCGGCATACTCTCTCCTCTCCAAGCCATGGTGATCCCTGCGGCGGACAACGGCTCAGGCACTACTAGTAAGCATTTTGCCTTAAAAATGCAATCAGAATTTGACGGTAACGCCTGCCGACAGCATGTGGAGGTCCGACCGGTACCTCCCGTTGGCTGTCCCGGTCCCCGGAAGCCCGTAGGGGTCGCCAATCAGGTTTTCCTTGTCGCGGCCCTCGAGCAACTGATAGGCATAGCTGATGGAAAAGCGCAGGTTCCGGTAGTCCAGCTCCGTGCCGACGCAGAACAGGTGGGTGTCCGAATCGGGGATGGAAGGCTCGAAGGTGCCGTCGGGCACCGGGTTGTCGCTGTAGAGGTACCCGGCCAGGAGCGCCACTGTTTCGTTGAGCCGGTAGCGGACCCCCAGGTTGTAGGCAAAGGTGCTCTTCCAGTTCTTCGGCGCATAGGATACGGCACCGTTGTCGAGCCCCACCACCAGCTCCCTGAAAGACGACCAGTCTTCCCAGCGCAGCCCCGCTTCCAGGGTCAGTGGCTCGAATCCCGTGTAGCACACGCCGGCGAACACCTGCTGAGGCAGGGTAAGGTCGGCCCTGCCGGGGGAATCGGTCAGAAGACCCGGGATCTGCGGGTCAAAGGTCCCCCTCCCCTTGACCCCCACCTTGATGGGGCTCCGGTAGGATACCCCGACGGACAGGGTGTCGCCCAGGTCGTACAGCAGCCCGAGATTGAAGCCGATGCCGGTGCCGTCGCCCGAAAACTTCTGCCCCACATCCGGAAACGGTCCGGTCCCGAGCACCCCCCCGATGGCCGCATTGAGCCCGCTCAGATTGATCTTCCGCTCCAGGGTCGTGTCCAGGTAGAGGATATCGATACCGGCTGCCAGGGCCAGCCGCGGGGTGATGCGATACGAGGCGACCGGATTGACGTTCAGGGTGATCATCTCGGACCTGGTGGCCAAGTAGCGACCGTCCCAGGTCCCGCCCCAGTCGGTGCCCAGGCCGAAGGGGGTGAACACCCCCAGTCCGGCGCTCAGGCGGTCGGAAACGCGGTGGGTGACGAACAGGGTGCTGGGGTAGAAGAGCGAGTCCCCGGTGCGGGTCCTCTGTCCCGTAAGACCGGAATATTCCCGGTCAGGGAAGATCAGCGTGGTCCCGACCTGAAGTTGTGTACCCTCCAACCTGTGCATGAGCGCCGGGTTGAAGAAAATGGCCGACGGGTCGTCCGTATGGGCGACCACGGCGGCTGCCTGACCGAGCGAGGAAGCGCTCTGGGTGAATATGCCGAACCCCGAGGCCAGGGCCGCGGCAGGCAGGCAGGCCAGGAGCAGGAGCGCCCCGGCGGCGTCTTTCAGAATGCTGACGGTCTTTGTCATAGTTCGCGCCCCTCAATTAATTAACGATAAAACAATGGTTTATATTTGTCGTTATAAAATCATGTGCCAAATCGGAAGTCAAATGAAATTTACATTACACTAATACAGTTTTGCATGCATATTAATATTATTAATATGTAGCGCCATATCGTTCTATTATGCTATGGTGTTCGTGCCAAAGCGTCGGCGGGTGGGGAGCCGATGCCGTGCAGAGACACGCCGTACTGGTCAGGGCTTGCACAGCGGGGGCGCCCAGGCCCTCAGGCGGGACAGGTCCTGCGCATAGACTGCGACACCACGTAGCCGGGGAGCATGTAGATGGGGAACGAATACCTGATGGAGAACGACGACGAGACGCTTCGTCTGGAGTTGAAGACCGACGGCGCTACCCTGCGGAGACAGGCGCTCTGGGCGGGGATCGAGGACGGGATGCGGGTCGCGGATATCGGCTGCGGTTGCGGGGTGACGACCTCGATGCTGCACGATCTGGTTCGGCCGGGCGGTCGGGCGGTCGGCATCGACGCCTCCGAGCACAGGATAGCCTATGCCGGAGACCGTTATGCCGGCGAAACCATAGATTTCCATCGCAGGGACCTGTTGAAGCCTCTGAACGACCTGGGGACGTTCGATTTCGTCTGGGTCAGGTTCGTGCTGGAGTATTTTCTCGCCGAAGGCCCCGCAGTGGTGGAAAACATATCCCGCATCGTGAAACCCGGCGGCACCCTCTGTCTCATCGACCTGGACCACAACTGCCTGAACCACTACGGCATCCCGTCCCGGCTTGAAAAAACCCTGTTCGACATCGTGACCGGCCTGCAGGAAAAGGCCGATTTCGACCCGTACGTGGGGAGGAAGCTCTACTCTTTTCTCTTCGACCTGGGCTACCTCGATATCGACGTGGAGGTAGCCGCCCATCACCTGATCTTCGGCGAGCTCAGGGAGGCGGACTCGTTCAACTGGCTGAAAAAGGTCGAGACCGCACCGAGGAAGATCGGCTATCGGTTCCCCGAATACCCGGGCGGGTACGAGGAATTCCTGGAGGAGTTTCACGGCTTCTTCAACGACCCCAGGCGCTTTACCTATTCTCCAATCATCTCCTGCCGGGGACGCAAACCTGCGCCATGAAGGCGCGCTGGCCGCAAGGACCCCGTCAGGAACCGGACAGGGCGGCGCCCCGGTCCGGCCACATCCCGTCATGTGACCCCGCCAGCAGAGACTGCAGCTGATCGCTATCCGGCTTGACGTCCAGGAATTCCACACCGAAACCTATCGGGAACATCGGCTTCAGGCGCCTCTTGCCGGTGTTCACCCAGGCGACCCTTCCCCTGACCTCGATGGTCAGTGAACGGTTCTGCGGCAGGGAGAAGGTGAGCTCTATGGGGCTCCCTTCCTCGATGTCGTCATCGATGGCCACGTACATCCCCTTCAGGCTGATGTCAGAACTGGTCCCCCACATGGTCCTCCCGTTCAGACAAAAGGAGACCGGGGTGCGGCAGGGGACCCTCCTGAAGCGGCTCTCACGGACCGGGGGAGGCCCCTGCGACTCTTCGTGCGGGAACTGGCCGTTCTTCTCCAGGAAGGCCAGCAGCGCATTGACCACCTTCCTGTCGAAGTGGACGCCGCTTCGCTCCTCCAGCAGCTTCCTGGCAAGGGTGTACGGCATCGGGCCGCGATAGTGTCGCCTGGCCGTTATGGCTTCGAAAAAGTCCGCTACTGCGATAATCCTGGCCCCGAACGGTATCTCGCTCCCCTTCAGCCCCAGCGGGTAGCCGGACCCGTCTATCTTCTCGTGGTGACTCCCGGCGATCTCCGGGACCTGGCGGTAAATCCCCTCGAAATTGATCTGCTCCAGTATCTCCCGGGTCTTGGCCGCATGGGACTTGACCCGGTCGTATTCCTCGGCGGTAAGACGCCCCTCCTTCTTCAGGATGGCGTCCGGAATCCCTATCTTGCCGTAGTCGTGCAGGAGCGACGCGACGCGGATCATCTCGCTGTAATCCTTCGAAAGGCCCAGTTCGCGGCAGATGCCGACCGCATACCCGGTGACCTTTTCCGAGTGGCCGGCCGTGAGGTTGTCGCGGGTGTCGATGCTTGCCGCCAGAACCTGCAGCGTAGACTTGAACTGCTGTTCGCGGGCCTCGTTCAGCTTGGCGTTTCGGACGCTGATGCCGATGACGGTGGCGATCCCCATCAGGAGGCTCATGTGGCTCCGGATCAGGGGCTTTTTGGTCACTATGTTGTCGACCGCCAGGACGCCTATGGATTCACTGTCGCACACGATGGGACAGACTATGAACGACTGGGCGCCCAGTTTCCTGGCGAACGTCAGGCTGTGGGGTGAGAGGTCGGTCTTGATATCGTCGAAGGTGTTTACCAGGAACGGCTTCTGTTCCCGGAACGCAATGACGAAAATCCCCTTGGACTCCGGCCTGTCCAGATGAAAGGAGGTCTTCTGGAGCAGGCCTTCCTGCTCCTCGGTGTAGCCGAACCCGGCCCGGTAGATCAGGCGCTTCTTGTCCTGGTCCGTGAGCAGGATCATGCCGCGGTCGTAGTCGAGACGCTTCTCAAGGACGTTCGAGACATTGCCCAGGATGGCGTCGATATCAGTCTGCTTGCTGATGGCCTGGCCGATCTCGTTGGTCAGCAGGGCGTTGTTGTAGTTCAGGTTGATCTGCTCCAGCAGCTTGTCGGTCGATTCGCGCAGGTTGTCAATCCCGGCGTTGATCTCCTTCTTTTCCATGGCCATGGCAATGAGGCTCACGAACAGAATGAAGCAGAGCACGGAAGGAAGCACCGCGAACAGGGAAATCCACCCGCTCAGCCAGAACGAGACCACGCACAGGGCGATCAGCAGGAATGCGCTGCAGTTGCGGATCTTTTTCCAGTGGGCCGATGCCGGCCGCTCCCAGGAGATTATGTACCGGCAGACCCTGCCACCGTGAAACAGGCACTCGGGATGCTCGACGCGCAACAGCCTGTTGTTGAAGACGTTGGCGATCGCCTCCATGAATCCGATCCTGTTCTCGCACTGGAACGGCTTCTCGCAGACCCCTTCCTCCGGTGTCACGGTGATCTCGACCTTGTTCGGGGCCAGGATCCTGGACTCGTATACCGAAGACCTGGTAAAGTTGCGCGTGGTCTTGCCGATCACCTCGTAGACCCTTGCCGGACTGACGAGGCCCAGCACATACTGCCGCATCACGCCTATCGCCTCGGGAGAGGCCGCGTATCGGCCCGCCTCCCGGGCAATATTTGTATTGCCGGTCTGTTTGACGAGCCTCTCGTAGAACAGATCAACCTGCTCCTGGGTGAACCAGTGCCCCTGGTCCGCCACCTCGTAAGGCTCCATTTTGGAGTAACGCAGCAACTCGCCTATGTTGACATAACTGTAACGCCTCTTTATCAGCTTGATATAGGTGTCGATAATCCTGCTGTTGTATAACGGCTGGCTGCTCTTGTCAGTTTCCATTAGACACCAAAGTTACCGCCGAGTTTAGTACACAGTGAGCGGGCTTCGACCGGCTATTCATGACGGTGATGCATCATCCTGTCGATTGATCTGAAATAGCCGTCGGTATACCGCATGTTCAATATCCAGAGGTTATATATCTTATCATAGGCAATCTGTTTTCTGTCGGCAAAGGACGCGGGGTATATCAGGATCGGGACATAATCATTCTCGTAGTATTTCGACAGAAGGGAATAGATCATGAGAAGGGTACCCCGCGGGAAGTCCTCCTCGTCGACGATTATCGTCTGGATGCAGTTGGTCAGATCGGACAGGTTCAGCCCGATGTCGGACACGTTGACCATGAACACGGCCTTCAGGTTTCCGTTCCGCTTCAGCGAAAACAGGTGCTTTTCCTTCCTGAACGCGACGGCCTCGAATTCCCTGCCGACCTCGTCACGATCGAGCATGGACGGCTCCAGGTCCAGCGCGTTCAGCAGCAGCCCGCCCGAGCAATAGCGGTAGAAGCTCTCCAGCTCGACCAGATCTTCCGGTTCGGTCTTCCGCAGCGACCAGGGGCCCGACAGGTCCCACTGGCCCGTGTCTCCCTTCCGGTAATGGAAGTAGGCGAAGGCATCGATCGAGCAGCCGGCCCGGTCGTTTATCTGCTCCGCGATACCGCCGAAGACGCGCTTGGGGAACCTGTTATCGGGCCGGAAGTAGCAGGCCACATAGTTCATGTGGGTGGAGTGGAGGCCGTGGGAATCGTTGATGGAGCGTCCGATCTGGTCCAGCACCGACAACCCCGCCTTCCTGCCGGCCCTCCTGTCGGCCGCGTGGTGGTGTATCAGCCAGGTGTATTCATAGAAACGGACCATGGCGATATGCGCGATTATCCTGCCTTCCTTCTGATATACGAAATGCCTGGCGATATGGGGGTTGCGGTTGTAGAGCTTTTCGTAGGTCTCCTTGAACTTATTCTTGTTCGCCTGAATGAAGGAGTATTTCTCGGGGTAGAGAAAACCGGTCTGGAAAAAGAGCTCCCACAGGGCGTCCATATCCACCCGGTTGCAGATATAGGAGTTCTGGTCCGTTGCCTGGTGCAGCAGCGCCATGAGCCTCACATGTTCCCCGATATCCATGTCGAGGATCGCGAAACCGCACCTGACCGTGGTCTTCTCCTCGTGCGGCTGGATGTTCCGGTAGACGACCTGGGCCTTGCAGCGGATTGAGAGGATACCGGCCAGATTGATGCTCAGCTCCGGGATGACCCTCCCCGGCAGCAGCACCGAGTTCTCCTCGGTCTCCTCCACGGAAAAACCGCTGCCTGAGATGTCGACGACCTTCAGGTTGACCGTCTTCCGGGTGAGGGGGTCGGTGAAGATGACGTCGGGCGATGGAACCAGCCGGTGCCGGGAACTCCGGAATTCCTTTGGCTGAAACCTGCGTATCCTAGAGTGGAGCGGTCTCAGCACGTAGGACCTGATAGCGGTCCCCGAAGTCTGCTTGATGATCTCGCACTCGCCCGAGTAGAGCACCTCGTCGTTTGCCGTGAACACTATGTGCACCGACGATTCAAGGTTGATCCAATGGAACGACTGGGGTGGGGTGCAGGTTATCTCCACGCGGAAGGATGCCGGGCTGAAGTCGATGAGGTCGCCGTGGAACAGGGTTCCGTTCTGGATGAAACGTACCCTGATGTCCCGGCAGGAATGCCGGTTGATCCGGCGCGAGCTTATTTCACGGCAGGTCTCGGGAAGCCGGAAGCTTATCCGATCCAGGGTCAGGTCGACCAGCTCGGCCTCAACCAGGAGGGGATGGTGCGGGTCCGGCACGATGAAATTCCGATAGCGGTGCGTCTTGAACTTATGCTCCAGGTTCTCGGTTTCGCTCCAGACGCACTCCAGGTATCCGTCGAGACAGGGGAGGGGCTTTGCCTTCAGGGATATGACGGAGCCGTATTTGACGTGGACAAGGTTGACGATGACCGTATCGTCTTTGAAGTTCAGGTAGTTCAGCCTGTTTATGAGCTGCTTCCTGCCGATCTCGGACGTGCTCTCCGTCTGTGCGGCAAAAGAGGCCGTGTCTCTGATAATCGGGGTCGGCGAGTCGGATATTTTCTGATTGCCCGTGATTTCTGACACGACAAGACACTCCCGTCTTTCCCGCTGCACTGTTTTACGATCAATAATCGGGCCACCCCCCTGCACGTGCCGCCCCGGGCCGCCAGCGGCCGGGAGACGAGGCCCTCATATAAGCTGACTACTCGGCGTCATCCTTTTGATGTCCATGCAGCATAAGCGATCAAAGGCAGGTATGGCGAGCAGCCGGATTTCGCCCGAGTAAGTCTGATTTTTCATTAATCTTATGCCTGCACCCTATTTACCACAAAAACGGACCGGGCACAAGCAAGGAAGCTCATGAAATTCAATAATTATTCGTCGTTTAAACATGGCGTCCTGACAGGAGGGGAGGCAGGAGAGTAAGCCCGGGTTCATCCGGGCGTATCCGGAGGGGGCCGCATCAGCATCTCGTCTGCGCGGCCGGCTGAAAACCGGTTTGGGCTGGTCGGGTCATTGGCCCGAAAAAACCGGCGGCCCTGCGGGGCCGCCCTGAATTGCATCACGTGTCAAAGCTTCTTTCAGCCGACCTGGGAGGCGGCCGCGAATGTTACTGCCGCGCGCTCTTGGCGGCCACCTGCATCCTGATGAGCGCCCGCTCGAGGGCAGCCTCGTAGACGATGAAGTCCTTGTCTTCCCGGCTGAGCCGCTTCAGCGCCGCCTCGGCGCGGCCAAGGGCGTCCCGGGCACGTTCCAGATCGATCTCGTCGGCCCGTTCCGCCGTCTCAACCAGCACGGTGACCCTGTCCTTGTCCACCTCGAAGTAGCCCCAGCTGAGGGCCAGGTGAAAGGTCTTCTCCCCCTGGACGTAGGAAAGCTCCCCTATCTTCAACGAGGTGAGGAACGACGCGTGCCCGGGGAGGACGCCGAACTCGCCCATGGTCCCGGTCGCCGTAATCATGTCCACTTCCTCGGACATGACCTTCCTGTAGGGGGTTACCAGCTCCAGCAACAGTTTTCCAGCCATGTGAACCTCTCGTACTTCTTTTCCTCGGGCCTTGCGCCTCGCGCCTGCTTTTTTACGCCGACAGTCTCTTGGCCTTCTCCAGCACCTCTTCTATGGTTCCCACCATGTAGAAGGCCTGCTCCGGTATGGCGTCGTGCCTGCCGGCCACGATCTCCTGGAAGCCCTTGATGGTGTCCTTCAGTTCCACGTACTTGCCCGGGGTGCCGGTGAAGGTCTCGGCCACGTGGAACGGCTGCGAGAGGAAGCGCTGGATCTTGCGCGCCCGGGCAACCACCAGCCGGTCTTCCTCGGAGAGCTCGTCCATGCCGAGGATGGCGATGATGTCCTGCAGGTCCTTGTAGCGCTGCAGGATGTACTGGACGTCACGGGCGATGTTGTAGTGCTCCTCGCCGATGACCTGCGGGTCCAGGATCCTGGAGGTGGAGTCCAGCGGGTCCACCGCCGGGTAGATACCCAGCTCGGCGATCTGACGGGACAGGACCGTGGTGGCGTCCAGGTGGGCGAAAGCGGTGGCCGGCGCCGGGTCGGTCAGGTCGTCGGCCGGCACGTAGATGGCCTGTACCGAGGTGATGGAGCCCTTGTCGGTGGAGGTGATCCGTTCCTGCAGCTCGCCCATCTCGGTGGCCAGGGTCGGCTGGTAGCCGACTGCCGATGGTATGCGGCCCAGCAGCGCGGACACCTCGGAGCCTGCCTGGGTGAAACGGAAGATGTTGTCGATGAACAGCAGCACGTTCTGCCCTTCCTCGTCGCGGAAGTACTCGGCCACCGACAGGGCCGACAGGGCCACCCGGGCGCGGGCGCCGGGGGGCTCGTTCATCTGGCCGTAGACCAGGGCGGCCTTGTCGAGAACCCCGGACTCCTTCATCTCGTTCCAGAGGTCGTTCCCCTCACGGGTCCGCTCGCCGACCCCGGCGAAGACCGAGAAACCGCCGTGCTGCTTGGCGATGTTGTTGATCAGCTCCATGATGATGACGGTCTTGCCGACCCCGGCGCCGCCGAACAGACCGATCTTGCCGCCGCGGGCGTAGGGTGCCAGCAGGTCCACGACCTTGATGCCGGTGGTGAACGCCTCTACCGTGGTGGACTGCTGCAGGAAGCTGGGTGCTTCCCGGTGGATCTCGTATTCCTGCTCGGCATTGACCGGTCCCATCTCGTCCACCGGTTCGCCGATGATGTTCAGGATGCGGCCCAGGGTCTGCCGGCCCACCGGCATGACGATCTGTTTGCCGGTATCGACAACCTGCTGGCTGCGGACCAGGCCGTCCGTGGAGTCCATGGCAATGGTCCGCACGGTATTCTCTCCCAGGTGCTGGGCCACCTCCAGTACCAGGTTGTTCTCACGGTCGTCGATGGTCGGGTTGCTCAGCCGGAGTGCGTTATAGATTGCAGGCAGCTTGCCGGGCTCGAACTCCACGTCCACTACCGCTCCGATGACCTGCGAAATTTTCCCAAGATTCTGGCTCATCTGGTCCCTTCCTCCCTCACCCCGTCCGGGCGGGCCGAGTTTCTATAATAAACTTAGGTTGATAACTCAAGCTGGTTGGTATCGATATGTCGCTTACCCCCCTCATCCGACCCTTCGGGTCACCTTCTCCCTGATGGAGAAGGGAGAGGGTGGCGTGCAGCGCCGGCCCAGGGGGATGTCGCCTTACCCGCCAACCGATTGGGCGCCGGAGATGATCTCCACCAGTTCCGTGGTGATGGCCGCCTGGCGTGCCCGGTTGTACTGCAGGGTCAGCTTGTCGATCATCTCGGTGGCGTTCTTTGTGGCGCTGTCCATGGCGGTCATCCGGGCTCCGTGTTCGGAGGCGACCGATTCCAGCATGGCGTGGAACAGCTGCACCTCCACGTTCTTGGGGAACAGCCCGGTGAACAACTCCTCTTTCGACGGCTCATAGATGGCCTCGGGGGAAAACTCCTCCTCGGGCACCTCGGGAGGTTGTACGGGCAGCAGCTGCGTGATGGTTATGGTCTGGCTCAGGACGCTCCTGAAGGCGTTGTACAACAGATAAACCGCGTCGTACTCGTCGGTGATGTAGCCGTCGATGAGTTCCCTGGCGATGAGTGCCGCGGTCTGGTAGTTGAGCGAGGACAGGATGTTCGGATAGTTTTTGCGGATGGTTGCCCGGCGCCGCAGGTAATCGTACCCTTTCCTGCCGATGGTCATCAGGGAGATTTCCGGGTAGCGGGAGCCGTTCTCCCGGACGAAGGACTCGGCCGCCTTGCAGATATTGGCGTTGAATCCGCCGCACAGTCCCCTGTCGGAGCTGACCACTATCAGCAGGACCTTTTCGGTCTTCTCCTTCCCCAGCAGCGGATGGCCGGAGTGGCCGCCGCTCCCCGCCAGCCTCTGCAGGACCTCCGCCAGCTTCTCCGCGTAGGGTCGCGCGGCCAGCACGTTTTCCTGTGCCCGCCGCAGCTTGGCGGCCGCCACCATTTTCATGGCCTTGGTGATCTGGCGGGTGTTCCTGACCGAATTGATCCGTTTGCGAATGCTTTTCAGGCTTGCCATTGGGGGTACCGTCCTTGTCTAGGCTGCGAATTCCTTCTTGAATTCGTCGAGGGCCGCGACAATCCTGCCCCTCAAGTCATCGTCGATGGCCTTTTTCTCGCGGAGCTCCCTGAGGATCTCCGGCTTGCGGGCGTCGAAGAAGGAGAGCAGCTCCGCCTCGTACCTGGCCAGAACGTTGACCGGGTAGTCATCCACATAGCCGTTGTTGGCCGCAAAGATGACCAGGACCTGCTTCTCGGCCGGCTGCGGCCGGTACTGGGGCTGCTTGAGGATCTCCACCAGTCGCTCGCCGCGGGCCAGCTGCATCTGGGTGGCCTTGTCAAGGTCGGAGCCGAACTGGGCGAATGCCGCCATCTCGCGGTACTGGGCCAGGTTGAGGCGGAGCGTGCCCGCCACCTGCTTCATGGCCTTGATCTGGGCCGCGCCGCCGACGCGGGACACGGACAGGCCCACGTTGATGGCAGGCCGCACCCCTGAATAGAACAGGTCGCTCTCCAGGTAGATCTGGCCGTCGGTGATGGAGATGACGTTGGTGGGGATGTAGGCCGAAACGTCGCCGGCCTGGGTCTCGATGATCGGGAGGGCGGTGAGTGAACCGGCGCCATACTCGTCGGACAGCTTGGCTGCCCGCTCCAGCAGCCGGCTGTGGAGATAGAAAACGTCCCCCGGATATGCCTCGCGCCCAGGGGGCCGGCGCAGCAGCAGCGACAGCTGCCGGTAGGCCACGGCCTGCTTGGAGAGGTCGTCGTAGATGATCAGGGCGTGCCTGCCGGTGTCGCGGAAGAACTCGCCCATGGTGACGCCGGTGTAAGGGGCTATGAACTGGAGCGGCGCCGACTCGGCCGCGGCTGCGGAGACCACGATGGTGTAATCCATGGCGCCGTGCTCCCGCAGCTTGTTCACCACCTGGGCAACCGTGGAGAGCTTCTGGCCGATGGCCACGTAGATACAAACCACGTCGCCCCCCTTCTGGTTGATGATGGTGTCGATGGCGATTGCGGTCTTGCCGGTCTGGCGGTCGCCAATGATCAGCTCCCGCTGCCCCCTGCCGATGGGAACCATGGAGTCGACCGCCTTGATGCCGGTCTGCAGGGGCTGGTGGACCGATTTACGCTTGACGATGCCGGGCGCCTTCACCTCCACCTTGCGGAACTGATCGCTCTGGATTGGGCCCTTGCCGTCGATGGGCTGACCAATGGCATTCACCACCCTGCCCACCAGTGCCTCGCCCACCGGAACCTCCACAATCCTGCCGGTCCGCTTGACGACCGCCCCCTCCTTGATATTCTCGTTGTCTTCACCCAGGATGGCGGCGCCCACGTTCCCCTCTTCAAGATTCAGCACCATGCCGGAAACGCCGCCGGGGAACTCCAGGAGCTCGCCGGCCATAGCCTGGGCAAGGCCGTGGATACGGGCGATCCCGTCGCCTACGGAGATGATGGTACCGGTTTCGGCCACCTCGATGTCCTTGCCGTAGCCCTCAATCTGCTTCCTGATAATCTCGCTTATCTCTTCCGCTCTCAGTTCCATAGGCGCTTTTCACCCCTTCTGTAATATATCCTGGATCTTTGCCAACTGGGTCCTGATGCTGCCGTCGAAGACCTTGTCGCCTATCCGGGTGACCACCCCCCCTATCAGGGCGGGGTCTTCCGAAACGGTCAGCACGATCTGCTTCCCGGTCGCCTTTTCCAGTGCCCGCCGAATCCCCTCCACCTGAGGCTCCGAGAGAGGGAGCGCCGAGGTGACCGTAGAGCGGAGGATACCGGCCGCCTGATCGGCCAGCAACCGGTATTCGCCGGTTATCTGGGACAGGGCGCCCATTCTCTTCTTGTCGAGAAGGAGGAGCAGGAAGTCGGCTATGGTCTTGGAAACCCCCAGGGGTTCGATGAGGCTCTTCAGCAGGGCGCGTTTCGCCTCGATCCCGTGACCGGGAGCGGCGATGATCTCTCCGACCTCGGGATTGGATTCAACAGCCCCGTAAAAAACCCTCAGCTCCGTGTAGTACTGCTCCACCTTTTCCTGGTCCGACGCCAACTGGATGAGCGCCCTGGCGTATCTACGTGCGATGGCGTTCGTGCTCACTATGCCTCCACAACCTTTGAAAGATATTCATCGACGAACTTGTCCTGGTCGGTGCGCGACACGGCCTGCTTCAGGGTCGTTTCAGCCAGCTGCACCGAGAGGCGAGCGGTCTCGGCCCGCAGCAGCGCCTTGGCCGCCTCCACCTCCTGCCGGGCCGAGATCCTTGCCTGCTCCCGGATCCTGCCGGCCGTCTCCTGGGCCTCCGCGATGATGCGGGCCTTTTCGGCTTCACCCTCCTGCCGGACGGCGGTACGGATATCGTCGATTTCACGGGTGGCCTTCTCCAGCCGCTCGCCGTACTCGGCCAGTTTGCTCTCGGCCTCTGCCCTGGCCTCCTCGGCCTCGCGGAGCGCCTTTACTATCCCGGCGCGCCGGGCATCGAGGAGACCTTTCAGGTCGACCTTTTTCGCGGCCCAGAAGAGGAGCGCGGCAAGAATCAGAAAGTTGAACAGGCGATAGCCGAAGTCCTTCAGCTGGGCGTACGGATCGGCATGGGGGGCGCCTTCCGAGGCAAGGCAGACAGCGACGAAAACCATGACCAGCAGGGGTACCGACAGATACGGCAGGACATGCACCCGGAGTCTGTTCCCGGTTATTCGTTTCATGACAGGCTCCTCCCGAGAACTTTCTCGCAAATGAGGCGCGAGAGTGTTTCAGCCTGGTCGCGCAGACGGCCCTCCGCCCTGGCGGCTTCAGTCCGGATGGTTTCGCGGATCCCGGCCAGCGAATCCGAGGCGTCGTGGCGGGCGGCTTCCAGGATCCTCGCCTCCTCCGCACGGGCCTCCCGAAGCGTCCGGTTCCTTTCCCCGGCGGCCTCGGCCTTGACCTTCCGGAGCCTTTCCTCGTAGCGCGCCATCTTCTCCTTCACCTCCAGGTCAACGGAGACGGTCCGCTCCCGCGACGCCGCAATCTCTTCCTCCCGCTCCCTTATGGCCTTCCGTATCGGCTTGTAGAGGAGTATGTTCAGCAGGAAGAGCAGAACGAGAAAGTTTACCGTCTGGAAAAGCAATACTATGTCGATAGTAATCATTTGCCGCACCCCTTTTTGCCGGGTCGGGCCGCTCCCTGCTCCATCGAAAACAAACGGTTACAGGGGAAAGGCCGTGTGCCCCGGGGCAAACCGTAAAACATCAGATAGCTACCATACCGAGGCTTTCATGTCAATTCTATTTTTTAGCATGAATAAAATTTTTTTGGTTTCAGACAAAAAATGACTGCGTGGCAGGTCACGGGGCAAGAATGTCGATGATGCGTGTCAACTCGTCGGCGTTGGAATAGGAGATCTCTATCTTGCCCCCCCTGCCGCTCTGGCGGATGGCGACCCTGGTCATGAAGCGGCGCTTGAGGGCGTCTACCACGGAGGTGATCTCGGGAGCATGCACCGGTTTCGGCCTGGCGGCGCGCCTGCTCTTCAGCCGCTTGACCAGGTTTTCGGTCTCCCGCACCGACAGGCGCCTCCTGAGGATCTCCTCCCGCGCCTTCTCCATCAGCTCGTGGGATTCGAGCGCCAGCAGGGCGCGCGCATGCCCCATGGACAGGTTGTCCTCCAGGATGTCGTTCTTGATCACGGCG
This sequence comes from Geobacteraceae bacterium, assembly GCA_029975275.1. GTDB lineage: Bacteria > Desulfobacterota > Desulfuromonadia > Geobacterales > Geobacteraceae > RPRC01. The sequence goes on along the minus strand of JARKPN010000161.1, from coordinate 2,246 downwards.
GGGAGCTTCAGGAGCCGCAGGGAATTGGCCACGGTGGAGCGATCCTTGCCGACCCGCCTGGCCATCTCGTCCTGTGACAGGTGGAATTTCTCGATCAGGGCGTGAAAGGCCTCGGCCTGTTCGATGGCGTTCAGGTCCTCGCGCTGGATGTTTTCGATCAGGGCCATCTCCAGGGCGGTGTCGTCCGAGACGTCCTGGATGACCACCGGCACCTCATGGAGGCCGGCCTTCTGGGCCGCCCGCCAGCGCCGTTCGCCGGCCACCAGCTCGTAGTGCCCGCCCATGCGCCGCACCACCAGCGGCTGGATGATCCCCTTTTCCCGGATGGACGCGGCCAGCTCCTCCAGCTTTTCGGGGGAAAAGGTCTTGCGCGGCTGTTCCCGGTTGGGCCGGATGTCCTCGATCGGGCAGGAGAAATAGCTCTTCCCCTCTTCCTCCGCCACCGGGAGGAGCGCCGCCATCCCTTTACCAAGACCGGTCTTCTTAACCATTCCGTGCCTCCCTTTCTATGATCTCCTTTGCCAGCTCCAGATAGCCGACCGCTCCCCGTGAGGTTATGTCGTACAGAAGGATCGGTTTGCCGTGGCTCGGCGCCTCCGAAAGCCGGACATTGCGGGAGATGACCGTCCTGAAGGTAGTCTCGCCGAAGTGGCTCCGGATCTCCTCGCTCACCTGGCGCGAGAGGTTGTTCCTGCCGTCGAACATGGTCAGGAGGATACCCTCGATTGCCAGGGAAGGATTGAGCCCCTTCTTCACCAGCCTTATGGTCTTGAGCATCTTGGAAAGGCCTTCCATGGCGTAGAACTCGCACTGGAGCGGGATCAGTATCGAACCGGCGGCGGTCATGGCGTTGAGGGTGAGAAGACCGAGCGAGGGAGGGCAGTCTATGAGGATATAGTCGTACAGATGGGCCACGGCGGCCAGTGCCCGGGTCAGCCTCAGCTCCCGCTCATCGACGGCCACCAGTTCCAGTTCCGCGCCTGCCAGGTCGTCGGTTGCGGGGAGGATGTCGAGCAGGGCCAGATCCGTCTTCCTGATAAAGGCCGCCGGGTCGGTGTCCCCCACCAGGGCGTCATAGATGTTTCCCCGCAGGGAGTCCCGCTCGATGCCGACGCCGCTGCCGGCATTGCCCTGGGGGTCCATGTCGACCAGCAGGGTCTTCCGCTCGGCAACCGCCAGCGACGCACCCAGGTTCACCGCCGTGGTGGTTTTGCCGACGCCGCCTTTCTGATTTGCAATGCAGATGATTTTAGCCATAGGAAACAACTGTTCCGGAATAGAAGGTTGATGAGCGCCAGGTACGGCGGAACCCTGACGTGGGGAACGCTGACTGTGTGGAAAGTAGCACAAAAAGCGTTATTTTAGAAGCGCTTTTTACGACTGCGAAAGCGCATGTTTCATGAGATGTTTCACAATGGATGACGGGAAAAACGTCCCTTGACGCCGAAACGGTGCCTCCTTATTCGCAAAGGACCGCTCCCGGATGCCGCATCCGAAGCGGGGGCCGAACGGAGAAGGTCCACCTTATATGCTGTTGTCAAAGAGCCGAGAAAACATACGAAGCCGCCGGACCACCTCTGTCCGGGAATTTCAGGACGGATAGCGGTTATAAATGGCGGATCAGGCGAGCGTCATGACCTCTGGTAGTCGGACCTGGAGAATGAATACTCGAAATTCATGTGGTCCGTATAGGTTCCTTCCAGGATGGCGGCCACATCCTCGGTGAAGACACGCTCTTCGTCCGTGGGAACGACAAAAACCCTGACCGGCGACAGGTCCGTGCTGATTGGGCATTCCAGTCCATCGACCGCCTGGCGGTTCTTTTCCCTGTCCAGATGTATGCCCATATGTTCCAGCCCATGGAGAGCCATCTCGCGGATCTGCCACCCGCGCTCTCCGACACCGGCGGTAAAGACTACCGCATCGAGCCGTCCGAGAATCGCCGCATACTCCCCGATGTATTTTTTCAGCCGGTACGCCTCGATCGCCAGAGCAAGACCGCAGAGCCTGTCTCCCTCAGTCGCATGCGCTATCACATCCCTTCTGTCCGTGAAGCGCCTCGTTATACCGAGTATCCCGCTCTTCTTGTTGAGCAGGCTGTCGATTTCCCGGGCTGAACGGTTTTCCATCTGCATCATGAAAGCGGGGATCGCCGGGTCGATGTCGCCGCAACGGGTGCCCATGACCGCCCCCTCCAGCGGGGTGAGACCCATGCTGGTGTCCACGGATACGCCGTTCCGGATGGC
>JARKPN010000140.1 GCA_029975275.1 Geobacteraceae bacterium | reverse complement strand
GCTCCTCGGCTTAGACCCTGCTAGGCCTGTGTCGCCGCACCTTGCCAGGAACCAAAATTCCTCGGAATTCTTGCGGTGAACTAACCGCACAGAACACTAGGGCGTAAATTTGTAAACAGAATATTACTATTTCTATGGAACTAGCCTATCTGGACAGGTAGATTATATGTTTCAAAAATATTTTTAATAGCTTCCATATGAGACTTGGGAGGAGGCTCAAGTGAAGTCAAAGCATACTTTTTTCCTATGCGATTATACTTGGCAATGCCAAGCCTGTGATAAGGAAGCAATTGCACAAGCTGCAAGGATTTACCTATTTCCTTACAAGTAGATGCCGATGCATGGATATTTTCATCCGAGTCATTATATCCTGGTATTATTGGTATTCTTATTTGTATACGAGATCCAACAGATGCCAGTTTTTTCAAATTTGCCAGAATCATATCATTGCTTACACTAGTATACTCTATTGATTTTTTACAATTTGTATGTTTAAGGTCAAACAGAAAAAGATCCACAAATTCATTCACTTTTTGATAATTTTCCCATTTAGCATAGCCAGTAGTGTCGAGTGTCGTATTCAATCCCATCTTTTTACATTCCTTCAATATATCTCTGGCAAACCATACCTGTTCCATTGGTTCTCCACCTGAAACAGTTACTCCCCCACCAGTTTTGCGATAATATCTTTCATCTTTCATGATTATGTCGATCACACTTGCTAAATCCATTTTTTTTGATGTCAAATAGAGCGCCTTATTGGAGCAAACTTTTGCACACTCACCACAACGAGCACATTTATTTCTATCGATATCAACCAGTTGGATGTCTTTTTTTGCAATCTTGGAATAGAAGAGTTCACCATATGTTAATGCACCAGACTTACACACTTTGAGACATTCGCCACAATTTTCTATTCCGGCACAGAGCTGTTCCAACCATGCTATTTCTCCTTCAGCAGTCCATGATTCAGGGCTATGACACCATAAACATCTTAAAGGGCATCCCTGCAGAAATACAGCAGTCCGGATACCAGGTCCGTCATGAAGTGTATACCTCTGGATATCATATACATAACCAAAACTTATGCTCTCCATTATTCTCCCCTTTATTGCCGATTAATTAGCTTTATACTCCGGGGGCTAAACATGACGCGGGAACGGCTTCAGCCACAATTATCGCGCATAAAGACACTCCTACATTACTTTGCTTAATCTCCGCCGTAATAACACTGTAATTGCAAGAACACTTTTCTAATCTGATTCCTTGGATGTTGTTATGACTCAAGAAGACACTTAATGATATTATTGATATATCTTAGGGTATAATTATTATAAGTGTCTTCTTGAGTCATTATTTATACAATTTGCAGATCTTGACTTAAAACGGCAATGTGCCATAAGCCATCAGATAAATCCCAGGGAGAAACAGGCAAATAGCCGTTATCAGGAATAGACTCCATGCAACAGATTTCCCGCTTATTTTTCCGTATCCCATAAAAGTAACTTGAATAGTAAGAAAAGTAAATGTTGCAGTCATAAAGGATAGATAATAGCTTGGAGCAACCATTTTGGTTCCAACTAAAAACAAATAACTATATATTGCACAAACAATTGCAACCATAAAACTGCACTGGCCCACTGATCTCCAGTCAGATATTTCAGATAGCAAGGCGTGTGCAATAGCGAGATAAAGAATACCAAAGGAAAACAGTAAGGCTGCCGTAAAAACATCTTTGAATACAGTTCCTTGCAGGAAAGCACCTACTACCGTAATTATCCCGGTGACGAGTACCATCCCCCCTGTCGATTTTGGTTCTCCTTTTCCAATATTGAGCATGGCTACTGGAATAAACATTACTCCGATGGCGATAAGAAGCGCTGCGGTCATAACACAACCCCCTTAAAATTTTATTGCAAAACGCTTTAAGTCTTAACAAAATCAGTCATATCAGCTCTAATACCTCAAAACGAGTTGCTGTTCTTAGAAAAAATACGCCCATCTTGCACCAAAGGTATTCGTCCCAAGACCATTTTTCACTGCAAAATCGTCACGATATTCGATCATTAACTGATTATTGCTGTTTATCAGCCAAAAGAGGGAAAGCCCTAAGCCATGAGAGTCCTGAACATCATTCTGTTTTATACCGGCAACTTTAGTTTCGCCACCATGGGTATAAAAATAATCCAAGGATGCATACCAGTTCTTTGTAATGTCGTAGCTCAGGTGTGTTTCTATGCCAAATATCGGATTTTGTGACTTTTTCACTATAGCGCTTCCAGTATTAAAATCATTATTGTCAGTATAGAACTCTCCGTTGAGAACCAGGTCCAAATAGGCTTTCTCTCCAAGCCCCTTCACGATGCCCAACTCAGGCTTGAAAGCCCAGCGGTTATTCCCAAGATTGAAAGTTCTTCCTTTGTTATAGTCACCAAGAGGCAGAGTAACGTAAGGAGTGAAGCCGACCCAGAACTTGTTTTTCGGATCATTTACGAACCAAAAAGTGGCAAGCAAAATCGGGTCTGCAATTCCCGACGAAGAGAGCTGATTGTTCCCAACCGCGGCACCATCTATATTCGCATCGCCAAACAGGATAAGTGCCTGGGGGTCAACGGTAAGACCACCGTCACCATACAAAGCTTTTCCGAGATTTGCGTAATAAACCGGTCTAAAAATCCCCAGATTTTCGGTAAAGTTATAATCATCACTGACCCTCTGCCCCTCAGAGAATACGGAATTTGCTGTAATATGCTTGAAATAGGTACAAAACAGAAACGTTCCGGATGGCATGGGGATATAATCTCTCGCATTTGTCGCTGCAAAAGAGAGATGTGCTGAAAAAAGCCCTATACATATGACTACAGCAATAATATATATCCTTCTCTTCATGTTCATTTAACCCTCCCTCTTGTTGTGCACTCTGGTGAGTTAACAGCCTGATAGCAACATAGTGTATTAAACCGCCATATCATGTAATTATTGATCCGGTTTCTATTCAGGGTTGCCATGTCTGATTTTCAGGCATGGCAACCCCCTGCATAGCTTATCCAGCGCATGCGCAGTTTGGAGCGACTTCCTCGAACTCTGTCCGGGTGATGATATCCTCTTGGAGGTCAGGGTCCAGTCCGACAAACAATGCGCTATAACCAGCTACCCTTACGATCAGGTCTTTGTATTTTGCCGGGTTCCTCTGTGCGTCTCTGAGCTTCTGAGAGCTGACGACATTGTATTGAACATGCAAGCCCTTCATTTCAAAGTAGGTCTTCAGCGCGGCGATTAATGCACTTTCGCCTACATCGCCTTCGATGGCAGAGGGATGGAACCTGAGATTGAGCAGCGTCCCATTTGAATTAATAAGGTGGTCAATTCTGGATGCCGAATTCAGGAGGGCGGTCGGTCCATTAATGTCTCGTCCGTGCACAGGAGAGATGCCATCTGCCAGCGCCTCTCTTGCCTTTCTGCCATCAGCCGAGGCACCCACACCCAGCCCCATTGGAAGGTTTGCGGAGACCGGGTATAAACCCGGGCTATATTTTCCTCTGGGACCGACAGATTTCTCGGTAAGCTTGCAATAGACACCGGCTGCCCAGGCCGCCATTTCATCAGCTTCTGGAATGTCATTCCCGTAATGGGAAACCTTGGCCAGAATTTCGTTCCGCAGGACCTCCTGACCAGCCCAGTCATTTTTCAGCGTCTCAAGCAATTCGACGCCGCTGAGTCGTTTTTCGTCAAATACATACTGTTTAATGGCCATCAAAGAGTCACCTGTATTGCTGACGCCAACGCCTGCTGTGCCCGTAGCGTTATATTTCGCGCCACCTGCACTGACGTCAATTCCTCGCTCGACGCACGGCTCCATGGCGCAAGAAAGGAACGGAAGTGGACATGCCTGTTGATGCATCAAATCCGCCGTATTGGTTATTACCGCAAAATGGTCGACAAAATATTTGACCTGTTTTTCATATGCGGCTTTTACGTCATCAAACGATGCAAAGTCGGCGATGCTACCGGTCTGCGGTCCGACCTGGATGTTTGATAACAGGCTCTTACCATCATTCATCGCGTATTCGAGGCACGAAGGAAGATTGAAGAAAGGAGCGTCCCCGGTTCCTCCTGACCATCCATATTCATATCCTTGGGGACCAGGCTCAACACATCCCACTATTGCGTAATCTCGAGCATCCGCGATTGACTTTCCTCTGTTAAGCAAGCCGGGTATGATTACCTCGTCATTATATAAAGCCGGCATACCGAGGCCTTTTTTGGTAACTTCTACAATCTTCTTCCACAGAAGATAAGGGGTCCCGTTCCATACACGCGCAGAAATCGAGGGTTGGTGCAATCTCACATTCTGAGAAGCATCAAGACACATGAAGGACAGTTTGTTGGTAGCGTCTTTTCCATCTCTATCCTGTCCCCCGACACACAGGTTCTGGAACATCGGATAACCGCCGAAAGCTTTTGTCGCTCCGATTGGCCGAATCTTGTTGATTTCGGAGAGCTTGATCCATAGACACTCAATCAGTTCCTGAGCGCCCTCTTCGGTTATGCGCTCATGTGCGATATCGGCTTCAAAGTACGGAAACATGTACTGGTCAAAGCGGCCGGGGGAAATTGAATGGCCACTGGATTCAAGTTGAAGGACTAACTGGAAGAAGTAGAAAGACTGACAAGCCTCCCGGAAGTTGCTTGCAGGATTAGCAGGAACTTTTTCGCAGATTTCGGCGATTTTCAAGAGTTCCGCTTTTCTTTCAGCATTATTCCCCGAAGAAGCCTTTTCTCTTGCCAAATCAGCATACCGCTTTGCAAAAGCAATAATTGCATCGCAAGAGATTATCACTGCTTTCCAGAAATTGTATTTTTCAACATCTTTTCCATCCGCAGGGATTCCAAGCTTGTCGAGATTATCCTCAGCGTCTTTCTTTATGCCGGAAAAACCTTTTTCGAGTATTTTTTTGTAATGAGGTGAATAGTGCCCCACCCCTGAACATATAACGACGTCAGGGGCAAAGGTAAAAACAGAAGAGTTTTTGATGGTATTAAATGTTTCTTCAGGCAAGGCTTTAATGGTCAAATCATTAACTGTTTTTCCCTTCCAGAAATCAACAAGTCCCCTGAGGTCCGATTTCGTTTCCTCGTCGATAAGAAAACGGTCGGCATCCCTTTTCTCAAATGGCTCCCTGTCCATCTCCTCAACAATCCACGCATATGAAAATTCCGGAAAGATGGGCGAACTTCTGGGTTTGCTGGACTGATTCCCAACAATCAATTCATCATCGCCAATAAAAATCGACATTTCGCTAAGAATGCGACAAAGTGTCTTGGCCCTCTTAAGTACCGCCGGCTCACCATCGTAATCTTTGTAGGCTTGTGTGACGATCTTCGCACGTTCGGAACAGACTGCAGGGGGAGTGCTTAGAAATCTTTCCCTCAAACGGTTAACCCTCGAGATTTCTTCTGCATTTTGCATGAGATAGCTCCTTTGCCCTGATGAAATTCTTTCGCCCTAACCAGCTTCGCACTAATCAGAAAAACACCAAAAACCGCCCTACCTCCTTTCTTTAAAAAAATATTTACAATATTCTACAAATATGTTAGCAATATATTACTATCATATTTTTTTGTCAACAAAATTTTTTTACAACACAATTTGTAATAATTTCAGATGTTTAATTCTAGTGTCGGGGGTACTACAGGGGGTGAAATCGAGAGGAATGTCAGCATTGTCCGGTTAGAAAGTTGCAATATCAAGTTCTTCTTCGGATGGTAAAAACAACATCTAAAATATCATCTTGATAGCAGTGTGTGGCCCACACGGCCTCATGTCACAGATACTGCGAGGACTCATCGACTACCTACTCTTGCCATCTACTGCCATGACCCAACACAAGAAAAAGGTCAATGTCAATCGTGTCAGAGAGCTGAGAATCGCAATAGCTTCAACAAAATCGCTCAGATGATGGCAAACCACCAAGAGCATGAAGAATCTGAAACATCTCCACAAAGGGTCCGCTTTCACATGCAAGTCCTTAACCCCGGACACTACTGGAGGAGTGTGAAAATTACCCGTAATTTGCTGATAACTAGGAAAATTTTAAAACCACTGCCAGTGCCAATCCAAGCCCGAGAAGAGCAAAAAGGATCGTGTTGATCGATGGATCTTATGGTTTGTCGTGTCAAGAAACTATCAATAGAAAAACGGGATAAGTTTTGGTGAAGATTCGAACGACGCAAGAAATGGTCTTAGGTATGAATTTATAGATATTACTTTAAAAAATGCTGCAGAATCTTAATAAATATGTGCACAATATCTTATTAAATTAGGCGGATATCATGACTAAAGTTGCTAAACTAAACGATCTTATACCGGCAATCAAATCTCCTGTGAAAACCCTTTCAGAACAGGCTTACGAAAAACTCGAGGAGAATATAATATCGCTCAAACTGGCCCCAGGGGAAATCCTCAGCGAAGCAGCATTAGCGAAAGAACTTGGATTGGGCCGAACACCCATACGTGAGGCGCTTCAAAAACTAGCTGGAACAGGGTTGGTTGTAATCTTACCGCACAAAGGTACTTTAGTTACCGAAATCAACCTTCTCAAACAGTTACAGCTATTAGAACTTCGTCAAGCGTTAGAGCCGCTTATGGTACGATCAGCTGCAATTCGCAGCACAAAGGACCAGAAAGCTCTTTTCGATGAAATTGCAAATAAAATGGAAAAAGCGGTTAAAGCAAACGATGATATTACTTTCATGTACTATGACAATTCACTGCATCTACTTATATCTCAAGCTGCTAACAACGAATACTTCAGCCGTACCATGGAGATCTACCATAGTTTATGCAGGCGATTTTGGTATTTATATCACAAGAATTCAGACGATATAGGCTCCAGTGGCAAACTGCATGTCAATTTAGCCAGGGAACTTGTTGTTGGTGATGCTGATAAGGCGGTAAATGCTAATAACATCTTAATAAAACACTTGATTGAATTTACGTTGTCTACTTTGCGGGTTGACTTAACCCCAGCTCCAACCGGATAACTTGCTGATTTCTCATATCTATCACATATGCGCCAGTTTTACCTGGAAGCCATCAATTGGGTCAATCTGATGATTTTTTGTGTAAGCCGAGCTTTCCCTAAAAGTCATGGCTGTCTGAAAAAGATGGTTTCCTACGTGGACATACGTTGACTAAGTTAGAATCATGCAGCATCCCCTGCCACGCACTCCCCATAAAACGCTCATCAAGCACTACGTATTACTAAGAAGTTGTTCACAAATCTGAAATAGTATGATATACGAATATGTCTTGGCAAGTTACTGAAAAGACATGTCATCACATACCCTATCTTGCCCTGCAACATATTAATTGGTGATAAGCATGCCTAGAGACAATGAATCGGCCGAACTCTTGTCGGCAATCAAATCCCCTGCCAAAACTCTTTCAGAACAGGCTTACGAAAAACTCGAGGAGAATATAATATCGCTCAAACTGGCCCCAGGGGAAATCCTCAGCGAAACAGCATTAGCGAAAGAACTTGGATTGGGCCGAACACCCATACGTGAGGCGCTTCAAAAACTCGTTGGAACAGGGTTGGTTGTAATCTTACCGCACAAAGGTATTTTGGTTACTGAAATAAATCCTTTTAAGCAGTTACAGCTATTAGAACTTCGTCAAGCGTTAGAACCGCTTATGGTACGATCAGCTGCAATTAGAAGCACAAAAGAACAGAAAGCTCTTTTTAATGAAATTGCAAACAAACTGGAAATAGCAACTAATGAAAATGATGATATTTCTTTTATGCACTATGATAATTCACTCCATTTGCTCATATCCCAAGCATCTAACAACGAATATTTATCACGTGCTATGGACATTTACCACAGTTTATGCAGAAGGTTTTGGTATCTACACAATAAAGAAGCCTCAGATATAACTTACAGTGGTAAATTACATATTGCCTTGGCAAGACAACTTGCAAGTGGAGATGCTGATAAAGCTGTCGAAGCGAATAATCACTTAATAAAGTACTTGATTGAATTTACACTTTCAACTTTGAAGATTGATCTTACCCCTGCTCCAGCCGGTTAAGGAAACAAAAACCACCCCTTCAACTAAACTTGATGGGTGAACCAGAGTTGCCGTCTCCCCTTCGTTGGGAGCCTCTATTAATATACACGTATGGGCTTTTTCATCTCTGCAGCAAATCAAACCAACACTCTACTCTTCTTTCGTTACGCAAGACCATACATCACACACAGCCGCACGCGCCCCCCAAACACGGAAGCCCCCGGCAATCCCTTGCGGGACGCCGGGGGCTTCCGTTCGTCGCGTAATCTCTGATCCGCCTCCGCTACTCTCCCAGGTAGGTATACCCCAGCAGGGTCCGGTCCAGCAGCTCGATGAAGTGGCTGCACTCCTCAATGGAAACCTTGCGCTGGGACACCGCCTTCTCCAGGTGCTCCCGGACACGCTTCAGAATCTCCGGCCCCTTGTACTGGACATACTTGAGGCTCTCCCAGCAGGCGTCGCCGTTGATGACCGTATCGATCATGTAGCCGGTCTTCTTGTTGAAGGTGATGTGCACCGCGTTGGTGTCGCCGAACAGGTTGTGCATGTCCCCCAGGATCTCCTGGTAGGCGCCGATGAGGAAGAAACCGATGTAGTAGTCCTCGCCGCTCCGGATCTTGTGGATGGGAAGGGACTTGGTCCGGCCGTTCTCCCCCACGAAGCTGGTGACCTCGCCGTCCGAGTCGCAGGTGATGTCGGCGATGGAGGCTATCACGTCCGGCTTCTGGTTCAGGCGCTGGATGGGCACGATGGGGAACAACTGGTCGATGGCCCAGGAGTCGGGGACCGACTGGAACAGCGAGAAGTTGGCGAAGTATGTCTGACGCAGGCTGAGCTGGAAGTTCTGCAGTTCGTCCGGGATGGGTTTCATCTTTTCCACTATGCCGTTGATCTTCCGGATGATCTTGGAGCAGATCAATTCGGCCACGGCCCGGTCGTTCAGGTTCAGATAGCCCAGATTGAACAGGCTGACCGCCTCCTGGATGAGCTGGATGGTGTCGTGATAATCCTCCCGCAGGGAATGGCGGTCCAGGCTCTGGTAGATGTCCACCAGCTTCCTGACCGTCGGCGACAGTTTTTCCTGCTGGTCGATCATGGACTCGAATTCCGGGACCAGGTGCTGGGTATTGGTGTCCAGCACGTTGGTGACCAGTACCGAGTAGTGGGCGACCGTGGCCCGGCCCGACTCGGAGATAATATTGGGACAGTCTACGCCGGCCTCGTCACAGATGTTCTTGATCTGGTAGATCACGTCGTTGGCGTACTCGTCCACCGAGTAGTTGACGCTGGAGAAGTAGCTGGACTTGGAGCCGTCGTAGTCGACTCCCAGGCCGCCGCCGATGTCCAGGTAGCGGAGATTGACCCCCAGTTTCTTCATCTCCACGTAGATGCGGGTCCCCTCGATGAGGGCGTTCTTGATCTTGTCAATCTTGGTGATCTGGCTGCCGATGTGGAAGTGGAGCAGACCGAGGCTGTCCAGCAGACTGTGCTCCTTGAGGATCTCGATGGCCGCGATGAGCTCGGAGATCCTGAGCCCGAACTTGGCGTCCTCCCCCCCGGAGGTGGCCCACTTGCCGGTCCCCTTGGAGGAAAGTTTGACCCTGATGCCGAGCTTTGGCTTGATGCCGGTCTTTTCCACCAGTCCCATGATCTTTTCCAACTCGAACAGCTTCTCCACCACGATGGTGATGTCGTAGCCGATCTTGCTGGCGTAGAGGATGGTCTCAATGAAGTCGGTGTCCTTGTAGCCGTTGCAGATAATCGGCAGGCCGTTGCCGGTGGAGATGGAGATGGCGGCGACCAGCTCCGGCTTGGAGCCGACTTCCAGGCCGATCTCGTACTTCTTGCCGAACCGGGCGATGGCCTCCACCACCTGCCGCTGCTGGTTCACCTTGACCGGGTAGAAGGTCTGGTACTTGGCCGGGTAGCTGTTCTCCTGGATGGCGTTCCTGAACACCCGGTTGATGCTGGCGATGCGCCCTTCCAGGATGTTCATGAACCTGAGCAGGATCGGCGGCTTGATTTTCCGCTTGATCAGGTCGTCCACCAGGACCCGCATATCGATGGAATGCTTGGAATTGGGAGAGGGATGCACGCAGATGTTCCCCTTCTTGTTGATGGAGAAGAGATCGGCGCCCCAGTTGTCGATGTTGTAGATCCTGGCGGACTCGTTGATAGACCAGCGTTCCATAGGCAGTTACCAACCTTAGATGTGAAATATGAGAGGCGCGGCACGCAGCGCCGCTTCCCCTGTTTCCCTTACGACAGTCTGCTCTTGAAATCCTCGTAGCCGAAGCTCCTGACGACCTTCAGCTTCCCGGTCTCTGGCTCGAAGGTGCAGATGTGCGGGTGACGGACGCCGTTGAAAAAGGTGGTCTTGACCATGGTGTAGTGGGCCATGTCGAGGAACGCCAGCCGGTCTCCCGGCGCCAGGGGCCGCTCGAAGGACCAGTCGCCGATCACGTCGCCCGCCAGACAGGAGGGACCGGCAAGGCGGTAGTCATGGGCCTTTTCACCGGCGTCGAAGCCCCCCTTGATGCCCGGTCGGTAAGGCATCTCCAGGACGTCCGGCATGTGGCAGGTGGCGGACACGTCCAGGATAGCGATGTCCATGCCGTTCCAGACCACGTCCAGCACCTCGCTCACCAGGATGCCGGTGCCGATGGCGATGGCCTCGCCTGGCTCCAGATATACCTCCACCCCGTATTTCCCCTTGAAATGCCGTATCAGCTCCACCAGGGCGTCGATGTCGTATCCCTCGCGGGTGATGTGGTGGCCGCCCCCCAGGTTGAGCCACTTCATCCCTGACAGGAATTGGCCGAACGTCTCCTCGAACACCCGCGCGGTCCGCTCCAGCGGCTCGAACAGCTGCTCGCACAGGGTATGGAAATGGAGCCCCTCGACCCCTTCGAGGGAACGGCCGTCGAACTCGGCCCTGCGGATGCCCAGGCGGGACTTTGGGGCACAGGGATCGTAGATGGCGGTGTGCCCCTCGGAGTGCTCGGGATTCACCCGCAACCCGATGGAGACCCGCCCGCGCTCCTTCTCCCACAGGGGCCGGAACCGCTCCAGCTGGGCAAAGGAGTTGAAGACCAGGTGGTTGGATATCCGGAGCAGTTCCTCCACGTCGCTCTCCTTGAAGGCGGCGGCAAAGCTGTGCACCTCGCGGCCGAACTCCTCGTACCCGAGCCGCGCCTCCCAGGGCGAGCTGGCGCAGACGCCGTGGAGGGTCTCACGGATGATGGGGAAAACGCTCCACATGGAGAACGCCTTGAGCGCCATCAGGATCCTGGCCCCGCTCCGCTTCTGGACCTCATCCAGGATGGACAGGTTGTGCCGCAGCCTTCCCAGGTCCACCACGTAGGCCGGGGAAGGGGAGAGTCGGAGTATTTTATCGATGGCGATTCCGATCATATTGGCGATGTAGGGGCGGGCTTGCAACCCGCCCTGAAGATATTATTGGTTGGGCGGGTTGCAAGCCCGCCCCTACAGTCAATTTCAAACGCTCCAGCACAGTTTCGAAACGCCAGATTTGAGATGATGGCGCTTCCTAAAGTTCAGGCCATTCCCCTTCCACCACCACGTGCGGCAGCCCCATCACCGACAACCGCTCCAGGAACGGCTCCGGGTCGAACTGCTCCATGTTCCAGACGCCGGGCTTGTGCCACCTGCCGGTCAGCATCATGATCCCCCCCACCGCCGCTGGCACGCCGGTGGTGTAGCTTATGGCCTGGGAATTGACCTCCCGGTAGCACTCTTCGTGGTCGCAGATGTTGTAGATGTAGACCTGCTTCCTTTTACCGTCCTTTATGCCCCGGCCGATGATGCCGATGCAGGTCTTCCCCTTGGTCAGGGGACCCAGGGAGCCGGGATCGGGCAGTACCGCCTTGAGGAACTGGAGCGGCACGATCTTCATCCCCTGGAACTCCACCTCGTCGATGCGGGTCATCCCCACGTTCTGCAGCACCTCCAGGTGCTTCAGGTAGTTGTCCGAGAAGGTCATCCAGAACTGGGCCTTTCTGATGGTGGGGATGTGCTTCACCAGGGACTCCATCTCCTCGTGGTACATCCGGTAGATATTCATGGGGCCGATACCCTCGGGGAAGTCGAAGCTCCGCCTGGTGGAAAGGGCCGGGGTCTCGACCCAGCCGCCGCCCTCCCAGTGGCGGCAGGGAGCGGTGACCTCCCGGATGTTGATTTCCGGGTTGAAGTTGGTGGCAAAGGGCTGGCCGTGGGAGCCTGCATTGGCGTCGATGATGTCCAGCTCGTGGATCTCGTCCAGGTACTTCCTCGCCGCCAGGGCGGTGAACACGTTGGTCACCCCCGGATCGAAGCCGCTCCCCAGAAGCGCCATCAGTCCTTTCTCCCGGAAACGGTCCTGATAGGCCCACTGCCAGCTGTACTCGAACTTGGCGGTGTCCAGCGGCTCGTAGTTGGCGGTGTCCAGATAATCCACCCCAACCTCAAGACAGGCGTCCATGATGCTCAGGTCCTGGTACGGCAGAGCCACGTTGATGACCAGCTTCGGCTGCTCTTTTTTCAGCAGTGCCACCAGCTCTGGAACGTTGTCGGCGTCCACCCGGGCCGTCTTGACGGGAAACTTTATCTCGGCGGCGATGGCCTTGCATTTCGACTCGGTGCGCGAGGCAAGGGTTATCCCGGTGAACACGTCCGAAGCCTGGGCGCACTTGTGGGCAACCACGCGCCCCACCCCACCCGCTCCTATAATCAGAACTTTGCTCATTGTCGTATCTCCTGGTTTCTATGCTTTACCGACACGCTTCAGTAATCGAAAGTCGGGGGTGTCACCACCCAGAGGATCCTGGCCTCGCTCTTGCCCGGGTTCTTCACCGAGTGCCGCTTGTCAGAGCTGAAGTAGAAACACTCCCCCTTTTTTAGGGTATAGGAACGGTCATCCAGGGTAAGCTGAACCCTGCCGAGCAGGACATAGCCGAACTCCTCCCCCTCGTGGTAGCCCTGCTCCTCCATCTCCTCTCCCGGCCTGATGGTGACCAGGGCCGGGTCCATATCCCTGTTCTGCGCCCCCGGCACCAGCAGCTCCACCTTGATGCCGTCGCCATCGGCGGTGGACTGGACCCGGGCATCGCTGCCGAAGACCACGTTCTCCCCCTCAGACTGTTCGGCGAAAAACTCCTGCATGGTGATGCCGAACACATCCACGATGTCCTTCAGGGTGGCTATGGAGGGCGAGGTGGCGTCGTTTTCCAGCTGGGAGATGTATCCCTTGGTAAGATCCGCCCGGCTGGCCAGCTCTTCCTGGGTAAGAGAGTTGATCATCCTGAACCGCTTGAGCCGCTCGCCGATTTTCAAGGACTCCTCCTGGTTTAGTAATCATAAACTTTTTGTTTACCATCAGTTTAGCAATTCTAAACTTATTGTCAACAACCATGTTTAGTGTTTCTAAACTTAATGTTTAATTCTGCTCAAACAGGGTGTGGTTTATAATACAAACTTCGCCGGCTGTCAAGCACTTTTCACGCCTGAATCCATGACGCCATAGCAGAAGTAGGGGGGTGATGAAAGGGGGGTGCCGGTATAACCGGAAACGGTAACAGGAAAGGAAATTCGTTCAGACGCTCAGTTCAATGCTCTGTCGGCGCAAAGCGGGGAAAACTGAAAGGCTTTTCTTTCCCTTGTCGAGGAAAATGATTTCGTCGGCCAGTCTCTGCATTTCCCTCCTGCTGTGGGTAACCAGCACGAAAGGGATCATCCATATTCGCTGGAGCTGTTTGAGCTCTGCCTGAAGATTCTTCCGGTTTACGTGGTCCAAGGCCGAGAGCGGCTCGTCCAGCAGCAACAGCTCGGGCTCTACCATGAGCGCCCGGGCCAGAGCGACACGCTGTTTCTCTCCGCCCGAGAGCTGGGACGGATAGCGGTCCTGCAGATGGACAATCTTGAGCATCTCCAGCACGTCGAGGGCACCGATCCGGTACCCCTTTCCCCCCTTGCAGTGTTTCGGGATGCCGTACATGGTGTTTTCCTTCACCGTAAGATGGGGAAACAGCGCGTAATGCTGAAAGACGTAGCCGATCCTCCGCTTGCGGGCCGGTACCGCAATGCGGTCGGCCGAGGAGTAGAAGGACTTCCCATTGAGCGAGATACAGCCAGCATCAGGCTGCTGGAGCCCTGCTATACAGTCCAGTATGGTGGTCTTGCCCGACCCGGACGGACCGAACAGCACCAGGATGCCGCGCTCGAACTCGAAGGCCACATCTATGGTGATACCGGGATATTGCTTATGAATTTCCGCCTTCAGCACGAGAGACCCTTTCTTTTTTCCATACCTGCAGCTTATGCCTGCTCCACCAGTTCAGCCAGAAAACCACGGCGAAGGAGAGGAGCGTTATGATCAGCACCAGGTTCCGCGCCGCAGCCGTCTCCCCGCTCTCCACCGCGAAGTAGATGGCCAGAGGAATGGTCTGGGTCTTGCCCGGGATGTTCCCCGCCACCATCAGGGTCGCCCCGAACTCCCCCAGGGCACGGGCAAAGGAGAGCACCAGCCCGGCCAGTATCCCCGGCCAGGCCAGGGGAAGGGTCACCGTCAGGAAGATCCTCAGCTCCCCGGCCCCCAGGGTCCGGGCAGCCTGCTCCAGGGAGACGTCCACCCCGGCAAAGGCGGCCTTGGCACTTTGGTACATCAGGGGAAAGGAGACCACCGCCGAGGCTATGACCGCAGCCCACCAGGTGAAGATCAACTGGAAGTCGAATGCCTCAAGCAGAAACCCTCCGACGGGACCGCGCTTCCCCAGCAGGATCAGGAGACCGTAGCCCAGAACCGTGGGGGGGAGCACCATGGGGAGGATGATGAGCGATTCCAGCACGTTCTTGCCGGGAAAGTCCCCGCGGGCCATGGCCCGCGAGACCGCAAGCCCGACCGCAAATACCAGGGCCACCGCCACCAGGGCCACTTTGAGGGATAGTATGACTGGATCTAGCATGCTGTTCGCTCCGGATCTGACATCATTTCAAGAGTGGATCCCGGTCGACTGGAAAGCCGAACCACGGACGGAAATTCACGACCTCAACCCGACAGGTCCCTGTCTCCCTTGCAATGATATTCATGCAGCCGTAGTCCTGTCCAAGCCGAAAAATATTGTCGAGGGGCATGCCAAGCAAATGGCACAGGATCACCCGGTTGACACCCGCGTGTCCCACCACCAGAATCGGCCCTTCTTCGTCCCGTAACAGCCGCGTGAAAAGCGGGACCACCCTGCCCCGCAGATCGATGAAGCTTTCTCCGCCGGGAGGAGCGTGGCCGGCCGGGTCAGCGCCGCGCCGTCGATATTCCTCAGGGAAGGAACGACGTATCTCCTCCATGGGGACACCGTCCCACTGTCCCATGGAAATTTCACAGAGATCGGGCAGCGCCGTGACGCTAACCCCGCTGTCGCCCCTAATTATCCTTGCGGTTTCATCCGAACGGATCAGCGTGCTGCAGAAAAAGCGACGGAAGGGGATACCGGAAAGCTCCGTCCGCCACCTCTCCGTCTGTGCCCGGCCGGTGGCGTTCAGGGGATGGTCGGTCCTGCCGACATAGCGTTTCACCCCATCCGGCCTGGAATCCCCGTGACGCAGCAGATAGATCGGAGCGCTTCCCGGCTTAGGCTTACCCAGGTAATTGGTCATAAGCTGTCCGCCTTGGCATTACATGAACCCGTTTTCGGCCAGTATTTCGTGCAGCGGCCGTCCCAGGACACTCTCGATCTTGCTCCTTATGGTCAACGCGTTTTCCAGTCTCAAGGCGACCTCTTTACAGATCCCGGCATCGCCGGCATGGGACCTGATACGCGCTTCAAAACGTTCTTCGACGGAAACGCACCGGTTTCTGCTTACCATCTTGTCCGACAGGTAGACGACTTCAGCGCCCACAATGGGTCCGCCTGCGTCCACGGTTATATCCATGTGGGCGGCAACGATCCTGGCGATATCGGCGTACCCCATCGAGTCGAGTATGCGGGCGGCCTCAGACGCGTGATTTTGTTTCCCTTTCGCAAGGTCATGCAGGAGTGCCGCGGCTTCAATCAGGTCAACGTCCAGACGACAGCCCGCCTCATTCAGTTTTTTTGCCAGAAAAACGGACAACCTTGCGACTCTGCGGCAATGCTCCAGGAGCGGCATCTCGGCGGAGAACGTCTTAACCAGGAGTTGTTCGCATTCCGCGGCCGAAGGGATCGCGTTTTCCCGCCATGTAGATCGGAGCCTGTCATACTCCGCGATGGTATCCATATCCAGCAGGATACTCTCATCATTCGTAGCGATGTTCACCGCTTCGGCGTCATGCAGCGAAAGGAACGACTTCAGCCCCCCTTCGCCGGTCCAGGCAATGATTTCTTCCCGATAGCAGGCAGAAATGAGCGGCGGGTGGCCACGCCTGTCGGAAAAGACGGGATAGAGGATCTTTCCGCTTCCCCTCCAGAAGGCATCGGCAAGCAGGGAGATGGTCTGACGCCGCACCAGAGGAATGTCGACCGGAAGCAGGAAAAACGCTTCGACCTCATCCCCGAGGCTGGCGACACCGGCAGTCACGGATGAAAACATGCCGTCTGCATAACGTTCGTTCATGACCGGCCGGGCCTGGAGACGCTCCAGCAGCGGCATCAATTCGGCTGCACGATGACCGATCACGACCCGAACGTCCAGTATGCCTGCGTCACGGAAAAGGGCTACATCCCGCTCCAGCACGGTTGCGTCGCCGAAGGGGAGCAGCGGCTTGAATTCATCACCCATGCGGGACGAATAGCCGGCTGACAGTATTATGGCCGCAATACTCATCCCGTCCTCAATACCCGATCCTGGACCTTACGTCGATGAGCTGTGCCACGATGCTGACCGCTATCTCCTCGGGTGTCTCGGCATGGATGTCCAGCCCGATGGGATTGTACACCCTTTCCAGGTCCTCTTTCGTGAACCCCTTGCCGAGCAGTTCCTCATAGACCAGGTGCTGCTTCCGCTTGCTGCCGATCATGCCGATGTAGCCTGCCCTGGTGCGGAGCGACTGTTCGAGGACGGTCTTGTCGTGCAGGTGTCCCCTGGTAACGATAACCAGGTAGCTGTCCCGGTCGATATCCAGGTCGGTAAAAAGATCATCATAGGAGGGGACGACAATGATCCGGTCCGCCTTGGGAAAGCGATCCTCGTTGGCGAACTCGGCCCTGTCGTCCAGGATCACGGTCTGGAACCCGACCATGGACGCCAGATCGGCCACGGGGCGTGACACATGGCCCGCGCCGAACAGGTAGACCGTGCCCGGCAGAAAGGTCGGTTCCACGAAGAAACGTTTCCCTTCCACCTCGGCGATCACGGGACTCTTCTTGCGTGCCGACTCCCCGGTAAGGAGCGGAATCCAGGAATCGGGTCCGGCAAAGCCCCCGCAAACCACCGAATCTCTCCTCACCAGACAGCGCTCCATTTCCGACACAGTACCACCCTTGATATCCAACGCCTTGATCAGGTAACCCTTCTTACATTCCTGAAGGGCGGTCACCAACGTGCGAAACGCCTTGCTCTGCCCCGGCTCGGCCGACAGGTATTCGAGGAGCACTTCAAGACGTCCGCCGCAGATCATCTTGTCCGTGGTTGCCGCATCCTCACCCGTCAGGTCTACTGTTTCGATCCGTGCCCTGCCGGTCTCGAAGATCTGACGGGCAAGCTCCTGCATCTGAAACTCCACCAGCCCCCCGCCGATGGAGCCGATGACGGAACCGTCCCGCCGTACGAACATCTTGGAACCCACGGAGCGGGGTGTTGAGCCGGCGTGCCTGATGATGGTCACCTGGACCAGGGCTTCTCCATCCTCGAGTCTGTGACATATACCCTGAAGTTGTTTTAGCATAGAATCTATCCCGCCTCCCTGCTGTCAATGATTTTTCTCTTGATGCTTCCGGTAGATATCCAGTTTTCAGCGCTCGTCCGGACCGGCGGGACGGTGAGGAAGCCGGCATCGACCGCAGCCCGGACCGACGGGATGTTTTTCAGCATCCCCAGAGCGTCACGGCGCAGGTCCGTTCGATGGGCATCGCCTGTATAGAGGGTCGCCTGCAACACGCCGGATCCCATGTCTCCCTGGATCTCGATCTGGAAATTGAGCAGGCCCGGCAACTGAAACAGTGCCTCGTCCAGGTCGGCCACGGTCAGGACGTACCCGCCTCCCAGCCGGACTCCCCCCTCGAGCCGTCCCCTGACCCATTCAAGCCGCTTCAGGGCGGTCCCGCACGGGCACGGTTCCGGAATAAAGCGCGAAAGGTCCCCGGTCCGGTAACGGATCAGGGGCATCCCTTTCCGCGTCAAGGTGGTGAATACCACCTCCCCTGTTACACCCTCGGGCACAGGCTGCCCGGTATCCGGATCGACAACCTCGAACAACAGGTCCGCCTCCCGGATATGATAGCCCGCCAGGGCCTGGCAGTCCACCGCGGCGCCCAGGCCCATCTCGGTCATTCCGTAATGGTTGAACACGGCCGAGCCCCAGGCGTCTTTGATTTCCCGTACGATTGCCGTAGGGACGTAATCCGCGCTCAACAGCACGCTCCTGATCATCCCCTTGGTAATGGCCGCGGCATCCCTGTGTCGCACCAGACCCAGGATCTGCACCGGAATCCCGATAAGACAGTTTATCCCCTTCCCTGCTATCTCGGAGATCGCCTTTGCCTCGTCTCTTACGATCCCGTGCGGTACACCTTCAACATCCATTCGTCTCAGAGCCTTGACCATCAGATCCCCGATACTGCCGTGCTGCTCTCCCGGCATCAGTATGAGCACCTTGCCGCCCGGGTTCACCAAGGCTTTCATGCCGTGGTGGAACAGGTCGGTGGTAAGCTCCAGGTCGTCTTCGGTGAAGTGTATCCGCTTGGCCCGCGCGGTGGTCCCCGAGGTGTTCAGGGTCACCACCCTGGAGATTTCGTCCCTGGATACGCAGAGGAAGCGCAGGTCGTTCTCCTGGATATCTGCGGAAGTGGTAAAGGGGAGAGCCGACAGGTCCCGGAGTTCATGCAGATCACTTCCTTCGATACCGTCCAGAAGCCGTCCGTAGAAAGGGCTTCGGCTACGGGCGTAGTCCACTGTTTCGCGCAGCCTGCGCAACTGCCAGAGGTCGAGATCCTTGCGCAGCGCAGCGCCCGAAGCGGAAGAGCCTATCTTCTGTTTGATCCACGGTTCCAAGGGTGTCAGCTGCATGGGGAATAAGCTTTCTTGCAGTGACCGGGACGTTACCGTCGGAGCGCCACACTCGCGACAGGACATCACTTGCCCTCGGAGGGGTCGAAATCGTTTGCGACCAGGATCTCAATGACCTTCTGGTAAGTGTCGGCAACTACGGCTCCGCACCTTTCATTACGCAGCGATCCCTCTTCCGAAATCGCGTCACAGCTTATGCCGCCGTACTCCCCTGCATAGGTTTCACGAAACCACTCCCCCAGTTCATGGAGCATGCCCATCAGCCGGAAATGTTCCTCATCCTCGTCCGTTCCCTTGGCGGCATACAGCGACAGAATGCATGCCCCGCCGGTCAGGGCTCCACAGACCTCACCTATGCCGACGCCGAAAGCCAGTCCCGCCATGGAGCGGACCAGGTCGGGGTTGGTCTTGTCCTGTGCCTCAAGGGCCAGTATCATCATGATCTGGCTGCAATAGAACCCCTTGTGCTTCAGGTCCATCATGCGGAACATCATATCGTCCATGGTTGTCTCCTCTTTTATCCTGAATCCGTGATGTTTGCCTGAGGTTTATCTCCTGCATGCCGTCAGCAGGTAATATCCCAATCGCGGCTGCATGGCGGACGATTTTCCGTCCCTTCTGGAGAGAACGCCGGGGGGCAAACCTGGGCAACAATCCAGGGAGCCGCCGCTGAGCAGCTGCTGGGCCGCCATTTCCTTCAGGCAGGTCGTATGATCTTCCAGGAGGAGGACCTGGAATCCCGCCTCTGAAATCATGCGTTCCGTCTCCCCCAGCGTCCGGATGCCGGGCAGTCCCTCACAGGCAGCACCCTTCGCACCAACGGTATCACAAGCGACTCTGCGATCATACAGATCGCTCACTATAAGGCAACCCTCTTCGTGAAGGACCCTCGCAAACTCCATGACGGCTCCATGCGGTTCGTGCAACAGTGAAAGGACACACTCGCATACGATTCCATCGAGACTGTCCCTCCGAACCGGCAACTCTTCGGCCAGCCCCACGAAAAACGGTGTACCGCCTTCACGGTGTGAGGTCCATGCGGGGGCGACCCGCAGATCCATACCGATTGCGTGCAGATGGTGATACTTCCTGAGATACGACACGGTCGCCCCTGGACCGCAACCAACGTCCAGGACGCGGGCACCCGTTGAAAGACGGCATGATGAGACCCCCCGCTCAGTCAGCAGCAGTCCCCCGGGCCGCAGAGTCGCATCCATACCGAAAAATGGCGTTAATGAGCCGTCAAGGCACAAAAAATCCTCCCAACCTTATGAACCCGCAAAAATTTTCCCCGCCCTTGACAACCGCCAGAGGGAGGGGACTTTTATCAAAAAGTCGCGAATGCGGCAACCTTAGCGAGCGTTGTTTGCGTTAGTCCGGCAATTTCGGGAAAGTGTTTCCCAAATGGAAACTACTTATCTTCCAGAATCCGCTCGGCCTCGACCATCTTGCCCCGGACCAGATCTTCAGGCACCAGAACCAGACCGCACTCCGGGCATGCGGGCAGATCCACCTCGAAGTTGCCCTTCATGTAGGTAAAAAAGACCTTGGTGACAACGAGCCCCGCGCCACAGGAGGTACAGTTCCAGGCTTCCGCCTCATGCGAATAATTCATCGTTTGGTCCCCACAATCTTCATGCGATGACAGTATGCATTGTGAATTTTAAAACCTTCCCCGTGGGGAGAGTACTCGACCCAATAAGTCACGTTCTCCGGCTGATAGTAGGCCAGATAGTTTCCGCTCTCACGGTGCCGCAACCTTTTTTGATTTTTTTCCGCATAGTCAATCACTTTGCGAATGTCATCCTCCAGGATTCTCTGATCGTCAATTCGCCTCAGCACCTCGGCGGAAATGTCCAGCCTGATTTTCTCATGCTCTTCCATGGGCACCTCACCCTTCTCTCCCAGTTCACGGAGAAGCTCCCCTTTGACCCGGACCCGGTTCGCCCGGCGGTCGGACCACGAAATCCATCCCCGCGCCGCCGGGTCTGCGCCGTCAACATTCGGGAAGACGAGCTCGATCAGGTGGGCAGACCTTTTGCCATGGGCAGCCAGGTTGTCCCGGCACATGGCGCAGTAGGCCACGTAATCATGCTCGTTGACGGTCGTGTGATAGTAGACGGTGTCAGTATCCTCCATCAGGCCGGTGCGATACCATCCGGCAGGCGGCGAAAACGGCTTGGTCAATACCGGCGGCGGTACCCTCCGGGCGCGATGGGCTATGACATCCCGCGCCAGTTCCGGGTTCGCATTGTACATAAGGCCGCCATATCCGCAGCATTCGGGTTTTTCGTTGCTCAACGGAAGCTCTTCTATGGTGATGCCGAGCGATTGTACGATCCGCCTGACACTCTGCCGTGTCGCCGGTACGTTGCGTGTTATGCAAGGGTCGGCAATGGAAACCGTGGAGCTTTTCACTGCTTCCGCTATTGATGGCCCCCCTTCGGGAAGGCCGGTATCTTCCAGAACTTTCCACAGCGATACGGTCTCCATTTCCGGAAGATGTTCTCCGAAAATGCTTTCACAGGTGGAACAGGCAGTTATTATGCAGGGTTTTCCCATTTGTTCCCACGCGTTCCGTATGTCATTGATTGATTCAATGAACAGGTCGTCCCTTCCTGCCCACATGGCCGGCGCACCACAGCAACGGAACATGATGCCGACGCCCCCGGAGAGTTTGTTCCTCAGGAAACGGTACGAGGTCAGCACCTCACCGGGTGATGTGGAGCAGAGCTGGCAACTGGGAAAGTACAGCCAGGAGCTCTCCGTCTTTCCCGGCTCGTGCCGGGAAAGGGAAAAATGCTCACTATTACTGTGCGCCATGTCCTGAAGGGCGAACTCGTGGAATGAAGGCGGCATGAATTTCTGCTTCAGCATGGTACGACGCGCCTCCAGGCAGAGGTCTCCCATATAGAAATCGTTTGGACAGACTGTCTCGCAGAGGCCGCAGGTACTGCAGGAATTGGTGAAGACATTATACTGATGGGCAGCGCCTAAAAGAATGCGTTCGTTATTGAAGATCTCACGCGCATATTTTTTCGGATACGCTCTGTAGCGTTCCAGGAAGAGACATTTCTTGACGCATTCCATACATTCGCACTGAATGCAGCGCTCCGCTTCTTTTCGCGCCTCTTCTTCGGTATACCCCTTGACTGTATCAGCGGCAACGACGCGCGGCAAAGGATCGATCTCCTCAATGTTTGTGTAAAGCCGGGTACTGCACGGTCCCTCGTTTTCCCTGCCGAAGGTCAGTCCGACTTTCTGCATCAGGCGTTCGATGGAGAGTGCCGGCTTCCTTCCTTCCAGCGTTTCCATGACCGGCGAGAAACCACCGCGAAAACGGGTGCCGCCGCCGGCGAAGACTCCGGACCTCTCGGTAGCGCCTGTCGCGGCGTCAATGGCAATAAGGCCGTCATTGTCCAGTTTGAGAGAAAGATCGACTCCATGCAGCGAGTCCCGGTCGAGGATCACTGCTTCGTATTCCTCACAGATCTGCTCGAACAGAGCCTTGTCAATCCGGGTCCCGAGGCGGACGTCCGCCTTCAGGGCTTCAAATACCGAGAATTCTTCAGTGATGACTTCCCTTGGAAGGATCTGTTCCGGCAGATCCCAGAGAGACCCGCCAAGACGGTCACCTGATTCGAAAACCGTGACGACGAACCCTTTTTTGAGAAGATCCCAAGCGGCGGTTACACCGGCAAGTCCCGTTCCGACCACGGCGATGCGGTGATTCTTTCGCGGTAAGGGCTGAACCCTTTTCTTCCCGGTGAATCTCTCGACACAGTACCGCTCCAGGGCTCCGATGGCAATTGGACCACCAATGGAACCCCGCTTGCACCTCTCTTCGCAGGGATGATCGCATATGCGTCCCAGGATGCCGGCAAACGGCATGGTCTTGTTCAGGACCTTATAGGCGGCGTCCCAGTCACCCTTGCGAGTCTCTTTCAGGAAAAGCCTGGCATCCACATGGAGCGGGCAGGCCGAGGTACATTCGGGGGATTCCTCCTGGATGCACTTGTTTTCCCATGCAATGAGTTCGTCCTTTTCCATTGTGACCTTCTTTCCTCGGGAGTTGCATTCGATTGGAGATTAGGGATACATATAACAGAAAACGATGGAGAACACGCCGTTACGGCGGCTCTCCATCGTTATAACATAAAATACATTACGGTGGAAGCACTCCGACGCCGGCCGGTTCATGAGCCGGCGCCGGAGGATTGAAACCGCTCGTACTTCCTATTTCTTCTTCGGCGGTTCGGAGGTTACATCCTGGCATACGTAGCCTTGTTCCAGAGCGTCGGACACGTCGAAGGCCTTCTTCGGCGAATTGAGGGCCGAAAGGATCTTCTCGGGGTATGCCGGCAGGTGGCGGATACGCACACCGACGGCATCGTCAATGGCGTTGATGACGGCGCAGTGAGGAGCGGTCAGCGGCAGTTCGCCGACGCCGCCGGCGCCGAAGGCGCCGTGTTCACGGGGCTTGGTCACGTAGACGACTTCCATCTTGTCGGGTATGTCGTTGCAGTACGGGAAGCCCGCGCCGATCATGTTGGAGTGCGCCTTGATCATCTCGAAGTCCTCGGTGAGGGCCAGACCGATACCCTGGGCCAAGCCGCCGAAGATCTGGCCGTCAACGACCAGCTGGTTGGTGATGGTGCCGACGTCGGCGATGTGGGTCATGCCGTAGCAGGAAGCCTTGCCGGTGGTGATGTCGACTTCGACTTCCGCCAGGAACAGACCGTACATGTAGATGCAGAAGGGGTCGCCCTTGCCGGTCTGGACGTCGCACGGCGTGCAGGGCGTGGTCCACTTGCCGTATATCTTGGTTTCGATTCCTTCCTTCTTCATTTCGTCGTAGGTGCGATAGGTGCCGTCGGCCTTCTTCATGGCCGCGAGCAGGTTCTCGCAGGAAACCCTGATGGCGTTGCCGGTAACGACGTTGTTGCGGCTGCCGCCCGACGGACCGCTGTTCGGAGTCATGCTGGTATCGTTCATGCACAGGTGGATCTGCTCCGCCTTCAGACCGAGGGGCCGGAGGGCTTCATGGGCGAATGCGAGGGTACCCATGTCGGAACCCTGGCCGTGGTCCTGCCAGCTGTTGCCGACCATAACTTCGTTGTTGGGGAGCAGCTCAGCCCAGTTTTCCGAGGTATCGGGGCCGTCGAGGCCGCAGCCGTAGATACCGAGGGAGACGCCGATACCGCACTTCTTGGTGTCGGTGCTTCTCAGTTTGGCGGTTTCTTTCGCCCTTTGGTACTTGGGACGGAGAGCTTCGAACTGCTCGGGGAATACGAACACTTCCGGGGTCTGCTGGGTCGGGGTGGTGGCACCCGGACGGTAGCAGTTCAGCTCACGGAGCTCGAAGGGGTCTTTGCCCATCTTCTTGGCCAGTTCGTCGACCAAGGACTCGGAGCAGAAGAACGCTTGGGGAGAACCGTAGGCACGGAACGGGGCGCCCCAGCAGTGGTTGGTGCAGACGGTGCGGCCTTCACCACGCATGTTGGGGATGTCGTAGCCGGCAAAGGCGTACTGCATGCCGCGCTGGGTCAGGAGGTCGCCGAACTCGGAGTACGGACCGTGGTCAACCGACCAGTCGGTCTCGGCGGCGATGAACTTGCCGTCCTTGTCGGCGGCCAGTCTGGCCTTGTACCAGAACGGGGAGCGCTTGCCAGTGTAGAACTGGAGCTGCGCCCAAGAGCAGGAGAGGTGAACCGGCCTGCCGTCCACCGCCATGGTGGCAACCGCGAGCAGGGCTTCGTTAGAAGGGCAGAACTTGTAGCCGAAGGAGCTGCCGCAGGGGTTCTGGACGATAACCAGGTTTTCCAGTTCGACGCCGACACCCGGGGCGATCATGGCCTGGTGCAGTTGCAGGCAGATGGACTTGGAGTGAACGCACACCTTACCTTCGTCATTGATGTAGGCAAAGCCTTTGTCAGGCTCGATGGGCATCTGGGGCTGACGGCCGAGGTAGTACTCGCCTTCCACCACATAGGCGGCCTTCTCTATGATCGGCTTGGTGTCCTCGCCCTTGACCAGCTTCTGGGTGAAGTAGACGTTCGGGGTGCCCGGGTGGATCTCGATGGCGTCCTCGGCCATGGCCGCCGGAGCGTTCATGTAGTGCGGCAGCACTTCCAGGTCGAACTTGACCAGTTTCGCCGCGGCTTCGGCATGCTCTTTGGTGTCGGCAATCGCGAGGGCGATGGCGTCCCCATACTGGAAGACCTTCTCGTCGCAGAGGATCGGACGATCCCATCCGTCGCCCTTGTTTTCGGGGAAGGTGATCAGACCGGTGATGCGGTTTCTGCCCTTGACGTCCTTGTGGGTAACGATCTTGACGACGCCCGGCGCCTTCTCGGCGGCCGAGGTGTCGATACCCTTGATGTTGGCGTGGGCCACGTCGGCGTAGGCGATGGCGGCGTGGAGGGCGTCTGCGGGAAGCTGGTCGGCCTTGTCGTCGCCGAAGTCCCAGAGGCCGCAGGCCTTGGCGACCGACGTGGGACGCGGATAACGAGTTCCGTATACCCGGCCGTCCGCCGGAGCCTTGTACTCAAGGGCGGATTCGGACAGTTCGCCCCTGAGAACCTTGGCTGCATCCATGGCCGCATCGACGATGGAGATGTAACCGGTGCAGCGGCAGGCGTTCCTGTACTGCTGGAACCAATCGCGAACATCCTGACGGGAGGGGTTCAGGTTGGAGTCGAGGAGCGCCTTAATGGAGACGACGAAACCGGGGGTGCAGAAACCGCACTGGATCGCGCCATGGTAGATGAGCGCCTTCTGGATGGGGTGGAGATTCAGCGGCGTGCCGATCCCTTCGGTGGTGGTAATCGTCGACCAGTTGTCGACCCGTTTCATCCTTGTGACGCAGGCGCGTACCAGCTTGCCGTTCAGGATGACGTTACAGGCGCCGCACGTGCCGGTCGCGCATCCGACCTTGACGCTGGTCAGGTGGAGCTGGTACCGCAACACGTCGGACAGGAGAGCTTCCTGGTCGACGATCAGATGCCTCTCGACACCATTCACTTTAAGCATCTTCTTAATCATACTTCCTCCTCCTTTGGGGTTATATAACTGGGCAGTGCCCGGTTACACGGGGTTGGAGTGAACCCTCCACCCTTCCTGTGGAGAGGACGCGGGTGAAGGACGCTGCAACGATGAGAGCTCCTTTCTGGCTTGCATGTGACCATCGCCCCTTCCTGTGGAGAGGACGGGACAAAAATGACCGAGATAGCGGCCGTACGTTGCACATTTCATGGAAAAGACCCCTCACCCGGCCTGTGGAGGTGACTCAGGTGAGGGAAGGTGGAATGACAAACGTACGATCCTATCCCTTTCCAAAACTGCAGCTTGGGTAGCGGCACTCTGAACACGATGCGCAAAAGCCGCCGTGACCCAGGGCGATTATGTCGGCGCGGGTGATCCTGTCGCCGGCAAGAATTCGTGGGACTATCAGCTCGAAAACCGTTGCCTTGTGATACATGGCGCATCCGGGCAGACCTATGACTGGCACATCTCCAACGTAGGACAGCATGAACATGGCACCGGGAAAGGTGGGTGATCCGTAGGTGACGACCTCTCCCCCGGCCGCCCGGATGGCCGCCGGCGTACGGTCGTCCGGGTCAACGGACATGCCGCCGCTGGCAACGATCATTTCCGCCCCTTCTTCCAACAGTTCATGGATGGAACGAACGATTGTCGAAACGTCGTCGGGTGTGAGGATCTGCCGAAACACGGTGCTTCCCATGTCCGCGAACTTGCTCCGGACAACGGGACCGAATTTGTCTTCTATACGTTTGGAATAGATTTCGTTTCCGGTGGTTACCAGCCCCACCTTCAGTGAGCGAAACGGCTTCACTTCCACGATGGGCGAGGCGGCCGCGCAGATCTTTTCCACTGCCAGGACCCGCGACTCTTCCGTGAAAAGCGGAATGATACGCGTCCCCGCAATGGGCAGGTTCGCTGTTACCGTCTGATTCGTGTGAAGGGTCGACAGGACAACCTGCTCAATCGAATTTATCTGGTAGAGTGCTTCTGCATTGATCTTGAGAAGGCCATTACATTCGGCCAACATTTTCACCTTGCCTTCCGAGGGCTCGGTAAGGCTTACCCCTTCGCCTATTGCTGCTTGCGCAATCCTGATTGCCGCGTCGTTTTCGTGAATAAAGCCTTTTTGCAGGTCCAGGACGTAGATGTTGTATTTCCCCAGGTTCATCAGCTGCGGCACATCGTCTTCCCGGATAATGTGGCCCTTCTTGAAGGCACGCCCCTTGAATTCACCGGGTACAATCCGGGTAATGTCATGATATAGGACTTTTCCGACGGCCTCCTGAACCGGAATGGCTTTCATCATGTGCTTTACTCCCCTTGCCAGCCTTGGTTGTTTCGTTTTCTTGGGTGTTCCGCTTGAAGGCTAAAGTCGTAGAAAAAGACAAAACCCGCATCAATACCGAGTTACTGCCGGTATCAGTGCGGGTTTCGTTTGGTCCGCCCAAGGCGGAGGACGAAATAAGCGCTTGATCTTTGTATGGATATCGAGGTTGCGGTTTATGCCCGGTTATTGAATAGCTAACGGGCCGCTTTCCGGGCTAACCTCATTTGAGGGCAACGTTATTTAGCATATTATATAACCTTTATGCAAGAAAAATTTTCTATTCTGCAAAAATCCGGTTTATCGGCCCCGGAGTGAGGAAACTTATTTTTAAGTGTACGCAAAACCAATTGATTTTGATATGGAATTCGTAAAATACATACCGGTGGAAAAATTTTTCCAAAAAAGCATTTTTTTGGTTGCAATTCGTTATTTAAATTGTTATATAACGCTTGGATATTCTCCCATATCCAACTTTCCTTGGCCCCATGTTGCCCAGCATGGGGCCTCCCTTTTGCTAACGTCCGATGTGCCCAAATGGATTCAGCCATACATGAAAATTCAGCGATTCCAAACAATTGCCAGAAGGGACCCAGAACAACGAGAGAAGGATTCTTAAATGGAAAACATACGAATCGACATGTCCGGAAAAATCTTTCTTCATTTAGCGGACCGGAAACCGCTGGATATCGACAGCATACAATTGCTTGAAAAGGTCGATATTCACGGCTCGATAGCACGAACCGCCAGAGAGGTCGGAATAAGCTATCCAAAGGTATGGCACACCATCGACACCCTGAACAAGATGTCCGACAAGCCTCTTGTCATAAAGTCGGCAGGGGGCAGAGGGGGCGGCGGTGGAACAGTCCTGACGGAAGAGGGACGGAAGTTTCTCAAACGCTTCAAGTCAATCCAGAGGACACACAAGAGGTTTATACGACAGCTCGAAGACAAATGGGCATCAGGAAGATAACCGGCCCTCCTCAGATAACCGGCAACTCAGATTATTTTCAGAGGTATCCAGACATATCCAGCTATCAACCGGTCAGGAAAAGCCCGGGTGCCGCAAGGCACCTGAACGTTCCCTGACCGGTTGCGTTTAATGCGGATGGTCGCACCCTTCGGCATCGTCGTGAGAATGGCTGCACGCATGCCCACCATCGATACCGGCACACCTCCCAGCCTCCACGCTGTTTTGTTTCTGCAGTTCCGGCAGTTCCTGTTTCCCGAAGAGTTCTACGTTTTCCTCAACGCTTGCGGTTTGCGCCTCATAGACCCGGAATCCCATCATATTCAACAGTTCCAACAGGTTGTCACCGACCCCGCCAACGATTACTCCGTCCAGTTGCCTGCCGGTCAGGGCTCTAAAGGGGTTACATCCGGCGTCCGGATGATGCTTGTCGCAATTGGCTATCACGGATGTCTCTCCGGTATCCGTATCGACTTCGAGAAAGAGGGGCGCTGAGGCAAAATGGCCATAGATGGTACTTTGCAGCCCCTGGTCGGTTAAAACTGGAAAACATACCCTCATAGTGTTTCATTCTCCTTTTCATTTATAGTGCCCGGATAGAGCCCGAGCAGAGATTTTACGTGAACTGCTATCCTCCAAGACAATCCTGCGGCGACGTCCGTTCATCCTGCTGCCGGTTCAAAACCAGTGACCTGCCGACCAGATCAAGAACTCCGCCGGTCCGTACTTCGCCCATTCCGTAATGTTTCAGAAGCAGCGGGAACTGTGCCTTGCAACTTGCACACGGCAGGGCAATGTAATCCAATGGGAGCAGACGCCTTATCTGTTCCGACTTCTCTTTTCCCAGTTCCATTCTGATTTCCGTCATTTCGTCCATCAGGAGACCCCCACCTCCACCACAACAGAAGTTCCTGTCACGATTGGGGGTCATTTCCGTAAAATCCTCCACGCAGGCGTGCATGATCTTTCTGGGCTCCTCAACCAGTCCGGCGCCTCGACCGTAATTACACGGGTCATGCAGTGTCGCCCTTATTGGGAGCTTTGTCAGATTGAGATCAGGGAGTCTCTCAGTGACCAGTTCGAGAATATGGGTCAACTGAAAGGGAAACGGACCGTTTGCCCCCTCCGAGTACATCTTGGCGGCCCGCCAGCCGTGACCGCATTCTCCCATAACCACCTTTTCGGCTCCTACCGCCGTTGCGGCGATACGCATGCGGTTATTGTGTTTCTTCATCACGTCCAGATCGAACAGGAGTCCGTAGTTTGCCGCTTCCAGCAACGTAGACGACAGCGTCCAGTCTACTCCCAGGTAATGGAACAGCTTGGCCGCTCCCATCAGGGTATCGGAATTGACGAACAACTCTGACGACGAGGGAAGATAGAGGATTTCCGTGTTCGGCTTATCAACCGGAATCCTGATCTCCAGTCCGGTTTCCTCAAGCAGTTCCTCTTCGAGAAAAGAACAACTGTCGATAATTGCCGGTTTGAGTATCCCGGTATTGTTTCCGGTCGTGAGCTCGTTCCTGGCGATATTGACCATGAACGCTGGAGCTCTGCCGAGACGGGTGAGAATAGTGCGTCCGGCCAGGACGATTTCTCCCGTGTCTATACCGAACGGGCAAAACTTTGCGCAACGCCTGCAAGCATTGCACTGATAAAAATAATCAACCCAGCTGTCCAGGGTTCCTGGCCCAAATTCCGCTGCACCCGAAAATCTGCCGAGCACCCTGCCGGACCAGGTGAAGTATCTGGAAAATATTCTACGGAGGAGGCCGGCCCTCGCGGCCGGAATATTGAAAAAATCATCGGTTCCAAGGTAGCTGTGGCAGGCCTTTGCGCAAGCTCCGCATCCGGTGCAGGTTTCCAGCATTACGGAAAAAGAACGGGCAAAAGCGCGGAATTCCCCCATCAGTTCCAGAGTACGCGAGCATAGTTCGGCTTCGGCAACCGGTTCGACGCCGATGATCCGCAGGTCCTCCCTTTTTGCCAGACGAAGCGGGATCTTCATTTGGAGCCAGCCTCTTTGTCCGCCACGTTCATGGGACAAGGAATATCGGGATGGATTTTCCGTGAAGAGAAGTCCGACCTGGGACGGCTCCGGTCCGGGGTGGGGTAGACCGGTGGAGCTTCGGCCAGCATCGCTCGGTTGACGAAGAATCCGGCCGAATGAAGCAGACGTGAAAAGGGAAAATAGAGCATCAGCAGATTCACCAGCAGGAAGTGGACGAAAAATGGCGAACTACGCGGCAGAGGAACGGGATCCAGCAGAAGAAGACCTGCCATGTAAGCACGGACTTCAGGCAGTTCGGCATGTAACCCGGGGAGATACATGGCTATTCCCGTTACCGATATCGCCAGTAGCAATATCAGTTCGAAGTAGTGATCCGGCTCTGACAGTCCACGTACTTCACGGCGAAAAAGCCTGCGGCAAAGGAGCGCGCCGAGGGAAAGCGTCATCATGGCTCCGGCCACGCCACCGAGGAGGACCGAAAGGGTTTGGCTCGTCTCCGAGCTGAGACCGACCAGGGTAAACTGTTGCCTCAGAAAGTATATGCCCAGTACATGCCCGCAGACGATCATGAGCAGAGACACGTGAAAGAGCCAGACCCAAAGCCACAGCAGCCTGTCCTCACGGTAGATGCTCCGACAAAGGACAAACTCCAGGACCAGTTCCCGGACGCTCCCTGCCTTGTCTTCCGGCACGGGAAACAGGGTCAGGTGAAAGGGAACGGGGATTCTCATCCAACCGACAATGCGGAGCAGCGTTCCGACGACAAAAACACTGAACGCCACATAGGGAAGCGCCATACCTAAAATAATGCCCATGTCTAAGCTTCTCCAAAACCTGAGTCGTATGCAAACCCATGGATAAGCGGACCCTGCATATTCACTTGAAGACGTTCATTCCCTTACCCTTCGCTCCCTCCACACCTGATGGCTTTACAGGCAGCCGGTAGGTTTAGGGAGTCCCGCGAGTTTGCAAGCGCCCTTGGCCGGGCCGGAGGGGAAGAGGCTTTCGATTTCCTTGAGCTGAAGCCCGGTATCCTTACAGAGCTTGCGGATCATGGGGGCAATCCTGAAACGCTGGTAATATTCCCGCACGTAATAGATGACTTTCCAGTGATCGTCCGTCAACTTCGCGATATGCTCCCCCTCGGCAAACGCCCTTGCCACGTCCTCGCTCCATAGTTCCGGATGAACCATGAAGCCTTCCTCGCTGAGCTCGATCTCTTTTCCGTTGACCCAGAGCTGGGGCATGGACCGTCAACCCCCTTTCCTGCCTACTGTCCGCCGTCGTAAAATTCTGCGACAAAAGGTTTGCGGGGCACGCCCGAGCCCCCGCCATGACCTGCGGCGGGATGGCCCAGTATCACCGGCGCCACCAGTTCATATTCTCCAGGCACGCCGAATTCGGCTTTAACCTCATCGCGCGAAAAAATGTTGTGGGCGAAACCTATCCAGCAGGCCCCAAGTCCCGCCTCCTCTGCCAGGAGATGCAGATTGTAGGCGACCATGCTGCAGTCATAGACTCGCCAGTATGATTCGGTGTTCCCGTATACGATGATGAGGGCAGGCGCATTATAGAATATGTTGTACTCTGGGTTCTTTATGGCCTGTTCATACTGCCGCATATGAGGCGCCTCATCCAGCCGCTGCAACCAGTCGCTCTTGGCGGAATCCGAATAGCGCTTCATCAGGGCCCTGTCGGTTATGATGACAAACCTCCAAGGCTGATTATTGGACCCACTCGGAACCCACACCGCATCATTGATCAGCTCGATCAATTTTTCGCGGGGGATTGACTCGTCGGTATAAGCCCGGCAACTCCTGCGGCGCCTGATTATATTTCCGATTTTATCCATATATGCCTCCTGTTCTCAGGTATTACCACGGCAAACGAGCATATCGCATTAATCTAATAAACAATAAAGAATGCCTTACGCATCGCAGTATCGGCAGGTTCAGATGGACAACACGGTTGTACCAACATAACATCTGTTATCTACTGTTTAATTTCCATAAATGTTGCTGAGAGTATAAGTCAGACAGTTTACGCATTGAAACTTGTATTGGCCAAGGTGGAGGAAGCAGAACCATGAACCGCATTTGGAGCATTTTTTATTCAGGTAGTATTCGGTATCAATTTCTTTGCCACAAGTAGCACATTTTTCTATCGACATAAATTTTCCCCTTTTAAAGTCATACATCTTAAATTGGTCCATCTGTAAATTTTAAACATAAAACAAATATATCAACGAAAAACCCGCACAATACAGTAGAAACATTTCGGGATTATGCGGGTTTCGTTGGGTCTGCCCATGGCAGAGGACGAAATAGGCGCATTATTGATTGCAGTCTGAAATCAGAACACCATGTGACGAGATCAAGGTGGGAGGTTCCGTCAAGGCCGGTTTATTTCAACGTTTCGGTTTTCTCTATATAGCTAATTCCGCCATCCTTAAAGGAAATAACCACTTTACCGGAAAAGTTACCCGGAATTATGTTCAACTCATACAGGGTGTCGGAAACCTTTTTCTTCCAGATCGAGTTCGGCACCCTGATATCCGTAACGACTTGCCTTCGCATTTGGACTCTCGGTAAACGGTAAAATTATGATATAAATTTACACTGCTTTTGTGATATACGATTTCAGGCCTCAGGCGATCTACTCGTTTATGGCCTGTCTTTTCGTTATATATAATATTAGATAACGGAGTGCAAGACATTTTTCCCGGCTCGAATCTAAAATTTTTTCATCTGAAATCCCCCGGAATGCTGCTACAGTACATGTCGACACTTTCCAGATGATAAAACAAAAAATGTTACTGGCATAAGCGAGCCGAAACCGGCACCGGTTACCCGCCAGGAATTGCCCCGATTTTCCGTGCGCCCCTTGCATATGTATTGCCATCCAGACAGGTCTCCAGGATCCATGCCGTCAGGCAGTCCATTCATTTTCTCCATGACGAAAGAGCGTAAATGAAAATAGGTTCTTTTGACTTCAATATCCGTGAAATTTCAGGCTCGTTCGGCAACTTGGGCACATTCCTGCCCCTTGCCGTCGGGTACTTCGTGGTATGCGGGCTCTCTCCGGCAGGACTCCTCGTCATGATGGGACTTGCCAACATCGCGACGGGCATCCTCTATCGTCTCCCCATACCCATTGAACCGATGAAAGTTATCGCGGCTGCGGCGATTGCCCAAAAGTGGGCACCTTCCATGGTCTATGCAGCAGGGTTCTCGATGGGTGTCGTATGGCTCGTATTCGCCGCTACCGGAGCGGCTGCCTGGGTCGCCAGGGTGACCCCGGAGCCGGTCGTGCGCGGCATACAGGTCACCCTTGGGATCCTTATCGCCGTGGAGGCATTCAAGATGCTCTCCTCCTCCTGGATCCTGGGCGCTATTGCCGTCCTGGCCGGATTCGGTCTCCGCAGCAACCGACGCGCACCGGCAGCCGTGGTCCTCGTGGCGATGGGTATTGTCGTCATGGCCCTGAAGGGCCAACTGGGCGTAATCGACAGTCCCGGATTCAGCCTCCCGCCTCTCACGGTATTCAGTCTTCACGAGATCTGGGACAGCCTGCTCCTGGCGGGTTTCGCCCAGATCCCGCTCACAGTCACCAACGCCACCATTGCCACCTCCTGCCTGATCTCCGCCTACTGGCCGGATAGAAGCGTCACGCCCAGAAGGCTTTCTCTCAGCCAGGGGCTCATGAACCTGACCGCGCCTTTCTTCGGTGGAATGCCCATGTGCCACGGGGCGGGCGGACTGGCCGGACAATACTATTTCGGCGCTCGGACCGGCGGAAGCAAGATTATCGAGGGGCTCATCGAAATATCCCTGGGCCTCTTCTTTTCATCGTCCGTCGCCGCTCTGTTCGGTTCCTTTCCCAGGGCAGTCACCGGGGCCATGCTGATACTGGTAAGCCTCGAACTGATGAAATTCGCCAGGGACGTACGGGGGAAACGTGACATGGCTTCACTTGGAATTACCTTGGCGGTTTCCCTTGCCACAAACATGGCCTTCGGATTCATGGCCGGAATCGTCGCGCATCGGATGGCATCGAGGCTGAAAGGAACAACGTAGCTGTCGTCCGGCCGGGTCGCCGGGAGCATTTTTTTGCCCCTCTCTTCCCGTTGTGCTACAATGCCCAACTTCAGGACAGGGAATTTCATTGTCTTTTATATTCGGATGGTAAACAAGGAGAGGGATAATATGCTGACGGAAACTAAAATCGGCTGTATCGGCGGCGGAAACATGGCCGAGGCAATTATCAAGGGCCTTCTGGCAGGTGCCGTACCCCCGGAAAACATTACCGTTGCGGAGCCTGTGGAAGAGCGGAGGATATACCTGTCCTCGACCTACGGGATAGGGACGACGGAAGACAATTCCTGTGCCGTCTCCTTCGGAGAAGTCATTATACTCGCGGTGAAACCCCAGGTCAGCCTGAATGCCTTGCGTGCGATTGCCGTGGAAGTCGCGGCCGGCAAGCTGTTCATTTCCATAATGGCCGGGGTCAAGACCAACACCATCGAAGCCGCACTTCCCAAAGGCGTACGGGTCATCAGGGTAATGCCCAACACCCCCGCGCTGGTCCTCGCGGCCGCCTCTGCCGTATCCCCCGGAACAAACGCCACCTCAAACGACGTTTCACTTGCCCTCAGCATCTTCAACCTCCTCGGTACGGCGTGCACCGTAGAGGAAAAACTCCTGGACGCAGTGACCGGCCTCTCCGGCAGCGGCCCCGCTTACGTCTTCACCTTTATCGAGACGCTGTCCGATGCCGGGGTGAAAAACGGCCTGCCGAGGGACGTCGCCACACGGCTGGCGGTACAGACCGTCTACGGCTCAGCCAAACTGGTGCTTGATACCCGCGAACACCCGGCCCTGCTGAAGGAAAAGGTGACCTCCCCCGGAGGGACAACCATCGCGGGACTCCAGGTTCTCGAACAAGGGGGATTCCGCGGCACGGTCATGGGCGCGGTCGAGGCAGCTACCGTCCGTTCCACGGAACTCGGGAAGGCTCAGCAGGCTGTTGAAAAAACGTGACGAGGAAGGTTGGACACAAACATTAAAAAGCTCCTAAAACTGCCGGAATCCTTATGTTTGTGGTGATGATTCAGAATTCAAAGATTGGAAAAACCCTCTTTCCTGCCGCTTCGACCACCAATCCTTGAGAGATGCGGGAAACAGGGAACCACTGAGGAACGCCTGATTCAGATATAATAAGTAAACCTGTAATCGGTTTCTTTTTTGATTCCCATGGCATTAGCCCTCTCGCACAGGGTTTTGAGGGTCGTCTCGGAGAGATATCCGTTGAGCCTTTCGGCCGCTTCCGACCAGACCGTCTGCGTCACGCAGCCGCCGTCGAATTTGCATGGGCTTTTCTTCCCTTTTCTCTCATCCAGACAGTCAACCAGCAGCACATCTCCTTCCGCCGCCTCAAGTATCTCCCTGATGGTTATCAGCTCAGGCGACCTGGCGAGGTAGTACCCACCCTGAGGCCCCCTTCTGCTTTTCAGCAGACCTGCCTTCTTGAGGCTCTGGAATATCTGTTCCAGGTAACGCGGAGATATCTCCTGACGCCGGGAAATATCCTTGATCTGGACCGGCAGGGTTCCGGAGGTATAAGCCATGTCAAACAGTGCCCGAACTCCATAGCGGCTCTTGGTTGAAAGTCTCATTCATGTTCTCCTATAAATACCCCAGGTCGTCGGCCAGAAGCTGGTGAGCGCCGCCGAACAGTTTGCGCCCACCAGCGGAGGAGAGGAATCTCATATGTAGTAGTCCGGCTCGAAGGTCTGATCCATCTGCAACGCGGGAGACGCCGCCCTCGGCCTGCCGACCACCCGGGCCGGTACCCCCGCCACGGTCGAATGGGGAGGGACCTCGTCGAGCACCACGCTGCCGGCCGCCACCTTGGAGCCTGAGCCTATCCGTACGTTTCCCAGGATCTTGGCCCCCGCACCGATGAGCACGCCGTCCCCCACCTTGGGGTGCCGGTTGCCGGACTCCTTGCCGGTGCCCCCCAGGGTGACTTCGTGCAGCAGAGAGACGTTATCCCCCACGACCGCGGTCTCGCCGATGACCACGCTGGTGCCGTGATCGATGAGTATCCCCTTGCCGATGCGGGCGGCCGGATGGATGTCCACGTCAAAGGCTTCGGAGATCCTGTTCTGCATATAGAGCGCGAGCGGCGCCCTCCCGTTGTTCCAGAGCCAGTTGGCGATCCGGTACGACTGGAGCGCATGGAACCCCTTGTAGTGAAGGAACGGATGGGCCAGGCTGCGCGCCGCCGGGTCACGTTCGACGATGGCCTCCAGGTCGCGGCGCACCGCCTCGCGTATGAACCCGGATGACTCAAGGGCTTCGGTTATGATGTCCTTGAAGGCAAGGGCCGTCAGGTAGGGTGACGCCAACTTTCCGGCAAGGAAATAGGCGATCGCGGCCTCAAGGGTGCGGTGCTTGAGGACCGTGTCGTGCAGATAGCCGGCCAGCATCGGTTCCGACGCCGCCATGCTGACCACCTCGCCGCGAAGGCGGGGCCAGAGTACGTCGTGTTCGTTATGGTTGTGCTCGGTCATCTTTGATCTCCCGTCAGCGGATGGACTTCAAGGCACGCTCCAGCCGGTCTATCTCGTCGAACGTATTGTAGAAGGAAAACGAAGGGCGGAC
Source organism: Geobacteraceae bacterium (assembly GCA_029975275.1). Taxonomy (GTDB): domain Bacteria; phylum Desulfobacterota; class Desulfuromonadia; order Geobacterales; family Geobacteraceae; genus RPRC01. Next base: position 83,626 of record JARKPN010000140.1, on the reverse strand, counting down.
CGTTCCCTCGAGCCCGAAACGCCGCAGCGAGGGCTGGGCGCAATGGTGTCCGGACCGGACCGCGATCCCGTGGAGGTCGAGATAGCGCCCCACCTCGTCCACCGGCTTGTCCCTCAATACGAACGATGTCACGGCCACCTTCTCCCGCGCCGTACCTATGAGACGCAGACCGTCTATCCCGAGCAGCTTGCCGGTCGCATACTCCAGCAGCCTGCGCTCGTGGGCGGCGATATTCGCAATGCCTATGGCTTTCACGTAGTCCAGGGCCGCTCCGAGACCGACCGCGTCTGCGATGTTGGGGGTGCCTGCCTCGAACTTGGCGGGGACGTCGTTGTACGTGGTTTCCTCGAAGGTCACGTCACGGATCATGTTGCCGCCCCCCTGCCAGGGGGGCATGATTTCCAGCAGCTCTTTCCTGCCGTAGAGCGCGCCGATGCCGGTGGGACCGAAGATCTTGTGGCCCGAGAAGACGAAGAAATCGCAATCCAGGGCCTGAACGTCCACCGGAAAGTGGGCCACGGACTGGGCGCCGTCGATCAGCACCCTGGCGCCGTAGCGCCTGGCCGCGTGGATCATCTCCTCGATGGGGAGCACGGTGCCAAGGCTGTTGCTGGCATGGGTCAGGGCGACCAGTCGGGTGCGGGGTCCCAGCAGTTTTTCGTATTCGTCCAGCCGGACCTCTCCCCGGTCGTTGACCGGGATTACCCGGAGGACGGCACCCCGCTCCCTGGCGACGATCTGCCAGGGTACGATGTTGGCGTGGTGCTCCAGCTCTGAAAGGACAATCTCGTCTCCCGCGTTGATGAACTTCCTGCCGAAGCTCTGCGCCACCAGGTTGATCCCCTCGGTGGTGCCCCGGACAAAGACGATCTCCGAGGAGTCACCCGCGTTCAGGTAGTCCCGGACCTTGTCCCGGGCCCCCTCGAAGGCGTCGGTGGAGCGGGCCGCCAGGGTATGGGCGCCCCGGTGGATGTTCGAGTTGTCATGGGAATAGTACCGGCTGAGTATGTCGATGACGCTCTTTGGCTTCTGTGTGGTGGCGGCGTTGTCGAACCAGACCAACTGCCTTCCGTGGACGTTTTGTTGCAGAACCGGGAAATCCCGCCTGATGGCGTCCACATTGAAGACCGGCCGGGCATCGCGCTTGCCCTTCTCCGGCAGGCTGGACCGCAACAGAAAGGAAAACGGGTCGGGGATGTCGGTCCCGACGCCGGTGGTCCCGGTGGAGGAGCGCCCGCAGGACTGTATTCGTTCGACAAACCCCTTCAGGCCGCTGTACTTTTCCGGCGTGTCCTTATAGGTCTGCTGCCGCACCAGGTTGTCGGCGTGATGGCCGAGGGGGGCGGCGCCCCCCAGCGGCAGGGTCTCCAGCGGTATGTGCCCGCTGTGGTGTAACCGGCCCCCGGATGACGGATGCTCCTTCAACGATTCGAAAACCCGGTTGATATGTTCCAATGCAACGTTCTCTCCCGCTTCATCGCGCAACGTCTCGGCCGGGTCCGGCGCATGCGGGGTTGCCGCCGCAGAATCCTCGCGGGCGCGGGCGAGCAGCTCCCGCGCAATCCCGAGCGAATCCACGGACCGGGCGGAAGAAAGGTCCCTCTGCGGAACTTCGTTGTAGATGCGTGTGGCGATGCGGGCTACTTTATCCGGATGCAGAGCTTCCATGGCCGCCATCCCCTATATTCCCGACCCTGAATTGAAAGCGACCGGGGCACTGTGCTCGTAGTTGTGATAGTAGCCGACCTCCACGTTTTCCAGTGCCCCGATGGCGTCGTCGGTCAGGACCGCGGCCGAGAAATAGAGGGACAGGAGATAGGAGGCCACTCCCAGGTTGTCCAGTCCCATCAGGCGGGCGGAGAGACTCGGTGAAATCTCGCCCGGAATCCCCTGCTGATGGAGGCCTACGACACCCTGGTCTTCCTCCCCTACACGCAGCAGCAGGATACTGGTCGTCCCCAGCCACTGGTTGTGGGCGAACCTGCTCTTCACCTCCAGTTTGTCGGAGGGGACCAGGGGCACTCCCCGCCAGGTCACCACCGGCGAGCCGAATATGGCGGTCGTCACCGGAGGTACGCCGCGCCAGGTGCACTCCCGCTCGAAGGCGGCAATCGCCTTGGGATGGGCCAGGAAAAAGGCCGGCTTCTTCCACACCAGGGCGAGCAATTCGTCCAGGTCGTCGGGAGTGGGCGCCCCGTAGCGGGCGCTGATCCTCATGGACGGGTGCACCGAGTGGAGCAGCCCGAACTTCTTGTTGTTGACCAGCTCCCACTCCTGGCGCTCCTTGATCCCCTCGATGGTGAGACGAAGCTGCTCCTCAAGCTGATTGTAGGGATTGTTGTAAAGGTCCGAGACGCGGGTATGCACGCGCACTACTGTCTGCACCGCGCTCAGGGAATACTCGCGGGGCTTGTCCGTGTAGTCCACGAAGGTCTCGGGGATTATCACGTTCTCGGCCAGGCCGGAGACCAGGTCTATATTCCGTTCGCCGTACTTGTTGACCGTGGCCAGCAGCTCCTGGTGCTCATCCACCGCTTTCCGGAATTCCTTCTCCAGAGCGGGGTTCTCGGTGAGGAGACCGTCCAGGTCCTTGCGGGAGAGGGTCAGCAGGATGCACGGGTTTATGGTGCGGATGGTCACATCCGAGGGCTTGTCCGAAACCAACTCCACTTCGCCGAAATATTCACCCTCGGTGAGGAGGGCGATGCGGAGGTCGCTGCCGTGGACCCCCTTGCTCAGCACCTCCACCTGCCCCTGGGCGATGATGAAGAACTTGTTCCGGTCTTCCCCTTCGACCACCAGCGTATTGCCGAGGGTGACCTCCTCGGTCTTGAAGCGTTCGGCTATGCGGTCAATGAGATCGTCCCGGAGTTTGGCGAAAAGCGGTATGCTCCTCAAAGCCTGGGGCTGGAACGAGGCCGCGCCTTCGGCCAGGCTCAGCTCGACCCGCTCCGCCTTCTGCAGTTCCACCTTGGTGCGGTTGACGCGGTAAGTCCCACCTTCCACGTGGATCCAGGGAAGCAGGTTGAGCAGATGACGCGGCGTGATGGATGTCAGTTGCGGCGGGGTCTTGGTAGTATTGGCGAGGTTTCTGGCTACCGAGGTGGTGACGCTGCGCTGAATGAGATTATCCGACATGCAATACCTCCTTGAGACTGCTGTTTGGTTATTCTCCCGTCTGTTTTCTGATGACCACCCTGTGGACGTCGTCCTTCAGGGGGACCGTCTCAGGAACCCGAAACCTCATGGGGCATTTCTCCCCGATAATGTCCCGACTCACTGCTCCGGCTGCTCGGAAAGCTGCGTGGTGATGTAGCGTTCCCCCGAGTCGGGAAGGATCACGACAATCAGCCTGCCGCTGTTCTCCGGCCGCTGCGCCACCCGGAGGGCGGCCCACATGGCGGCCCCGGAGGAGATACCGCACAGGATCCCCTCTTCCAGGGCAACCCTGCGGGCGGTTTCAAAGGCATCCTCGTTGCTGACCTGGACCACCTCATCGATGATCTTCCTGTTGAGGACTCCGGGGATGAATCCGGCGCCTATCCCCTGTATCCGGTGCGGACCCGGCCTCCCGCCGGAAAGGACCGGCGACGCCTCAGGCTCCACCGCAACGGCGCGGAAAGAGGGCTTGCGCGCCTTGAGCACCTCGGCCACGCCGGTTATGGTACCGCCGGTGCCCACCCCGGCCACCAGGATGTCGGCCCGCCCTTCCGTGTCGGCCCAGATTTCCTCGGCGGTGGTCTCGCGGTGGATCTGGGGATTGGCCGGGTTCTCGAACTGGAGGGGGATAAAGCTCCCTGGAATGACGCGCGCCAGTTCCCTCGCCTTGGACACCGACCCGACCATGCCGTCCGGCCCGGGGGTCAGCACCAGCTCTGCGCCCAGCATCTGCATCAGCTTGCGCCGCTCTATGGACATTGTCTCCGGCATGGTGATCACCAGCCGGTACCCCTTGGCCCGGCAGGCAAAGGCAAGACCGATGCCGGTATTGCCGGAAGTGGGCTCGATCACGGTCATGCCCGGTTTCAGCCTGCCGTCCCGCTCCGCCGCCTCGATCATGGCGGCGCCGATGCGGCACTTGACGCTGTTCATGGGGTTGAACGATTCCACTTTGGCCGCCACCTCGGCCGCGGCACCCTCGGTCAGACGCCGGATCTTGACCAGCGGCGTGCGGCCGACCGCACCGGTAATGTCACTGTAGACCTCATTGCGAAATGTTGCATTCGAACTGCTCATGCCGTTACCTCGTTTCCATCCGGCAAGTGGCGACAGGGGCCGGGTCGGAACTTCCTCGAAACCCCTCGTAATCGGTCACCATCCTTTGCCCGGATCAGATACTCTGTTGTATTCAAGCGCTTTCCCGTGAGTCTCCTGCTTGCACTGAAGCCGTGCGAGAGGCTCCGTGAAAGCCCCGACCCGTCCCTCATAACACTCCCGAGGGTTTCCGGATGGAAACTGCCTTGGTCGGTATATGGGCTGAAGTTGAGGGCTGAAGTTGCTTTAGCCTTCACACCTTTTAAATGACGTAATCCGCCTCGTGCACGGTATCGAAACGGTACATGGCCAACAGACGCTCCTTGATCCGCCTGGACTCTTCCGAGGCCCGGCGCCTCGGCCGCGGGATATCCACCTTGATCCGGTTGCGGATGGTGCCGGGGAGCGGGGAAAACACCACCACCTCGTCGGACAGGTAGACCGCCTCGTCAACGTCGTGGGTAACCAGCACGATGGTCTTGCCGGTCTCCTGCCAGAGTCTCAGCAGGTCCTCCTGGAGGCGCTCCCTGGTCAGTGCGTCCACCGCGGCGAACGGCTCGTCCATGAGGATGATGCGCGGCTCCACCGACAGCGCCCTGGCCAGGGCCAGCCGCTGGCGCATGCCGCCGGACAGTTGGGAGGGATATTTGTTTTCCGACCCGGTCAGCCCGACCATGCGCAGGTAACGGTCGGCCAGGGTGCCCCGATCCGCCCGCCCCACCCCGCGCAGCTTCAGGGTGAACAGCACGTTCTGGCGGGTCGTCATCCAGGGGAACACCGCGTAATCCTGGAAGATCATGGCGATGTCGTGCTTGGGGTTGTCCCGGAACAGGCTGTTGGCAATGGGGGAAAGGAAGCGGTACTTCTTTCTGTACGCCTCCATCTCCTTGCGCGTTGACGGCAACGGCTCCAGCACCCTCACTCCGTCGATGCAGACCTCGCCGTCCGAGGGGGCCTGCAGGCCGGCCAGTATCTCCAGGAAGGTCGATTTGCCGCAGCCGGTAGGCCCCAGCAGGGACACGAACGCCCCGTCCTCGATCCTGAGCGTTACCGAGTTGAGGGCCGTAAACCCCTCGGCGGTCCGGTCGTCCCTGACCACGGAAAAGAACTTGCTGATGCGGCGAGCCTCTATCATCCGGTTACCTCCCTATCCGCCAGACGGCAAGCTTGACCTCGACATACTTCATGACCTCGATGAGGAACCATCCGATAAAGCCGAGGATCGCCATGCAGACCACCATCCGGCTGATCTGGAAGTATTCCTTTGCCTCCAGAAGCAGGTAGCCGATGCCCGAATTGCCGCCGTACATCTCGGAGATGACCAGCATCACCAGGCCGAGGGCGATGCCGATCTTGATCCCCATGATGACCGAGCCGATGGCGTGCCAGATGTAGACACGGGTGATGAGGGTGAACTCACTGGCGCCGAAGACCCTGGCGGAGGCCAGGTAGCGGGGGTCGGTATCCTTGATCCCCTGGTAGGCATTGAACAGGATTGGATAGAAGACCCCCAGGAAGATGAGAAAGACCTGCATCGGGAGCCCTACCCCCAGGATTATGATGGTGATGGGGACCCACGCCGGAGGCGGCACCGGCGCCAGGATCTGGAACAGGGGGAGGCAGTGCTTACGGATGAAGACGTTCCATCCCATGAGCACGCCGATGGGAAAGGCCGTGGCCAGAGCGATGATGAAACCGAGCAGGAAGCGGAGCGCGCTCGCTTTCAGGTGGCCGGCCAGATCAAGGTTCCTGAACATGTCCAGGAAGGTGACCGCCGTCACTGAAGGGGTCGGCACCAGGGTGGAGGGGACCACGCCGGCCCTGGGCAGGATCTCCCAGATGAGAAGCAGCGGGACCAAAACCGTCAGGAACTCGCGGGAAAACAGGCTGCCGAAGGATGCGCGCAGGAAAACCCCGAGTTCCCGGACCAGGACGTTCCACCAGCGCGCGCCGGCAAACGCGCTTGCATTGGTTGAAATCAGTGAAGTATCAGGCATCGTTTCTCACCAAGCAGCTTGCGCTGCTCATCGCTGACCACCGCGAAGGCGGCGACGGGGAACTGTTCCAGCGCCTCCTTCGGGTAGCCCAGTTGTTGGCTAACCGCCTCGCGGATCTTCGAGGGTGGGAGATCTCCGGCGGCCGTCAGCGCCTCAACCAGCGGCTTGACCTTCTCCGGAGCCTGCTCCCGGACCACCAGAAAATATTCGGTCTGGGCGATGGATGCGGGGCAGCATTCATCCCCGCCCGCATCTATGTCCCAGTTCTGGTAAATGACTTTGTGCCCCTGGAACTCGGCCAGCACGGCATAGGCGGCCTTCACCAGCGCGCCGTCGATGGATTTGGACTCCAGCGCAGGCAGCATCTGGTCGAACGGCATGTAGCTGTAACGGATCTTTTTCGGATCAAGACCCAGTCTTCGGGCATCGGTGTTGAACTGGTGGTTGATGATGCAGTCGGGCTCCAGGGCGGCGATATGCCTGCCCGCCAAGTCGGTCAGGCGGAGCTTCAGATCCTTGCGCACCACCAGGGTGGCGCCGTAGGGGAACTGGACGGCGCCGACTATCTTCAGGGTCTCTCCACCCGGCGCCTTGAGCAGTTCGAGGGCCTTCTCGGTTTCAACGAAACCGGCGTCGATCTCGCCGGCTATCAGCGCATAGCCCACATCCCCTGCGGTGCCGAACCGGACCGTCTCCCACCGGCGCTCCGCGGTCCCGGCCGCATAGAGCGGACCGAGCAGCGGACTGGCAACGTAACCCACACGACGTGAATCGCTCTTCGCCGAGGATTTGACCTGAACGCCCGTCGCTGAGGATGTTTCCCTTTCCTTGCATCCGGCGGGCAAGAGGATCGACAGCAGCATAAGGAACAGGCATAGTGCCGGAAGGCGTCTTCCGGAGTCCTGAAGTTTCATTATCCTGATCACTTTCCTTACCCCCTCCCATGCTTTGTCTCCCGGCCGGAGAAGCCTGTCCGGCTCCCTGGCGGAACAGGAAAGGCTTCCCGGTCGGATTGACCGGCTGTTGAAAAAGGTCATGAAAAAGGTCCGGTTTTCCAACAGCCTGCTGATGTTAGCGGGCTACTTGCCCCAGGTAATGCCCTTGAACTCGGCGGCAAACAGCTTGTCTCCGGGGTTCTCGCTGATGTTTTTCTGGGCTACCAGCTCGTCGCCGAGCGCCTTCAGTCCTTTTTCCTGGACCCGGGTCGTGAACTTCAGCCTGTTGTTGCCGTGCCTGATGGCGTCTTCCGGGGCTCCGGTGTATTTGACCGCTATCTCGACGACCTTCTTGCCCGTGGGGTCCTTGAGGATGTAGGCGTTGGCTTCCTGTATCGCTTCGACGAAGCGTTTCAGGGCCGCGGGATTTTCCTTGAGATAGGCCGTCCTGGCATTGATGGTCCGGCAGGGGACCTGTGAGGCCGCTTCGCGCAGCACAACCTTGAAACCCTTCAACTCCGCGATGCTCACATGGGGCTCCTCGAGGATGGCGCCGTCCACCTTGCCCGCCTCCAGCGCGGCGATTGCCGGCCCGCCGGCCAGTTTTTCCAGGATGAATTCGCCGCCGTTTTCACGCGCCTTCTTTTCGTAGGCGATTACCGCCTCGCAGGTGGGGGAGATGCCCGCGATGTGCTTCCCTTTCAGGTCCTTCCACGCCTTGATGGGGGAGTTTTTGGGCACCAGGAGCACCGAGGTGCAGGGGGTCTTGACCTGGGAGATGATCTTCAGCGGAGCGCCGTTGGCGATGGCCGCGATGGCCAGGGTCGGGCAGGCCCAGAACACGTCCGCCTTGCCGGATACCACCAGGTCGCGGGCCGCTGCCAGCTCCTTGGCGTCCACGATGGTTACGTTGAGCCCCCGCTTCTTGAAAAGGCCCAGTTCCTGCGCCACGTAGAGGTTCAGGTGGTGCGTGGTCTTGGCGTCAGCCACGATGATGGTCGCGGGTTCCTCCGCCTTTTTTGCCGTCGCGCCTCCCGCCAGGCCCGCCACAAGGGCGGCAGCCACGGTAATTCCGGTCGCCAGTGTCGTCAGTTTTCTCATAGACTCTCTCCTTTTCCGCTTTGATGTGGCGGCGCTTCTACCGTCAATGCCGGCGAGGCCGCCCGAGTAACGTACGTTTTCAGAATCCCATGGCGTCCATGAACACCCGGTCGAAATCCTTCCGCGCGGTCAGCTCCACAACCTCGATGTCCGGGACGAGCCCCTCCAGCTCCAGCCTCAGCCCGGTGTTGAGCAGCAGCGCCTCCCCGCCGGAACGGGCGGTGTTGCCCACGAACTCCACCTTGCCGGCGAACTCGCCCGGCAGCAGCCCCAAAGCCAGCAGGCTCCGCTCCCGCAGGTGGCAGCCGAAAGATCCGGCGATAAGCACCCGGTCGACCATGTCCGCCTCAATCCCCTTTTCCTGCAGGAGTATGCTGATCCCGGCCCGTATCGCCCCCTTGGCGAGCTGCACCTGGCGCACGTCCTTCTGGGACAGGTATACGTTGTCGGAGATCCTGAATATCACCTTGCCGTGTTCGCGCGTAAGCCTTTCATCCATGAAGCCGGGGGTCCCTCCGCTGCCTGGGGGAGCGAGCCTGCCGCGCTTGTCGATGACCCCGTAGCCGACCAGTTCCGCCACGATGTCCAGCAGCCCGCTGCCGCATATCCCCACGGGTTCGGCGTCGCCTATGGTCTTCAGTTCGATGACGCCGGTGTCGGCGGCGTGAAAATACTCGATCGCCCCGACCGAGGCGCGCATGCCGCAACTGATGTTCATCCCCTCGAATGCCGGACCGGCGGCGGTCGAGGTGGCCGTGAGGCTGCCGTCCCTGGACAGCACCATCTCGCCGTTGGTGCCGATGTCGATGAACAGGGTCGTACCCGGCAGACGATGGAGTCCCGCGGCGATGATTCCCGCCGTAATGTCGGCCCCCACGTAGGCTGAGATAACGGGAGGCAGATAGAGCAGGCCCCGTTTGGCTACCGCGAGTCCGATGCCGGAGGCGGGCAGATGGTTCCCGCCGGTGATTACCGGCGTGAAGGGGTATTTCCCGAGGGGCGCCGGGTCGGTTGCCGTGGCGAGGTGGAGCATGCAGGTGTTGCCGCTGTAGACGACCTCGTACACGTTTCCGGGATCGACCCCGGTTTTGGCGGCTGCCCGCGTGATGAGCCGGTTCAGCTCCGAGGTCAGTACCAGGTGCATCACCCCGATACCGTCTTCTTCCCCGGCAAAACGGATGCGCGAGAGCACGTCCTGGGCATGGAGGCTCTGGGGGTTCAGCGCGGACAGGGACACCAGTTCCTTCCCCGTAGTCAGATCCACGAGCGATACCACCAGGGTGGTGGTGCCGATGTCCGCCACAACCCCGTAGACCTCGCCGGCGGTGTCCCCCCGTTCCGCGCAGAGCAGGTCGTCCCCGGCGAAAACCTTGGTCTCGAACAGCGCCGGGTCGAACCGCTTACGGATGAACGCGCTGAGCTCCGCGCCGTGGCCGATTCCTCCGGTCAGGACCTGAAGGCCGTTTTCCTCCCTCTGTTCCAGGTGCACGGATACATCGCCACGGATCTCGGCCTGGCAGGAAAGAACCAGACCGCGCGCCTCCTGGGCCGGCGACAGGCGGTGACCTTCATGGATGAAGAGATCGGCCGGATCGTCAAGCTCGACCCTGACGGCGCATTTTCCGCAGGTGCCGGCGCCGTTGCAGGGGGCCTCGAGCGTGATCCCCGCCTTGCGCGCCGCCTGGAGGATCGTCATCCCGGCGCCTGCCCGGACGACCGTATTCCGGGGTTGAAAGGTCACGACGTACATTTGGCCTGATACCCCTTTACCGTATCGGTCATGGCGCGTACGGCCGCCAGGCTGGTGGACGTGCTCAGTCCGCACGCGGGCGAGATGATATCCACCCCGTCCCGGACCAGACCGCTGGTCTGGCGCGCCACCTTTTCCCTGTCACCCGCCTCAAGCAGGAAGGTGCTCGCGTTCCCCATGGTGGTCAGTTGCGGGAAATCATCCTTCAGCGACCGGAGATTGACCAGGGCGTCGGTGCTGACGGCGTTTGCCCTGAGCCGGGGGATAAAGCCGCGGACCGCCTTGATATTGCCGCAGATATGAACGATAACCGGCGCTCCGTAATCATGGATTCCGTCTATGACCCTGTTCAGGTAACGGACCGCGTATTCGTCAAACATCTTCGGCCCGAGGATCTCGCCGGTGGCGGTAGGGTCGCCTATGGATATCAGGGTGGCCCGACGGTCGAGCATCTTGCGGGCAAGCGCGATCAGGAGATCGCTTACGTACTCCAACACCCGGTTGGCATTGTCCGGATCCCTGCGAAGCTCTTTGAGGAAGGTGACCGGATCTACGATGGAGGCGGCGGTGCTGACGGGCCCGGTCAGGTTTCCGATGACCGGGAGATCCGGGTGGCGTTCCGACAGGATCCGCCCGGCATCGGCGACGGACCGGACCCTGCCGCTTTCGAGCATGTCCGGAATTGTCCGGTATTCGACCCGTGAGACCGAGGGAAAGACCTCGCGCGCTATCTTGGGTTCGCAGGAAAGCGTGCCGAAATCGATGCCGCTCCCCAGAAGCTCGGCCTCCACCGTCATGCAGAACGGTATTCCCAGGTTCTCGAAACCGGTATGCTCGTGCACGTCCGTGGCGAGATCGGCCATCAGACGCGGGTCATGGTGGGCTTCCGGCAGGGTGTTGCCGGTGGCGCGCATGACCTCCACGATGGCCGCGTTCATCATGCCGCCGGTGCAGATGACCGGAGGGCGGTCCACCCGTTTCCCCTCCAGAACCCGCAACAGCCTCTCTCTGGGGCTGTAGTCAGTCATGAGAAACTCCTTCCGGTCTGTCAGACTCATCAATCCGCACCGGCCAGCCAATCTCCGTCACTGCGTCCATCATGGCGTCAATGTTGGTGAACGGCGTGTCGGTCGGGAGGCTGCACCCGGAAGCGACAACGTATCCCCTGGGAGAATCCCACGCCCTGGCCACGCAGTCACGCACCGCCCGGCGCACATCGCCGGGGGTCCCCTGAAGCATCACCTCGGACGGCTTGACGTTTCCCATCAGCCGCACCCGGTCTCCCACCACCCTCCTGGCCTCGCCCAGGTCGGCGGCATTGTCTATGCTGATGCAATCGGCGCCGGCATCGGCCATGTCTTCCCAGATTTTATTGGTCTTCCCGCAGATATGGAGCGTGACCGGTTTCCCCTTGGCATGGATGAAGTCAATCAGCTCTTTCAGATACGGGAATGAGAATTCCTTGAACTGGCGGGGACTGATTACCGTTGTCGAGGACATGGGATCGGTCAGACTAGGCGTGCAGCCCGCAGCCATGACGGCATCCGCGTAGCGGAGGTTCGATTCGAGAGACACCCGGCAAAGCCGGTGAACGGCTTCCGGGTCCTTCATGGTGAGCCTGACCAACGCTTCCGTTCCGATGAGAAACGACGCGTTGGTAAAAGGGCAGGTTATGGCCCCGGTGACCGGGACCTCGGCGCCGACCGCATCGACCGTGAGTCTCATGGCCTCCAGGTGGTGGCGCAGGTTGCCGTCACGGTAGGGATCGGCTGGACGCAGCCGGTCTATTTCCGCGGGGTCGGTTATCGCCGGACCGGCAAGATAAGCCGTCTCATCCGAGGGATAGTGCACCGTCGCGCCCATGGCCTCGGCCTGGGTATACAGGTCGGTGAATATCCGGATAACATCGTAGCCGAACCGCTTGTAGGCGGCGATCTGCGCCTCCGCTATCAATCTGCCGTTGCCCCTGAACTCGGAAACTCTGGCGCCGATGACGCGTGCCGCCGTATTGCCGACAATGGGCACGCAGGACAGGCGGTCAACCCGCTCGCCCCTGCCGTAAGCGGCAAAACGTTCAAGGGGTGTCAATTCCCTTTCCCGCATCCGTATTCATCCTCCCGCATAACAACTGCCCCGCTCATTACGTTTCCATCCGGGGAGTGTCGACAGGGGCCGGGTTGGAACTTCCCCGAAGCCCCTCGTAATCGCTCACCATTCTTCGCACGGATCAGATACTCTGCTGAACGCGGGCGCTTTCCCGCTATTTACCCGATTGCACTGAAGCCGTAACCCTATCAATCAGGCGGACTGCCTGAACAGCGCCTCCTGGAGCCTGGCGACCCTGTCCGTCCGCTCCCAGGGAAGGTCCAGATCGGTCCTGCCGAAATGTCCGTACGAGGCCGTCTGCCGGTAGATGGGACGGCGAAGGTCAAGCTGTTCAATGATTGCGGCCGGGCGAAGGTCGAAGTTGGCGGCGATGACTTCGGCCAGTTCGCTGTTGGTCAACTTCCCGGTGCCGAAGCTCTCCACGAAGATGGATACCGGCCTGGCCACGCCGATGGCGTAAGCGATCTGCACCTCCAGGCGTCTCGCCAACCCGGCGGCGACGATGTTCTTCGCCACATAGCGGGCCGCATAAGCCCCGGAACGGTCCACCTTTGTGGGGTCCTTGCCGGAGAAGGCTCCGCCGCCGTGCCGGGCGAAACCGCCATAGGTATCGACGATGATCTTTCTCCCGGTGAGTCCCGCGTCACCAAGCGGTCCCCCGACCACGAAACGACCGGTGGGATTGACGAGGATCCTGGTCTTGTCGTCCAGCATCCCCTCCGGTATGACGCGTCTGATAACAGAGGATATGAGGTCCTCGCGAATCCGATCCAGGGAGACATGGGGAGCGTGTTGGGCGGAAATGACCACCGTGTCCACCCGGACCGGCCTGTCCCCTTCGTATTCCACCGTTACCTGGCTCTTGCCGTCAGGCCTCAGATAGCCGACTTCACCGCTCTTTCTGGCATCCGCCAGCCGTCTGGCAAGAGCGTGCGCCAAGGCAATGGGAGCGGGCAGAAACTCCGGAGTTTCATCGATGGCGTATCCAAACACCATCCCCTGGTCCCCTGCTCCCACCGAATCCAGATACCCGTCATACCCTTCGCCATGCCTGACTTCCAGGGCGGCATTGACCCCCTGGGCGATGTCGGGAGACTGCTGGTCAAGAGACACGAGCACCGCGCTGTTCTCGGCATCCAGGCCGAATTCGGCGCTGGTATACCCGACGGCTGCAACGGTGTCGCGAACTACCCGGGCCGTATTCACCTGAGCACCCGATGAAATTTCCCCGGAAAGGAGAACCAGACCCGTTGTAACGCTGGTCTCCGCCGCCACCCGCGCCAGAGGGTCCAAAGCCAGATGGGCATCAAGCACTGCGTCCGAAATCTGGTCGGCAAGCTTGTCGGGATGCCCTTCGGTCACTGATTCCGAGGTAAAAAGATATCGTTTGGTCCCCATTGTTTTCTCCTTTTTCCCAGCCTAGGCGGAAGCGGTACAAAAAAAGGCCGGACTCATCCTCAGACGATGAAAGCCCGGCCTCCGGTTTTTCCGGTCAGCCTCTTCCGTTTCATGTAACGGAAGGCTTTGAACCGTTATGCAATTGTGACAGGTCCGGCTGAATCCGGAGGAAGCGGAACTACGCCTCCTGGAACAGGGCGGTGCTGAGGTAGCGTTCGCCGGTGTCCGGGAGGACGGCCACTATTAATTTACCCTTGTTCTCGGGTCGCTTGGCAAGCTGCAGGGCGGCGAATGCGGCGGCTCCGGAGGAGATGCCGACCAGGAGCCCTTCCTCCTTGGCCAGTTGCAGACCGACGGCAAACGCCTCCTCGTTCTTCACCTTGAATACCTCGTCGATGATGTCGGTATTGAGGACCTCGGGAATGAAGCCCGCGCCGATCCCCTGGATCTTGTGGGGACCGGGCTGACCACCGGAGATCACCGGGGAGTCGAAAGGTTCGACGGCCACCACCTTGAAATCCGGTTTGCGCTTCTTTATCACCTCGCCGACCCCGGTTATGGTCCCGCCGGTTCCGACTCCACCAACCAGGATATCCACCTTGCCGTCGGTGTCTTCCCAGATCTCTTCGGCCGTGGTGGCACGATGGATCTCGGGGTTCGCCGGGTTCTTGAACTGCTGGGGAACGAATGAATTGGGGGTCTGGGCAGCCAGCTCCTCCGCCTTTTCGATAGCTCCGCGCATCCCCTTGGCGCCGGGGGTAAGGACCAACTCCGCTCCGTAGGCCTTGAGCAGGTTGCGTCTTTCGACACTCATGGTGTCGGGCATGGTGAGGATCAGGCGGTACCCTCTGGCAGCCGCGACAAAAGCAAGGGCTATGCCGGTGTTACCGCTGGTGGGCTCGATGATCACGGAATCCTTGTTGAGGAGTCCTTTTTCCTCGGCGTCCTTTATCATGCTGAAGCCGATACGGTCCTTGACGCTCCCTCCGGGATTGAACGATTCGAGCTTGACAACCACTTCGGCCCCGCCGTCGTTTACCCGCTGAAGACGCAACAAGGGTGTTTTACCGATAAGTTCCGTAAGATTGCTGTAAATCTTTGCCATCCGTTTTCTCCTTTCGTTTTTTGCGCGATAAGGCGCTGGCTTTCAGAAACAACCGCTGCGATCAACCGGAGCCTGCCGTGAGGATGCCGGCGTCGAATTTTTTATTTCTATCGATTAAGTAGATTTTTATGGCAAAAAAAGATCAGATGACAAAATTCAGGATCTTGCTCTCTTTCTGCTTAGCATTCTCTATCTTTTCCAGCACATCCGCCAGCGACGTGGAATCGAGAATCTCCGCCATGGCGTCGCGGACATCCTTCATCACCATCCTGATGCCGCACAGCTCTTCGCTCTCGCACTCCTCGCAACGGGCGTACGCCGTTTCGCTTACGCATTGGACGGGCGCCAGCGGGCCCTCCAGTATGCGGATAACCTGCCCTACGTTGATGGCCCTCGGATGACAAGCGAGGAAATAACCGCCGCCCTTACCCATCCTGCTCTGGAGGACTCCGTTGTTCTTCAGGGTAAGAAGAATCAGCTCCAGGAATTTCTTGGGAATATTCTCGTCCCTGGCCAGCACGGAAATGAGGATGGGTCCTTTTTCATACTCCCTGGCAAGATAGATGAGCGCCTTGAGCGCGTATTTGGTTTTTTTGTTTATCATACACGATATCTCTATTAATCTGATAGATATATCGTATATGATGTTTTCGGAAACCTGTCAACGATTATTTCCGGTTCGCCGTCCCCGACACGGCTTTCCTCTTCGCCATGACTGCCAAGTATGCCATATGAAACGTTTCCGGCCCAGGAGTTGGTTGATGAAGCCGTCTGTTCCAGATCCCGTCCCGTTGTCAGTTCCAGGCGGGCCTTCAGGACATGCATCTCTCCGAGCATGGATTGGTATTCCCTGCGCAGCTCCGCAAGCTCCACAAGACTTTCCAGCAGGGAGCCGAAACCGGTCCTGCCGGTCCGGTAGGACTCCATCCGTGCGGCGTAAACCTGCTCGGCCCTGGGAATGAGTCCGGTCCGGTAGCGTTTCGCCTGCAGGAGCAGACTCTCCAGCGAGGTCCGGACAACGGCGATGAAGGCGACCGACTCGGCATCGACGGAATCAAGCATACGCAGCTCATCGCCAAGTGTCGAGGCCGAGGCGGGTCTGATCACCTGCTGAAACACGACGAACATGCGACGCGACTTGTACGACTCCGTAAGTTCGCGGCTATCGAAGTCCGGCGTATATTCCCCCAGTTGCGCAAGCCCGGGGATCGTCCCCTCGGGATCATCGCCGGTCAGTACGTTGAGACGGATGGAGATAACCTTCTCTCTCTTCTCGAGCACTTGAAGCGTCGCCGACAACCGCTCCCATTCCATCTGGGCCTTGAGCGCCTGCGGCTGCTCAAGCCTGCCAGCCGCATACTGTGTCCCGGACAGCTCGGCCAGTTGCCGAACCAACCGCAAGCTGCGCCGCAGCTCGTCAATCTGTGCCCTGGTGGAAGCCAGTTCGGCGTACGTCATCCGGATCTCGGCCCGAAGCTCTCCGTATGCCTCATCACGGAAATCATCCTCGCTCGGGTCCGTATCGCCGGGAAAGGAAATGGACTCGTGCATCCCGGAAAATTCCGCCATCCGGTCGGGATCGATCCCCTTTCCAATCCGTATCCTTTCGCCGACCTCGTGAACGGTAGGGTTCACCGATACCGCCCGCTCTACGAAATATCCGGCGTCTCTGGGGGTCTCGGCGGCGCCGGCGATTCCGGTCGCAAAAAGCGCCAGAAGGAGGATAACGGACGGCCTGATAATGGCGGAGATCCGGTCTCTCCACGCCATGCCGCGGTTGCTGGAAAGGGTAAAATCGGCGGCCTTGCAAGCCATCCACATCTCCTTCGACACTGCACGGTACCTGGGTATCCCGTGAAAAAGCGGGGTGCCTCGTCCTCTGCAAGGCTGGAACCACCGGTCTTCGGTCAGTTTATCCTATTATCCTGTTCGGGTATTGTGCCATTATTTGTCTACAAAAATAGTACGATGAATTGGTTATTAAATATCTAGTTAAATACTAGATTTAGTAGTATTATAAATCGACTTGTTTTGTCAAGTTATTTTTCACGGCTCCACGACAACATCCATCGTTTCAAATCCCTTCCGAAGAAGACCCATAGAGAAAAACCCATACGCCGGGTTGCCCCCCTCATCTCGGGTATTGACAAAGGCATAGCGGGCAGGTTAAATTACGCAACAAATTCTATATAATTAATAGATTAATTGGCCGACTTGAAAAACAAGAGACCGGGGTGGATACCTCCGGTCTTTTTTGTTCCAACAGGACGGACGACGGCGAAAGCGGTCCGAAAAACAGGTTGTAGAGGAGAAAAACCATGGGGCGTGATGAAAATGGCAAAATCAAACAGGAGGTAGTCGATTACATCGAGAACACTCAACTCGCCGTGCTGTCCACCGTCAGGGACGACGGGACCCCGGTCCCGCGCACGATGGGGGCCTTCGCCCTTGACGACGGAGGACGGACCGTCTACTTCGCTACGGTTCCCGATGCCGAGAAGACCAGACATATAAAGGGCAACCAGCGGGTTTCGTTCCTGTTCCAGCACGAGGGCCAGCCGTTTCCCGAGTTCAGGAACGTCGTCATCATTGGAAACGCGGCCCTCGCAACCGACGAAGCCGAGCGTGGGCGCGCGATCGAGCTGATCACCGCCCGCAGCCCCTTCGTGAAGGAACGTATCGACAACGAGGGCGCCGGGGTATTCGGGTTCTACAGGATAAACGCAACCGAGATCAAGTTTCTCGACTTCAGCAAGGGTATCGGTCCGGCCTCCGTTGAGACCGTCTTCCTCTGATCGTACACTCTGGACCGCTAGAAAAGAATCGGGACGGGCCGTTTCGGAAAAGCCCCGTCCCGATTCCCGGCGAATGCGTTATGGAGGAAGTCGGCTCAACCGATCCTCAAGCGGGATCCATGGGGAGTGTCCTCGACCCGGTACCCTGCCTCGTTTATCTGCCGCCTGAGGTCATCGGCCTCGTCCCAGCGTTTGTCGGCGCGCGCACGTTGACGCCTCCGCAGCAGAGACATGACCTCGTACGGCACCTCGAACTTTTCGCCGTACCCGCCGACTTCCGGGCCGGTTATGTTTATTGCCATGACGACCTCCTCCCGTCATATCTGATAATCCGGGAACGCGATTATCTTTCCGTTGCCTTTCTCCGTGTCGTCGGGGGTATCTTCGATTTCCTGAGCGCCGGCAGGATTTTTCCATGTGGGCGTAATCCCGCTTTTCGCCGCTTCTTCGGCTGTCCAGACGGCTATCTGCTCGATATTGGTGGTTACCAGTTCCGTCGGCAGGTCCGAGGAAGCGAGCCGCGCAGGCAAAAATCTCGTCCCGCACTCCCTCACCACGTATTGCCAGTGCCTTGCCGTCTCGAGATTGACCGGAACCGAGGCGGCGCCCCGTCCCGTCTGCCAAATGATGAGTACCTGGTATCTTTGATGCGGGCTGGGCAGTGTCATGAGGGGTCTCCTTTATCCGCGGCCGTCGGAAAGGCGTTGACTCGGCAAACGCGGTTTCATGTCGCGTCAGGTACATTCAAGGGTGGGAATCAGTTGGTCATGAGCCGAGGGGTAAGCTGCTCGTTCAGGGAATACCTGATCCTTTCGTATTCCCAATAAATACTGTCACGTTGCTGCTCCAGCACTATGACCAGTTCCCTCAATTTCGTGATTTCGGCACTCAGTCGAAGGTTTTCTTTTTCTAAAAGCTGCTCTCTCTTGTTGTCTGCCATGTCGGACTCCTTTCTTGTCCTTTTGCGGTTTTGCTGCATGTGAAAAAGTGGGCTCCATCGTTTCCGGTGGAGCCCAAAGGCTTTAGCAGATCGCTTTACTGCGTCTTGATGCCCGGTGTTCACGTTCCGGTTTGTTCGGCTGGGAACTCCTTTGATAAAGGGGGGGGCGTTACTTCGCTCCCCCCGGGATAACCCTTTGCGGCTTAGTACGCAGCCTTGAGAATACCGATGATGTCGTCCTTATTGGCTTTACGGGGATTGGTAAGGCCACACACGTCTTTGAGGGCGTTTTCCGCCAGGATGTCGAAGTCCGCTTCCTTGGCGCCGAGGTCGCGCAACCCCGCGGGGATGCCCACGTCCTTCGACAGCTTGCGGATGGCGGCGATCCCCTTGGCGCCGGCGTCAACCGGGGCCAGACCGCTGATGTCCTCGCCCAGGGCCACGGCGATGTCCGCGAAGCGCCTGGCCTTTGCAATGAGGTTGAATTCGGAGACGGCGGGGAGGAGAATTGCATTGGTGACGCCGTGGGCGGTGTTGTAGAAGCCGCCAAGCTGGTGGGCTATGGCATGTACGTAGCCGAGGCTGGCGTTGTTGAAAGCGAGCCCTGCCAGGTACTCGGCATAGGCCAGTTGCTGGCGGGCTTCGATGTCCGAGCCGAGGGCCACGGCCGGACGCAGCCACTCGCCGATCAGCTCGACCGCTTTGAGGGCGAGGGCGTCGGTAAGCGGGGTCGCGATTGTCGATACATACGCTTCCACTGCATGGGTCAGGGCGTCAAGGCCGGTCGAAGCGGTCAGCTTCGGCGGCTGCCCTGCATGGAGCAGCGGGTCGTTGATGGCAACGCCCGGGGTGAGGCGCCAGTCCACGATTGCCAGCTTGACATGGGTATCGGTGTTGGTGATGATGGCGAAGCGGGTCAGTTCGCTGGCGGTGCCGGCGGTGGTGTTGATCGCCAGGAACGGAGGGAGGGATTTTGTCAGCTTGTTCAGGCCTTCATAGTCGCGGATGTTGCCGCCGTTGGAAACGACGATGCCGATGGCCTTGGCCGCGTCATGCGAGCTGCCGCCGCCGAGGGAAACGATACCGTCGGCCTTGACTTCCTGGTAGACCTTGACGCCGTCGGCAACGTTCTTGTCGGTGGGGTTCGGCTCGGCGCCGTCGAAGATGGTTGCCTTCAGGCCTGCCGATTCCAGTTGGCTCTTGATCTGATCCGCGACACCAAGCTTGCTGAGCCCCTTGTCGGTTACGATCAGCAGGTGAGTCGCGCCGAGGGCCTTTGCCTGATCCCCTGCTTCGTCCGCGCTGCCGACCCCGTGCAATGAAACGGCCGGAGTGAAGAATCCAAATGTCTGTTTTGCCAATGCCATGATGCGTTTCTCCTCTCTTGCATTATAGTAGTGGAGTACCGCCGACAGCCCACGGTCGAACGGCATCTCCGGTGCCGCCTCCATCCCTCTGAACGTGTTTCGGATAACAAACAAGGCCAAGGGTTACCCCTTGGCCTCCAGATTACTAGTCAGCTTTGACGATATTTATTCAGTTGTCTTTTTTCGTCAGGTCGCTTGCTTCAGCCATTAATCTAGTTAATTGATAGTTTTAATATATTGTTGAGATAATATATACACAGCCGGGAAATAATTGTCAAGGAATTATTTATCGAATATAGAGAATTTTTTGCGGAACCGTTTCGATAAGACAAGGACCAGCGAGGTGGGTATTTTCTGGATTTCGGTTTAGAATTTTATATAAAATCCGAGCCTTTAACAGGCTGTTTAAAAACGTCACGAGGAAGGTCGGATGCAAGGCGCCCGGAGCGCAGCACCCGAGACATATCACCTGGATAGGCGAGGGTGTGAGCACCGCGTAACACAATAGACGGCCTCCGCGGTAGTTTTTCAACAGCCTGCTGACGATCCGATTGACTTGAAAGGAAACGTGCAATGAAAACGTCGAAATTGATGGTGCCCCTCGTCATACTGCTTGTTTTAGCCGCCACACATGGATTTACGGACGAAAACGTTCTCCGCGCCATACTCTCCACTTACGGCACGAGCGATCTCGGCTTTTATCAGAAGCCGAAGGGCGAGGCCAGATTCAAATTGGCCAAAGACGAGCAAAGCATCGATTATGTTCTCGAAGTGGAAAACGTGAAGAACGTCACCTCTGCGTTTATTCACCTGGGGCGGGAAGGCTACGATGGGCCGCCGGTGGCGACCCTGTACGCCGGTCCTGAAATGGCCGGTTTTTTCAGCGGCGTCCTGGCCAGGGGCACGATCAGCGCAAACGACCTGACTGGAGACCTCCGGGGTAAACCGCTGGACGCATTGCTCAAGCTCATCAGGTCGGGCGACGCCTATGTGAGCGTCCATACCCTTGCCTATCCGGAAGGCGTGATCCGGGGGCAAATCAGATAGCGGAAATTGAAGTTCTGAGGCCGGTTTTTTCAGAACATCCGGCCGGACCCAGGACATTTTCCATGTCAGCGCTTGCCGACCCTGGAATCAGTAAAGCCGTGCCTGGATGCATTATACCCCTTGGCGGACGGCGCGGAGCTCTTCCACCTTCGCGGCGACAAGCTCGGCGGCGCGTTCGATCTCTTCGGCCGTGGTGGGCACGCCGAGACTGAAACGGACCGCGCCGAACCCCTGTTCCCGTGGAGTCCCCATGGCCCGAAGCACCCCGGACAGCTCGCCGCTGCCGTCGTGGCAGGCCGAGCCGGTGGACGCGGAGATCCCCGGGACACCAGCCAGCAACTCGGCCCCGACGACTCCCCTGAAGCTCACGTTCAAAGTGTTGGGAAGCCTTTCCGTGGGATGCCCGTTCAGAACCACATCGCCGGCCAGGTCATTCAGCAGGGCGTGGAACCGCTTGCGCAGAGCGAGAACGCGCCCGGCATCGCGCTCCACGGCCAGTTCGGCGGCCTTGCCCAGGGCAACGATGTACGGGACGTTCTCCGTTCCGGCCCGGCGGCCCCCCTCGTGACCGGCGCCGTGCAGATAGGAATCGACCCGCACTCCGCGGCGTATGTACAGGGCGCCGATCCCCTTGGGGGCGTAGAGCTTGTGCCCCGCCACCGTCAGCAGGTCAACGCGCAGTTCATCAACCTTTGTTGGAATCTTCCCCACAGACTGGGCCGCATCGGTGTGAAAGAGAATCCCGTGCTCCCGGGCGATTGATCCGATCTCGCCCAGTGGCTGGATGGTGCCCACCTCGTTGTTGGCATGCATGACGCTTATCAGGATGGTCTCGCCGGTTACGGCCCGGTGGACCGCATCCGGGTCCACCCTCCCCGTTCCGTCCACCGGCAGGAGAGTCACCGAAAAACCGTGGCCTTCCAGCCAGTGAAGCGGATTGAGCACGGCCGGGTGTTCCACGGACGTGGTGATGATATGCCTCCCCCGGGAAGAGTTGGCAAAGGCGGCGCCGATGAGTGCCTGGTTGTTGGACTCGGTCCCTCCGCTGGTGAAAACGATTTCCGACGGGTCGCAGCCCAGCAGCGCTGCCACCCGGGCGCGTGCCGAGTCCACCGCCTGCCGGGCGGCCCGGCCGTAGGGATGATTGCTGGAGGGGTTGCCGAATCCCTCGTTCAAATATGGTATGAGCTCTTCGACCACTGTCGGATCGATTGGAGTCGTGGCGTTATAGTCCAGATAGATGGGCCGCATTCAAACCTCCAGGTGTTGCCGTTTATGTACCATCAGGAAATTCACGGAAATGCCCCAATCGACACGTTCCGGATGGGACCATTTACTAGACGGACACTATAACATCAAAACAGTGAGGGATGATACTCTACCATAATTTAATTCCGTCATTGTGGTTTACGGAGCATTGGAAATATGGGCGGTGAGTTCCCCACCTGTATCGTGCCGAGCAGCTCGAAGCCGTGCCGCTGATACAGGGGGATATTCGCGGAATTCGATGATTCGAGGTAGGCGGGCAGGCGATCAAGGTCGCACTGAATCAATGCGTGTCGCATTAACGCGGAGCCGTACCCTTTGCCCTGACGGGTCGGATCTACTCCGATGAGAGGCAGGTACCAATGGGGTTCAGTGGGATGGTATAGCCCCATCTGCTCGAAGAGGGCAAAGGCTTCCGTCTGTTCCCGCTCGCCAATGGTGCGCCGAAGCAGCGCGAACAACTCGTCTTCGTCGGAATGGACCCCCGGAGGGAGCCATAGCGCCGCTCCGGCATATTCGTCGGCGTAATAGGAGCTGCCATGATCGAACCCTTTACCGCCGAATGCCGCGATAAAGGGGGGGAAACTGTCGAGATACTGATGGGGGGCCGGATACAGCCATCGAACGGCGGGGTCCGTGCTGAATGCCAGCACCAGAACGTCAATAATGGGAGCCACATCGGATTCCGTCGCGGTTTTTATGGTCGTATTTGTCATAATTCCCTCATGTTATATAACATTTCCTAAACCATTCCTTTAGCAGAATCGGCTCGGCAACGCATTTCTCCATGGTCAGGCTGAAATCGAGGCAGAAATTCTCCGCTTTGACCAGGTTGTCGGCGTCATCGCCAACGCCGGTATCTATGTAGAGGCCGCGCCGGTAATGGGTGAACAGCCTCCTGGCTATCTCAAGAGGATCCTTGCCCAGTTTGATGATCCTCTCCAGGCGGAGTTCCTTGCAGATCATCTCGAAGCCGATCTCCGCCCACCCAGGGGTCATGAACCAGGTGCCCACCTCTTTCTTGATCTCCTCGGCGTAACGCTCGGGCGTGAGCAGCAGGGCAATGCAGTCGTCCACCTGGGGCAGAATCACCGGCACGTCCACTTCTTCCTCGATCCCCTTGAGCGACTGGCAGTAGCCGTACCCGAGAAAGACTACGTCAACCTTTCCCTTCAAGGAGTTGATCTCTTCCTTGATGGTCTCCTTCAGCTTTCTGGGGTAGACATGAATCGCACCGTCCAGATAGATGATCTCGACGACCTCGGGGACTCCGGCAAGAACCTGTTCCAGTTCGCGCCGCAGCACATTGCAGGCAACAACCCCTATTTTCACGCAAGCCTTTCTTTCTGCCCGGCGGATAATCATCTCAACAGCAGGAACGGGTCTTTCTGCTCCAGCCACCACTTTTTGTAGGGCAGCTTCACGTGAGAGGCCAGATCTTCATGAAATTTTTTGTGGGCGAGTATCTCAAGAATCGTCTCTCCCAGGTTGATTATGCCCTGATATCCCAAGGCATGGTGTTCATCGCCCAGAGGAGCCGCCGGGATTCCCAGTCGTGAGGCCAGCGGGGCAAGTCCGTTGTGCCGAATGATTATGAAATCGGGCTTCACGCGCTGCAGCAGGCCATAAAACTGATACTGCTGACGATTGCTTACGCTGAACGCCGGCACGTCCCCATAGTTGTCCACCAGATAAGACAACGTATCCTGGCGGGGGTCCTGACTGTCGTATACGGGGTCATGATGAAATACCAGGGACCCCTCAACCTCGATGCCGAGTTCACGCAATACGGCGATCAGTCCGTGCGCATACGCGGATCCGGTGGAAACAAAGCCTTTTTTCCCCTTGAGAAGCTTGCGCAGCTCTTCCACGCGGGGCTTTACCCGGGCATGCTCCCTGGCAATGTAGGCTTCGGCCTGTTCCTCCCGGTGGGTTACCCGGGCCAGTTCCCGAAGCCAGGCATCGGTCCCGGCAAAGCCGTACGGCTGAGGCGCCTTGATTTCAGGAACACCGAATTCCTGCTCAAGCCCCGCGGCCATATACGAAGAGAGGGTATGGCAGAAACCGACGGTAGCGGCGGCTTCGGACAACTGGGCCAGGTCCTCGACAGTCGCCAGATCGACCACGTAATTCACCCTGAGACCCAGCTCCTTCAGCATCGGGGTGAAGACGTCGCCACCCCACAGGTTGATGACATTCACCAGGTCTTCCTGCTTCTTCGGATTTTTTCTCACTATCTGCCGCATAATGCCGTGCTGGGTGGCGTCAAACCCGGTGCTCCAGTGTTTGGACATGAAGCCTTCGCAGTGCAGCGGGATAACGGGTATGCCCAGCTCACCCTGCATTTTCTTGGCGGAACCGTCCACGTCGTCGCCTATGATGCCGGCTGCGCACGAAGTGGCGATGAAGATTGCCTTGGGTTGATGACGTTCCCAGGCATCACGTATCGACTGTTCAAGCTTGTCGGCGCCACCGAACACCATATCCTCTTCCTGCAGATTCGTACTGATCAGCCTCAGGTTTTCCACGGGCAGGTTGCGCATGGCAAGTCCATTGCGGTAAATTGAGTTATAAATGACCTGTCCTGCGCCGCACCCTATGGGGGAGTGCTGTATAAGCACCGCATCCCGGACATTACCCGCCTGGCATTCCACCATCTGCTCGCTGCAGACCGATCCCTGGGTAAAGGGGCCTTTCATTTCGCAGAGCCTGCGCCCCTTTTCCCCGCAGCCGCTTGCGCAGTTACTCCGCGCATACTCCGACTGGCTGGAAAGCTCCGAGGCCCGACCGTCCCAGGCAATGATGGTTCCCAGGCGCTGCTCACGGCTTTTCACTACCGGTGTATCGAAATTGATCTTCATTACGTCTCCTTTTATCACTCCTGCGCTGCCGACACATTCACTTGATCCCGTATTCCCTGGCGATGCCTCCAACAGGTGCGTGCCGGACTGGTTTTCCCCTACCCCTCCGCCTGCTCCACGGATCTGTCGAAAAAACCGCACCGGCTTTACGCACTGGCTCCCACCGCGGTGGTATATATCTTTTCCAGCAGGGTCAGCGCACCGCGATAACCTACATACGATCGGGAAAGCACAACCTCATAGGATGCCGGAAATCCTACCTCGATAATGGCGCTCTTCATTTCCTTGGCCAGGTCACGCTCCCAGGTCGTGCCGAAAATGATGGGGGGTTTGTGCCCGAAATCCGTCTCTCTGATCAACTTGTGAATACGGTAGCTGTCCTCTTCGAACTCCACGTCGGTGGAGACATCCTCGGCAATGTTGCGGTATTGCGCCCGGATGAAATCACGATATTCATCGGGTGGATTCTCGGTGACGATCTGCTTGCCGGGAATTATACCCAACTGGTTAACAAGAAATTTTGTCAGGGCGAGGTTGTATCCGCTGTCACCGACCACCACGAACTTGGCAGGCAATCCCCACCAATACTCCGAATAAAAATCGGAAAAAGTTTCCAGATAGTTGTAGTAGATGTCCTCTTCGCTCCGGATGAACTCCTCTGCCTTGGCGGCATCGACTCCGGCAAACGCCACCACGGCGCGCAGAAAGGCCGAGGTCTCTCTGGCGCCAATCGGAATGACCGGCAGATGCAGAAACGGCTGGCCATACTTCCGTTCAAGGTGTTGGGCGGTCTGCAGCCCCAGCCATGGAGAAAGTACCAGATTGAACTGCGCCTTCGGGATATTCTTCCATTCGGAAACGCCACGGGACCCGGGTCCGAAGAGTATGTTGACTTCAAACCCCACTCCTTCCAGAACCCGTTTGATCTCCGTCAGGTCTCCCCGCCAGAAGGTGTTGTGGTATGGAAGCAGTGACCAGACATTGACCATGCCCGCCGTTCTCGGACCATTGTACTCCCCGACGTATTGATCAATTATTCCTCTGGCCACCAGTTCATGCCCGGTGAAATTATTGCCCCGGAACCCGCCGGTTTCAGCAAACACTACCGGAACGGCCTGTTTCTGGAAATCCCTGACCACTGCACCCACATCGTCTCCCACCAGGTCTGAAATGCATCCGGTCACCACCACAAACAGATCCGCATCCAGAATTTTCTGTGATGACTCGATCAATCCTCTCAGCCGATCTTCTCCGCCGAATACGACCTCACTCTCCGATTGGTTTGTACTGGGAACCACCGCCCCGCCGCCATAGCCGCCACCCTGGAATCCGTTGTAAAATGCCAGGTTCATGAACTGCTTGTCGGCGCAGCCCGGACCGCAATGGGTTATTGGAATTACCCGTGGGATTGCCGAGGCGCTGTGCATGGCGCCAATGGCGCAGACATAGCGGATCTGCTGTATGGAATTCGTCTTTGCATGGGCTGGTTTTTTGCTTTGTAGAGCCGTTTCTTCTTTTTCCTTTTCAGACACATCTTTTCCTTTCCGTATTTGAATAACCTGTCCCATTGACTGTGAACAGTCACTCATGCCACAAGTCTCCTGGCCAGCTTTACCGCATCGGCGGCGTTGTGGGCGTAGCCGTCGGCGCCGATGCGATCGGCGAACGCCTGTGAAATCGGCCCGCCGCCGACTATGACCTTGAACCGATCCCGGATGCCCTGCTCGTTCAGACGCCTCACCACCTCACCCATGCCGTCCATGGTGGTGGTCATCAGGGTTGAAAGTGCTATGATGCCGGCGTTGAGCTCCTTGGCGGTCTCGACGAAACGTTCCGGAGGGATGTCGCGGCCCAGGTCGGTGACATCGAACCCCGAAGTTTCCAGCATTATCTTCACCAGGTTCTTGCCTATGTCGTGGGTGTCCCCTTCGACCACGCCGATCACCACCTTGTGCTTTTCCGCTACGTCTTCCTGCCTGATGTGGGGGCGCAGGACCTCCATACCGGCATACATGGCGTCGGAACAGATGAGAAGCTCGGGAATGAAGTACTCTTCCTCGTCAAACAGCTGCCCGGCCCGCTCCATTCCGGCCGCCAGCCCCTTCTCTATCGCCTCGTAGGCATCGATCCCCTCAGCCACCACCCGATTGGAGGCCTCCACCGCCCTCTCCTCGTCCATCTCGACCACGGCGTCCTCAAGCTCTTTGAACAACCTCTCTTTTACGTCAGACATTTGATTCCTCCGAAACAGATTATTTCCCCACGAATCAATCGAATGGGTTACCGCTCAAAGTCCGGGAAAAACCGCCTTCAGATCCCCTCCGCTCTGCTGACTGCGACCGTCCTGTCCAGCTTCGCCAACTCGCGCTCCCGCAGCCAGGAGAAGATCACCGGAGTCACGATCAGGACGTGGAGCAGCGACGAGATCATCCCTCCCAGCACTGGGGTCGCCAGGGGCTTCATCACCTCGGCACCCGTGCGGGTGCTCCAGAAGATGGGGATGAGGCCGGCTATTACGGTGGTAACCGTCATGACCTTCGGCCGCAGCCTCAACAGCGCCCCCTCCATCACCGCCTCGCGCAGGTTCTCCCGCGTCAGCCTGCCGTCGCGCTTCCGTACCCTCTCCACCGCTTCCTCCAGATAGATCACCATCACGACCCCGGTCTGCACCGCGGTCCCGAACAGCGCGATGAATCCGACCCACACCGCGACGGAGAAGTTGTATCCGGTCAAATAGAGAAGGTAGACCCCGCCGGTAAGGGCGAACGGTACCGCCAGCATCACGTGGAGGGCCTCCTTCATGGACCGGTAGACCATCACCAACAGGACGAAGATGATGATCAGGACCAGCGGCACCACCACCTGAAGGGTTTTCTTGGCGTGAAGCTGGTTCTCGTACTGGCCCGACCATTCGATGAAATAGCCGGGCGGCAGGGGCAGGTCCTTCTCCAGGCGCTGTTTCGCCTCGTCAACGAACCGGCCCATGTCACGTCCCCGCACGTTCAGGTACACGGTAGACCGAAGGAAGGAGTTTTCCGAGTTGATCATGGCGGGACCGGGAGCATACGAGATCCTGGCCACCTGGCCCAGGAGCACCTGGCCGCCACGGCCCATAGCGTTCATTGACGCGCCGTAGGAAGGGGACTCGCCCGCCATGGTGGCCGCGAGACCGCCGGTCATGCCCTCCTCCGACATCCCCGATCCCCCGCCCGGCTTCGAATAGGCTGCCACCGGCGCCCCGATCTGACTTGATGAGGAAACTACCAACGCCCGAGGGATCGGGAGCGTCCCGATGGCGTCAATGCCCTGGCGGAAGTCCCAGAGGAAGCCGGCTCTGACCGGGAAACGCCCTCTCCCCTCGAAGGTGTTCGTCAAAGGCGTTCCCCCGAGAACCGTTTCTATCGTGTCGTTGATCTCGTCCACGCTCAGCCCGTAGCGCGCCGCGGCCTCGCGGTCCACCTCGATATCCAGGTAGTTCCCCCCCTGGGTCCTTTCGGCCACCACGTCCACGGCGCCCGGCACCTTGCCGAGTATTTCCCCGGCCCGGACCGCCAGGTCGGTGAGCCTGTCCAGGTCGTCGCCGTAGATCTTGACGCCGAGATCGGTCCTTACGCCGGTGGAGAGCATGTTGATCCGGTTGATGATGGGCATGGTCCAGCCGTTGCCCACCCCCGCGATCCGGAGCTTTCCGTTCAGCTCGGCTATCAGCTTTTCGGTTGTCATCCCCGGCCGCCACTGGTCCCGCGGCTTGAGCAGGATTATCGTCTCGAACATGGAGACCGGCGCCGGGTCGGTGGCGGTCTCGGCCCGGCCCACCTTCCCCAGGACGTAATCCACTTCCGGCGTCTGCCGGATGATCCGGTCCTGGAGTGACACCAGCCTCCTGGCCTCGTCCATGGATACGTTGGGGAGCGTCACCGGCATGAAGAGGAGGCTCCCCTCGTCGAGCGGAGGCATGAACTCCTTTCCGATCCGTGTGGTGAGCCCGATCGCGACCAGAAACAGCAGCAGGGCCGTCGTCAGGGTTTTCTTCCTGTGGTCCAGTGCCCACGAGAGCGCCGGACGATAGACGTTCCTCAGTGCCCGCATCAACCTGTTGTCCTCTTCTCTCTGGAGCTTTCCCCTGACGAGCAGAGAGCAGAGCACCGGCACCAGCGTGACCGCCAGCAGCGTGGAGCCGACCATGGCGAAGGTCTTGGTAAACGCAAGCGGGTGGAACATCTTGCCCTCTGTTCCAGTAAGGGCGAACACCGGTATGAACGCCAGGATGATGATCGTCATGGCGAAGAAGATGGGGCGGCCCACCAGGTGGGCGGCCTTCTCCGTTATCGAAAGGATATCTTTTTCATACCCTGGCCCGCGTCGTTCGGCCTCGCGGATGACGTTCTCCGTCATCACGATGCCTGCGTCGACCAGCACGCCGATGGCGATGGCTATCCCGCCGAGGCTCATGATGTTGGAGCTGATTCCCGTGTAGTGCATGCCTATGAACGAAAGCAGCACGGCGAGCGGCAAGGGCGCCGTGACTATCAGGATCGAGCGGAAGTGCCAGAGAAACAGTATGTGCACCAGGGTGACGAGGATGATCTCTTCCAGCAGCGCGTGTTTGAGTGTGTCGATTGCGCGGTCGATCAGGTCGCTCCGGTCATAGGCGACGGCAACGCCGACCCCTTCGGGCAGCCCCTTCTCCAGTGTCCTCAGCTTAGCCTTGACCCTGTCGATGACCGCTTTGGCGTTCTCCCCCGAGCGCATGACCACGATGCCGCCGACCACCTCCCCTTCGCCGTTTTCCTCAAGCAGGCCCCGCCTGCCGGCGCCCCCCACCTGGACCACGCCCAGGTTCTTCACGTACACCGGCACGCCCGCCGCCGAGGTGGCCACCACGATGTTCTCGATATCTTTCTTTCCGGTCAGGTAACCGCGGCCCCGGATCTGGTATTCCATGGCGTTCCGCTCGACTACGTCGCCGCCGGAGTCACGGTTGGACATGGAGACCGCCCTGACCACGGCCTGGACCGGCACCCGGTAGGCGAGCAGTTTTATGGGGTCCAGGTCCACCTGGTACTGTTTCACGAACCCCCCGGCGGAGGCCACTTCCGCTACGCCGGGAACGGCTTCCAGCGGGGCGCGCAGATACCAGTCCTGGATCGCCCGCAGCTCGCCCAAGTCGTGGTTACGGCTTTTCAGCACATACCAGAATACGTGCCCCACCCCGGTGCCGTCGGGACCGAGCACCGGCGTCACCCCCCTTGGGAGGCGATCGGCGATGCGGGAAAGCCGTTCCTGGACCCGCGTCCGGGCCCAGCTCAGATCGACCCCGTCCTCGAAGATGACGTAGATCATGGAAGAGCCGAACATGGTCTGGGAGCGGACCGAGCGGACCTTGGGGAGGCCCTGGAGGTTGCTTGCCAGGGGATAGGTGACCTGGTCCTCGATGATCTTCGGGGAGCGGCCCTCCCACATGGTGTAGACGATGAGCTGGTTGTCGGAGATATCGGGGATGGCGTCCACCGGCGTTCGCAGCAGTGCCCAGATCCCGAGGATCACGGCCAGGAAAGCGCACAGGATGGTCAGAGAACGGTTTCTCAGGCATGAGGAGATAATCCGGTCGATCACCTTCCCTTTCCTCCATGCTCATGCTCTGCCGCCGCTCCGGACTGAGCGGCCTTCAACCGGCTTTCCGAGTCGATGAGGAACCCTCCGGACACGGCTACCGACTCCCCTCCCCTGAGCCCGGAGAGCACCTCGCGGAAGCCGTCGCCGCCGCGGCCGACCGTTACGGGCCTGGGCTCGAACACGCCGGAAGCGGTCTCGATCCAGACCAGTGCCCGGTCGCCGGTTACGACCACCGCCTCCTCCGGCACGGCGAGCGCCCTGACGCTTCGCCCGTGAATCGCCGCCCTCACGAACATCTCCGGTTTCAGCAGACCTCCGGGATTAACCAGCTCTATACGCGCCTTCAACGTGCGTGTCTCCGGGTTCAGCATCGGATCGACAAAGGTCACCTTTCCCGTAAAAGGTCTGCCGGGATAGGCGTCGGACGTGACGACCGCCGGCGCCCCGGTCGTCACGTCCGCAAGCTGGTTTTCATACAGCTCGGCCTCCACCCAGAGGCTGGTCAGGGACGCCAGGGAAAACAGCGGCGTCCCCTCGTTTACATACTGGCCGGCGGTCACCGACCGCTCCGTTACCACCCCCGAGACAGGTGAAAATATGGTGACAACGGTTTTCGGTCGGCGCGTCCGCGTCAGGTCCCGAATCTGCCCGTCGGTCATCCCCCAGAGCTTCAGGCGGGATCGCGACGCCTCGCGCAACCCTTCCATCATCTCCCTCGACTCCGGCGCCGGATTCTCCTTTGCCTGTTCCGCGCCCTCGACCGCCAGCAGGTACTCCTTCTGGGCGGACACCAGCTCGGGAGAGTAGATGTCCAGCAGCCGCTGTCCCGCCGCGACCCTGGCTCCGGTAAAGTTCACATGGAGGCGTTCGACGCGTCCGGCGATCCTCGCGGATACCCTGGTCAGGCGCCGCTCGTCCCAGGACACCTTGCCAAGGGAGATTGTCTCCGTGGAAAAATTCCGCAACTCCGCTTTGGTCGTCGCCACGTTCGCCATCACCCGCTGCGCGGAATTCAGCGATACCACGGGCAGCTCATGCTCGTGATTACCATGGGATCCATGCCCTTCCGCCCCCTTTTCTTCCCCGGAGACCAGCGTCATGCCGCAGATGGGGCAGGCGCCCGGCCCCTTTGAGACCACTGAAGGGTGCATCGGGCAGGAATAGGTAACCTCCGAAGCGTCACTCTCCGCTCCCGACCCACCGTTCGCGGCCGAAAATACCGGTTGGTTTCGAAGCGAAGAGACAACTACAAAAAGAACGAAGGCGGACGCAATCAGCCCCAGCAGGACGGCTCCGGCCACCCAGACACGGGACCGGGAACGCAGTCCGACTCTGACACGGCCCTTCAACCGGTTGAAGATATGTTCACTCATTTTCGCATCCTCCACCCCTCAAAACGGAAAAAGGCCAAGCATCAGCATACTTGGCCTCCAGTTGTCCGGTCGGCGTTATCAGAGTCTGTTCGTAGACAGCGTTCCGGGAGATCGCGCCGAAATGCTTATTTACGGACAAACTTTTAGTCTACTTATTCGATTGGTTATTAGTTTTACAAGATCCCCCATAATCAGTCAATCATAATTTACCTGTATCCCCGGACAAAACCTTATCGGTCCGGTCAATAATTCTACTTTGTCAGATTATCAAAGCTATGAACAGTAACCCCACCTAGTTCTCCCCTTAAACTAAGGGGAGGGACGCTCTGGAGTGAGAGCCGGTGGAACTGCCGACCAAACATCCGATCGCGTCCCCCCTCTTAAAATAAGAGGGGGACAGGGGGAGTTATGGTGAGGTCTGGCAAACGAAAAAAATGGCGTACCACATCAAGGAGTATGAAATGAGGTACGCCCATTACCAACCAACTTAGAGCTTGTACGTATTCTGTTGTGACTCCGTTATATTCCCGCTTTCGTGGGGACAACGGGAAACAGCCGTTCTCAGGACTTGCCGCAGACAGCGCCGGCTTCAGTTCCCAGACCAGGCGCACAATCGCATTCGCTTTGGAGAGCGGCCTCGCTCTTCTCTTTCCCTTTCCGGCATCCGCCGCGCGGCGGCGGAGTTTTCAGGCTTTCGGCGAATATATCGGTCTTGGAGGCGGCGCCGCGGCGTACGAACTTTCCGGTCTCCACCGCATCCAGGATCTCGTCGTCGCTCACGCCGAACGACTTGGCTCGCTCGACGTGGTATTTCAGAGAAGGGGGATTGTTGGAAGCGATAGAGGCCCCAATGGCTATCAGTTCACGGGTCTTGTCGTCAAGCACCATTTTCGAGTTCTCCTTGCATGGTTTTAATTCCGACTTGCACATTATCAGTACTCGATTCCGAAGCCCGCGAGCGAGCCTCTGTTTATTCTCAGTCCCGTCATTTCCACGAAAAAACCTCGTGAGTCTCGAACTGATGGGTCACCAGGTCCGACGGTTTGATTTTGCCCGGAGGGATCACCTTGTGCTCCTCCAGGTCCCTGATCCACGGTTCGATCTCGCTCTCGATGACCTCGTTCGACGGCGCGTGATAGTGATTGCCGGTGACAGGGACGCCGATGACCTCCGAAGTCCACTTGGCCGCCAACTCGGGATGGGCGTTGATCCAGGCGCCGCTCCGCCCCATGGCGCGAATGAAGCCTTTTACCACCTGCGGATGCTTTGTGATGAAATCGTCGCGGAAATATGTGTACGTGACCCCCGCGGCCGGACCCAGCCCGACTTCGGCCGAGTCCGCTATCTTGCGCGCCCCCGAATTATCCATTGGCGTGTAAAAGGGAGGATGCACCCCGGCCACGTCCACCAACCCCTGCTTCAGGGCCTGGACCGCCTGGATGTCAGGCATCGTCACCCATTCGACCTTGTCCCGGGGGATACCGTTCCCGTCCAGAATCCTGTTGGTGAGGAAGTCGGTGCAGATGTTGGCGGTAATCGTGGAGAATTTGAGCTTTCCCTCCAGGTTTTTCAGATCGGCGAACGACTTGACGTTGGGGTATTTCGTCGGGTTGACGTACCAGAACATGTGGCGTAATCGTGGACTCAGGTCGGGGGGCGGGTCGATGCCGCCGCGGAACACGCCGGTGATTCCGGCCCCGCCGGCCTTGGCCACCGCGATGGTGTTCGGGTGGGCACCCCATACATCGTTATCGCCTCTCAGGATAGAGGGGATAATCAGCGCGTCCTGCGTCTCGCCCGTGTAGACGATCCGGATCCCCTCCTCGGTGAAGAATCCCAGTTTTTCCGCCACCAGCCACGGCGCCAAGCTGCAATCCTTCCTTGTAATCGTCTTGATCGGGAACAGTTCTTTCCCGGGAGAGCCGGCCACGGCGGGTCCCTTGGTATGCCCTTTTCCCAGCGCCAGCAGCGCGGCGGCCACCACCCCCCCCAAGACAACCCCGATTACCGCTATCTTTTTCCCCGCTTTCCCGCTCATCTTGTATTCCTCCCATACGACCTTGTGGATCTCCAGACAGTGGTGAAACATTCATCCTGCTTTAAATTCTCATTGGGATGAAACATGATCCGCGGTCCCGGAAAGCAGCAACACCGAACCCGCGACAACCAGGAAAATCCCAATCCATTGCGTGGGACTTGGTTTTTCGTTCAGAATCACGCAGCTTAAAAATACGGACACAATCGGATACGTAGAGGTCAGAGGTATAAGGAACAGAGTCGTGGGCGCCATATCCCTTTCGAGCGCCAGCTTTCCGAAAAACCCCCACAGCCCCCACATGAAAATCGCGAGAGCCGAAAATATCAGCAACTGGTGATGGCTGTTCATAGCAGGGAGAATTCCTTCCACGGCGAACGCCTTTTGTCGAAGAGTTACGGTTTCCTTGCGATCCACCTGCCCCGGCTGAATTTGTTGGCCTTGGCCATCTCCAGCCAGAATGCCATCTCGGCGCCTTTCGACTGGACCAACGCCAGTCGTTACCCAGGATGCGCAGCGCATCGTAGAGGAGTTGTTTCGTGAGTATATTTATGTACAAATCGAGCATTTCGGTAAAATGCTCATTCAAGTCCTCCGAAGAAACCAGTTGCAGGCCGTGCCTGGCGATAAGCTCTTCGTATCCCTTTTGGGACTCCATATACGGGAATGACAGACCCAGAGAATTATTGCAGATCCTTTCCGCTTCAGCGTCAGTCAACCCATTCGAGCCTTCTATCCAGTCCGAAAAGGCGAGAGTCCCACCACTTTTCAAGAGACGCGCGGCTTCGGAAATCAATTTATCCTTGTCAGGCACATAACACCACGCATCCTCTCCCCATACCACGTCAAAGGTCTCATCGGGCCAGGGAACGTCCTGCGCGTCCCCTAGCCTGAATTCGATTCTGTCCGCAATGCCTTCCTCGGCGGCCCTTCGCCTGGCCTCGTTCACCATGTGCTCGGTACCGTCAAGCCCGAAACCCTGAACGTCGAAATTCCCGACCAGAAACCGGAGGCCGGCTCCAAGGGCGCTGCACAGATCCAAGACCTTGTCGCCTTTTTTTATTCCAGCTTTTTGTGCCAAGACTATGGATTCCGCAAGTCCCCCCACGTGAATCTGCTCACCCATCACCTTCTCCCACAGTTTGGCCTCCGGTCCGCCGTATATATCCTGAATATCTTCCAGGCTGATCTGTAATTTATTCATTTCCCTGTCCCTCGCCCTATTGCGCCTCTCAGCCTCAATAGTTTCCATCAGGAATGAATCTCCGGCAGGCTTGCCGAGCCGCGTCGGAATATTAAGGAAGCAGCAGGTTCTCCTACTATGCGGAGAGAAGCTCCGAGGCCAGGTCCTCGGCAAGATTGACGGCGCCCCGATAACCGGCATACGCGTTAGCCAGCGCTACCCGGTCGGTGAGGGGAAACGCCACCGACAGGATCGGGACGAACAGTTTCCCCGCCGTCTGCCGATCCGCCGAGCTGCCGATAAGGATATCGGGGCGGTTTTCCTCCAGCAGCCGCGAGATCAAAAACCCGTCCTGCTCGAAAACCAGCTTGGACACTGTCCCTCCTTCCAGACCTGTAAAGTATTCGAGGATCGATTCCCTCAACTGCTGCTGCGGGTC
The DNA here is from genome assembly GCA_029975275.1 of Geobacteraceae bacterium. GTDB lineage: Bacteria > Desulfobacterota > Desulfuromonadia > Geobacterales > Geobacteraceae > RPRC01. Next base: position 48,058 of record JARKPN010000140.1, on the reverse strand, counting down.
GTCCGTCAGGATCACGATACGGGGGATCAGCCCCAGGTCGTTGGCAAGGAAGCGCGTAAGGCCGATGGCGTAGTTGGAGTCGCCCACTATGCCGAACTCGCGGTTCACCAGGATATAGGTATAGGCTTCGCTCAACTTGATGAGGTGTTTCCAGAAAAAATCCTCTTCCCGGGCGACAAGGCTCTCCACCCGGCGAAGGTCCAGATCCAGGGCCTCGGCGACCTTCCGCAGGAAAGAGGCGGTGTCCGAACCGATCGGAAGCGCGTGCCGGATAAACGGTATGCCGTGCGTGTCCCGGAAATACTCAGCCGCCGCGAGCCCGGTCGTGGGGGAAAGGACTATGTTCAATTCCGCCTCGGCGGCCCGTCGGAAAGCGTTGAGACGGTCGCCGTCACCGGACAGTACCACCTTTACCCCAATGCCGGCCAGCAGGCGGCGGATCTCCGCCAGGTTCCCCTGCCAGAACGGGTCCTGGGTCGGGACTATCCCCAGCAGGTTCACCGTTGCCCGGCGCTTCCGCTCCGCCGGACGGACGGTCTGCTCCAGGAGCGCGCGCGTCGCGATCTCGTACCCGGTGTAGGTGTTGCCTTTGAATCCCGGTGTTTCGGCGAAGACCACGTTCTTGCCCTTCCCCGCGTACTCACCTACGACCGCGCGGACGTCGTCGCCGATGAGCCCGGCGGTACAGCCGGTGACAACGAAATAGAGATCCGCGTCTATTACCTCCAGCGTGGTTCCAACCTGTTCGCGAAGACGGTCCTCGCCACCGAAAACCACGTGCTTTTCAACGGTGTTGGAGGAGGGAGCCGCGAAACCGCCTGAATGGCCCACGTGCTGGTAGCCGCCGCCGAAGTTCTGTCCGAACGTCAGAACGCTGGCGCATCCGGGACCGGCATGGACGATGGGGGTGGTTCTCGACAGCGAATTTATATAGGCCAGCGCGCCGCCGAGCGCGCAGGTGGACCTGGGTGTGTCTACAAAACTCATGACTCGCTCCTTCCGATGTATTTGTGGGTTTTCTGCCTGAACCAGCTGGCGCGATAGGGGAGCTTGACCCGTTGGGCAAGGTTCCGGCTGTAGGAGGTATTGCGCAGCGCCTTGACTATCTCGCGGCCGTAATTGACCGCGCCGTCATAGCCGATGTAGAAGGTGCCAGGAAGCACCGGCGCCACCGGCACCCCCTGGCGCAGGGCCGCGCCCCCCAGCTCCAGGCCGCCCACCAGCATGTCCGGTTTTTCACGGTTGAACAGATGGGCCCACTCGAAGTGCTGGAAATTTCCGATATGGAGGGTGAAGTTGCCGCCGCAGCGTGAGTTCAGGTTCTCCAGCCGGTCGAGGCCGTAGTCGTCGCTGTACTCGAAACCGGTGGAAACCACCGTCTCGATCCCCAGCTCGGTCAGCAGGCTCTGCAGCGACAGCGACTTTTCCAGGTTGAATCCCACGTAAGCCCGTTTTCCCTGGAGCTGGGACCGCAACTCCTCGATCTGCGGTCTGACCCGGGCGTGTTCCGACTCGATCAGCTTTTCGACCTTTTCTTCGATGCCGAGCATCTTTCCCACCTGACGCAGCCACCAGTCGGTGAATTCCAGTCCCACCGGCATCGGGGGATCCACGTACGGGACACCGAACTTCTCCTGGAACTGCTTGAAGAAATAATTGCTCATCAGCGAACAGAGCGAGGCGACCCCGGCCGTTTCGGCGGCGTTACGCACGTTCTTGAAGTCGGTGAACAACGGGAACCACTGGGCCTTGAGCCCCAGCTCCCCCAGGAGACGCTCTATCTCGACCTCGTTCGGACGCGAGATCGACAGTGGGTTGATCAGCAACAGGGTATCCTTGCGCTTACGCTTGGGCGGGTCGATTACCCCCAGAAGGGCCGAAAGGAACGCATCGTATCCGGTGGAGACGACCCCGGAACGGAACCCCTCGCACTGGATGGGGATGAGCGCGGCCTTTACCCGCGGCTGCAAGCTCCTCACAATAGAATCGACGTCGTCGCCGATGATGCCGGAAGCGCAGGAAGTGATGATGGTGATGGCCGGGGGGCTATAACGGGCGTCCGCCTCCAGTATGGCCTTTTCCAGCTCTTCGGCGCCTCCGTAGACCACGTCGCGCTCATCCAGGTTGGTGGAGATGCCCTGGACGTTTTTCTCCGGCAGGCCGCGCATCAGGCGCCCCGCTCTGCCGACCATGCCGATCAGGATCAGCATCCCGGAGCAGCCTGCTGGAGAATGGGCTATGACCACATTGCCGTCTATCAGCGCGGAATTGCACAACGGCATCATCTCGGCACAGGCGGCCGCCTGGGAAAACCGCCGATCCTGCTGCAGGAGACAGCCTCCCCTCGCCTTGCCGGCAATCTCGTTCCCGCTCCCCACATAGGCGGTAATGGTATTCAGACGGCTCTCCCTGGTGGGAACGGTAGTGCGCGCAACGTTTCGTTGCTCGTTGCTCATGCTTCACCTCTCCATGTTTATTTTAGGTTCTTACGACTCGGTTTCTTATGAAGGTAGCAGCACCATGTCATAACTCCCCCCGGCCCCCTCTTAAACCAAGAGGGGGAGTTTTTCTCCTCCCCTTAAGTTCCCCCAACGCCCTCCTGAACAGAGGGCTCCGGGAAAGCTTGAGCAGTGCCTTTTCGACCGGCATCGCGGCTTCATATACCGTAACCCATCCGATCCGCATTTTGCCCCCTGCGTCAATCTCCAGGCGACTCACCAGAAGAAGGGAGCAGTCCGACAGAAGCTCCATAAATTCGTCCATCTCCAGTCCGGAACAGTCACCAACCGGGCTCCCCTTGTCGGAAGCTTCCCGTGAATCGCGGGATTCGACAAACCGGATACTTTCCGGCGCCACGTCATATATCCGGAAGGAACAGGCCTGTTGCAGCGACTGGTCGATGTCCGCTCCGCCGGAGGATGCCACGGCCACACGAACCCAACTCACGACCGGTCCCCGCCGTTCGTTTCTCTGACTTGGTCCACGAAACGCTCTTGAACTTGCATGCTTTACTCTTAATCGATTCCGCGAAGCTCACCCCTCCCCCGCATGGGGGAGGGATTTATGGTTTGGTTGATTTGTTACATGGATCCTGAAACTCCAATCGGAAACTAGCCGTTTCTGATCCGGAAAGCGGGGATTTTTTGTCCTGGCAAGGAGATCAAGGGGTTGCGCGGAGGCGTACACGTAGTACGTCGCACAAGCAAGCCCGCGGATTGACACAGCCAGGGCGAAAAAGCACCCTTTCCGGACAGAAACTATCTAAAATGGCCTGGCGAATTTACTGAACAGGTCTTCGAGCAGCACGTTCCCCCCACCGAAGCCGGCATAGGTACGCCGCAGAATGATCCTGTCGAAGGCCGGAAAGGTGACCGTGTGGTGACCGGCCATGTATTTCCTTGATGCGTACTTTTCCATGGAGCTGGCGAACAGGAGCATGAAGCTGTATTTTTCGAGTATCCTGTGGATCAGGTACGTGTCGTTCTCGAAGTGCACGTCGGGAACGATCAGCCCTTCCAGCTCGTTCGTCAGCCTGTCTCTGATGATCTCCCGCGCTTCTTCGGGCGGGTTGTCGGTAACGATGACCGTGGCCGGCAGCAGACCGCATTCGTTGGTGAAGTACCGGACCAGTCCGATGGCTATGTTCGAGTCCGCCACGACCGCGAAATGAACGTTGCAGAACCCCATGTACAGAAAGGTGGCGACCAGGTTGAAGTCGTCATGGGCCAGCTTTGACCGGGTCTCGATCCACCGGTCCACCACTTCTTCCTTCACGTGCAGACGCTCGGCCACCCGGCGCAGAAATCCCGCCGTCTCCTTTGGCCCGATGGGGGTTCCGGGAAACACGATATATGGTGTCCCGAATTTCTCTTCGAGCTTTTTGGCGGTTGCCAGGCCCTGCCATGAATTGATCACTATGTTCAGCTCCGCGGCCGGGATGTTTTCGAGCCCTTCGATCTCGGATGTGCCGCCGAAGATCCGGTTGGTCTCCAGCCCTATCCCATCCAGGTTGTACTTGATTTCCTGGAGGTCTCCCTTCCAGAATATATGCTGGCAAGGCTGGATTCCGAGGATGTTGACCAGGCCGCGCCGGACGGGCCTGGGCTCCAGATGCTGGTCGATGACGGCGTCAAAGAACATCTCGTATCCGTCGTATGACGTGCCGTTGAATCCCGAGGACTTGACGCTTATGATGGGTGGATATTCCGGTTTTTTGAATTCCGAGACGATCCCTTCGACGTCGTCGCCGATGAGCGCCGGGATGCAACCGGACACGGTGACGAACAGGTCTCCCTTCATCAGTTGGAAGGTCGATTCGATCTGGTCGCGCAACCGCTCCTCTCCGCCGAACACCACGTGCTTTTCCAACAGGGTGGTGCATGGGGTAGTCATCGCGCCGCCGTCGCCGATCTGCCCGCCGCCGCTGGCGCCGATAAAGCCGAAGAAATTGGCCCAGCCGCACCCCCCGCCCGAGTGCAGGATCGGCACTACACCCCTGACCGCCGAGGCCGTGGCCATTACCCCACCAAGGGCGCATGTGTGACGGGGCGTCTCCTGGAGGGGACGCTCCTTGGGATCGAGCGCCGCGATCCTTTCATCTTCGAGTTGATTCAGTTTCGCCGCTTCCGTAGCACTCATTGCTTCGCCTCCCTGCCTTTTATGCATGCCTCCCGCCTTGCCGGATCGCTGTCCTCGCAAGGGTGGAGTCTGTGAACGTGTGCACCATGACTGTGCGCGTGTCCGTCCGAATGGCCGTGGTCATGCCCGTGCGAGTGGCCGTGCTCGTCGCCATGGTCGTGGTGTCCGCCACCATGGGAATGACCGGTAGCGTGGACGTGGACATGATGGTGGTCCGCGGTGTCGCCGTGGTCATGGTCGTGGCCGTGATCCTCGTCGTGATCGGGATCTCCAATCTTCACCCGGTCCGCCTTGAAGATATCGTCTTTACCCTTTACGAAGTGCATCGGATCGGCCTCGTACCACCACTCCTTGTAAGGCTCGTCGTCAAAGCTCGCCAGCAGCTTGGTCAGGGCGTTGTTCTGGAAGCAACGCAGGATCATGTTTCCGTACCCGACGGCTCCGGCGTACCCCGCCTGGGTCATGGAGGGATGGTGGTCTCCACGGAGCCAGTGGATGGTGGCGATGGTCTTAGCCGATTTGATTACCCCGCCCTTGAAGGGCGCCTGGAGAGAGAGGTCCGGCTTGAGCCTGGAGAAGAGGTTCGCATAGTCGGCCGCCTGGAAGGTCGAGACCAGGATGACGAAATCCCCCACCTCCTTGACCAGTGAATCGAACGAATCGGCAATCAGCGAGTCGTAGTCGATGGTGCATGCGGCCGCGACCTTTAGACCGAGCTCCTCCAGAAACGCGGCGTGGCCGATCACGCGGCCCTGACCCACCGCGCCGATGGCGGTCAGCCTCTCGTTCTCCTTCTTGAGTCCCTGTTCCACCAGGCCCTTGCGGATATCTTCAAGGCCCTGTCTGATCTTGTCCACCTTGGGAATCCAGTTGGCGTGCTCTTCCTTGATGAGCTCTTCCACCTCCTTTTCCTTGCCGGTGTAGGTCGCGATCGTGCGGAGCCATTCGTCGGTGTTCTTAACGCCGAACGGAATGGGTTCCTTGAAATAGGGCACACCGAAATGCTCGTCAAGCCCCCGCATCAGGTAGTCGGCAAAGGTCGGGCAGATGGGTGCGGTGACCGCCGCGGCACCCAGGTTCTCCAGGTCCTCGACCTTGGCGAACTCGGGGACGAAATTGACCCGCAGCCCCAGCTTGCCCAGAAGTCGCGAAATCTCGATCTTGTCCATCCAGGTATAGGAAAACATGTTTGTCACGTTGACCAGGTCCTTCTGCTTGGGGACGTCTTTCCTCACCAGGTATTTGAGGACCCCGTGCCAGAATGCGTCGTAGCCGGTCTGGGTGACGCGCGAGCGGAACCCTTCCGTGCGGCAGGGGACTATCTTGGCCCGTACGTGCGGCTGCGCCTCGTTCACCGCCCCTTCCAGATCGTCGCCGATGATCCCGGAGGCGCAGGAGGTGACCACGAAAATGGCCCTGGGCGAATATCGCCGGTCAGCCTCCTTGAGGGCGGCGACCAGCTTGTCGTAGCCACCGAACACCACGTCGCTCTCGGTAAGGTTGGTGCTCACCGCGTGGAAGAAATCCAGGTCCGCGGGGCGTCCCTGCTCGACCGGGATATGCTGGAACAGCTCGTGGCTGCTGTGCTGGCCCGCGGCGCACCCGATGGGCGAATGGAACAGCAGCACCGAGTCGCGTATGCTGATCAGCCTCTGGGCGTTCAGCGCCAGCAGACAGTTGCCCGACTGCTCGAAGCAACGGTCGGGTTGTACCAGGGTTTTTTCACGGGTCCCTTTTACCAGGTCGCTCACCTTGCCGTAATAGGCGTTTATGGCCACCGAGAGCCGCTGCTCGCGGGTGGGGCACGTGCTCTTGGTAAGGTCTATCGGAGACTCGTCGGTTATGGGCAACTCGCTTAGAACGTCATGCATCCGGTTTATCCTCCATAGATAGATGACCGGCCCGCCGGTGAGGGGGCCGGTCATCCGGTCTTTTGCGGTCAGAACAGACCGCGCTTGTTCAGTTCGTCCTTCTTGATCTTGTTCAAAACCTCCGCGGGCAAGGCGATCTTACGATACTTGGGGAACTTCGCGCGGTACAACGGCGGATAGGGCGGGAAATCCCTGGCCTCGAACTTCACCACCGGAACCGGTTTATAGAAAGAATTTTCGATGCGTTGCGGCTGGAAGAGCTGCTGCCAGGTCTCCTTTCCCGCATAAACACCCAATGGGCCGAACTTGTCGTAGTCGATCTTCTTGTCCGGGCCGGAGGGGATCATGTAGGTCTGCACGTCCTGCTCCACATCCCAGGAGAGGGTCGGTCCACCGCCCATCATGAAGCTGCGCCGCTCGTTGCCGTTCTCGGTAAGCCCCCCTTTGAACGCCTCGGCCCACGGGTAGGACAGTTTGTTGAAAATCAGTACCGGAGCCGCAAGAGTGCTCTCGTCCACCTTCTTCAAGTTACCGCGGCGGTCCCACTGTTCGGTGCGCAGAACGTGGCCTGTCTTCTTGTCATGCCAGGTGACCCATTGGGAGAGGTAGTACCCTTTCTTCTTCGGCACGTTGAGCACCACATAGGTATCGATACCGCCGTCGCGTCGGTAGGCCCCTTGGACCGGTCCATACGGCTTCTTCTCGTTGGCTGACTGGTACAGGATGTCCACGCCGATCACTTTGGAATTGAACTTCCAGAAGTCGCGCAGGAAAACGTCGTCATAGGTGCTGGTGGCGCCCGGGATGTAGTCTTCGCCGCTGGCGCCGGAGATGCGGCGCACACGGCGCAGGTTTGGCAGATAGGCCCAACGGTCCTCAAGCTTCTTCACCCCAGGGCCGTCCTTGTAGAACTTGGAGAGCGACACCGTGCCGCTTTGTTCCGGTGGGGAAACCACCACGACCAGGTAGGCGCCCTGCTCCTGTCCCGGCTTGAAACGATAGAGCATCTCAGCGTAGGTCTTGAAATGCTTGATGGTGTTGCAGATGGTGTCTGACTTGCTCACAACGCCGTTTCTGTCCTTGGTACGACTGATGTGGTAGGCGTGGTGCGTCTGCAGGCCGCACATGGTAGTGGTGGAACCGGCCGACTCCGACAGGGAGGCAAGCTCCTCGCCACTATAGGGAGGCTTGTAGGGATAGCGCTCCTCCGGCAGGAGCGGATATTCCTTGTCCCTCGGGATCTCATTGGACCAGCGCGCGTCGATCTGCCAGTATTCCTTTTCCGCCGCGGTCAGTTCTTCCACATACTTCCAGGTCCGGCCCTCCTTCTTCGGGTCCCACTGCCATTCCTTCCAGGGAGAAGGCGATTGTACCGGCGACCATGCCACCTTGCTCCAGTCGATCTGCTCCTTGGCTGATCCGTAATTAGGCGCAACCGCCAGCACGGCCCCGGCGACCGCCGCCAGGCCGAAACCAAACAATACTTTCCTAGTTACTCCCGCTTTCATCTAATTCTCCTTTCGTTTGTATTCCGTATCGTTTGTTGTGTCATGTACATGTCATGTCCCCCGTAAAAACGCCTGATACGTCACCCTCCCTTCTCCCTCCTGTTTCAAGTCACGTATCCGCATCGAGATCAGGACCCCTTCCTGAAGATGTCCCGGCTGGTGGCGGCAATCCATGGACGCCCGTCCGGACCGGCGGCAATAGCGTACAGGGTCTTCCGGGTCGGCGATTCACCCTCCTGGACCCACCTGCCGTCCTTCAGGGAAAGGATCTCGCCCCCGCGCCCTATGATGTATCCGTCCTTTCCGTTGGGAAACGCCACGTTCAGGAAGGTCCTAACCGCCGGGGACTCGGCCTTTGACCACGACTTGCCGTCGTAGCGCAGGATGGTCCCCTTTTCACCGACGGCCCAGCCGTCTTCCGGGGTACGGAACGCCACCCCGTAGAGGGTCCGGTCCGTAGGGCTCGCAACAGCTTTCCATCCGGTTCCGTCGTAATGGAGGATGACCCCCTGGTTGCCCACGGCCCAGCCGTTTTTCGGGCCGGTGAAGACGACCCTGTTGAGCGTCACCTTTTGCGGCGAAGCCGCGGTCTTCCAGGCGTTGCCGTCATAGCGCAGGATGGTCCCCTTTTCCCCGACAGCCCAGCCGTCGGAAGGCGATGTGAAGGCAACCGACATCAGGTTCCATCTTTCCGTCGTCGGAACCTCCCTCCACCCTTCCGCGGTCCCCTCCAGTATCGTACCGTTGGCGCCGACCGCCCAGCCGTGGCCGGGTTCGGGGAATATGAGCTCGAACAGCGGAACCGCCACCGGGGATTCCACCTGCTCCCATGTCCCGCCGTTGAAGCGGAGGATAACCCCTCGTTCCCCCACGGCCCATCCCTCCTTGGCACCCGTCTGCTTCAGGTCGAACAGGACGTGGTTGAACGGGAGCCGGTACGCGGTCCATGCCTGGGCACGGACCGCCTTGCCGGTCTCTTCCGATCCGGAGCAGGCGGACAGGAGCAAGACGGCCGCCAGAACCGCCGCGGCCCCATTCACCAGGTTACGGAAGGTCTTCGATCTTCGCGGACGCTCGATACTCCCTTTGTTTTCTCGTCTCATGCCGCCACTCCTTTCTTTTGCCGGTCCTACCACTCGTACTTGACGTCCAGCGTCAGGTTTCTCCATTTGTGATACGCGCCCCAGGGGATGTCGTAATTGTCGCCCTGGTAGTCGTTATAGGCGAGTGTCGCCTTGAGGTAATCGTTGAACTTCCACCCGGCGGTGTAGGTGCCCGCCCAACCGCCGAAGCTGCTTCCACCGGCGTTGACATAGAAGGTGGCCCCCAGAGACAGTTTGTCGCTGGTGGCGCGGACTGAATGACTCAAGCTTATGACGTGGAGCAGGTCGTTCCGGACAGCGCCGGTGCGGGCGTCGTATCCGAGCTGGTGGGTCCATTGAGGCTGATAGAGTATGTCCACCTTGTTTTCGGCTGAGCCTACCGAGGTCTCGAAGGCGAGCGCGAGCTTGAGCACGTCCTTCTTGACGATACCGCCGATTGCGAAGGGATCAGAGGTGTTGAACGACTTGCCGGAGGTGTAGAGGCCTTCCGACCGGATAATCAGACGCTGGCCGAAGATGCTGGTGCCGTAGTCAAGCGCGTATCCGAACCGGTCGATGCGGGGGTGGTGGATTGAATTGTCGGACCTGTAGTACACGCCGTCGCGGTCGAAGCCGTAGTAGTATATCCCGCTCAGGGACAGACCGCCGATGGTGGTGTCCACGCGGATGCCCGCCTCGCTGTCCGCCAGATGATCGAAGCCGGAAGGTTTGATTTCGCGGGTCAGGGGAGTCCCCGCCGGCGCGGAGGGGCTGAAGGGGTACCAGTAGGGAGAGCCTGCCGCGGGGCCCGTGTTGGGCTGGAAGTCTGGGTTCCACAGCAGGCTGACCGTGGTGTTCTCGACGGGACGGAACGAGAACAGGGCCATCCACTGGCCGATGGCGCGCCACTCGTAGTCGCCGATGTGGAAATCGACCACGTCCCGGCCGTCGGAGCCGTTGACGATGTCTATGACCTTACCGTCCATTTTTCCCCAGTTCACGATCTGCTTACCCAGAGTGAAGTTGATCTTTCCGTAGTTCCCACGGACATACGCTTCCCGGAAGATCCGTCTTCCCTCCTGGTAGTACTCCTGGTTGATGGAGCCGTCCTTGTACAGGCCGTCGCTGCTTTGCAGAGCGTAGGCCCCGTCCCAGAGGAAATTGTTGACGCTCACCGCTTCCAGCTGATCGGTAATCTGATACTTGAATTCGAGCTGGGTGCGGATCTCCTGCTTCTGCAGCCGCCAGTCCTTGTTCCTGCCCCCCAACCCTGCATAGTGGTCGGTGCCGGTCAGGTTTATCTGCGTGATGCTGTTGATGAAACCCTTGAAGCGCAGGCCGGGGACGGCCTGTTCCAGCGGATCGGCCACGTGCTTGCCGATGGGGTTGAAGTCCCCGATCCAGCCGGTGAGCGCCCACAGGGGCTTGTAGACCAGCCAGTCGAACGGGTTGTAGGAAGGCTTCACGGTTTCAATCTCCGACGAATCGTATGATTCGAAACCTTCAGCGGCGGCGTCCGAGGGCTCGACCGCGGCTGCCGTCTGCTCAAGCCCGGTTCCGGTCGGGGAGAGCAGGGCTTCTTCGCCGCCGGGAGAGGCCGCGGCCTGTAGCGACGCGGGGCTCTCGTCCGCCCAGGCGGAGGCGGCGCCGGCCGCTGACAGCAGCAGGGCCAGCAATACTACAGATATCTTGACGTTGCGACGCATTACCATTTACTCCTCCTTTTTGAACAAAAATTTCGGTCTGATAACCGAAAGCAATACCGGGAAAAACACCAGGGCGATAATCGTGTTGGCCATCACCACCACACTCAGCATGGATCCGAGTATCGCCTGGAACCGCATCTCGGACAGCAGCAGCGTGAGGAGCCCGCCGGTCATGGTGAGACCGGTGAAGAGCACCGCGCGACCAGAGGTGCCCATTGCCTTGATGTACCCTTTTACAAAATCGCCCGAACCGGAGATCTCTTCCTTCAGTCGTGCCAGGATGTAGAGGGAGAAGTCGATTCCCAGCCCGAAGCCGAGGGTGATGACCGGCAGCGTATAGATGAAGAACCCTATTCCGCCGTAACCCATGAAGGCCATAGTGATCGCCTTGCCGATCAGCAGAGGAATGAATATGATGACGGCGGCGAGCACCGATCTGAAGGCCAGGACGGTCAACAGCAGGCAGGCGATCACCACGATGGCGACGCTGAGGAACTCGTTTCTTTCTATCTCTTCGTTTATGGCTGCGTATACGCCGGCCAGCCCGCCCGGGAATTCGAACTTGGCGTCGCTGGTATGGTTGCCTTTCACGAATTGGCCGGTATCGGCGATTACGCTTCGCAGCGTGTCCGGCTTGCGGTCCTTGAGGAATACGGCGATGGTGCCCGCCTGATAATCCATGGTGTACATGTCCTTTGTCTCGTCATACCCCTCGGTTCCCTTGGTCATGCCGATCAGCTCGCCCGCGCTGGCAGTGTCGGACGGCAGGATCTCCCAGCGGGGGTCGTTCTCGTGCATCGCGGCGTTGACGCCCTTGAGCGCGTCCACGTAGGACATGGTGTACCCGACGTCCGGGCGCTCCTCCAGGTGGCGCTGAAGCGCGTTTACATCCTGTATCACCTTGGCGTCGTAAAGGGCGCCCCGGCTGGCGCCTTCGATATTTATCCAGAACAGGTTCCCCCCGGTCATCTCCGAGACCACCTTCTCGGCCTTGTTGTAGGGTGAGTTCGGCCAGAAATCGGGTGATCCGTCTTGCAGCTCCCCTACCTTGACCTTCAACGCCCCGACAAGGGCAATGACGAAAACGGCCGCGGTAAGCCCGAAGATCGGCCATTTACCCTTGCCGAGAGAGAATGCCGCAAGGCGTTCGAACAGCGGGCCGAACCACTTCTCCTCGCGCTCGACCGATTTCTTCTTGAGCGGCGGCAGGAGCGAGAGGGCCACGGGTATGAAGACAAAGCAGCCTATGCAGATGGCCACGATGCCCGCGGTCCCCACCAGGGCCATGGACTGGATGCTCTTGAACGGCATGAAGATCAGAACGAAGAGGCCTACCGCGTCGGCCAGGATGGAAGTGGTCATGGGCCTGAGCAGCCCGATCATGGACTCGACCGACGCCTCCTCGCGGTTGCGGCCGTTGGCGAACTCATAGTAGTAGCGTGACAGGATCTGGACCGAATGACCGTGCGCCAGGGCGACCAACAGGAACGGGATGGTCACTCCCAGCACGTCTATACTGTGACCAAGGAAGGACATGAAGCCCAGGCCCCAGACGACCCCAATCAGCCCGGAGGAGAGCGGGAGGAGGACGCCGCGGATGGTGCGGAAGTCCAGATACAGAGTGACCACCATGACCAGCACCGCGATGGCGAAGACGACCAATATCCCCCTGAACGCCGAGTCGATGTATCCCAGCATGATTGGACGACCGGCAACGTAGAACTCGGTGTTCGCGTCCTTTTCCTCGTTAACGATCTTCTGGATCGTGTCGAAGATGTAGCGATAGTCCTCTTCGTAACGGAATCCCGCCAGGATTAAGGTCCGCTTTCTGTCCGGAGAGACGATGGAGCCGTACACCATGCCGTTGTTCAGCACATCCTCGCGGAATGACGTGGCCTCCTGCGCGTCGCCGTCCATTATCCTCTGGACTATGCTCTGGTACTTGTCGAAATTGAGCGAGGAATACCCCAGCTCATCGTAGGAGAACTGCACCCGGGAGTATTTTCGTGACGCTACGGAGAGGATCTTGGAGGTCACCACCCCCCTCATCTCGCGCAATTGCTGGTCTATCCGGTATATCTTCGCCAGGTTCGCCGGGTCGAGCACGTCCCCCTGCTTCACCTCCATGGCTATCTCGACCAGGTGATCGCCGCCGAAGGTATCCACCATCTTGTCGGTCAGCTTCACGAACGGGTGGTTGGGCGGCACTATGTCTCCACCGCCGAAGGCTATCTTGATGTTCTTCAGGTGATATGCGAAGAACAGGGTGACCAAGACAATTCCCACCATGACGGCTACCCGATGCCGGATTATCCACTGCGCCAGTTTCCTTATCAATTTCGCTCTCCTCCTCCGGCGGAACCCGCTTGACTATGGTGTTTCGCCTGCTTCAATAAAAAAGGCCGGAGCCCGTTATTCGGGCGTCCGGCCTCCAGTTTTTCGAGTCAGCCTTGCTTCGTTCGTCTAAATTAGTGCGCTCTTCCGGTGGAATTCCGCGCCGTTAAACAAAAAAAAGACCGGACGCATAATGCGCCAGGTCTCTTGTATGTCAAGTTAACCCTTTAAGTCTATCAATTTAATAGATTAGTTGCTAAATTAACTGTTAGGAAAAGTTTTGTCAACAGTTTTTTTCCATCCTGTTAACATTTTTCCACAAATGAAAAGATCCCCGAGGCGATGAGGATCCTGATGAAAGCCAGCGATGGTCGCCAAGCTCCCGGCGGCCTGTCGACAGGGGACGGGTCGGGACTTCCCCGAAGCCCCTCGTAATCGGACGCGGGACAGCACCGGGCCAATGGTCTTCTTGCCTGAACGGGCTGCCATTCCTTGAACATGCATGGGTTCCGTACGAGAGACTCCATGAAAGTCCCGACCCGTCCCTCACAACGTTTTCCAGGGGTTTCCGGACAGAAACTAATTAAATAATTCGGGGTTGTAAGGATATCTGCCGTATTTCCGGGCCGCATTGACCAGAGCGTGGACATTTTCCGGGGGGGTCTTGATAGGCAGCTCGCATCCCAGCGCCAGCAGGAAACCCTTGGGAGAATCATAGGCCTTTCTCAGGCATTCCCTGACATTTTCCTCCACCAGCTCCGGTGTCCCCAGGTACATGGTTGCGGCGGGACGCACGTTTCCTATGAGCAGGACCTCCGCCCCCACCTGGTCCTTTGCTTCCGCCAGATCGACGGCGTTATCCAGGCTCAGGCCGCCGGCGCCGGTATCGGCCATGTCCTTGAGTACTTTTCTGGTGTCGCCGCAAATATGCAGAACGGGCGGACTGGAGAACCCGGAGATCTCGCCGATCATCTTTTTCAGATAGGGCAATGAAAACTTTCGAAAAAGTCCGGGGCTGATGAGGCTCCCTGAGGACACCGGGTCGACGATGAGAATGCCCGCGCCCCGTTTCGCCACTTCCTTCAGGAACGGAATCGCGCTTCGCACACACAGATCGAGCAGGTCCTCGACAAATTCGGGATTCAGGTAAAGGTCCTTCATCAGCGCCTCGGCCCCCCGCAAGCTGTAGGCGGTGGACATGGGGCCGCCGATGACGAACCCGATGGGGGCCTCGTTGCCCAGTTCCTCCACCAGGATATCCAGCGCATCCAGAAACAGGGGAAACCTGCCGGCTTTCAAGGGATCCGGGATGTCCAGACCGCTCAGGTCGGTGGTATCCCCCAGGGCGAATTTCGCCACGTAGGGCGTGCCGTAGTCGGGAAAGCCCAATTTGCTGCCCAACGCCTCGGCCACACCGGAGTGACCGGGGCCGAGACCGACAAAATCATGTCCGTATGTTCTGTAGGCGGTAATCTGGGCACGGGCCATCTTTTGCGCCGAATTGTGGCACTCGGAGACTTTCATGCCGGATATCTTCGCGGCATGGTCGCCCATGGAGGGATTGCACGGAATCCGGTCATACGGCCGGCCGGTCATGAACGCCGTCACCCGCTCGAGTGGTGTCATCAGGTCAGGCCGGTAATTGTTGGCCATACTCCGCTCCTTTTGAAGGTTGTGAGGTTGGGTCGCCGTCTTCCAGATAGGCGAAAGCGCTTTTTTCATACCACTGCCGGGCATACGGCAGCCTGGCGTTCTCGCCGATGTTGCGGCTGAACATGGGGTTCCTGAGAATCCGCGCCAGTCTCCTGGATATTTCGAAAGCGCCTTTGTATCCCATATAGCTGGCACCCGGCCCGAAGATGGCGAAAACCGGAATGCCGTGCTTCCCGGCCCAGCCGTTTATGCCCAGGTGTCCGACGAAAAGATCGGGTTTCAGCTTTTCAAGGATATTCGACTGCTCGAACGGCTGGCCCGACCCGATGTTTATTATCATCTTTTCCTTGTCCGGCCGGCTTTCCAGCAGATCGTCCATGAAGCGGTCGTAATGGAAGCCGTGCAGGCCGACGATTTCAAAGCCGAGGTCCGCGAGCAGCTCCGCAGTGGCGAAGATCCTGATTTCCCCACCGGCCACATAGGCGCGTTTACCCTTGAACAGCTTCCTGTAAGGTTCCAGGGCCTTTTCCAGTTTCCCGGTCTCCGATTCGATCAGTTGCCCGGCCTCCTTTTCCAGTCCGAAAAACCGGGCAATATTCATCAGCCATTTGCCGGTCGCGGCGATCCCCACGGGGATGTCCGACGTAACCACCGGGATCCCGTATTTCTCCCTGAGATGGCCGGTAAGATAATCGTCATGGGTGGCGCAGACACTTACGTTCAAGGCCGCATCCCGGATATCGCCGAAATCGTCCGGATGGGCGTAGCAAGGCAGGATTCGAGCCTCCAGGCCGAGGACGCCCAGCAGCCGTTCCAGCTCGATTTCATCAATCCGGCTCATGGAAGACAGGTTCAGCAGATTTACTTTCCGGCTGTTTCCCTTTGCTTCACCGGCCGGTACCGGGTTGTCGGCCCTGTCGATGAGGTTCCGCAGAATCCCGTGGTAGAGCGAATCGTAAGCGGTGGCCATTATTTTCGTCTTGAAGCCCTCGCAATGAACCGGCACGATTTCGGCGGTGACCCGGTCCTTCAGTTTTTCCGCCAGACCGTCGATGTCGTCGCCGATTATTCCCGGCGCGCAGCTGTTTATGACGATAATGGCGCTCGGCCTGAACTCGCGGTCCGCATGAAGGATAGCCTCTTCCAGCTTTTCCTCGCCACCCTTGATCAGGTCTGTTTCATCCAGGTTGGTATTCAGCCAGACCACGCCTTTTGCCGCCGGGTCCCTCAGTTTCTGAAAAGTCTTTATGCCGTTGGCCATGGGGATGTTGCCCCCGCCGCAGCCTATCGGTCCGTGAACGATTATGACCGTATCCCGGATAGTGCTCAATATGATGAGGCTCAGGTTCAACTGGCAGCCCTGGGTTTGGGTAAACGATCGCCGGATATTGTTCAGGCACCCGGTTTTCGCCTGCCTGGACAGCGCGTGGCAGGTCCCTCCGAAAGCGTTACAGGCGCCCAGTCTGTCTTCCCTGACCGGGGGTATCTTCTCTTTGGTGAAATCCATAATCGCTCCCGCCTATCTGCCGCTTACCAGAATGCTCAGGATATCTTCCGCAAGGCGCAATCCGCCTTCATATCCGGCATAGGAGCGGTCCAGCACCACCCTGTTGGATACCGGGTAGGAAACCGTCAACAGAGGCATCCCCAGGGTTTCGGCAATATCCTTTTCGAAAGAGCTCCCGACGATAAAGCCCGGATTAAAACCGTCGTAGTATCCGCTGCCGTCGTTTTCCGGCCGGCATTTGTTCACATGGTTAACCACGCCGGAAGTATCGGTATCGAAGGCCACACGAGGCTCTATTCCGGAGTGATAACCAACGAACTCGAGGGCCAGCCGGCCTTTCTGCCCATCATCCAGGAGATCCGTGATTATCGCCAATTCCGGGAGCCATCCCAGGTCGTCGGACAGGAACCTCGTCAGCGCCGGCGCATAGTTCGCGTCTCCGACGACCACCGCGTACCGTTGCAGGTCCATGTCGTTGTAGAGATCGATGACCCGTTCCAGGTAGTTGAAATAGGTTTTCTTTTCTTCTTTGATCAACTCGTCCGGCACGCCGGTTTCAAGATTCAAGGCGTTGCCCACGCTTCTCAAAAAATTTTCGGTTGCGTAATGCCCTATCGGGAAAGGCACGCTGATATAAGGCACCCCGTGAATTTCCCGGAACAGCTCGGCCGCTTCAATCCCGTATATGTTCGACACCACTATGTTCAGGGCGGCGGACCCTGCTTTTTTCAAGCCGTCGAGGGTCTCGCCGTCACCGAAGAAAGTGTTGACTTTCAAACCGAGCTTCTCCAGCAAACTCTTTAAAACCCTGAGATTGCCTTTCCAGAAAACATCCTGTGCCGGCACTATTCCCCACAGGTTTACCGTTTTCCCGTCTTTAACGCTGCTTTCATCGACAAAATCACGGAATAGGGCCTTCAGGACCAGATCGTAACCCTTGTAGGAGTTGCCTTTGAAACCGCCGGTCTCAACGGCCAGCACCGGCCGGTCGGCCCTGCGGAATTTTCCGGCCACCGCCCTTATATCGTCCCCGATGATCTCCACCATGCAGCCGCTTACCACTACAAACAGATCGCCATCGATAATCTCGAGGGTCGTTTCAATCTGCTCCGTCAAGCGTTCCTCTCCGCCGAACACTATCTCCCGTTCGAACACATTAGAGCTGGGAAGCGCCATCCCACCGCAATAACCGCTGCCGAGATGCCCGGAAGCCCCGTTGAAAGCATTGCCGATATTCCCGCCGCAGCCCGCGCCGGCATGCAATATGGGGACGGCTCCCAACAAAGCGTTTATTGTCGCCACGGCCCCTCCCAGCGCACAGACATATCTGGGAAGGTCAACGAACCTGCTCATTTCCATTTATCCTTCCGTACAAAGATACTTCTCCAGGGAGCTGGCGAGAAGGAACTGCAGGGTGTGCCCCCGGAAGACCTGCTCGATGTTGTGGGTGTCGGTCTCGAATATGACCTTGGGCTTTATCGTCCATCGCGGACCACTCGCCCCGCTGAAGCCGCCGTTGTCCACAAAAAAAAGACCGGACGCACGTATGCATCCGGTCTCCAGTCTGTCCGGTCAACCTTTTATACTACTTGTCTGATAGATTATATTGCCTAACTTAATATGCGAGAAAATTTTTGTCAATATTTTATTAGGACAACAATCCGGACAGCTCGGAATTCCCGTTTCAGAGCCGGCATGACCCGCCCCTCTCAGGAAGCCCGGCGGACGAGCCGAGAGGGGAAACTGAGTATCCGCGCCCCCTCGGGGCCGGGTGAAATCCTGAAATCCAGGACCTTCAGTTCCAAGGGTTCCACGCGGTAAAACAGGTGCTCCACCAGGTCTCCACGCCGGGCGCGTTCCAGGTAACAGGTGCTCCGCGCTCCGATGAGCTCGATTATCCGTTGCCGTTCACCCTCTTCCTCAACCCTGCACGCGATGCCTGAAATGGTGATGTTGCAGAACGAATCCAGCTTCTGTTTCTCATGCTGGAACAGGACCGCCACCTGCGGGTTAAGTTCAATCTGCCGCACCTTCCCGGTATCCTTGTGGGTAGAAAAAAAGGTAGTGAAACCCTCTGTCGCGAATGAAGCCATGGTCCTGACCGACGGGTTTCCGTCCAGCACGGTACCCAGAATAATCAGCCGGGTTCTTTCCAGATACCTTACCAGCCTTTCATCGTCCAGGTTCACTTCCTTCTCCTTCGATGGGATCACTTTGTTTTCGCACAGGCCCATGAAATCAACTCCTTTCCGCCTCATCGGGCAATTCGGTTCAAAAAAAGACCGGGGCTCCGCTGCATTGATGCAAATACGAAACCTCCGGTCTGTTCGGTCGGTCAACTACTATTCTATTATTTTTATAGACCATATCGGGTTCTTACGGATATGTCAACAACACTTTTTGTCAGAAATCCGTTTGCTTTATATCTATTTTTTCTATAGAATAAGTAGAAATATTATCTTTGAGGTTTCCAAGCGGTTTACCGCCGGAATCCGGCGGAATTCAGTTCGAACGGAGGTCGTCAATCAAACGACCGCACAATGGTTAGAGGAGCGCACGAAGGAATCGGGGAGACTGGTGTGATGGCAAGAGCGGCTACGAGCGTGGTGAAATACTATCCGTTTTTCGCAAAAGAAAGGATACGAAAGGTGCTTGATTACGGGGCGGGAACGCTGAGGAACTCCTGCTTCCTGGCGGAACGCGGATGCCGCGTCTATGCCGCGGACATCCCGGAACAGGTCGAGAGGATCTGCCGGATGTCATGCAGACAATGCCTGGCGGGCATAATCAGGACGGACGAGCTGCCCCGGACCAGGTTGGAAGCCGACCTGGTCGTTTCCACCTATGTTCTCAACATAATCCCCGGGCGGGCGGACCGGATCCGCTATCTGCAAAACGCCGTCCTGAATCTGCGGCCCGGAGGATACCTGCTCTTAGAGTCCCGCTGCCCGGGTGAGGACGGCAAATGCATAAGGCGCTGCCCACCCAGCCTCAAGTGCGAGAAATGCCTGAAAACCTTCTCCCTGAAGGAACTCGACCGGATGGTCAAACCTCTCGGCTTCCGGAGGATCTGCCATTACCGTAGGCGTCATGCACTGGCGGTAGTATACCGGCTGCAGGAGCATTAGCATGCTGTGGAAAAACTACCGCGGAGGCCGTCTGCTAATTATCCTCCAGGTGGTCATAGATGATTCAACGCCCGGTCCAGATCGTTGCACAGGTCGTCCGGGTCTTCCAGGCCGACCGAGAGGCGGAACACGCCGTCGCCGGCAAACTCCCGATACGAGACGAGCTGCTCCCCGGTGAGACGGAAGGAGCTTTCCAGGAGCTCCCTGGTGGACAGATAGAAGACAAGGCTCCGGTGATGGCCCAGGGATACCGCGTAATGGATGATCCCGAGCCGTTCGGCCAGCACCTTGGCCGCGGCCTGGCCGTCCTCCACCTGGAAGGTGAGCATCCCAGAGAAATTCCCCATCTGCCTCACGGCCAGGTCGTGCTGCGGATGGGACGGCAGCCCGGGATAGATGACCCGCTTGACCCGCGGGTGACCCTCCAGGAAGCGGGCAACTTTCAGAGCGCCTTCCGCATGGGCCCGCATCCGCAGCGGCAGGGTCGCCATCCCCCGCATGATGAGCCAGGCGTTGAAGGGGGATATGATCCCCCCCGTGCGGATCGCAACCCTCTTGCGCAGATCGGCCAGTTCCCCCGCCGGTCCCAGCAGCGCCCCGCCGATCGCGTCTCCGTGTCCTCCCAGGTACTTGGTGAGCGAATGGACCACGTAATCCGCCCCTAAAGTAAGGGGCTTCGTAGCCACGGGGGTGGCAAAGGTGGAATCGACGACAAGCCTTGCGCCTGCCGATGCCGCTATCTCCGCGACCTTACCGATGTCGGTCAGGCGCAGCAGCGGATTGCACGGCGTCTCGGCGTACACCAGCCTGGTGCGGGGCGTAGCGGCTCGACGCAGCTCGTCGGGGTCGGAAAGATTCACCTTGGTGACCGAGATCCCCATGCGGGGGAGGAGATCGCTGGTCATTTCCGCGGTGGCGGCGTAGCAGACATCACTCACGATCACGTGGTCGCCGCTTTCCAGAGTGTGAAGGAACAGGGCAGTTACCGCGGCCATGCCGCTGGAAAAGGCGATGCAGGCCTCGGCTGCCTCCAGTGCGGCCAGCTTCCGCTCCAACTGGTCAATGGTCGGGTTACCCCATCGCGTATAAATGAAAGGTGTCTCTTCGTCCAGCCCCTCCACCGAGAAAGAGGCGTCCGGTTCGGCGATGAAGGTGGTGGACATGACGATGTTCGGGGCCGACGCGCCGGTCGAGGGGTCCGGCTGCTCACCGGCATGGACGGCAAGGGTCCGGATTCCTGTCTGATGTTCGGGTTTTTTCATAAGGTAAACCTCAAGTTATGGAATTTCCGTGGTACCCGGCTTTTGGTAGGGGCGAGTCTTGTGGGTGCCCCTATAAACAAGGGCGGGCACAAGACCCGCCCCTACCTACAAATAAAATCTCTCACCTACATACACCCGTGAAAACGGCAGTGTCAAGAATCGACCAAAACCTCACCTTTTCGCTTGTGCGGCAGCCGGGGCCGACGACGCCCCCGTTTCCAGCGGCAGATCAGGGTCTTTCGACCAGCCGATCCAGGAGCTGTCGTAGTTGTGCAGCTTTTCCAGGGGCCAACCTGAAAGGTACAGGGCAAAGATGGCCTGGGTGGAACGGACCCCTGACTGGCAGTAGAAGTACTGCTCCTTGTTCCGGTCATAACCGAGGCGCTCCAGCACCTTTTGCAGCTCGGCCGCGGTCAGCCATTCGGCCTGGTTGTCGCTCTTCTTGAACGAGGTCCAGTCGCAGTGTCTGCTCCCAGGGATGCGGCCAGCGCGAGAGGCCCCTTTCTTCAGCTCTTCCCCGGTAAACTCCTTGCTGTCGCGGTTGTCCCACAACTGGGCGGACGGGCTGTTCCGTACCTCCGCGATCTCGGCGGTATCGACCCGCAGCCGCGGAAGGGCCACAACGGCCGTGAAATTTCCGGACCTGTTCGGAGCCGCGGAAGCGAGGGTGTCCGTGGGGTAGCCCGCCGCCTTCCACGCCTTGACGCCGCCGTCCAGGACCCGCACATCACCCTTGCCGTAGTAGGTGAAGGCCCACCAAAGCCGGGTTGCGTCGTACTTGGAGTCGTAAACCACCACGGTCGAGTCCTGGTCTATGCCGAGGCCCCGCGCCAGCGCGGTGAACCCTGCAGCGTCAATGATGTTGCCGCTTACGCCGTTCCGGGTCTCGGGAGGCGCCTCGTATGCGGGGCGGTCCACCTGTCGCGAACCTGGAATATGTCCGGCGCCGTAGGATGCTGCATTCTCGGCCGCGATGACGACCAGCTTCGGGTCGCGGGCATCGATCAGACGCTTCAGTTCGTGAACGGTGATCAGGGCGCTTCCGCGGACGTACCCTTTGTAGCCCTCCTCTCCCGCATGGGCATAGCCGACCGTCAAGGCAACCAGGACCAGAAGTGCCGAAACAACCCGAAACGTACCTGTTTTCATCATCTCTCTCCTTTTTCGTTCATGGGACATAAAACCTACGCCACCACCGGGTAGCCCGCCTGCGTCAGGGCATGTTTCAACTGCTGCTCCCCGACCCGGCCGGGTTCGTAGCGGACCGACACACGTTTTTTCCTCATCCTGGCCGTGGCGTCACGCACTCCCGGCACCAGCTCGAGGGCAGCCAATACGGCATCCGCGCTGGCTTCGCTGCTCATGGTAGGAACCGTGAACTCGGTTTCGGCGACAATGTTTCTGGTGTTTTCAGCAGCCATTGGATCTCTCCTTTCAATCATTGGTAGCTTCCCAGAATGGACGCATAGATGTCTTCGGCCAGCCGCAGCCCGCCGCGGTAACCGACGTAGGAGCGGTCCAGCACCAGCCGGTCCGTTACCGGCAGAGAAAGGCTCAACTGATACCCCTTCAGGTCGGCGGCGGCATCCTTGTCCCACGAGCTGCCGATGATGAGGGGCGGCTGCCGGTGCCGGGTATTGAGCAGACGCGCCCTGACCGTGCCGCCATCTGGCGTGAAGGTGACCGGAGCGGAAACCCCGGGCGCAAGGGAACCGAACAACCGCGAGATCCCTTCCCGGTATTCCACGGGTGGATCGTCCGTGACGAACTGCTCCCCGGGGAGCAGCCCCAGGTCGTTCACCAGGAAGCGGCTGACCCCCAGTCCGTATATGGAGTCGCAGACCGTGACGAAGCGGCCCGGCAGGTCGTAGCGGAACTCCAGCAGGAAGTCGGCGGCCCGCTCCAGGTACCAGTAGAACCGGGACTCCTCCCAGCGGATAAATTTGCCGGCCTTTTCCGCGTCGAGCCCGGCGAATCCCGCCACGGCCTCAAGGAAACGGCCGGTCTCCACCGCCCCGACGGGCAGGACCGGGTAGTGGAGAAAGGGGATGCCGAACCTCTCTTGGATGAGCTCCGCGGCGGCGAGACCGACCCAGGGCGACACCACCAGGGTGAACTGGGCGGCTGGTATCCGTTGCCACGCTTCGACCCCTCCGGATCCGGGACCGAACAGGATGTTCGCCTCCAGCCCTATCCCTGCCAGGAGCTCGCGGATCGCCTCCAGGTTGCCGCTCCAGAAAGGGTCCAGGTAGGGCACGGAGGCGAATACGTTCACCAGGCCGGCGACGGTTTGCGGACCATGCTCCAGGAATTGCTCTATGACGGCCTTCAGCAGGATTTCATGGCCCTGAAAGGTGTTTCCCTTGAACCCTCCTGTTTCGGCATGCACGATGGGGACGCCTTTTGCCCGGTATTCCCCCACCACGGCGGCGGAGTCGTCACCCACGATGTCGCTGGTGCAGCCGGTGAGCACCACGAACAGGTCCGCGTCCATCACCCGGAGCGCACCCTCAATGACGCCGCGCAGTCTCTCCTCCCCACCGAAGACCACCTCCTTCTCGCCGGTATTGGTGGAAGGCACGGCGCTGCCCCCGGCGTAACCGGAACCCTGGAAACCGTTGCAGAAGCTCAGCCCTGCCCAGAGCTTGCCGGCGCAACCCGGACCGGCATGAACGATGGGAATCGCCCGCTCGATGGCGACGACGCTCTGCCCCGCACCCAGAGCGCAGAAATGACGCGGTTGCTCGATGACGGAGCTCATGGCTCGTCCTCCATGAAGGCGCAGGCATCCTGCCGCAGCCACCAGTCGGTATAGGGGAGCCTGGCGTGACGGGCCAGGTTCCTGACAAAGGCGGGGTTGCCGACCGCGTCCAGGATCTTGTGGCCGTAGTTGAGGAGCCCCTCGTACCCCACCCCGAAGTGCTCGTCCCCCATGAGGAAGGTGGGAATCCCCAGCTTGGCGCCCCATACCGACATGCCGTTGTGGCGTACCACGAAGACATCGGGACGGATGCGGTTGAGCATGTTCACCAGCTCGAAGGACTGCTTGTTGCAGACGCTCATGGCCACGTCGCCGTGGGACCGCACCAGGTGGTCCAGGGTGTCGCCTGCCGGGTCGCCGTGGTCGAAGCGGGTGTCGTGGTGCCATACGGTGGCCCCCGCCACCTCCAGGCCCAGGTCCTTCAGCACGGCTACGATACTGTGGCCGTACACCGCGCCGGCCGCAACGAAGGCCCGAAGGCCCTTCAGCCTGCCGCGCAGCTCTTCGAGCTCCCCCGCGATCCGCGCCCTCTCCTCGGCTATCAGGGCCTCGCTCTCCTTTTCCCTCCCGGTCACCCTTCCCAGTTCGCGCAGCCAGTTGTCCACCGCATCGCGCCCATAGGGGGGCGGGACCTTTACCTCGGGCACCCCGTACCGCTCCTCCAGGCCGGCGGCCAGGTAGGTGCCGAGGGTGGGACAGATCTGAACGGTGGCCACAGCCTCCGACAGCCGCTCCAGTTGGTCTATGTCGGCAAAGGGGACCACGTAATTGGGGGTGAGCCCGAGCCTGCCGAACAGCTCCGAAAATACGTCCTCACCCCAGAAATTGATCACGTTGACCAGGTCGGGGCGCTTTTGCCTCGGCGGTTTCACCACCCGCCGGAGGATGGCGTGGTAGGCCGCATCAAAGCCGCTGGCCCAGATCTGGGACCGGAACCCCTCGCACGACACCGGGACCACCGGCAGACCGAGCTCCTTTTCCAGCTCCTCGGCGATCCCGGCCGTATCGTCTCCGATGATCCCCGAAGCGCACGAGGTGGTGATGAAAATCACCCGGGGCGAAAAGCGCTCACGGGCCTCCCGTACGGCCTCCCGCAGCTTTTCACCACCCCCGAACACGATGTCGTGCTCCAGCAGGTTGGTATTGATAAGGTTGGCGTTGCGCAACGGCCGGCCCCGCCTGGCCTGCCCCGCGCGGTTCACGAAATTGAAATTGGCGAAGTCCCCGGCGCACCCCAGCGCGCCGTGGTTCACCACCGCGGCGTCCCGGATCATCGCCAGCTTGCAGATGGCGGTCACCGAGGCGCAGGTGGCGCACTGGGAGAAGCTCCGCTCCCGCTCCCGCAGGGTGCCCTCCCGGGAGCGCCGGCAGAGTTCCCCGGCGGTCCCGTTGTAGCCGGTCACGGAACCAAGCCTGTTCTCCCGTATAGGCGCTTCCGACAGCTCAAGGTTCAGCGGCATTTCCTCTCCTTTTCACTTCGGGTTTTCATCTTTTCCTCCCCTCGACTCAGAATCTCCAGCAGGATCTCTGTCGACCCCCGTACAAAGCGCTCGCAATAGGCTTTGTGTTCCGGGCTGCCCCATTCCTGCCCGGAGGTCAGGACCCGGCAGCAGGGCTGCCCGAAACCGGACTTGAACCTGTCGTGGAGTTCTTTCGCAAGCGGGGAAATCTTGCTCAACGGCTTGTCGGTCGCCACCCTCCCCTTGACCGCTCCGAGCACTATCAGCGCCCCGGTCAGCGCGCCGCAACTGCACTTGGACCCGCCGAAACCGCCGCTGAATACGGTGGCGACCCGCAAACCCGCTTCATTGAGGCCCAGATTGAACTCGGAATTGAAGGCTTGCACGATGGCCTCGGAACACGACAGCCCGTTGCGGAACAGAATTACCGAATTATCGACGACTTTACTCATAGGGTGATCACTTTGCCGACTCAAATGACGGGCAGCTTTTCGTCAAGCGCGAATCGCCCGGAATTTATTACCACCCGCAGGGCGTTACCGATGTCGCCGCTCATGGTGAAGGGGAGGACCCCCCATTCCACGAGGACATCGATGGCGCCGGGGCCGATCTGCCCCACGAGCACGCCCCTGCAGTCGGACAGCAGCGCGGCCGAAGCGGCCAGCCGGTCGTCGTTATGGTGCTCCATCCCGCAGGCGGGCGTGTTCCGCCTGGTTTCCACATAGCGGTAACCCTCCTGCGCCAACAGGTAAATCATGAATTCGGCGGAGCGTCCGAAATGGGCGTTCACCGTTTTCCCGTCACTGCTTGCGACCGCGAATCTTACCTCCACCTTTGAACCTCCTCTCGACTTGTTACCCCCTCAGAAGGTCTGGATCAGGGTCTTCCCCCCCTTGCTTCATAACTCCCCCCTGCCCCCTCTTATCTTAAGAGGGGGAGCTGAAACGCTATTTAGTGTCCATCCTGAAAGTGTCGCCAGGGGCTGGGTCGGAACTTCCCCGAAGCCCCTCGTAATCGGTCACCATCCTTTGCCTGGATCAAATACTCTATTGGATTCAGGCGCTTTCCAGTGAGTCACCTGATTGCACTCAAGCCGTACGAGAGGCTCCGTGAAAGCCCCGCCCCGTCTTTCATGACATTTTCCAGGGTTTCCGGACAGAAACTATTTATATGTGGATAAATGGTCATCATCCGGGACAAAGTAGAAAAAACGCCTCCTTCCGCCAGATGAGGGACAAGAAGGAGGCCATGGGGAAGGAGGAATCACCCCGAAAATGTTGGCTGTCCATGGAACGGCGCGCCCGGCCCCGAAACACCTCAGAGCGGACCGGCCCATTTGCTGGTCAGTTCCTCCATCAGCTTCAGACCTCCCCGGTAACCGGCGTAGCTGCCGTCAATGACCAGGCGGTCGTAGGAGGGAAAGGCCACGCTCTGGTGCATGGCGCCGTATTCTTCTCCCGCGATATGTTTTTCCAGGGAACTGGCCAGGAGGAACAGGAAATTCCTTCCTTTCAGTTTCTGCCGTATTCTGTGCGCATCCACCTCAAACACGACTTCCGGTTTGACAACGGTTTCGAGCCCGTCCGTAAGCTCCCGTGCTATTGCCGCACGGTATTCTTCAGGGGGGTTGTCGCTGAGGATGACGATGTCCGGGATGTAGGCCACTTCGTTGGTCAGGTACTTGGTCAGACCGATTGCGGTGCCGCTGTCGGCCACCACCGCGAAATAGGCGTGGGGAAGTCCCAGGATAAGGGCGTCCCCCAGAAATTCGGTGTATCGATAGGCCCGGCGCTCTTCTTCGGCGATGACCCGCTCCACGGTTTCTTCATCCAGCCGGAGCTTTTCAGCCAGGAGCCTGAGCAGGGCGGTGGTCTGCTTGGGACCGACCGGAACACCGGGAAAGGCCGCGTACGGCGTGCCGAATTTCTTTTCCAGCTTCCTTGCCGTGGCAATGCCGTTCCATGGAGACAGGACCAGGTTGAACTCGGCAGCCGGAATCCGTTGCAGATGTTCCAGGCTTTCGAACTCGGTAAACAGGATGTTGGCCGTCAGCCCGACCCTGGCGAAGAGCTCCTTGATGACGGCCAGGTTTCCCTTCCAGAACAGATGCTGGAAGGGGACCACCCCGAAGATGTTTACCAGCCCCTTCTGGAGCGGCTTATCGGTCAGGTGTTGATTGATCAGGGCTTCGAAAAAGAGCTCGTATCCCTGGTACGAATTGCCGGTGAAGCCTGGCGCCTTGATATGGATGATCGGCACCTTGTCCGAGAATTCCTTGACCACGGCATCCACGTCGTCACCGATCAGGGACGGGACGCAACCGGATATGACGGCGAACAGGTCTCCCTTCATGAGTTCGATGGTTGACTGGATCAGGTTCTTGAGTTTGTTTTCACCGCCAAAGATTACATGCTCCTCCACCAGGCAACTGCACGGAGTATTGGTGGTGCCGTACGGTCCTCCGGAGTTGTTGCCCGCCGCGTAGGTCAGGCCGAACTGCTGCCCCAGGCCGCAGCCCGCGCCAGAATGAAGTATCGGCACCGTGCCGAAAAGTCCGAGCACGGCGCCGAGGGCACCGCCCAGGGAGCAGGTATAACGGGGGGCTTCGGCTATCTCGGGATGGGATGTTACGCAGGATTGCTCGATTGTCACGCTACTTCCTCCACTTTCTCAACGTAATAGAGCGGATCGGACTGCTCGTACCACCAGGGTTTGTAGCTGTCCTCGGTTTTCGCCAGCATGGTTTTCTGGAAACTCTGGTTCTTCCACGACCTGAGCAGAAATTCGCCGCAGGCTATGGCCCCGGCGTATCCGCTCTGGGCGCTGTAAGGGAGCGGATCGGCCCGCAGGGAATGGATCCGGGTCATTCCCTTGCCCCTTTTGTAGGCGCTTCCCTGGAAGGGGCAGGTAAGGGTCAGGTCGGGGTCCAGGCGCTTGGTGATCTGCCCCTGCTCGGCGGCCTGGAAGGTGTTCACCAGGATGTCGAAGTCCCCCTTATCCCGGATGAGATTTTCCATGTCTTCCAGGATCAGGGTATCGAAATCCTGGGCAATCGCGGCCGAGGGCTCCAGCCCCAGCTCGTGGAAATACGGGGTCTGGGACAAAAGCCGGCCCTGGCCCAGTGCGCCCAGGACGGACAGTTTCTCGCCGTTCCCCTTCAGGGAGAGGAATTCATTGCGTATCGCCTCAAGCTTGGGCTTCCAGATCGCGTGCTCCTCGGCGATGAGCTTTTCCACCTCCTCTTCCTTGCCGGTGTGCTTCCCTATCTGACGCAGCCAGGAGTCGGTGTTCTCGATTCCCATGGGCGACGGGTAGAGGAAGTACGGCACACCGAACTCCTGCTCGAGCCCGCGGGACAGGTAATCGGTATAGGTCGGGCAGAGGGGCGCAGTAACGGCCGCCTCGGACAGTTGCTCGAAGTCTTCCACCGAGGCGAATTCCGGGACGAAGTTGGCCCTGAGCCCCAGCTTGCCCAGCAGACGGATGATCTCCAGCCGGTCCTGCCAGGTATAGGAGAGCATGCTGGCCACGTTGACCAGGTCCTTCTGCTTTTTCTCCGGCTTTCTCACCAGGTATTTCAGCACGCCGTGCCAGAAGGCGTCGTAGCCGGTCTGAACCAGCCTGGATCGGACCCCCTCGCAGTGGACCGGAACGATCTTGGCGCTGATCTCCGGCTGGACCTGCCTCACCGCCCCCTCGATGTCCTCGCCGATGATCCCGGAGGTGCAGGAGGTCAGCACGAATATGGCCTTTGGCGCATAGCGGCTTTCGGCTTCGCGGATGGCCGCCTGGAGCTTTTCTCCTCCGCCGAGGATCACGTCATGCTCGGTCAGATTGGTGGTCATCCATTGCAGGTCGAAGGTCGCCGGCCTTCCCAGGCTGGGCGGAATGCCCCGGAACAGCTCCCGGTAGCCGAGCGCCGACGCGGAGCAGCCAACCGGCGCATGGAAGATCACGGCGGCGTCCCGGATCGTGGTCAGCCGTACCGTAAGATAGAAATTCAGCACGCAGCCCGATGACTGCTGGAATTTCCGTTCGCAGTTGCGCAGCTTGCCTTCCCTGGCGTCTTGGGCAAGCTTGCTCGCCTTGCCGTAGTAAACGTTGATGCCGTTTGCCCGCTCTTCGCGATTAGGGCATGTCTTGTTGTCGAGATTGATGGCAATCTCTTCTACATCGATGTTGCTCATCTGTTATGTCTCCTCTATGTTCCCGCGGTTCCGGCCTGATGGTTTGCCGTCAGATCTGCGCCAGGGCCTGGTCCAGGTCGGCGATGATGTCCTCCACGTTTTCCAGGCCGACCGAAAGCCTGATGAAATCCGGGGTCACGCCGGTGGAGAGCTGCTCTTCCGGGGTCAACTGCTGGTGGGTGGTGGAGGCCGGATGGATGACCAGCGACTTGGCGTCGCCGATATTGGCCAGCAGGGAATGGAGTTGCAGGTTGTCGATGAAACGCTTCCCCTCGGCCACGCCGCCCCCCTTGATGCCGAAGCCGATCAGGGCGCCGAACAGCCCTCTTGTATGGTATTTTTTAGCCGTTTCGTAGGAGGGATGGTCCGGGAGTCCCGGGTAGTTGACCCAGGAGACCTTGGGGTGATTCTTCAGAAATTGGGCGACCTTAAGTGCGTTTTCACTGTGCCGCTCCAGCCGCAGGTGCAGGGTCTCCAGCCCCTGGAGGAAGAGGAAGGCGTTGAACGGGCTGAGGGCCGGGCCCACGTCCCGCAGCAGTTGCACCCGCACCTTGATGATGTAGGCGATGTTGCCCAGGGCCTCCCAGAAATTGATGCCGTGGTAGGACGGGTCGGGTTCGGCGATCTGCGGAAACTTGCCGTTGCCCCAGTTGAAGGTGCCCCCGTCCACGATGACGCCACCGATGGAGGTGCCGTGTCCGCCGATGAACTTGGTGGCGGAGTGGACCACGATGTCGGCGCCGTGCTTGATGGGGTTCACCAGGTAGGGAGAGGGCGAGGTGTTGTCGATGATCAGGGGGATGTCGTTTTCATGCGCTATGGCGGCTACCGCCTCGATATCCAGGGTGTCCAGCTTGGGGTTGCCGAGGGTTTCGGCGAAGACGGCCCTGGTCTTTGGGGTGATGGCCCCGCGGAAGTTTTCCGGGTCGGCCGGGTCCACGAACTTCACCGTTATGCCCAGTTGCGGCAGGGTGTAGTGAAACAGGTTGTAGGTCCCGCCATAGAGGCTGGTGGCCGAGACGATCTCTTCCCCGGCGTGGGCCAGGGTCAGAATCGCCAGGGTCACGGCTGCCTGGCCCGAAGCCACGGCCAGTGCCGCCACCCCTCCTTCCAGGGCCGCTACCCGCTGCTCGAAGACGTCGTTGGTGGGGTTCATGATCCTGGTATAGACGTTGCCGAATTCCTCCAGGCCGAACAGACGCGCGGCGTGGTCCGTGTCGTTGAAGACGTAGGATGAAGTCTGGTAAATGGGCACCGCCCGTGCGTTGGTGGTCGGGTCGGGCGTCTGGCCGGTGTGGAGCGCCAGGGTCTCGGGCCGGTACTGAATCGTCGGATCGCTCATGTTGGATACCTCCTGTATATTTATGTGCTCTACCTTGTGTTTATCCTGAAATTGTCGATAGGGGCCGGGGCTTTCACGGAGCCTCTCGTGCGGAACCCATGCGTGTTCGCGGGATAACGCCCGATTCCGGCACGACAGCCCTTGCTCCGGTGAAGTCCGGCGTAGGGGCTTCGGGGAAGTTCCGGCCCGGCCCCTGACGGCATTCGTACTATCCTCAGGCCGCCTCTCCACCCTCCCTGCCGAACGGGGATATCCTGCGGAGCCGCTCGATGATCGGGGGGAGCTCGCGGATTACCAGGTCGATTTCATCACTTGTGGTGAAGCGGGAAAGGGAAAAGCGGATGGTGCCGTGGGCGTAGGTGAAAGGGACCCCCATGGCCCGCAGGACGTGGGACGGCTCGAGGGACCCGGACGTGCACGCGCTCCCGGACGAGGCGCAGATCCCCTTCTCGTCCAGCAGGAGCAGAATCGACTCCCCCTCCACATATTCGAAGGAAATGGACAGGGTGTTCGGCAGTCGTTCGGTGCCGCCGCCGTTGACGCGGGTGTGGGAAATCCGGCTCGTCAGCTCCCGCTGGAGGCGGTCACGCAGCTCCCTCACCCTGGTGTTCTCCTCTCCGATATGCTCACCCGCCAGCTCCGCGGCCTTGCCCAGGGCGATGATGGAGGCGGCGTTCTCGGTCCCGGCCCGGCGGTTCTTCTCCTGGTGGCCCCCGATGAGAAACGGCCTGAAAGGGGTGCCGCGCCTTACGTAGAGGGCGCCGATCCCTTTCGGCGCATGCAGCTTGTGTCCCGACAGGGAAAGCATGTCCACACCGGACCCAGACAGGTCGATGGGTATCTTGCCGACCGCCTGGACCGCATCGGTGTGGAACAGCGCACCCTTCTCACGGGCCTGGGCGGCGACTTCCTCCACCGGGAAGACCACGCCGGTTTCATTGTTGGCGGACATGACCGACACGATGGCGGTATCGTCGTCGATTGCACTGCGCAGCTCTCCAAGGTCGAGCCTCCCCTCCCCGTCCACCCCGACCTCGGTCACCCGGTAGCCGCGGCGGGTCAGGTTCCGGCAGGTGTTGAGCACGGCCGGATGCTCGACCTTGGTAGTCACGATGTGGCGCCGCTTGGGGAAGACCTCAAGGGCCGATCTGATGACCGTATTGTTGCTCTCGGTACCGCACGAGGTGAAGACGATCTCCTCCGGCAAGGCCCCAAGAAGGTCGGCGAGGCTTTTCCGCGCCTGATCGACCCACCGCTGGACCTGGCCACCGAAGGAGTGCATGGAGCTGGGATTCCCATAGAACTCGCAGAAATACGGGAGCATTTCGGCGCAAACAGCCTCGTCCACCTTGGTGGTGGCGTTGTTGTCAAGGTAAATCGCTGGCTTTGTCATCGCTTCCTCACAACAAAAAACCGGAGGTTCCCCATCGGACATCCATGCGATGGGAACCTCCGGTTTTTCCGGTCGGTTCAGGGTCCCCCCTTTCCGAAGGAAATGGGGGACTGAGTAGCTGGGATAAATACTCTATTAATTTTATAGTTTTTATAGAATAAACTGACGCTATCGAAGTTGTCAAGTATTTTTCACTACCGGCAGACGGAGCCGCTCAGAACATCGCCTGGAAACCGGAGGTGACGAACCAGTCGGTTTTCATCTGCAGTCCGTTCACGTACTGATAGAAGGGCATGCCGGCCTCAACTCCGAAACTGAAGGGGCCTTTGGCGTAATTCACGCCGATGAAGCCATTGAGCCGCCTCCCCCCGTAGTTACGGGGGGAGGCGTCGGGAGAGGAGGCCTCCAGCAGGGACTTCCGGATCTCCGGGTCTTCGCCGTGGATCCGCCCGGTGTTGTGGTAGGCCAGGCGCAGCCAGGCGGCGAAGGGTCCCAGTGCCCGCTGGACCCATCCCGTCACCTTGACGCTGTCGCCCAGGCTGTAGTCGTTCTTGTTTTCTCCCGCATGGTAGGTGTACATGGCCTGGCCGCCCAAGTTCCATTTCCCGTCACCGGTGATCAGGTTGAAGGTCAGGGCCGGCTTCAGGTCGAAGGTGCCGGAACCGAGCTGCATGCCGTAGGGGGCGCGAAACGTCATGCCCATGGTCTGGAACTCCTGGTTGATGTCGCCGGTGGGCAGGCTGAGGCCGAGGCTCCCAACCAGGTATTTGTTGATCCTGTAGATCCCTCTTACCTCGGTGTCGCCGAAGCCGCTGGTCTTCATGTCAGGCTCGCGCATGTTTCCACCACCCATGTTCATGACCATCTCCATGGTGTTCGACAGGTAGTTGGCCATCCCCATCAGTGTCAACCGGTCGGTCACCCCGTACATGACCATGAACATGTGCATGTCCATGGTCATGGAGGTAGGCGCCATCATGTAACCGTACGGCTTGCTCCCCATGGGAGTGACCCTTTCCACCGGTATGTCGGTCGTGCCGTCGCGGAGGCCGTTCATGCTCATGTGCATGAACTTGTAGCTGGTCATCCACATGCCGGCGGGATGGGTATGATAGATGTCGTCGCCGAAGGCGGGGTTGGTTTCCAGCCGGGAGCCATGGCCCCCGTGGCCGTCGTGATCGTGGCTGTGGCCATGGCCCGCGTCCTCGCCTCCACGTAATTCGCCGTAAACGGCATTCAGCGCCTGTTCGAACGAGCCGGTCCTTCCCCCGTATTCCTTGACGAAACGGCGGGCGCCATCCCCGGTTCCGAAGGCCCATATGCTCTGGGAGCTCATCACCCCCCTCTTCGTCCCGCCGACCACCCAGGTCGCGGTCCTGGCGTCTACAAGCTCCCTTGTCCAATAATCGGCCACCTTCAGCGAGGAGACCTCTGTCTTCGATTCCCCCATCTCGGCAACGGCGCACGGTAGGCTGCATACCCCTGCCGTGGAGCCGTCGGCATAGGTAATCAGCAAGCGGCTCGCGGCGTAAACATCGCGGTCCATGCCGCATTGCCGGCAGGTTTCGGGTTTTTCCACCCAGGCCGACGCCGCGGCGACGGTGGAGAACAGCATCATAACCACTGTAAGATATTTCAGTAGTATCTTCACGGATCTCTCCTTTTGTTTTTTGATGGATTGAGGACGCACCTGTCCCTGTGACGCTGGTTGCCGCGCCGGCTGATACGAATTGCGAGTGTTTCAGAAGAGGACTGCGAGTTTCGGAGGGGGATCGGGAGGGTCGCCGTAACGGTCGGTCAGGCGACAGAGATGGGTGAACAGAAGTTTGTCTTCATTGAAAACGATTTGGCCTTCATCCCGCATACTCGGCAGATGCTCGCTGACGACAGTGCCCGGCAATGCCGACGGTTTGCCGCCGCCGCACGGTAACCCGCAGCGCAGCTCGGTTTTTGCTGCGCGCTGTTCCTTCTTGCAGTGGCCGGATCTTTCACGCCCCCGCTGCTGCATAAGCTTCCTCCGGCAGCAGCAGTCATCAGCCGCGCGCCCGTTGGCCAGGCAGCCGCATATCCTGCAGTCGCCGACGCATTCGCCGGTAAGCGCGTGAGCGATGACCGGTGAACGCATGATCAACGGGGCAAGGGGGCTCACGGCCAGCACCAGATAGACGGCGGTCAGAAACAGGGCTGTTATGTATCGGGGACTAATCTTCATTCACTTCCTTCAACCGGCCAACGGCTGGTCACCGGAGGGTAAAACCGGTAGCCAGCACCTCCCACGACACCAGGAGCGTCGAAAAGGCGGTGCAGGCAAGGGATGTGGCGGACAGCCTCCTGGTCATGCCGGGAAGCACTTCCCTGAGGCTGGAAACTGTCCGGAACGGCAAGAGCATGCCCGTTCCCGCCCCGGTCACCCCCCCGGTCAGGACCGCGGCATAAAGGGGGTACCCGACATACAGGTATTCCCGCTGCAGGATGCAGAACGGACAGTGATGGGAGGGCATCCGGTAGATGTACAGTGAGACGACCGAGATGATGGCCACGACCGTCACCACCAGATGGACAAGGTTCAGCGACGCGAACAGGCCGCAGCCACGCCCCTTTAGATAGAAGTAGACGCCCGAGGCGAGGGTGACGGCCGCCGAGGCGTAAAACGCCGCCAGCGTGGGAAGTGGTGGGAGTCCCGCCATTTCGGTCGCGATCCCCCTGGCTTCGGGGCTGAAGAGACTGCCGCAGCAGGAGGTTATGATATCGGGCCGCAGCCCCAGGAAAAACAACGCCTGGCACACTGTTTCAGCCAAGATTACCGGCGTCATGAACAGCAGCAGCAGGTACTTTTTCCTGATCAGCGGGTAATCGTACCCCTGGTTGTCGGCACGGTTGAGAATCAGCCAGAGCCCTGCCAGCAGGAAGACCGCGACCTTGAGGAGCAGGGCCGGATAGCCGAACCCGTTTGCGGACAGGGTGCCGACCGCGCACATGGCCCCGACCAGCAGGCTGCTGATGCTGTCCGCGGTGAAGATGAAGAGAAACAGCGAGACGAGTTGCAGTGCAAGCAGATAGCCGACCATGGTGGAGATCAGGTATGTCCGCCTCTCCAGTTGCAGTTGCAGCTCGCTGCCGCTGCCCATGTCCCAGTTCACCAGTATCCGGATGCCGTAATAACCGGAATAGAGGATCATCAGGGAGGTGAGGAACGACGTGATCACCAGGGCCAGGACTGTGGGATGGAGGATCATCTCCCGGCCCCGTCAGCAATGACCCGGCCGTCGCGCATCTCGATTACCCGGTCGGCCAGGTCCGTGTCGTGGACAATGGGGTCGTGGCTTGCCAGGATAATGGTCTTCCCCTCTTCCTTCAGCCGACGCATGATGGCCATGAACTCGTGGGACAGCCTGGTGTCCAGGTGCGCGGTCGGCTCGTCGGCTATGACCACCGACGGGTTGTTGATCAGGGCGCGGGCAATGGCGACCCGTTGCGCCTCCCCGCCCGACAGCCATTCGACCCGTGCGCCGGCCTTCCGGGCCAGGTCGAACATCTCCATGACGGCGAGCGCCCTGGCCCGCAGGGACGAGAACCGCTCGCCGGAAGGGTAGGCCGGCGCCATCACGTTTTCCAGGGCGGTCAGCCCGTTGATGAGGTTGAACCGCTGGAATATGAAACCGAAGGTCCTGCGGCGGATATCGGTCAGGAAACGTTCCGACAGACTGGTTATCTCCCGCTCGCCCAGGAAGATCCGGCCGGAAGTGGGTCGCGACATGCAGCCGACCATACCCAGCAGGGTCGTCTTTCCGGAGCCGCTGGGCCCCTTCAGGACGGTAACCTCACGGAGGTTCACGGTGAGCGATACGCCGCTCACCGCGGTGAACTCGTTGGGCCGCCCGCTATTGAAGGTCTTGGTTATCTGCCGCACCCTGATCATCCGCTCCTCCTGTCAGCGCATCACCGAATCGGGATCGATAGTCGCCGCCCGCCAGGAAGGGACTATGGTGGTCACCGTATAGGGAACCACGGTGAAAAAGAACAGGGTAACCAGGTCGGCCAGGTCGATGAAGGGGACGAGCCTGAAGTCCGGGTACAGGGTTGACCACCCCTTGATGACCGGCGCGAACAGGGCTGCCGAGGTAAAGAATACGTGGCAATAGCCGAGGATGACCCCTGCCAGGAAAGCGGTCAGGGAGACCGCCAGCCCCTCCCAGAATTTCATCAGAAGCACGTCCGAGGTTTCCCAGCCGACCGCCTTCAGGATCCCTATCTCCTTCTTTTCCTCGGACGAGAGCCCGGTGGCCTTGTCCCAGGCGAAGATGACGAAGGCCAGCACGGCGGCGCCGAAGATGACGATGACGAGCCCGGATCTCCAGCCGAACAGGGCATCGTAGGTCCGCAGGATCTCATCCCGCACGATGGGCCTGGTATCGGGATGGAGCTTTACGATCTTTTCGGCGATGGTGGTGTATTCCCTGGGGTTGCGCACCTTCAGCACCAGGTCCGTGGCGTATCCGGGGGGAATCCCCGAAAACGCCCGGTAGTCCGCCTCGCGCATCAGGATTAGATCGGCGGTGAGCAGCCGCGACTCCTCCTCCAGCACCCTGTTGACCACGAAGGCAAACGGTTTTCCGTCATGACCGGTAAAGCCGATGGTATCTCCCCTGAATGCCTCGCGCACCCTGGAGATGCCGGAACCGATATCTATGGTCCCGGCTTCCGGCTGTTGATCAGCGGGGACCACCAGGGTGTAGTTGGCCAGGAAGTTGGCGTCGTAGTAATACCCCCAGAGCCGCGGCCTGGCCGAGATCACTCCGCGTATCTCCCCAATCGATTCGACGTAGGAGATCGGTATCGGCTGGTAGCGGCCGGTAAGGGTACGCTGCACGATGATCTCGGGCGACTCCCGCAGCACCAGCGCGGCCTCCCGCTTCACGGCATGGGTGAAGAACATGACCGACGCCAGGATAAAGACGATCAGCGTGTAGACGGTCAGCAGCGCGCCGTTCTTTCCCTTGCGCCGCAGCAGGGACGACACGGTGAAATCGATGATATGCAGTTGTCGCTCAATGGCTCCCGACATGATTCCCCGTCAAATGGGCCGGAGGTCCGACGAGCGCCCCTGAAGGGAAATGCTCGAAGGAGGCCGGCGCATCCTGAAAAGCCGTAGCAAGATCCGTGACCGCCGGGTGGCGCGTGTAGGCGGCCTCGGTAAAAATGCAGAGATCCGTCAGCTCCAGTTCGCGGACAAGCCGGGCATTGCGCGACAGTTCGTCCCGTGCGTCGGCCACCGCCAGACCGGAGCCTGTCAGCAGCCCGGCCAGCAGGGCCAGCAGCCCGGCGGTCCCACCCAGGTAGAGCGCGGAGTTCCTCGGCGCCATCAGTCGAGCCCCTTGAGAACGGTCGGGGTGACCTCTCCGAAGCGTAGGATTGCCTTTCCCTTGTGGTCCTGCTTGAATTCGCGGGCATCCGCTTCTTTCGCGAACGAGATCAGTTCGCTCCCCATGGGTCCGAACACGTTGCTCCCTATGACGTACCAGGCCTTGCGCCCGTCGACGAACGACAGTTTGTAATAATCGGTAACAAAGACGGCCGAGAGATCGGCCTCGCTCTTCCAGCTCCCCGGCCGGCCGGGTTTCCGCAGGTACCTGAACAGGTCCTTGTTCCCGTCGAAGAACAGGACGGAACCGTCACGGAAGTGGAGCTGTGCCGCGAAATCCGGATATTTGGCCACGAACATCCCGCAGACCGGGCACTTGTCTGAGGGACCCGGCTTTCGCGGCTTCGGCCCGGCCGCGTGGCACGTGGCACCGGCTGCAATGCAGACGGCGACCAGCAGCAGAACGAATCCCAGCGTATGCCAGTTCATAAACTCCTCCACGCGCGCTCCTCACAGGTAGCGCGATATGATCTCCACCAGCTTCTTCGATTCGACCACACCGATCACCTTTTCCCGCAGGATCCCCCATCTATCGATAACGAATACCGTAGGCAGGACCTTCACGCCGAAGTTCCCCTTCCCCGCCTTCAGGTCGGTATCCAGCAGGACCTCGTAGGGCAGGCCGTGTTTCCTGATGAAACCCTCGGCGACCTCCTTCGACTGGCCTTCGTTGACCGTCAGGAAGACGAAGGGGAATGCGCCGGGCCTGTTTTGCCTGGCGTTGACGAAATTCCTCAACTGCACGAGCTGCTCGACGCAGTTGCACCGGTCGTTCCAGAAATAGATCACCACCGTGCTCCCCTTGAGACGCGCGGTATCGACCTGCCTGCCGGAAATGGCGGTGAGACTCAGCCCGGGGGCCGCTTCTCCTATGCGCGGCGATTTGGCCTCGACGTTTCCGGATATCAACAAAAACAGAATAAGTAAGGATAAAAAGGTCTTCATTCGGTATTCACTTTCCAGACAACGACCCGTCTCTCGACCAGCCGCAACAGGCCGTCGGTAGCCACCGCAAGGGTGGTGATGACGGCGGCGCCGGCGAAGATGCGGGTCACGTGATAATTTTCCTGACCCTGGGCCACCAGCCACCCCAGCCCGGAGCTGGCGCCCATCATCTCCGAAGCGATAAGCATTATGAATGCGTACCCCGCGGCCAGTCGGACCCCGGTGAAAATCGTCGGAGCGCTCGACGGCAGGACCACCCGCGTGAAGAGGCCCACGCGGCCGAGCCCCAGGGAGCCGGCGGCCTTCAGCAGCAGGGGGTCGGCCGAACGGATGCCGTCGATGACGCTGAAGGTGATGGGCCAGAGGCAGAGCCACGCGATAATGAAAATCCTGGCGGACTGGCCGATGCCGAGGAAGAAGATGATGATGTGCGCCAGGATCAGCGGGTTCGCCTGCGCGAAGAGCTCCATGAGGGGTCCGACCGCCTCCCGCAGGCGCGGGAATCCTCCGCCCAAAACCAGCCCGAGGGGAAACCCGACTACCATGGCCGCCAGCAGCCCGCCGAAGGCGCGTTCAAGGCTGACCAGGGTATGGGTGACCAGCTCTCCGTTTTCAACCAGGTGCAGGCCTGTCGCCAGCACGGCCGACAACGGCGGGATGAACATGGGGTTGACCAACCCGAAGCGGGGGAGGATCTCCCACAACGCCAGAAAGACAATGACCGCTGCTGTCTTGTTCAGGAGTGGATAGTTCACTTGTTTCTCCTGCACCGGCCGTCCAGGGCATTCGGTACATCCTGCATCCGTGACGTCTGAACGCCTTTGCGAGCGGTTAATGCCTCTTGTTTTTGCATTCCGGTCAGTTGAGGCCGCCCGACGAAGTTCACCCGGCGTAACTGACGCGTAACGAAGCCGGCGACGTTGGACCCCGGCATACCGCTCGCAAAGGCGTTCAGACGTCACGGGTTCAGGCATATCTCCATCTCTTCTACCGGAAGCCGGCCGCTCTACCTGTCCACCGGCTGACCGATGTGACCGAAGTGCTTGAGGGCTTCGCTCGGATAGGAAGCCGCCTCCCGGTTAATGCGGCTGACCTCCAGCCCTCCGAACACGATGAAGATGAGAACCGCCCCCAGGGCCGCGACCGACACGGCCGGTCCCGGCAGCCTCGCGGCGCCGGCCGGGCCGGCCGGGCCGGTGACAAACGCACCCGCCTCCCACACTCCGGACAGACGGCGCTCCACATGGAGCAGCAGACGGTTCAGGAGGAAACCGAGGACCACGATGAAGGTCGCTCCGGCATAGATGCGGGGAATGAGGTAATTCATGGCCGAGTTGTGTACCAGGTATCCGAGCCCGGCGCTGGAGCCGAGCATCTCAGCCGCCACAAGTATCAGGAACGTCAGCCCCGCGCCTACCCGCATGCCGGTGAATATGGTGGGAAGCGCCGCCGGCAACACCACCTTGCAATACAGGTCCAGGCGCGAAATTCCCATTGACAAGGCCGTCCTGATCTGGGCGGGATCGACGTTGCGAGTTGCGGTGATGGTGAAGGACATGACCGGCCAGAGCGATACCCAGCTCACCACAGCCACCTTTGCCGTTTCCCCAATCCCGAAGAAGAGGAGAAATACCGGCAGCAGGGAAAAGGGGTTTACCTGGCTCAGGACGGTCAGGATCGGCCGCAGGGCCTGCTCGACCCCCACCAGCCGCCGTCCCAGCAGGAAACCCACGGGCATGCCTATCAGGATCGCGGTCAGGAGACCGGCCACGGCCCGCCACAGGCTGACAACGAGATGCATGCCGAGGGTCCCATCGCGGAACATCACGCCTGCCTCACGGAGCACGGTGGAAAAGGGGGGGACGAAATACGGGTCGATCCAGTCAAGACGGGGGGCGACTTCCCAGGCCGCGAGAAATACCGCCACCCCTGACCAGCGGAGCAGGAACCTCCTCAGCGACTCACCGGTTACAGACATGAACGATCCCTTTCCGGGCCTATCCTAAATAGTGTCCATCCGGAAACCCCGGGAAAATGTAGTGAGGGACGGGTCGGAACTTTCACGGAGTCTCTCGTACGGAACCCATGCATGTTCAAGGAATGGCGGCCTGTTCAGGCAAGAAGGCCATTGGCCCGGTGCTGTCCCGCGTCCGATTACGAGGGGCTTCGGGGAAGTTCCGACCCGTCCTCTGTCGACACTTTCCTGATGGAAACTAAATAGTCGCCGAAGGAGAGATGGCATCCTTTACCACGATGTTGCCCCCCTCCCGGCATTCCTGTGAGGGCCTGCTCTGCAGCAGTTCCCAGATACGGTGCCTCACCCAGCCGAATTCGGCGCTGGAGCGGATGTCGCTGTTGTGCCGCGGCCGCGGCAGGTCCACCTCCACGATCTCGCGGAAGGTGCCGGGATTGGAGGAAAAGATTGCCACCCTGTCGGCGAGAAAAACCGCCTCGTCTATACTGTGGGTGACGAAGATGATGGTCTTTTTCGTTTCGTCCCAGATCCGGAGCAGCTCGTCCTGGAGCGTCTCCCTGGTCTGGGCGTCCACCGCGGCGAAGGGCTCGTCCATGAGGAGCACCTCAGGGTCGTAGGCCAGGGCCCGGGCGATGGCGACCCGCTGCTTCATCCCGCCGGACAGCTCGTGGGGGTAGTGCTCCTCGAATCCCTCCAATCCCACCAGCCGGATGAAGTGATCGCTGATGCCGCGCCGCTCGCTCTTCGGAACCTTCTTGATCTCCAGCCCGAACTCCACGTTGCGCCGCACCGTGCGCCAGGGGAAGAGGGCGTACCCCTGAAGCACGATCCCCCTGTCCAGCGCGGGACCGGTGATCTCCTTGCCGTCGATATAGACCGCGCCGGAGGAGGGCCTGGTCAGCCCTGCCAGGATATCCAGCAGGGTGGACTTGCCGCATCCCGACGGTCCTACCAGGGCCACGAATTCACCGGCCCTGACCTGGAGATTGATGTCCTTGAGCGCCTGGAACTCTCTGGAGCCGTCGGCGCTTTTTTTCAGGTGGTAGACCTGCCCGATGTCCTTGAGGACTATTTTCAAATCTTCCTTATGCGTGCCATCACCGTGAGTAGCCATTGTAGTTGCTCCTGAAAAAACCGGATACGTGAGGTCACCGGACCCCGTCGAGGGACTTTCGATGCCAGCCGGTAAGCTTCCGCTCCAGGACGCCGAACAGTCCGTTTATCGAGAGGCCGAGCAGCGAGATAAGGACCGTGGCGGCGAACAGCCGCGGCATCTGGAAGTTGATCTGGGAATTCCAGACCAGCCAGCCGAGCCCGCGGCTGGCGCCTATCATCTCGGCCGCGATGAGCATGAAAAACGCGGTACCGGCCCCCATTTTCAACCCGCTGAAGATGGCGGGAGAAGAGGCCGGAAGAATAACTTTGAAGAAGAGGGTGAAGACTCCCGCTCCCATGGAGCGGGCGGACCTCACCAGTGTCGGGTCGGCCCCCTTCATTCCGGTCATGGTGCTGAAGAGAATGGGCCAGAACGACACCCAGAAGATCATGGCGACCTTCGAGACCTCTCCTATGCCGAAGAAAATGATGAACAGCGGGAAAAGCGAAAACGGGTTGACCTGTCCAAGGAAGCCGAGAACCGGGTTGACGACCCTTTCGAAAGGCCGGTATCCGCCTCCCAGGAGGAATCCCATAGGTATGGAAATCAGGGCCGCCACTACGAACCCTGCTCCGGCGCGGAAGAAACTGACCGCGGTATGTCCGGCCAGTTCACCCGACTTGTAAAACTCCACGAGGGTCTTCAGGACCAGCGAAGGCGGAGCAATGAATGTTTCCAGCAGCCCCCCGGCCCTGGGTGCAAGCTCCCAGATCACGAGGAAAAGAACTATGGACAGTTTGTTCAGGTGCCGCCATGCGGGGTGCCCGGATTCCTTGTTCGTTCCGCCCATTCAGATGGTCTCCAGAGTCGCCATGCTGGCCTGCCTGCTACGCGGTTTCGTTTCTTACCCGCCACCGGACCAGCTTCCTCTCCAGCAGGACAAGGGTATGGTTCAGGGTCATTCCGAGCAGGGCTATCGTTACGGCTGCCAGGAACAGCCTGGGTATCAGGTAATTTACCGACGAGTTGTGAACCAGCCAGCCGAGCCCGGTGCTGGCGCCGATCATCTCCGCGGCTATCAGCATCAGGAACGCGAAGGTGGCGCCCAGCCTCAGGCCGGTGAAGATGGAGGGAAGCGCTCCAGGGAAGAGGACCCGCGCGAAGATTGTCGCCCCGTTGCTTCCCATGGACCTGGCGAGCTTGACATAGGTGGGGTCCACCCCCTGGACCCCGCTGATGGTCGTGAAAAGTATCGGCCAGAGGCAGGACCAGAAGATGATGCAGAACTTGGCGATCTCGCCGATCCCGAAGAAGAGCACAAACAGGGGAAAGAGCGAGAAGGCGTTGATCTGCCCCAAGAGATTCAGGAGGGGATCCAGGAAACGGGCCGCCCGCGGGAACCACCCTCCCAGCACGAAGCCGAGGGGGATGCCCACCGCCGTGGCGGCGGCGAGCCCCAGCAAGGTCCGTTGCAGGCTGACCAGAACATGGGCCGGCAACTCGCCCTTGAGCACCAGCTTCACTCCTTCCGCCAGGATGGTGGAAGGAGGCGGAAAGAACCGTCCGTCGATCCATCCGAGCGTTGGGCAGAGTTGCCAGAGCACCAAGAGGAGTATGATCCCGTACCAGTCCAAGAGCAGGTCGTGTATCGCAAGGAAACGCCGCAGGAAAATCGACCCGGCCCCTTCCTTTTTCCCCGGCGCGGTTTTTCCCAGGGATGCTGGAACGGCACGCCGTTCCAGCATAATTCCCTCGCCGTCTTCAATCCGCACATTGCTCA
Organism: Geobacteraceae bacterium; assembly: GCA_029975275.1. GTDB lineage: Bacteria > Desulfobacterota > Desulfuromonadia > Geobacterales > Geobacteraceae > RPRC01. The sequence continues at coordinate 5,008 of JARKPN010000140.1, read as the reverse complement.
CGGCTTGCCTCCCCTGTCGGTTTCAGCGACCCGGCAAGTCGCCTGAAGCCTTCCCTGTTCGGTTTCCCGGACACAAATCAGATCGCCGCGGCCTTTTCCCTGACCTCCCCGGTCTGCATGGCCAGGAGGGTGTCGGCCCACTTGAACGCCCAGTCGTGCAGTTCCTTCTCGCCAAGCGGCGTCGGGACCTTGGATTCGATGTGATTGTATATTTTCTCGGCAAGCCGCTTGTAGACCTGAGCCTGGTCGGTATCGGGCAGTGCCTCGATGGTGGTCTTCCCCTGGAGCTCAGCCTGGGTCACGGTGACGGAGCGGGGCACGTACTCGACCACCTGGGTCTTGGTCTGGCTCACGAAATCGTCGATGATTTCCCTGGCGTAATCGGTGTTGATGGAGTTGGCGATCACCCCCCCCAGCAGCGCGCCGCCGTTGTTGGAGTACTTCTGTATCCCCTTGAAGAGGTTGTTTGCCGCATAGATCGCCATGAAGTCCGACGAAGATACGGTGAATACGTGCTGGGCGATCCCCTCGCGGATCGGCACGGCAAAGCCTCCGCATACAACATCGCCGAGGACGTCGTAGATGACCACGTCCAGGTCGAGCTCCTCGAAGACCCGCAGCTGCTTGAGCAGCTCGACCGCGGTTATGATGCCGCGACCGGCGCAGCCGACGCCTGGGGCCGGGCCTCCCGCCTCAACGCAGTAGATCCCGTTGAAACCCTCGAAAACCACCTCGCTGCTCTTCACCGCCTTCTTTTCCCGAAGCGTGTCGAGGATGGTCGGGATATATCCGCCTCCGCGAAGGGTCGTGGTGGAGTCGCTCTTGGGATCGCACCCTATCTGCATCACCTTGAGCCCTGAAACCGACAGCGCCGCGCTGATGTTCGAGGTGGTCGTGGACTTGCCGATACCCCCTTTCCCATAGATCGCGATCGTCTTGACTTTTTTTCCCATCTCTAGCTCCTTTTCTGATGATAGTTACGGCTACGGTTGCAGCCTGATATTCACTTTCCTGTCCATCTGCAGCACCTTGCCGTCCTGGATGACAAGGGTCAGGGAGCCGCAGTTGATGGTTCCGAGCATCTCGCGTATCGTCTGCATCATTTCCTGCTGGGTATCCTTTTTCTTGCGTACAATCAGCGTGCCTTTCGTCATGTATCACCTCTCAAGCCGCTTCGACCGCTTCTGGGGCCTGGCCCCACCTACTGGATAAGCCCCACCGCATCGGCCCTGCACTGACGGCAATGCCGGAACTGGGCGATGACCCCCTCGCAGGCGGCCCGGACCTCTTCCAACTGCTCCGGCGTCGGCGCACGGCTGGTTTCGAAATCGGCCTGCGGTATCAGGGGCATCACGTTCAGCACAAAGGCACCCCGTTTCCTGACCTCTTCGGCCACCCGGATCACCTCCCGGTCGTTCACTCCGGGGATGAGGACCGAATTGACCTTGACCGTCATCCCCAATTGCGCCGCCCTGGTAACGCCTTCGAGCTGGTTCTCGATCAGGATCTCAGCCGCCTCCCGACCCTCGTATCTCTTTCCATTGCGGGATATCCAGGAATAAATCCTGGCGCCGACGGCAGGGTCCAGGGCGCTGATGGTGACCGTCACGCTCCGGACGTCCAGTTCATCCAGCAACCGTATACGCTCCGGCAACAGCAGCCCGTTCGTGGACAGGCACTTGATCAGGTGCGGAAACTCGTTCCCTGCCAGGCGAAAGGTCTCGAAGGTCTCTTCGTTCGCCAGCGGGTCCCCGGGACCGGCGATCCCCACGACCTTTATGACAGGGCCGAGAACATCGCTCTTCATTACCTCCCGCACCTTCTCCAACGCCTCTTCAGGGGTAAGAATCCGGCTTGTGACACCCGGCCGGGATTCGTTGGCGCAATCATGCCTCCTGGTGCAGTAGCCGCACTTGATGTTGCAGCGCGGCGCAACCGGCAGGTGAATGCGGCCGTTCCGGTGATGATTGCCTCCGAAGCACGGATGACCCTGTATCGACTTTCGTTCCTTGCATGACGTTCCCACGAATCTCCTCCGTCCGAAATAAGTTTCCATCCGGAAAGTGTCAACAGGGGACGGGTCGGAACTTCCCCGAAGCCCCTCGTAATCGGTCACCATCCTTCACCCGGATCAAATACCCTGCCGGATTCAGGCGCTTTCCCCTGAGCCACCTGATTGCACTGAAGCCGTTCGAGAGACTCCGTGAAAGCCCCGACCCGTCCCTCATAACATTTTCCAGGGTTTCCGGATGGAAACTCAATGCGTTGCTCCGGAACGGCCGGTCCTGCCGCTACGGCTCTTTCCCCGACGGCAGGACCGGTTTCCGTTCCCGGAATAAAAAAAGGCCAAGAATGTGAATTCTTGGCCTCCAGTTTTTATGGTCAGCTTTCTCGATATATTCTATTTTTTAAGTAGATTATTATACGACAAAATTTTTGTCAAGATATATTTAACGCTTTTCTTCATATACCCCCGCCATCGTTGTAGTTCTGGCCGGTCAGCCGGATCTTTTCGCTCTTGTCCAGTTGAATGACCCGGCTGTCCTGAATGACGAGTGTAATGGTCCCATAGCGGATGGAAGCCAGGGCTTCCCTGATCTTCCGCTCCAACTCGGGCTGGATGGCGGGCAAGGGAGTGTCGTGGCTCATGGCTGGCTCCTTTGTTCGATATTTCGTGGTACATCGATCGAATAAAAGCACAAACCGCATCGGTCACGGACTTCAGCCGCTCAACCTTTCTCCGTCCTTTTCCTCTCCCCCGGCAAGCCGGTCAAACCAGGAAAAGGCCCGGTCGTAATGGATATCGTGCCCTCCGTCGAAGATCTCGAAGAAGAGCCTGTCCGCGCCGTGCCCCTCCAGCTCCCGGGCCAGCCTCCAGGAATGAGTGTAGGAAACAACGGGGTCGAAACGTCCGTGGTGCAGAGACAGGTTGACCGAAGCCAGATCCTCCACGAAATTGATGGGAGAGCGATCCCGGTATTCCAGGTCCGATTTACGTCCTGAACCGGGGCTCCCGCCGCAGCATGCCTCCACGTGAGGGGCATAGTCGGGATTTTCTCCATGCCAGACGTTCAGATCGGTAACCGGGACCCAGGAGCTTACCCCCTTCCACCGCCGGGGTGCGTGAGCCGCCATCATGAGCGCCATGTGACCGCCTCCGCTTCCCCCCAGGAGAAATATTTCTTCTTCGTCGATTGAGTGTTCGGCCGTCACCCTGTCAAGCGCGTCCAGAATGTCCTGCCGGGCGGCTGGAGACGCGCATGCCTGGCGGGCTCGCGGATTCGACGTGAGGTTGGGTCCCCGGAATTCCGGCAGGAGCAGGGCCCAGCCTCGCTCCATGCAACGGGGCAACATCTGGTCCAGTTGATTGAACCGGTCATAACTCCATGTATGCAGACCTATCACGAGCGGCGCTTTGAGGCGATTGTCGGGCAGATGGAGAAGCGCCTTCTCCTCGGACCCATCCAGTGACGAAACGACTGTTATTTCCCTGATATGCGACTGCTGCGGCACATAACCTCCTGAAGCTTTGATTCCAAACTTGTTGTTACAGGCCCTTTCCCGATGTCCGTGGAAGGGTTTAATCGATTCTGCCGATGATTAGTGTCCATCCGGAACCCCCGGGAACATGTAGTGAGGGACGAGTCGGGACTTTCACGGAGTCTCTCGTACGGAACTCATGCATGTTCGAGGGATAGCAGCCTGTTCGGGCAAGAAGGCCATTGGCCCGGTGCTGTCCCGCGTCCGATTACGAGGGGCTTCGGGGAAGTTCCGGCCCGTCCCCTGTCGGCACTTTCCGGATGGAAACTTATATGCCTCAGATGGATGCTCCCGGGTTGATAAAGCCCGACTCCAGTTCGAAAATCCTGTCACCCCATTCACGCGCCCAGATACGGAGGTCATCGGCGTTCAGAGGGGTGGGTACGCTGCCGTCCCGGTTTTCAATGATCTGCTTCGCGAGCCTCCGGTAGATATAGGCGTGGTTTGACATGGGGGCCGCCTCCAGGACTGTCTGGCCGTAGAGCTCGCTCTGAATCAGCACCGTCGAATTGGGGACGTATGATACGGCCCTGACCCCGGTACGCCTAGCAAAATCACGCACAATGGACTCGGCGAACGGCGAGGTGAGTCCATTGGCGATGATGCCGCCCAGCTTCGCCCCCCCCGCCGGCGCGTTCTTCGAGAGTATGCGGAAAATCGTGTTCGTCGTAAAGAGCGAGGGGAAATCCTGGGTCGTTACCACGTAGGCGCGCTCAAACCTTATCTGTTCCGAAGGAAAACTGAAGACGCCGCACAGGACCTCCAGCGGCAGGTCGTACAGCACCACGTCGGGTCGGCATCTGTCGAACAGCGCGCTGCCGTGAAGGAAGGAGAACACCTCCCTGATGCCGCGTCCGGCGCAATCGCCCGACTGGAACAGGCTCAGCGCCTCGATGCAGAGCACGCCTCTGAACCCTTTCACGGAGACGTCCTCCAGTCGGATATCACGACCCTTCTGCAGCATCTCGAACAGTGTCGGTAACTCCATCGAACCCCGAAGGACGCTGGTGGAATCGTTCTGGGGGTCGAGTCCTATCTGGATGACCCTGTATCCTTCTTCGGCGAGCGCCGCGCTGATGTTTGAGGTAACGGTCGATGTGCCCGCGCCCCCTCTTCCATAAAAAGCGATGTGTTGTGCTGCCATCGGTTTCTGCCTCCATGCGGTTGTGCCGGGCCGGACGTTCGAAAATGGTTTTCTTTCTAGTGCCGCTTCGCGCCTGGATTTCAGCGGTCCGTTCCCGGCATGCCCACGATGAAAAAACAGGGGGAAACAAGTCCCCCCTACCATGATGAAGGCTCACTAACCGAAATCTGCTACGGACCGGCTTAGAACGCAACGGTAGCCTGCATGCGGTACTGCATGTCGTCGGTGCGGGTGCCGTTCGTCGGGTTCTGCCTGTGGATGCTGCCCACGTCGGCCTGGAGCTTCAGGTTGTGGTTGTTGAAGTAGTAGGATACCGCCCCGATG
>JARKPN010000134.1 GCA_029975275.1 Geobacteraceae bacterium | reverse complement strand
GGCCTCCACCGCCACCGGGGTGGATACCAACGAGCGGGGCTACTTCATAGCCGACGACGACGGCCGGACCACCAAGCCCGGGGTGTTTGCCGGTGGCGACATCGTCACTGGCGCCGCCACCGTCATCCTGGCCATCGGCGCCGGCAAGAAGGCTGCCCGCGCCATCCACAGATACCTGGAGGACGGGGCCTGGCCGGTGCAAAGGGCGGAGGGAAGCTGACCGTTCCCTGTAACCGACATCCGTCACGCCTTCACGCTTGCTGGTGCAACTGCTAATTCTCTCCCTCGCCAAGGGTGGGAGGATATTCCGTAGGGGGGCGCCCCTTGTGGATGCCCTCGGTTGGGCAGGCACGGAGACCTGCCCCTACAACATCCACTCCTGACCCTCGCCCGTCGAGGGATGGTGGAATAATTAATTGTCGCTCTATTTCCCGGTTGACAATCGGGCAGCCGTTTACAAGAATTTTTCAACAATTGAATACCGACCCGTCCGGGTGCTCCACAGCCCGGTTTGTATTCGGACGTAGAACAAGGCGGTGAGGAGAAAACGACGCTGGCGTCCTCATCGTTTTTGGCGAAACCAACGCAGTTATGCGTTCCAAGACAAATCGGGCCGAGGTAAAAGGGAAGAGGGTGAAACTCCCTCACTGCCCCGCAACTGTGAGCGGTGATGAAAGCTGCACTAGGTGCCACTGATCTGAAATCGGGAAGGCGCAGCGAGTAAAGGGACCCGCTAGTCAGGAAACCTGCCCGGCCGACGCATGATGGACCTCCGAGGGAGAGGCGCCCGGGCCCACGTATATCCCGACACCCGCTTTGAACCCCGTCTCCCAGAGGAGGCGGGGTTTTTTCATGGCAAAAACCATATTCATCACCGGTGGCGCCCGGAGCGGCAAGAGCCGCCTGGCAGAGACCCTGGCCGTGGGGTTCGGGACGCCGCTCTGCTACCTTGCCACAGGCGAGGCCCGGGACGCGGAGATGGCGGATCGGATCGCCGCCCACAAGGCGCGGCGTGGCGAAGGCTGGCAGACCGTGGAGGAGCCGCTGCGTCTGGCCGAGGCAGTGAAGGATGCCGACGGCCGCTTCCGGGCCGTGCTGGTGGACTGCGTCACCCTTTGGCTGACCAACCTGCTGCTGGCCTCCGACGACCCCGACGCTGTCCTGGACCAGGTACGTGCCTTGGCGGAGATCCTGCCGGGGCTGACCACCCCCCTCCTGCTGGTCTCCAACGAGGTGGGGATGGGGATCGTGCCGGACAACGCCCTGGCCAGGAGCTTCCGCGACCTGGCCGGCAGGACCAACCAGATCCTGGCCGCCGCCGCGGACGAGGTGTACGTGACCTTTTCCGGGATACCGCTAAGGTTGAAGTGACCGACGAAAATTTGTCTCCCCTCACATAAAGGGGAGGAGAAATCTCCCTCGAAAGATGAATCTCCCCCTCTCACAGACAAGAGGGGGTCGAGGGAATTATGATTATGTAAGGACATATTACATGCAACTCTTACTCGACACCCTCGCCAGGATTCAGCCCGTTGACCCCGGACTCATAAAGCAGGCCCAGGACAGACTGGACCACAAGACCAAGCCCCTCGGATCGCTCGGCAGGCTGGAGGAGTTCGCCCGCCGGTTCGTCGCCATGACCGGGACCCTGGAGCCGGAAACCGGCAAAAAAGTCATCTTCACCTTTGCCGCCGACCATGGGGTGGTCGAGGAGGGGGTATCGGCCTTTCCGAAAGAGGTCACCCCCCAGATGGTGTTCAATTTCCTCCGGGGAGGGGCCGGCATCAACGTGCTGGCCAGGCACGCCGGGGCCGACGTGCAGGTGGTGGACATGGGGGTGGATTACGACTTCGGAAGCGTTCCGGGTCTCATCGATCGGAAGGTCGCCCGGGGTACGGCCAACTTCGCCAAGGGACCGGCCATGACCCGCGATCAGGCAATGGCGGCGCTTGAGACGGGCATCGGGCTGGCGAACGGCTGCCGGGAGGAAGGGGTCGCCATGGCGGGGACCGGTGAGATGGGCATCGGCAACACCACCGCCGCCTCGGCCATCATCGCCGCCGTTTCAGGGATTCCCGCGGCAAAGGTGACACACAGGGGGACCGGGATCAACGACGATGCCCTGGCCAACAAGATCCGGGTCATCGAACAGGGGCTGGAGCTGAACCGACCCGACCCGGCCGACCCGCTGGACGTACTTGCCAAGGTGGGGGGCCTGGAGATAGCGGGCATCGCCGGGCTGGTGGTCGGCTGCGCCGCAAACCGGATCCCGGTGGTGGTCGACGGCTTCATCTCCACAGCGGGCGCCCTGATCGCCTCGGAGCTGCACCCCCATGTGCGTGACTACATCTTCGCGGCCCACGAATCGGTGGAGATCGGCCACCGTTTCATGCTGCGGCACCTGGGTGCGGTGCCGATCCTGGACCTCAAGCTCCGGTTGGGCGAGGGGACCGGGGCGGCCCTGGCCATGGGGCTCATCGAGGCCGGGGTGAAGATCCTGAAGGAAATGGCCACGTTCGCGGAAGCAGGGGTGGCGGAAGGGGAATATTGAAAATATATGCGCCTCTACCTCATCGCCATGCAGTTCCTGACCATCATCCCCCTCCCCTTTTCCGTCCGCTGCGAGAAACGGGACCTGGGCCGCTCCCTGTCGTTCTTCCCCCTGGCCGGGCTGACCCTGGGGGCTATGCTGGTGGGCGCCGACTTTCTCCTTTCGCGGGCTTTTCCTCGCGGGGTGACGGACCTGCTGCTGGTCGCCCTGCTTGCGGTGGTCACCGGAGTGCTGCACCTGGACGGCCTGGCCGACGTCTGCGACGGATTTGCCGCACGGGGTGGGAGGGAGCGATTCCTGGCGGTGATGAAGGATTCCCGTACCGGAGCGGCCGGGGCGGTTGGGCTGATCCTGGCGCTTCTCTTGAAGTATCAGGCCCTGCTGCACGTTCCCGCGGACCTGAAGCGGGCGGCGCTGTTCTGCTTTCCCATGCTGGCCCGCTTCGCCCTGGTGCAGATGACCGTCGGATCCCGATCGGCACGCGGCGAAGGCCTCGGCAGCACCTTCATGGCGGGGGCCGGCTGGCTCCAGATGCTGATCGCCACCCTCATGACCCTGCCGTTTTCACTGCTCTTCCTGGGGATTACCGGTCTGTGGCTGTTCGTGGCATGCTACCTCCTCACCTGGCTGCTGAAGACGTGGTTCCACCGGAAGCTGGGGGGTGTGACCGGAGACATCATGGGCTTTTGTGGAGAGCTTACCGAGATCCTCTGCCTGCTGATGCTGGCGGCCCTGGCCGGAAAACGGATGTTTTTTGCATGACCGCACGGACGAGACTCTACCTGGTGCGCCACGGCGAGATCGCCGGCAGCGGTCAATTCCGCTACAACGGCCAGACCGAGGTTCCCCTGACCTCGCGGGGGATCGAGCAGTACCGGGCGCTTTCCGAACGGCTGAAGGCCGAGCCGGTCGCCGCCTGCTACACCAGCGACCTGTCCCGCTGCCTGCAGGGAGCGGAGATGCTCTGTGCGGGGCGCGGCATCCGGCCGATACCGAGGCCGGAGTTGCGGGAGCTGAGCTTCGGCGACTGGGAAGGACTCACCTGGTCCGAGCTGGAGGAGCGGTACCCGAAGCAGTGGCAGGCGCGCATGAACGACTTCGTCGGCTACCGGGTCCCGGGGGGAGAGAACCTGAACGACCTGCGGGAGCGGGTGCTGCCGGTGATAGGGGAGGTCGTGGAGCGGCACCGGGGTGGGCAGGCGCTGGTGGTGGCCCACGGCGGTGTCAACCGGGTGGTGCTGCTGGACGCCCTCGGCGCCCCACCCTCGTCCATGTTCCGCATCGAGCAGGACTTCGGCTGCCTGAACATCATAGACTACTACCCGGACGGCAATCCGGTGGTCAAGCTGCTGAATGGATAACACCTTGAGAACACTCGTCATCGCCGCGCCCATGAGCGGCTCCGGTAAGACCATGGTGACCCTCGGGCTGATGGAAGCATTCGGGCGGAAAGGGCTGGCCGTGGCGCCGTTCAAGGTGGGGCCGGACTTCATCGACCCGGGCTGGCATCGGCTGGTGACCGGCCGCCCCTCGATCAATCTGGACGGCTGGATGTGTCCGGAAGGGTTTGTGAGGGATACCTTCGCCCTCCACGCCCGGGGATGCGACCTGGCCGTGGTCGAGGGTGTCATGGGGCTGTTCGACGGCATGGACGCCGACTCTGACGCCGGCAGCACCGCCCAGGTCGCCCGGATCCTGGACGCTCCGGTGATCCTGGTGGTGGACGCAAAGAGCCAGGCCCGGAGCGCCGCGGCCCTGGTCCGGGGCTTTGCCGGGTTCGACCGGCAGGTGCGGGTCGCCGGGGTGATATTCAACAACGTGGGGAGCGACAACCATGCCCGGGTCCTTCGGGAGTCCGTGGAAGGAGCCGTCCCGGAGGTCAGGGTCCTGGGCTGCATTCCCCGCGACCAGCAGCTGAGCATTCCCTCCCGCCACCTGGGGCTGGTCACCGCCGAAGAGAACCCGTTGCCGGACGACTTCCGCGACCGGCTGGCCGCGACCATCCGGGAACACATCGACCTGGAGGGGCTGCTTTCCGTTCCCCAATCCTTGTGGGGTCAGGTCTCGATATTTGACACCGGTCTTGTCAAATGTCGAGACCTGACCCCACTACCGGAAGTCCGTATCGCCGTTGCCCGGGACGAGGCCTTCTGTTTCGTGTACGAGGACAACCTGCGGCTCCTGCGGGAGGCCGGGGCGGAACTTGTCGAGTTTTCCCCGCTCCGCGACGGCTGTCTCCCGGCCGGCATCGGCGGTATCTACCTCCCTGGCGGCTACCCCGAGCTGTTCACTGAGGCGCTGACCGGCAACCGAGGGATGATCGGAGCGGTCAGGAGTGCCGTCGAGGCGGACATGCCGGTCTATGCCGAGTGCGGCGGGTTCATCTACCTGACGGAAAATTTCGTGGGCGTCTTTCCGGTTGCAACCCGCATGCTCCAGCGACGGAAGGCCCTGGGCTACCGGGAGGTGGAGTTGACCGCCGACTCGCCCATCGGGCCGAAGGGGGCCGTTGCCAGGGGCCACGAGTTCCACTACTCGGAGATGGACGAGATGCCGGGCAGTGTGGAGCGCCTCTACCGGGTGCGCAGGAACGGGAGCGACCTGGGGACGGAGGGATACCGCTACCGGAACTGCCTGGCCTCGTACATACACCTCCACTTCGGGAGCTGTCCGGAGATGGCGGAGTCATTTGTGAGCAACTCCGTACGATTCAACCTGAATACGTGACGACTGAGCGCCGTGGCGAACAGACGCAGGCGCGAAGGCGTCACGGATGCAGGTATGAACTAACTGGGAGGGTGTGCATGATCTGTCCGAAGTGCGGGTTCGCGCAGCCCGAAGGACACGGGGAATGCCTGCGCTGCGGGGTGATTTTCGCCAAGGTCCGCGAGAGGGATTATGAGCCGCCCCTCCTGGAGGCTCCTCTACCGGAAATCGAGGCCGGGCCTGCGCGACGGGGACCCATGGGTAATCTCGCCTGGCTGAAAGAGCGTATCCTGGCGGTCGACCCGGAAGAGAGCGGGCCGTTTGTCGCGGGCCGGGCGCTGGTCTACCTGGTGCTGGTGGTCTGGGGAGCGCGCCTGATGACGCACCCGATTTCCTCCAACTACGTGGGAGAATCGTTTCTCCACCTGATCAACCTCCCCTTCCACGAGGCCGGACACATAATTTTCGCTCCCTTCGGCCGCTTTCTCCAGGTGCTGGGCGGCACCCTCGGTCAGTGGCTGGTGCCGTTCATCGTACTGTGCGCCTTCTTGGTGAAGGGAAACCCCTTCGGCGGGGTGGTGGGGCTCTGGTGGCTCGGGGAGAGTTTCCTGGACATCGCCCCTTACATGGACGATGCCCGGGCCGGCCGGCTGATGCTGCTGGGTGGCGTGACCGGAAGCGAAGTGGCCGACTACCACGACTGGGAGGTCATCCTGACGAAACTCGGCTGGATGCGGTATGACCACTTCATCGCCCGGCTGTCTTTCGGCACCGGCGTGGCGCTCATGCTGGTCTCGTTCGCCTGGGGCGGGTATCTCCTCTGGAGGCAGTTCCAATACCTCAGGCATAAGTAACGTGACGCCTTCACGCCTGCTCGTTGAAAAATCGCAGAAAAAACATTAACCACGGAGCGCACGGAGAACTCAGAATAAATATGTTAAAAAAGGAGTTTTGAATGAAAACCGCAATCCTTCTCATGGCCCACGGCAGCCGCATACCCGAGGCAAACACGGCGGTCAACCAGATCGCCGCCATGGTGCAGCAGTTCGGCGGCTACGAGATTGTCGAGGTCTCTTTCCGCGAAAGCCATTCCCCGAACATCCAGAAGGGGATCGACGCCTGCGTGGCCCGGGGGGCGGAGCGCATCCTGCTGGTCCCCTATTTCCTCTATATGGGCGCCCACGTCCTTGAAGACCTGCCCGCTGAACTGGAGCAGGCGCGGACCCGCTATCCGCACATCGAGATGGCCATGGGCAGACACCTGGGAGTCCACAAACGGCTTGCCAAGCTGGTTGTTGACCGGATCGAAGAGGCGTTTGCCGAAGAGGGATGGAGCTGATGTCGGTCCACCTGCGGCCTGAACAGATCGAGGCGGAATCGTTCCGCATCATCGACGCCGAAGTGGGAACCCATTCCTGGCCCCCGCGGGAATGGCAGGTGGTGCGGCGCGCCATTCACACCAGCGCAGACTTCGACTATGCCCGCACCATGGCCTTTTCACCCGGCGCGCTGGAACGCGGGATCGAGGCCCTGCGCAGGGGCCGGGGCCTGGTGACCGACACCACCATGGCCCTGGCAGGGATCAACAAGCGGCTGCTGGAACGCTTCGGCATCAGGACCTCCTGCTTCGTGGCCGACGTCCAGGTTGCCGAGGAGGCCGGCAGCCAGGGGATAACCCGCTCCATCGCCGCCATGCGCAAGGCGGCAGGAGACCCCGGCAACGGCGTGTTCGTCATCGGCAACGCCCCCACCGCCCTGTTCGAGCTGCTTCGGCTGGTGCGCGAGGGGGGGCTCCGGCCCGACCTGGTGGTCGGTATGCCGGTGGGTTTCGTGGGGGCCGAGGAGAGCAAGGAAGAGCTCATCCGTGAGGCATCGGTCTCCTTCATCACCAACCGGGGCCGGAAGGGAGGCTCCAACGTGGCCGCGGCGGTGGTCAACGCCCTGCTGCTCCTTGCCCTGACCCGGAATGAAAAAGGACCTTAGGCACGGCTACACCACGGGCGCCTGCGCCGCGGCGGCGGCCAGAGGAGCGGCCCTGATGCTGCGGGACCAGGCAACCGTGGACGAGGTGGACATCGTCCTTCCCCGGGGGGAAACGGTCCGCTTCCGGCTCCACGGACAGGCGTTCGACCGGGACGCCGCCTCCTGCTTCGTGGTCAAGGACGCCGGTGACGACCCGGACGTGACCAACGGCGCCGAGATCCACGCGACGGTGAGGTTGAATGCCGGTCTCTCGGCCAATTCCTCTCCCCCTCCCCCGATGGGAGGAGACAATGAGAAGGGTGAGATAATCATCGAAGGGGGTCCCGGCGTGGGCCGGGTCACCAAACCCGGGCTGGCCGTGGCGGTGGGAGAATGGGCCATCAATCCCGTGCCCCGGAGAATGATCACCGAAGCGGTACGAGAGGTTTTCCGCTCCCCGTTCCCCGTTCCCCACGTCCTGATCAGCGTCCCCAACGGCGGGGAACTGGTGAAAAGGACCCTGAACGCCCGGCTCGGCATCGTGGGCGGGCTCTCCATCCTCGGCACCACCGGCATCGTGAAGCCGGTGTCGGCCCAGGCCTGGACCGATACCATCGGCGCGGCCGTCGATGTGGCCCTGGCCTGCGGCTGTTCCACCCTGGTCCTCTCAACCGGCCGCACCAGCGAGCTGGCTGCCCAGCACTTCCTTGCCTTGCCTGAGGAAGCCTACATCATGATGGGCGACCACGTGGGCCATGCCCTGCGTGCCTGCTCCCGCAAGGGAGTGAAGGAGGTCGTCCTGGCCGGCCAGTTCGCCAAACTGCTGAAGATCGCCTGCGGCCACGAACAGACCCACGTCTCCTCGTCGCAACTGGACCTGCGGACCCTGTCGGAGTGGCTTTCGGCGTCCCCCCGCACCGCAGGCCTTGCGCCTCGCGCATCGAATTCCAACACCGCCCGGGAGCTGTTCGAGGCGGCCGGCGGCGACCCGGAACTGGTCGCCCTGGTCTGCGACAGGGCGGCACGGACGGCGACCGAATGGACCCCCGGTTGCGGGGTCAAGGTTTTTCTGGCGGGCTACGGTGGAGAAGTGGTATATTTCGGCTAACATTGACGGAAACCGGAATTCTGTTCAGGGGGAAAGGCAACGCAACAGGCACATTGCACAGTGTAACGAATTCAGCGTTGGCATTTTCCCCTCACCCGGCGCAATGCGCCGCCCTCTCCCTAATGGCGAGGGCATCATATTCTGTCCCTCCTCCATGAGGGAGAAGGTGTCCCGCAGGGACGGATGAGGGGGCGGAAAGAATGCTTCAAATCGGGTAATTTATGCTATTTGTTCGCGGACACCGCGCACGGGAGGGTAACCATGCCTGAACGAAAAATCTATCTGGTGGGAGCGGGCATCGAGGGATGGGAGGGGTTCGGCTCCAAGGCCATCGAGGTGATCAACTCTGCCGAGCTGCTCATCGGGCACCAGCGCCTGCTGGACATTTTCCCCGACTTCAAGGGGGAGAAGCAGACCTTCGGCGACCTCTCCATCATGCTGGATTTCCTCAAGACCACCGACAGGCGGGTGGTGGTGCTGAGCTCCGGCGATCCCAACTTCTTCGGCATCGCCCGCTTCCTGCTCCGCAACCTCCCCAAGGAGCGGATCGAGATCTTCCCCAACGTGACCAGCGTCCAGTACGCCTTTGCCCGCATCAAGGAACCGTGGGACGACGCGATCTTCCTCTCGGTCCACGGCCGCGGCCTCAAGGGGGCCGTGGACCGGATCATCGCCGCGGACAAGGCGGCGGTGCTGACCGACGAAAAGAACTCCCCGGCGGTCATCGCCCGCGAGCTGATCGATCGGGGCGCCGACGGGTACGACGTCTACCTGTGCGAGGACCTGGGGCTCCCGAGCGAGAAGTTCACCCGCACCGACGTACGCGGCCTGGCCGAGCTCTCCTGCTCGCCGCTGAACCTGCTGATCCTGATCAAGGCATGGGAGCCGACCCTGGCCCAGCACCCGGTCATGGGGATCTCCGACGACGAATACGCCACCGCCCGGAAGCTGATCACCAAACAGGAGATCCGGGCCGTGACCCTGGCCAAGCTGCAGCTCCAGAACGACCTGGTCCTGTGGGACATCGGCGCCGGGAGCGCCTCCATATCCATCGAGGCAGGGAACCTGATGCTCAACGGCAAGGTGTACGCCCTGGAGAAGAACCCGCAGTACCTGGCGTTCATCCGGGAGAACCTCAAGAAGTTCTCCTCCAAGAACGTCATGCTGGTGGAGGCGTTCGCGCCGGAAGGGTTCGACGACCTCCCCAACCCGGACCGGGTCTTCATCGGCGGCTCCGGCGGGATGCTGGAGGAGATCATCGACGCGGTGGACCGGCGCCTGAAGCCGGACGGCATCATCGTGCTGAACGCCGTGACCCTGGACACCCTGACCAAGGCGGTCGAGTTCCTGGAGGACCACGGCTACGGCGTGGAGGTGGTCTGCGTCAACGTCTCCAAGACCGTCGGCCTGACCGAATACAAGCTGTTCGAGGCCAACAACCCGGTCTACGTGATCTCGGCCCGGCGAGGCGAGGAATAGTGGCCCGGATCTACGCGGTGGGTGTGGGTCCCGGCGATCCCGAGCTGCTGACCCTCAAGGCCGAGCGGGTGCTGCGCCGGACACCCGTGATCTGCGCGCCGGTCGCCAGCGCCGGTGACTCCAGCCATGCCCTGTCCATCGTGGAGCCGTTCCTGGACCGCGCCCGCCAGGAGGTCATCGTGCGGGTCTTCCCCATGCGCAAGGACCGGGAGGGACTGGACGAATTCTGGGAGGAGGCCGCCGCCACGGTCCTGGACCGGATCCGCCGGGGGAAGGACGTGGCCTTCGTCACCATCGGCGACCCGTTCCTCTACTCGACCTTTCTCTACCTCTACCGCATCTTCCGCGAACGCCATCCGGACATCCCCATCGAGGTGGTGCCGGGAGTAACCAGCATCAACGCGGCTGCCGCGGCTGCCGGCATCCCCCTGGCCGCCGCCTCCGAGCGGATCGCCGTGCTCCCCGCCACCTTCGAGGAAGGGAAGCTCCGCACCACCCTGATGGAGTTCGACACCGTGGTCCTCATGAAGGTGAACCGGGTGTTCGATCAGGTCTTTGCCATGCTGAGGGAACTGGGACTGGAGGGGAACGGCGCCTTCATTGCCCGTGCCGGGACCGACCAGGAGCAGGTGGTGTTCGACCTGGACTCGCTGGTGGGAAAGAAGCTGGACTACCTGTCGCTGCTGATCGTGAAAAAATAGGGAGGTTTTCGTGCCAAAGGTCCATTTCATCGGCGCCGGCCCCGGCGACCCGGAGCTGATCACCGTCAAGGGCGCCCGGCTCCTGAGGGAGGCGGACCTGGTCGTCTACGCCGGGAGCCTGGTGGACCGGGAGCTGGTGCGTAGCCATGCCCCCGGGGCCGAGGTGTACGACTCATCCTCCATGACCCTGGAGGAGACCACCGCGGTCATCGCCGAGGCTGTGCCGGCCGGGAAAAAAGTCGTCCGGCTCCACACCGGCGACCCCTCCGTCTACGGCGCCATCCAGGAGCAGATGGCGGAGTTGGACCGGCTCGGCATAACCTACGGGGTCATACCGGGAGTGACCAGCGCCTTTGCCGCTGCAGCCGCCCTGAAACAGGAGCTGACCCTGCCGGAGGTTTCCCAGACCGTGATCATCACCCGGCTGGCCGGCCGGACCCCGGTGCCGGAGCGGGAGTCGCTGGGCGAAATCGCCCGCATCGGCGCCACCCTGGTCATCTATCTGTCGGTCTCGCTGATCGAGCGGGTGGTAGAGGAGCTGATGATGGGTTCCTATACCACTGAAACGCCCGTGGCGGTGGTCTGCCGCGCCTCCTGGCCCGACGAGCTGGTCATCGAAGGGACCCTGGAGGACATCGCCGGCCGGGTGCGGGCGGCCGGCATCGATAAACAGGCGATCATCCTGGTGGGTGACGTGCTCAAGGCGCGACAGGAGGGATTGAAGGCGAAATCGCTCCTGTACGACCGGGAATTTTCCCACGGCCGCAGGAAAGGAACCATCGTCTAACCACAGGCCAAAGGCAAAGGGCCAAGAGCCAAGGGACTTAAAATCCCTTTTGCCCTTTTACCTTTAGCAGGCTGTTGCGCGGAGCGTAACATGAAGACCGCCATCATCGCCATAACCGGCAACGGCGCACGGCTGGGCGCGCGGCTTGCCGAAGCCCTGCCCGACGCGCTGCTCCACCTGCCGCCCAAACTGGCCGACCAGGTCGATTCCTCCTGCTCCGTCTTTCAGGAATGTCTCAAGGAACTCGTGACGCGACTCTGGCGCGAGTACGACGGACTGGTCTGCATCATGGCGACCGGCATCGTGGTGCGGCTGATCGCCCCGCTGCTGGAGGGGAAGGACCGGGACCCGGCGGTGGTGGTCATGGACGACGCCGCCAGGTTCGCCGTCTCCCTCCTCTCCGGCCATCTGGGCGGGGCGAACCAGCTGGCCGAGCGCTGTGCCCGACTGGCCGACGCCACCCCGGTCATCACCACCGCCACCGACGCCAACGGCCTCCCCTCCTTCGACACGATAGCCAAAGAGCATGGGTGGGTCATCGAAGAACTCTCACGGGTCAAGGTCCTGAACTCCCTCCTCCTGGAAAACCGGCACATAGCGGTGGTGGATCCGACCGGGCGGGTGGAGCAGTCTTTCTGCGGCCGGGGGAGACTGACCTTTCACACCGATTTCAACTCCGCGCTCCGGAGCAGCGCCCAGGGGTTCCTGTTCGTCACCAACCGCAGCCTCCCTCCCCGGATCCTGTCGCCGGAGCTTCTCGTGCTCCGCCCCAGGAACCTGGTGCTCGGTATCGGCTGTAACAGCGGCACCTCCGCGGAGGAGATCGAGGAGGTGGTCATCGCCAACCTGAAGCGCCAGTTCCTCTCCCTCAAGAGCGTCCGCTGCATCGCAACGGCATCGGCGAAACAGGGCGAGCCGGGCCTGCTGGCCTTTGCGGAAAGGCACTCGCTCCCTGTCGTGTGCTATGAAAGCAGCGAGCTGAACTCCGTAACACCCCCCTCCCCACCGTCCCGACATGCCATGGATGCCGTCGGCGCGGTCGGCGTGGCCGAGCCGGCGGCGCTGCTCGCCTCCGACGGCGGAAGCCTGCTGCTGAAAAAGGTCAAGAGCGGCAACGTGACACTGGCTGTTGCGGAAATTATCAAAGGATAACACAGCGTTATGTCGAAACTGTTTATCGTCGGCCTCGGTCCCGGCGACCTGAAGCATATGACGTTCGAGGCCCGCGAGGCCATCGAATCCTCAGTTGTCGTGGTGGGCTACGCCACCTACCTGAAGCTGATCGGACCGCTGCTGGCCGGCAAGGAGGTCGTTTCCTCCGGCATGACGAAAGAGGTTGAACGCTGCCGGGAGGCCATCCGCCTTGCACGGGAGGGGAAGACCGTTGCCCTGGTCTCCAGCGGCGACGCCGGGGTGTACGGCATGGCCGGGCTGGTGCTGGAGCTGGCGCCGCCGGACGCCGTCGAGGTGGTCAGCGTGCCCGGCGTCTCGGCGGTGCAGGCCGCCGCCTCGGTGCTGGGCGCCCCGCTCATGCACGACTTCGCGGTCATCTCCCTCTCTGACCTGCTCACACCCTGGGAGCAGATCGAGCGGCGGCTGGAGGCTGCCGCTGCCGCGGATTTCGTGATCGCCCTCTACAACCCCCGCAGCAAGGGAAGGGTACGGCACATCGAGCGGGCCAGGGAGATCCTGCTTCGGACCAAGGCGCGGGAAACACCGGTCGGGATAGTACGCAACGCCTGCCGGAGCGGAGAGGAGCGGATCGTTTCCACCCTGGCGGACCTGCCGGTTGAGCGGATCGACATGTTCTCGCTGGTCATAATCGGCAACTCCGCCACCTACCTGGACGGCCTGGGAAGGATGGTGACGCCCAGGGGATACAAAACCGGGGCTAAGGGTCAAGGGCTAAAGGCTCAGGGAGACCCGGATATAACCTTTAGCCCTTCGCCTTTAGCCCTTCGCCTGGGCGCGGGACGCGCCCTCATGTTCGTCGGCACCGCGTCGGACGTGGGCAAGTCGGTGCTGGCGGCCGGGTTCTGCCGCATCCTCCGCAACCGGGGCGTTTCAGTGGCGCCGTTCAAGTCCCAGAACATGGCCCTCAACTCCTTCGCCACCCTGGAGGGGGGCGAGATCGGCCGGGCCCAGGCGGTGCAGGCCCAGGCCTGCCGCATCGCCCCTCACACCGACATGAACCCGGTGCTGCTCAAGCCCAACTCGGACACCGGCAGCCAGGTCATCGTCCAAGGGAAGGTGGTGGGCAACATGTCGGTGAAGGAGTACAACGCCTACAAGCCCGAGGCATTCCGTGGGGTAGAGGAGAGCTTCAAACGCCTGCGTAACGACTACGATTTCATCGTCATCGAGGGGGCCGGCAGCATCGCCGAGATCAACCTGAAGGCACACGACATCGCCAACCTGCGGGTGGCGGCAATGGCCGGCTGCCCCTGCATCCTGGTGGCGGACATCGACCGGGGCGGGGTGTTCGCCCAGATCGTGGGGACCCTGGAGTTGCTGGAGCCGGCCGAGCGGGAACTGGTCAAGGGGGTCGTCATCAACAAGTTCCGTGGCGACCCGTCCCTGCTCGCTACGGGAATTGAGTTCGTGGAGCAACGTACCGGCGTATTGGTGCTAGGGGTGATACCGTACTTCAGCCACTTCCGGATCCCCGAAGAGGACAGCGTGGCGCTGGAGCGGCGAAGGAACGAGGCCAGAGGCAAAAGGAACGAGGAAAGCAAAATCAACATCGGGGTGATCCGTTTTCCACGCATCTCCAACTATACGGATTTCGATGCGTTGGAAGCGGAGCCGGACGTTACCCTCAGTTACATAGAGGATGCAAGCGGGCTGGATGGCCTGGACGCCCTGATTCTGCCCGGGAGCAAATCCACCATTGGCGACTTGGCGTTCCTCGTGAAACAGGGACTGGATCAAGGGGTCAGAAATTTTACCGGTCCCGTGGTCGGCATCTGCGGCGGCTACCAGATGCTGGGAAGTCGGATCCTGGACCCGCACGGCCTGGAATCCGACCGTCGCGAGGCGCCGGGGCTCGCGCTGCTGGACGTGGAAACGGTCCTGCTCCCGGAAAAGGAGACCCACCAGGCCGAGGCCCGGCTGCTGCGGGGAGCGTCCCTGGCGGCGCCGGGGTGCGAGGGGATGGTCACAGGGTACGAGATCCACCTGGGAGAAACTACCCTCGGCCCCAAGGCCAAGCCTTTTGCCCAGTTGCTGCGCCGCTCCGGCCGGGAGGTGGCTATCACTGACGGCGCGGTCTCGCCGGACGGCCGGGTGTTCGGCACCTACCTGCACGGCATCTTCGACAACCACGGTTTCCGGTCGGCGTTCCTGAACCGGATCAGAAAGGAAAAAGGGTTGCCCGCGATGACCGCAGGCAGCGGAATGGAAGACCCCTTCGATCTGCTGGCGGAACACCTGGAGCGGAACCTGGATATGGAGAGTCTGTTCGGGATCTGTGGGATTAAGCCCCCTCCCTAGCCCTCCCCAGCGGGGGGAGGTCGGGAGGGGGGATCTAAAAACCGGACGTTCAATGTATAAAGAACAGAACCAGTACATGAATGCACCCCATCACCCCTGACATATTGTTCACCGCCCTCCTCCTGGACCTCTGCCTCGGCGACCCGCGCCGGCTGCCCCACCCGGTGGTAGGGATCGGCCGGATGATCGCCGGGCTGGAAAAGATCCTCCGGCGGCTGATTCGAAGCGAACGACTGGGCGGGGTGCTGCTGCTCATCGTGATCGTCGGGGTGACCTACCTCGCGGCGGTCCTGCTGCTGAAGGGAGCGTACGCCGTCCACCCCTACCTGGGTTTTGCCGTGGCTGCGGTCCTGTCCTGGACCTGCTTGGCGGCCCGCTCCCTGCACGTCGAGTCGAAGCTGGTGGCCGACCGGCTGACGGCCGGTGACCTGGAAGGGGCGCGGCTGTACCTGTCCCGCATCGTAGGACGGGACACGGACGGCCTCACCGAGCCGGAGATCTGGCGAGCTCTGGTGGAGACCGTTGCGGAGAATACGTCGGACGGGGTGATTGCTCCCTTATTCTACCTGATGCTCGGCGGTCCGGCCTTGGGACTAGCCTACAAGGCGGTGAACACCCTGGACTCGATGGTGGGGTACAAGAACGACCGTTACCTGCTTTTTGGTCGGGCCTCGGCCAGGTTCGACGACCTGGTCAACTGGCTGCCGGCCCGCCTGACCGGGCTGCTGATGGTCGCGACGGCGCCGCTGGTCCGCCTGTCCGGAAAGGGCGCCTTCCGGATCATGGTCCGTGACGGAAGGAACCACTCCTCGCCCAACAGCGGCATCCCGGAGGCGGCCGCGGCCGGGGCGCTGGGGGTCATGCTGGGGGGGACCAACCGCTACTTCGGCAAACCGGTCGAGAAGCCGACCATAGGGGACCCGCTGCGAAGCCTCTCGGCTGAGTCCTGGCGGGGGGTCGTCCGGCTGATGTATGGCGCCACCGCGCTGATGCTGCTTCTATGGGGTACGATAGTTTTCTGGTGCTCCGTACTGACCATATAATGTATCTATTGGAAAAATGTCCGTCAGGGTCGGTCCGGGGCTTTCACGGAGCCTCTCGTGCGGAACCCCTGCATGTTCGTGGGACAGCTGCCTGTTCAGGCATGACGGCCATTGTACCGGTGAAGTCCGACGTCCGATTGCGAGGGGCTTCGGGGAAGTTCCGGGCCGACCCCAACCGGCACTTTCCGGATGGATACTGATATAGTTTTGCCAGGGACCTACATCCCCCTTTCGCTAAGGGGGAAACCAACAAATCGAGAAAAGCCGATTATGCCATGACAAACAACAAACCTTCTGCCGCTTACAGCCGCTACGCCCTGGCGCTGCTCCTGGCCGTCAACCTGCTCAACTACATCGACCGGCAGGTGCTGTACGCCGTGTTTCCCCTGATAAAGGCCGACTTCGCGCTTTCGGACACGGCGCTCGGCTTCCTGGGGAGCGCCTTCATGATCTGTTACATGTGCTCAGCGCCGTTCCTTGGTTGGCTGGGAGACCGGGGCAACCGCATCCGGCTCGCCTCGGCCGGGGTGGCGGTCTGGAGCCTGGCCACGGTCCTGTCCGGTGTCGCGCCCGGCTACCGTTCGCTCCTGGCGGCCCGCACCGTGGTGGGGATCGGCGAGGCGAGCTTCGGTACGGTCTCCCCCGGCATCATTTCGGACTTCTTCCCCAGGGAGCGGCGCGGCAGTATCCTGTCCTATTTCTACCTGGCCATCCCGGTGGGGAGCGCCCTGGGGTATCTCCTGGGCGGGTTGCTGGGCTACCACCTGGGCTGGCAGGCCGCCTTCCTCATCGTGGGGATTCCAGGGCTTCTGGTCGCCGCTGCGGTCTGGTTCCTGCGGGACCCGCGGTGCGACACCCCGGCTGCTGGAGACTCCGGGCAATCGGCCGCCAAACCGTCCGGCTACCGGATCTTCCTGCGGAACAAGTCCTTCATTTGCAACACCCTGGCCATGGCCGCCATGACCTTCGCCATCGGCGGGCTGGCCCAGTGGATGCCCACCTTCCTCTACCGGATCCACCACCTGGACGTGGCCAGGGGGAACACCCTGTTCGGTGCCATCACCGTGCTGGCCGGGATCACCGGCACCCTCTCGGGGGGATGGATCGGCGACCGGCTGCAGAGCAGGACCCCCAAGGGATACCTGCTGGTGTCCGGCTGGGGCTTCATCATCGGCATTCCCATCGCCGTGCTGGCCATCGCCGCCGATTCTCTCCCCCTCTGCCTGGCGGCGGCGTTCTTTGCCGAGTTTTTCCTGTTCTTCAACACCGGCCCCCTGAATACCGTAATCGTCAACGTGAGCCCGCCCGCCTGCCGCGCCATGGCCTTCGCCATCAACATCTTCTTCATCCACGCCCTGGGGGACGCGGTATCACCAACCATCCTGGGATGGTTCTCCGACCTGTGGGGGCTCAGAACAGCCCTCCTCACCACGCCGATCGCCATTGCGGCCGCCGCCGGGTTCTGCTTCCTCTGCACCCGCTATATCAGGGAAGACATGGAACGGGTCGAGCAGCCGTAGCGGCATGCCCTTCCATCGGGCGATCACAGGGATCGCCCCTGCCTTCGGCGCCCGCACCCCTTCCTTTTACGGGGAAACTGTGCTACAAATTTACCTTCACTAAAAATACATCATGGAGGAACCGATGAAGAAGGATATTCTCGGAAAGGGCGCCATCCTGCAGCGGGACAGGGAAACCTATGCCATTGCCCCCCACATCCCCGGCGGGATCACCAACACGGCGACGCTGCGCAGGATCTGCGACGTGGCCGACAAATACAAGGTCCAGGCGGTCAAGCTGACCTCGGCCCAGCGTATCGCCCTGGTGGGACTCAAGGAAGAGGACCTGGACAACGCCTGGAAGGACCTGAACCAGGCGCCCGGTGCCGCCATCGGGCTGTGCGTGCGGAGCGTCAAGATCTGTCCCGGCACCACCTTCTGTAAACGCGGGGTCATGGACTCGGTCGGTCTGGGCCTGAAGGTGGACGCCATCTACCATGCCATGGAGCTCCCCAACAAGATGAAAATGGGGGTTTCCGGCTGCATGCTCTCCTGTTCCGAGGTATGGGTGAAGGACATCGGCGTGATGGGAACGCCTAAGGGGTGGAAGATCCTGGTGGGAGGCAACTCCGGCATGAGACCGCGCATCGCCGACGTGCTGGTGGAGGATATCGCCACCGATGACGAGGTGCTGGCCATCATCGAGAAGATCATCAGCTACTACAAGTCGTGCGGCAAGAAGGAGCGCCTCTGCCGCATCGTGGAGCAGATGGGAATCGACGAGTTCAGGAAGGCCGTTCTCGGATAAACAAGACTACGCGCGAGGCGCAAGGCGCGGGGCACGAGGAAAAACTAAGTTTCAAGCCCTGTGCCTCGCGTCACCGCCTTTAATCGGCAAGAATTCCTTCAACCTTCACTCTTCACCCTTTCCCCTTGCGCCGCAGCCGGCGGACGATCAGCCACCCCGCTACGGCTGCGACCACAACCAGTGAGCCGAGCAGCAGATGCCGGTGGAGTTCCTCCGACAGACGGCTCCAGTCCTTCCCCATGAAGTAGCCGAACACGACATAGCTGCAGGCCCAGAGGAATCCCCCCGCGTAAGCGTACAGGGCAAAGGTGAAAAATTTGAGCCGGGAGGTCCCTGCCAGGCAGGCGACCAGGTGGCGGACCCCCGGAACGAAATATCCCGCCACCAGGGTCCACTTGCCGTACCTGCCGAACCAGTCGTGGGCCTTGCCCATCCGCTCCGGGGTCAGGTGGAGGAAACGGCCGTATTTCTCGAACAGGTAGAGACCGAAGGAACGACCGACCCCGTAGCTCAGCGTTATCCCGCAGACGCTCCCCAGAAAGGCCGCCAGTATGGCCAGGTGAAGCCGCATCTCCCCCTTGAACGAGAGGTACCCCGCGTAGGTGAGCAGGAGCTCGTCCGGAATCGGCGCGCCGAAGATCCCGATAACCAGGGCGCCGAAGATCCCGAAGTAACCGTAGGACACGACCAGGTGCATGATGAGCTGCTTCACGGGACCTCCTGACTTTCATTTCCGGTTGCTTTCCGGTCGGAAACTCCGTGAGAATGCCGCTGAAGACCGGGGTGGGGCTTTCCGTACAGAAACTAACTGAACAGGTCAACCACCTTGTCGAAGAAGCTCTTTTTCATCGGGTAGATCTCTTCGCCGCCGATTTTGGCAAATTCCTCCAGCAGCTCCCGTTGCTTCTTGTTCAGATTCACCGGGGTCTCCACCTTGATGATCACCAGCTGGTCACCCCTGCCGTACCCCTGGAGCACCGGGATCCCCTTGTCCCTCAACCGGAAGACCTTGCCCGACTGGGTTCCCTCGGGGATCTTGAGGTTCAGCCTGCCGTCCAGAGTGGGAATCTGAATCTCCGTCCCGAGGGCCGCCTGAACGAAACTGATGGGGATTTCGCAGATCACGTCGTTGTTGTCCCTGCTGAACACCGGGTGGGGCCGGACGCTGATGGCCACGTACAGGTCGCCGTTAACTCCCCCTTTGGTCCCCTGTCCCCCCTCGCCGGAGAGCTTCAGACGGTTGCCGGTCTCCACCCCGGCGGGTATCTTGACCGACATGGTCTTGGTGTCCCTGACGCTGCCGGTGCCGCGACAGGTGCCGCAGGGGGATTCTATGACTCTCCCTTCGCCGTTGCAGTGGCTGCAGGTCCTGCTGACGCTGAAGTACCCCTGCTGGAACCGGACCTGACCGGCGCCGCGGCAGGTGGGACAGACCTTGGGCTCGGTCCCCGGCTTGGCGCCGCTGCCGCCGCAGGTGCCGCATCGCTTGTTGTAGGGGACCTCGATCTTGGATTCCACACCAAAGGCCGCCTCCTCGAAGCTGATCTCCAGGTTGTAGAGGAGGTCGTCGCCCCTCCGGCCTCTCCGCTGCTGTCTGCCGCCGCCGAAGATATCACCGAAAATGTCGCCGAAAATGTCGCCGAACGGCGTACCCGCGCCGAAGCCGAATCCTGCGCCGTTGAATCCTGCGCCGTTGAGCCCCGCGTGGCCGAACTGGTCGTACTGGGCCCGCTTCTGGGGGTCGGACAGGACCTCGTAAGCCTCGGAGACCTCCTTGAAGTTCTCCTCGGCCTGCTTGTCTCCCGGGTTCCTGTCCGGATGGTATTTGACGGCCATCTTGCGATAGGCCTTCTTGATCTCGGTATCGGAAGCGTTCCGATGTACCTCCAACACCTCGTAGTAATCGCGTTTATCCCCGTTTGCCACGCTCAATCCCCATTGACACGGGACACAGGGAAAACGGCAAAAGGGGAGTGCAATGCTCCCCTTCGCCTAAAGCCCCGTGTCCTGAGCCGTTATATGTTAATTTTTGTCGTCCTTGACTTCCTCGAACTCAGCCTCGACCACCTTCTCGTCTGACGCGCCCCCCTGGTGGGAAGCTTCGTCAGGCTGCTCGGCGCCCGTCTGCTGCGTCTTGGCGTAGACCGCCTCGGCCAGCTTGTGGGACGCCTGGGCGAGCTCGTCGGATGCCTTTTTGACGGCTTCGGCGTCGTTCCCCTCCATGGCCTTCTTCAGGGCGGCGATGCTCTCCTCGATCTTGCTCTTTTCCCCGCCGTCGATCTTGTCGCCGAACTCCTTGAGCGACTTCTCGGTGGCATAGATCAGGCTGTCGGCATGGTTGCGCGCCTCGATCAGCTCGCGCTTCTTCTTGTCCTCGGCCGAATGGGACTCCGCGTCCCGCACCATCTTGTCGATCTCCTCCTTGGAGAGACCGGAGGAGGCGGTGATGCGGATGGACTGCTCCTTGCCGGTGCCCAGGTCCTTGGCCGAGACGTGGACGATGCCGTTGGCGTCGATGTCGAAGGTAACCTCGATCTGGGGGACGCCGCGCGGTGCCGGCGGGATGCCGGTCAGCTCGAAGTTGCCCAGGGTCTTGTTGTCTGAGGCCATCTCGCGCTCGCCCTGGAGCACGTGGATGGTAACCGCCGGCTGGTTGTCGGCCGCGGTGGAGAAGACCTGGCTCTTGCGGCAGGGAATGGTGGTGTTCTTGTCGATGAGCTTGGTCATGACTCCGCCCAGGGTCTCGATGCCGAGGGAGAGCGGGGTTACGTCCAGCAGCAGCACGTCCTTCACGTCGCCGCGGAGCACGCCGCCCTGGATGGCCGCGCCGATGGCGACCACCTCGTCCGGGTTGACGCCCCGGTTGGGGGCCTTGCCGAAGATGTCCTGCACCCGCTTCTGCACGATGGGCATGCGGGTCATGCCCCCCACCAGGATGACCTCGTCGATCTCGCTGGGGGAGAGGCCGGCATCCTTGAGGGCCGTGCGGCAGGGACCCTCCAGCTTGTCGATCAGGTCGGCACAGAGGGATTCCAGCTTGGCCCGGGAGAGCTTCAGGGTCAGATGTTTCGGCCCGGTGGCATCGGCGGTGATGAACGGCAGGTTGATGTCGGTCTCCAGCGAGCTGGAGAGCTCGCACTTGGCCTTCTCGGCCGCCTCCTTGAGACGCTGCAGGGCCATCTTGTCGCCGCGCAGGTCAATTCCCTGATCGCGCTTGAACTCGTCGGCAATCCAGTCGATGACCTTCTGGTCGAAATCCTCGCCGCCCAGAAAGGTATCGCCGTTGGTGGATTTCACCTCGAACACCCCTTCGCCCAGCTCGAGGATGGAGATGTCGAAGGTACCGCCACCCAGGTCGAACACGGCGATCTTTTCGTCCTTTTTCTTGTCCAGCCCATAGGACAGGGCCGCGGCGGTGGGCTCGTTGATGATCCTGAGCACGTTCAAGCCTGCAATCTTGCCGGCATCCTTGGTGGCCTGGCGCTGGGAATCGTCGAAGTAGGCCGGTACCGTGATGACCGCGTCGGTTACCGTCTCGCCCAGGTAGTCCTCGGCGGTCTTCTTCATCTTCTGCAGCACCATGGCCGAGATCTCGGGGGGCGAATACTTCTTGTCCCTCACCTCGACCCAGGCGTCGCCGTTGTCCGCCTTGACGATCTTGAAAGGGGAGATGGCGATGTCCCGGCGCACCGCGTCGGTGTCGAATTTGCGGCCGATGAGGCGCTTGATGGCGAACAGGGTGTTCTCCGGGTTGGTGACCGCCTGGCGCTTGGCCTGCTGGCCCACCAGCCGCTCGCCGCTGTCGGCGATGGCCACCATGGAAGGTGTGGTGCGGCTCCCTTCCGCGTTGGCTATGACAACAGGCTCTCCCCCCTCCATGATGGCCACGCAGGAGTTCGTAGTACCCAGGTCGATTCCGATAACCTTACTCATATATCTGTTCCTCCTTTTAGTGTCTATGCAAAGTAAAACTAGTTACTCGGTCCCGAAAAAACAAGGGGAACGCTCGAATTTTATGCATCGCCGTTTTTCGGCGCGCCGGCCACCGACACCATGGCGGGTCTCAGCAGGCGATCGTTGAGCATGTATCCCTTCTGGAACACCTCGATGACCGTATTGGGCGCCACGTCGGCGCTCTCCACCCGGCACATGGCCTGGTGGAAGGCCGGGTCGAACTGGGCCCCCCTGGACTCCACGGGCTCGACGCCGAATTTCTTCAGCACCGAAAGCAGCATGGAGCGGGTAAGGTTGACCCCCTCGATGACTGCGGAAAGACTTTCCTCGGAGGCATGGTCCAGTGCCCGCTCCATGTTGTCCAGCACGGGCAGGATCTCCAGCAGCAGGCATTCGTTGCCGTACTTCTGCAGGTCTTCCTTTTCCTTCTGCACGCGGCGACGGTAGTTCTCCAGGTCGGCCCGCTCGCGCAGGTACCTGTCCCAATTGGCAGCGGCCTCGGCCTCCTTGGCTGCCAGGGCCTCCTCCAGCTCCCTGATCCGTTCAGCCGGGTCCTGGGACGTGATCTCCAGTTCCTCGGCCGTCTCTTCCACCGCCTCGACCTTGCTATGCTCCTCACCGTGTTTTCCGGTGTCATGCTTCTTCATTGTCACGGATGCTCCTTTCAGTTCTCTCATTCCCTTCCCAGAATCTGGCTGAGGATCCTGGCCGTGTAATCCACTATCGGGATCACCCTGTCGTACCCCATGCGGGTCGGACCGATGACCCCGAGCACCCCGATGGTGTTCGGGCCGCTGGCATAGGGGGCGGTGACCACGCTCAACTGGTTCATCCTGCTCAGGAAGTTCTCGGCGCCGATGAAGATGTTCACCCGTTCCGCGTCCATGCAGCGATCCAGCAGGGTTATCAGCTGGCTCTTCTCCTCGAAGGCCCGGAATATCTCCTTCATCTTCTCCACGTCGGCAAACTCGGGCTGTTCCAGAATATTGACCTGCCCCTCGATAAAGACGTCGGCCGTGGAGTCGTCCAGGGTCTGCTCCGAGAGCTTCAGCGCCCGGCTCAGCAGCTGGTCGTAGCGCACCTTTTCGCTTTCCATCTCCCCGACGATCCGCCGTTTCACCTCGGAGATGGTCAGTCCTTTGAGGAGGCTGTTCAGGTAGTTGGACATCCTGACCAGGTCCTCGGCAGCCGGGTCGTCCTCCGACTCGATTATCCGGTTCTGGACGATGCCGCTCTCCGACACCAGGATCGCCAGGATCCGTTTGCCGCAGAGCTTCACGAACTCGATCTGGCGGAAGACGTTGGCGGCGAAGCGCGGTGCGATCACGATCCCGATATAGTGGGAAATGGACGACAGGACCTTGCTCGTCTCGTTGAGGATCTCACCCACGTCCCTCCCCTGGACCCGGTAATGTCGCCGGATCTCCTCCTGCTGCTCCTGATCTACGGTACCGACCCGGAGCAGGGAATCCACATAGAAACGGAAGGCCTTGTCGGTGGGGACCCTGCCGGCCGAGGTGTGGGGAGAGGAGAGGAACCCCAGCTCCTCCAGGTCCGACATGACGTTCCGCACCGTGGCGGGCGACAGGGCCAGGTCGTGCCTCCGGGTCACCGTGCGGCTCCCCACCGGTTCGGCGGTTCGTATATAATCCTCGATGATGGCCTCGAGTATCTGTCTGCTTCGCTCAGAAAGCGTATCGTTCATGGTCGCCCCCGTAACGACGGTTAGCACTCCACGAGACAGAGTGCTAACCGAGACAAAAGTAACAACCACCCCCAGGTTTGTCAAGGAATTTTACCCTGCTACAGGAATCTCACAAACACCTGGTTCGACAGAATGCGCGCCCTGGAAGGGAGCCGCAGGAAGCCGTCCCGCAGCTCCAGCAGACCCGTGGTAAACAGGTCGGCGCAGGCGTCGCCGTAACGCTCCTGGAAGGATACGCCGAATTCCCTGTGAAAACGGTCCAGATCGACCCCCTCGGAGAGACGCAGGCCGAGGAAAAACCGTTCCGCCATGGCCTCCTCACGGGTGAGTGTCCGGGACTCGGAAACCGGCAGGATATCCCTTGACAGAGTCGAAAGGTATTCCTGAGGATCTTCGGTATTGCCGCAGCGGACCCCGAACTCCGTACCCGGCAGGAGTGAATGGGCGCCGGCGCCGAACCCGATGCAGGGACGGCGTTCCCAGTAGCCCGAATTGTGCCGCGACCTGAAGCCCGGCCGGGCGAAGTTGGCAATCTCGTAGTGCTCGTAGCCCCGGCCGGCCAGGAACCCGGTGGCATGCTCGTACATGGAGGCCGATGCTTCCTCCTCAGGAAGCGCCAGTCTTCCCTCATGCTCCAGCAGGGCGAACGGGGTCCCCTCCTCCACGGTCAGTCCGTAGACCGACAGATGTTCCGGTCCCAGGGCGCAGGCGGACTCCAGCTCCCGCCGCCACATGGCGGCCGTCTGGTCGGGGAGGGAGTGGATCAGGTCGATCCCCACGTTGCCGAAGCCCGCTTCCCGGGCAGCCACAAAGGCCTCCCGGGCCTCGGCGGCCGTATGGATCCTGCCGATGCGGGCCAGAAGCGCGTCGTCGAAGGACTGGACCCCAAGGGAAATGCGGTTCACCCCTGCGGAGCGGAAGGCCGAGAGCCGCTCAAAGTCGGCCGTAGCCGGATTGCATTCAAGGGTTATCTCCGCATCCGCGGCCAGATGAAACAGCCGTGCCGCGGTCTTGATGAGGCGCGACGCAAGCGACGGCTCCATAAGCGAAGGGGTGCCCCCGCCAAAATAGAGGGTTACCGCTGAAACGCCGTCCCCCAAGCTCCGGACACGGAGCTCCATCTCCCTCAGCAGGCCCGCCACATAGTCGTCGGCGCCGACCGGGGAGCCGGCCGTGGAATTGAAGGCGCAGTAGAGGCATTTCCGGAGGCAGAAGGGGTAGTGGATGTAGAGTGAGATATCCATGCTCTGCAAGTGTAGCCCAGTTACGCGGGAAAAGTCCATCCTGTCGGGGGGTTACACATCGGAGTAATAACATGTCTTTACAAAAATCGTGTTGACTTAGGCGGGGAGACAGGCATATTTTATCATTCATTACTTATACTCCCGAATCCGTGAGCCGAAGGCTTCCCTCTATGGGGTAGCCGGCAGCGGTCGGCGCGAGATACATACACGGAGGTGCGCATTTTGGGAATCTTAGCCGTGACCGGTCTGGTCGTAAAAGGTGTCCTGGTAATTCTCTGTTTCTTTTCCATCGTCTCTCTCGGTATCATCTTCTACAAGTTCCGCCAGGTCTACCGCGCCAACAGCCAGTCCGAGAAGTTCCTGGAATTCTTCTGGAAGGTCAAACGGTTCGACTCAATCAACGCCCAACTGGACCGTTTCGACGACTCTCCTCTCGCCGTGCTGTTCAGCGAGGGATTCAACGAACTGAAAAAGCTGGTTGAAAAGGGAGACGAAAAAGCGGAGCCGAACGTCTTCAGCACCGAACTTGGCGGCATCGACAACATCGCCAGGGCGCTGAGGCGGGCAACCACCTCCCAGATCACCCGGCTGGAAAAATACCTGACCTTTCTCGCCACCACCGGCGCAACCGCCCCGTTCATCGGCCTGTTCGGCACGGTCTGGGGGATCATGACCGCTTTCAAGGGTATCGGCGAGACCGGCTCGGCCTCCCTGGCCGTGGTGGCCCCCGGCATCGCCGAGGCCCTCATAGCCACCGCGGTGGGCCTGGTGGCGGCCATCCCGGCGGTCATGGGGTACAACCATTTCCAGCACAAGATCAAGGTGCTGATAGCGGAAATGGACAGCTTCTCCACCGAGTACCTGAACATCGTGCAGCGGACCTTTACGGGTAAACAGGGGTAGCTTATGGAAATCGGCAGCAGGGAAAGCCGCAACGGCGCCATGTCCCAGATCAACGTCACCCCTTTCGTCGACGTGATGCTGGTGCTCCTCATCATCTTCATGGTAACCGCCCCCATGATGCAGCAGGGGCTTCAGGTCAACCTTCCCAAGACCCAGGCCAAGTCGCTCACGGCGGATCAGGAAACGGTGGTGGTCACCGTTGACAGGTCGGGCCGCGTGTTCATCAACAGTGCCGAAACATCCCACAGCGACCTGGGAGCCCGGCTGGTTGAGATCTTCGCCTCCAGGACCAACAAGGAAGTATTCCTCAAGGCCGACAGGGACGTTCCCTACGGCGAGGTCGTCAGGACCATGGCGGAAATCAAGGGGGCGGGCATCGAACGCCTCGGCATGATGACGGAGCCCGTCCAGGGGAAATGATGCGCCGTCACACGCAAGACGTCGGGCTGGGCAGCTCCATGGCCTGCTCCCTGCTGCTGCACGCGGCCGTCTTTGCCGGATTGTTCTTTTTCAACTCCTTTCTGCAGGTAAAACCGTCCACGGCCCCGGTCTACTACGTGGACATCCTGAACCTGCCGACGGAGCATCCCCGGGCCGGCACCCCCACCGCCCGCGGCAACGACGCCGCCCCTCCGGCGCCCGCCCCTGATCGGGAAGAGATGAGCCTCCCCCAGCGCAAGGCCCCTGTTGTGCAGAAGAAAGCCGCCCCAAAAGAACCGAGCCCGGAAAACGACCGGGAATTCAGGGAGCGGCTTGCCAGGCTGGAGAGAAAGGTGGAGGCGAGGCAGACCGAAGCGGCCATCGAGGCGCTGCGGAAAAAGACCGCCGAAGGAAGCGGCAGGTCCGGGATGCCTGGCGCCACCGGTACCGAAGCGGGGAGCGACTACGGCAGCTATATCCAGTCACGGCTCAAGGACGCGTTTGCCCTGACCATAGCATCCAGCAGCCGCAATCCCATGGTGGTTGCGCGGCTCACCATAGACCGCAACGGCAGGGTCATCGGCTTCCGGATTGAACGGAGCAGCGGGGACAAGGTCTTCGAGGATTCGGTTTCCCAGGCCGTGGACCGGGCAGCCGCACATTTCCCCCCGCCTCCGGGCGGCAGGGAATTCCAGCAGGGTTTTATCTTCAAACCCGAAGGGGTGGGAATAAAGTGAAAAAGGTTTTGCTGTTGGCGCTGTTCATGCTGATGATCTCCGGCTCGATCTCGGCCGGGGACGAGTACCTGGAGGTAACCGCCTCCCCCGACCGGAAGATCTCGCTGGCCATCCTCCCCCCGGTAACCCAGGGGGGCGGGGAGAACCGGGAGATCCCGCGGGAAGTGGCGGATGCGCTCCGCTTCGACATGGAGCTGACCGGCCGCTACACCATCCTGGATACCTCCGCCGCCTCCGGAGCTGGTATCCGGCCGGGAGAGTTCGATTTCGCCCCCTGGCGGGCCGTGGGCGCCGAGCTCCTCCTCAAGTCCGGCTATACGCTGAGCGGCAGCCAGGTGATCCTGGAATGCAGGCTCTACGACGTGGCAAGCGGCAAGCAACTGCTGGCGAAACGGTTTTCCGGGGGGATGCGGGACATCCGCAGGATGGCCCACACCTTCTCCGACGAGATACTGCTGTTCGCGACCAACGAGAAGGGCCCGTTCACCGGCAAGATAGCGTTCGTTTCCAAGCGGTCCGGAAACAAGGAGATCTATCTGATGGACTACGACGGCCATCACGTGCAGCGGATCACCGCCAACCGCTCAATCAACCTCAATCCCGATTTTTCCCCCAGCGGCCGGGAGATTATCTACACCTCCTACAAGAAGGGAAACCCGGATCTCTACCGGCGGGACCTGTTCAGTACGGCCGAATCCCGCATATCGGCCCACCCCGGCATCAACATCACCGGTTCGTGGTCTCCCGACGGAAACAGGATCGCCCTCTCCCTGAGCAGGGACGGCAATGCGGAGATATACGTCATCAGCAAGGACGGCAGACAGATGACCCGGCTCACCCGGACCAGCGCCATCAACACCTCGCCGTCATGGTCGCCGGACGGTTCCCGGATCGCCTTCCTCTCGGACCGGCTGGGAAAGCCGCAGATCTTCGTCATGAACTCCGACGGCTCGAACCCCTCGCGCCTGACCACCAGCGGCGCTTACAACGTCAGCCCGGCCTGGTCGCCCAAGGGAGACCGTATCCTCTATTGCCGCCAGCATTCGGGAGGGTTCCAGATCCATTCCATAGCAACTGACGGCGGTGACGACCGTCAGCTCACCACCGACGGGAGCAACGAGCATCCCCGCTGGTCCCCGGACGGGAGGTTCATCACCTTCAGCTCGACCCGCAACGGCGGCCAGGCAATTTACGTAATGCGGGCGGACGGCACCGGCCAGACCCGGGTCTCCCGCGGGGGCAACTCCGATTCCCATCCCGTCTGGTCGCCCCGCTGGTAAACGAGAATGTTTGAAAACCGCGCCGGTTCATGTATAATGGCCACTGTTCGGTCCAACGGCAGCAAGGGCTGACACAAAGCCGGCATATCCGCTGCTTCATTCAAAGGAGGGAAAGATGAAAAAAAACGTTACCTGGATTCTGTTCGTTCTCTGCTGCGGCATATTCACGGTCGCCGGGTGTGCAAAAAAGGAAGTCGTGAAGAAGGATGAAACACCGGTGCCGCCCGCGGCCGCGGTGACCGAGCCCGCCCCTGCACCCGCTCCGGCTCCCGCGCCTGTTCCCGTTGCCCAGGAGCCGGTAGTGAAAGAGGAGCCGGTCAAGGCGACCGAAGAAGTACAACCCTTTGAAACCATTTACTTCGATTTCGACTCCTATGTGCTGCGTCAGGACGCCCGCGACATCCTGGCCGAGAACGCCCAGTGGATGCTGAAGAACCCGGTCAGCAAGGTCCGCCTTGAAGGGCATTGCGACGAGCGGGGCTCCGACGAGTACAACCTGGCGCTGGGTGAAAAACGTGCCAGGGCCGCATCGAGCTACCTGCTGACCCTGGGCGTCCCCCAGGCAAACGTCAGCACCATCAGCTACGGCAAGGAGAAGCCCGCCGATCCGGGTCATGACGAGGCAGCCTGGGCAAAAAACAGAAGGGTCGAGTTCGTCATCGTCAAATAGCGTAACGGCCTTTTCAGCAAAGGAGCCGCCCGCGGCTCCTTTTTTTTTAAGGAAAGCCTGAATCCGTGGTTTTACACCTTTGCCCGCTCGGCAGGCGTCACGGACCCGGGGAAGGGGCCATCCATAAGCAAGGAGGAGTTGTGACTGTTATGCGGACCACAAAAAGTGCCATTCTGCTGCTTATCCTGTGTTGGACAGCCGGCTGTGCGACCAGGGGGGATCTGCAGATCCTGGAACGCGACACCCTTGATGCCAGAAAACGGCTGGTCAAGCTGGAGAAGGATATGGATCTGGTCCGGAAGACCACCAACGAGGAGATCCAGAACTCGCTCAAGGGCTTCCGCAGGGACATGGAATCCATGCGCAAGGGGGCCGCGGACCTGCAGGCGGCCCAGGACAACATCAGGGTCGATATGCGGGAGATATCGGGCAAGACCGACGACCTGAAGGTTCTCCTGCAGAAGCGGGCCGACGAGAAGTCATTCCTTAAAGAAGAGACGGAACGCCGCATTGCGGCCCTGGAGGAAAGGCTGGTGAATCTGGAGAAAAAGCTGGAGGAGCTCAACGTGGGAGGAGGAAAGACCGGGGAGACCACGGCGAGCCCGGAAGGGCTCTACCAGAGCGGGCTCTCCGCCTACAAGGCAGGCGACATGCGTAAGGCTGTGGCAGAGTTGACCCGTTTCATGGAACGCCACCCGAAGCACGAACTGGTATCGAACGCCCAGTACTGGATCGGCGAGGCGTACTACAGTGAAAGGAATTACGAACAGGCCGTCCTGGCGTTCCAGGAGGTAATCAAGAAATATCCCAAGAAGGAAAAGGCCCCGGCGGCACTGCTGAAGCAGGCCATGTCCTTCAGGGGGCTTGGAGATGCAAAGAGCGCGCGCTACGTGCTGAGAAAGCTCCAGGAAGACTATCCCCGCTCCGAGGAGGCGAAAAAGGCCAAGGAGCTTCTGCTCGAGCTGAAGTAGATCTGTCGATAAAAAAGGCGGGGTTTAACCCCGCCTTTTTCGGATCTATCCGGCAACAACACCTTCATCCGTTCCGTTGTTCACCCGTCTCCGAAGCATCCTTGGCCGTAGCGGCTTCATCCACGGCCGCCTCCCCAGACGCCGGGGCCTGCCGCTCCCCTTGCGCCAGGTTCAACTGCTCCTCTTTCTCCAATGCCTGCTTCTCCACCTCGGCCCTCGTCTCTTCCTCGACCATCTGCTTGAAGTCGTCGGCGGCCCGCTTGAAATTGGCCATCGCCTTGCCGATGGTGCGGGCCATCTCCGGGAGCTTCTGGGGGCCGAAGACGATCAATGCTATCGCCAGTATGATAATCAATTCCGGCATGCCGTAGCCAAACATGCAGTTCCTCGCTGTGCCTCAATAAAAGATAAATAATTCAGGCAGCAGGGTACAGTATCGCCTTGATTCCCGTGCCTTTGAAAATAATAGAGGTTTTGTCCGGGGGTGTCAAGAAAGCTTCGGCTGCCGGCCGGGGCTTTGGCTCAGCGCCCCTTACCTCATTGGAAGTGCAAAGAATTTGACAGGAAACGGAACATTAAGCTACTATCTGCCATGTTTCAAGCACTCATTCTGCCGGTTTCAGGGACGGCGTTACGGAGACGACAACCGATATGGATCAGGAAGATATCAAGAGAGAAATAAGGGAGCTTCTGAAGGAACGGAACGCCGTTCTGCTGGCGCACAACTACATGCGGGACGAGGTCCAGGAGATCGCCGACATCACCGGCGATTCGCTTGCCCTCTCCATGGAGGCGGCCAGGACCACGGCGGACGTCATCGTCTTCTGCGGGGTCCACTTCATGGCCGAATCCGCCTCCATCCTCTCCCCCGACAAGACCGTGCTCCTGCCGCGCCTGGACGCAGGATGCCCCATGGCCGACATGGTCACCGTGGAAGGACTGCTGGAGATGAAGGACCGTTTCCCGGGCGTACCGGTGGTTACCTACGTGAATTCGTCCGCCGCCGTCAAGGCCCACTCCGACATCTGCTGCACCTCGGCCAATGCGGTGCGGGTGGTGGAGTCGCTCCCCGACAAGGAGATCATCTTCGTGCCCGACCGCAACCTGGGCCGCTACATCGCCAGGACCTCTTCCAAGACCTTCCATTACTGGGACGGCTTCTGTCCCACCCACGAGCGGCTGCGGCCCGAAGAGGTCGTCCGGCTCAAGGAGGAGTACCCCGACGCCCTGTTCATCTGTCATCCCGAGTGCAACCCGGCCATCACCGACCTGTCCGACCATGCCTGCTCCACCAGCGGCATGTACGAATACTGCCGCAAGAGCCCTGCTAAGCGGTTCATCATAGGCACCGAGGCGGGCATACTCTACCGGCTGAAAAAGGAGAACCCGGACAAGGAATTCATCCTGGCGTCGCCGGCCCTCATCTGTCCCAACATGAAACTGATCTCCCTGGATGACATCCTGGCCTCCCTCAAGACCCTTACCCCCGAGGTGAAGGTGGAAGAGGACATCCGGGTGCCGGCCAAACGCGCCCTTGATCGCATGCTGGCCGTACCCAGGGACTGAACGCCGATGATCCGTCCATTCAGGGGCGTCCTGCCGAAGATAGCCCGGGATACCTTCATAGCCGAGACCGCCGTCATCATCGGCGACGTGGAGATCGGCCCCCGGAGCGGAATCTGGTATAATACGGTGATTCGGGGCGATGTGAACCACATCCGCATCGGGAGCGGGACCAACATCCAGGACCTCTCCATGCTGCATGTGACCCACAAAAAGGATGCCGACGACCCCGGCGCACCCCTGGTGATCGGCGACAACGTCACCATCGCCCACAGCGTGACCCTCCACGGCTGCACCATAGAAAACGGCGCCTTCGTCGGCATGCAGGCCGTAATCATGGACCGGGCCGTGGTGGGAGAGGAGGCCCTGGTGGGCGCCCGCGCCCTGGTCACCGAGGGGACCGTCATCCCGCCGCGCACCCTCTGGTTCGGCTCCCCCGCCCGCTACAAGCGCGACCTCACGGAGGAAGAGCTGGAACGGATCCGGAGGTCGGCGCGCAACTATATCAAGTATGCCGAGGATTACAGATTTTAAATAATTTTTAATCTTCTCTTTCTTCGTTTTCCTTGGCGTCCCCTGCGTTCTCTGCGGTAACCAGTTCTTTTGGGTTTTTTATCGATTCTATTCTTGCCAAAGGTGACGACATGAAGCACGATCGCTCATCCCTGTTGTTCGAAAAAGCCTCGCAGGTGATCCCCGGCGGGGTCAACAGCCCGGTGCGCGCCTTCAGGCCGGTGGGCGGCAACCCCCTGTTCATCGAACGGGCCGACGGCTCCAGGATGTACGACGCCGACGGCAACGAGTTCATCGACTACGTCTGCTCCTGGGGACCGATGATCGTGGGGCACTGCCACCCCCGGGTGGTCGAGGCGGTATCGGCTGCCATGGCTCGTGGGTGCAGCTTCGGGGCCCCCACCGAGCTGGAGGTGGAACTGGCCGAAATGGTGGTCGAGGCGGTGCCGTCCATCGAGACGGTCCGGATGGTGAGCTCCGGCACCGAGGCCACCATGAGCGCCATCCGCCTGGCCCGGGCCGCCACCGGCAGGGACGCCGTCGTCAAGTTCGCCGGCTGCTACCACGGCCACGCGGACTCGCTGCTGGTCAAGGCAGGCTCCGGGGCCGCAACCTTCGGGGTTCCCGACTCTCCGGGGGTACCGGCCGATTTCGCCAGACACACCCTGGTGGCCGAGTTCAACGACCTGGCATCGGTACAGGCCCTGGTGGACGAAAACCGGGGCAGGATAGCCTGCGTCATCGTTGAGCCCATCGGCGGCAACATGGGTACGGTATCCCCCCTCCCCGGCTTCCTGGAAGGGTTGCGGGCCGTCTGCGACAGGGAGGGAATCGTGCTGATCTTCGACGAGGTCATGACCGGCTTCCGGGTCGCCTATGGCGGG
Source organism: Geobacteraceae bacterium (assembly GCA_029975275.1). GTDB lineage: Bacteria > Desulfobacterota > Desulfuromonadia > Geobacterales > Geobacteraceae > RPRC01. The sequence continues at coordinate 10,400 of JARKPN010000134.1, read as the reverse complement.
GCACAGGAACTGTACGGCGTCACCCCCGACCTGACCACCCTGGGGAAGATCATCGGCGGCGGTCTGCCGGTCGGCGCCTTCGGCGGCAAGCGCGCGATCATGGAGCTCCTCTCGCCGGCCGGCGGGGTCTACCAGGCCGGGACCCTGTCCGGCAACCCGCTGGCAATGACCGCCGGGATCGAGACCCTCCGCATCCTGCAGGAGGACGGTTTTTACCGGAAGCTTGATCAGAAGAGCGCCCGGCTTGCCGAAGGGATCGCAAAGGCTGCGGCCGATGCCGGCTGCCCCCTCTATTCGGCCCGGGTGGGGAGCATGCTGTGCGCCTTTTTCACCTCCGGTGAGGTCCGGGACTGGACCACCGCCGCCAGTTGCGACACCGCCGCCTACGGGAGATACTTCCGCGCCATGCTGGAACAGGGGATCTACCTGGCCCCCTCCCAGTTCGAGACCGCCTTCGTCTCCATGGCCCACTCGGACGGGGACATCGAGCAGACCATCGGTGCTGCGGCCAAGGCGTTCGCCGGCCTGACGGCCTGAACGAGGAGCAACAGGCATGAAACAGCGACGTTTAAACCCCGGGATTCCGCTAGCCTCGGGGTTCAGAAGTCATGGATCCGGTTTTTTAATTTAACGAAAAATTTCATTGTTATTTTTACTGTTGCTATGTTATAAAGGTGCGGTTCATGGATGAGGAGAAAAGGAAACTGCTCAAGACCCTCGGTGTTGTCTCCAGCATGGGCATCTCGGTGGTGCTGGCCATCGGCATCGGGGTATTCGTGGGGATCAAGCTGGACGAGTGGTTCGGCACCAGGCACGTGTTCTTTTTCATCTTCCTGTTCATCGGTATCATAGCCGCGTTCCGCAACATCTACGTCATAATCGGAAGAGAAATAAGGGACATTGACTCGGGTGAAGATAAACGAAAATAATATCTTCACCGCCCTGACCGTCGGAAGTTCGCTCCTGCTGGCGGTCCTGACCGCCGCCGCCCTGTTGTTCGCCTCCCTCTCCTTTGCAGCGGGGGTCGCGGCCGGGGGGGTCGTGGCCATCGCCAATTGTCACTGGCTGTACAGCATACTCCAACGGGCCATGAGCCTGCCTCCCCGGCAGGCGGCCAGATTCGCCCGATTCAGGTATTTCCTCCGTCTCGGGATTATCGCGGTGACTGTTTCGCTTTTGATTCTGTACGGTAAAATCAACCTGTTCGGCCTGCTGCTGGGGCTGTCCGTGGTGGTGGTCACCATCACCCTCATGGCCGTCTACATGGCAACCCTCAACGGAGGTTAGCGCACCATGGTTCATCCGTATCTTTTTCTGGAGTTCTTACGGGATCTTCTGTCTCCGCTCAAGCAGTATACCAGCGAGGCGGGCATCGACGCCATCGCCCATGCCTGGCTGGTCATGGCAATCCTGATCCTCCTTTCTCTGGTGGTCAGGGCCCGAATAACCAGGATACCGGGCGGGCTCCAGAACTTCATGGAGGCATGCGTCGGCGGTATCGAGAAGATGATCGTGGAAAACATGGGGGAGAGAGGGAGGGCCTTTTTCCCGCTCATCGCCACTCTCGCCTTCTTCATCCTGATGTCGAACCTCATCGGGCTCATCCCGGGCTTCTTCCCACCCACGGCAAACCTCAACACCACCGTGGCCTGCGCCGTGGTCGTATTTCTCTCCACCCACGTGGTGGGGTTCAAAAATCACGGATTCAAGTACATCAAGCACTTTCTCGGGCCGGTCTGGTGGCTGGCGCCGATCATGCTGCCGGTGGAGATCATCGGGCACCTGAGCCGTCCCCTCTCCCTCTCCTTCCGTCTGTTCGGCAATATGAACGGCCACGAGCTGATCCTGCTGATCTTCTTCGGCCTGGTGCCGTTCCTGATACCGCTCCCCATGATGCTCATGGGGGTGCTGGTGGCGCTGCTCCAGACCTTCGTCTTCACGCTGCTGGCGACCATCTATATCCAGGGTTCGTTGGAGGAGGCGCACTAGCCCGAATTCTTTAAGCAATACAACATTCAGCTTTCCTATACTGTTTAGGAGATTTCAACAAAGAGGAGGTAGCAGCGGATGTTATTCATCACCATTTGTATTCTGGCGGCAGGCATCGGCATGGGTCTCGGGGTTCTGGGTCCCGGCATCGCCATGGGGAACGCCATCAAGGGGGCTCTCGACGGCACGTCCCGCAACCCGGGGGTCTACAAGCAGCTCCTGACAACCATGATGATCGGTCTCGCCATGATCGAGTCCCTCGCCATCTATGTCCTGGTCATCTGCATGATCATCCTGTACGCCAACCCGTACAAGGACGTGGCCCTGGAGCTGGCCAAGACCGTAGTGAAGTAACTCCTGAAATAACGGATGAACAAGAAAGGGGATGGGCCCTTGGGGCTCCGTCCCCTTTCTTTTTTCATACGGGTATTATCCGCTAACGCTTACCGGCAAAGATCTCGGTGAAAAAGGATTTCATCGCCTCCCAGGAACGGCGATCCGCCTGTTCGTTATAGGCTGCCCCCCGTGAAGGGTCGCTGCCCGATTCGGGATTGCTGAAGCTGTGCACGGCCCCGCCGTAGAACACCATCTGCCAGTCAACGTCTCCCTGCCGCATCTCCTCCTGGAAGGCGGCCACCTGCTGCTGCGGCACACGGGGATCATCGGCGCCGTGGAGCACCAGCACCCTGGTCCTGATGTTCTTCCCGTCTGCCGGGTTCTGGGTATCCAGCCCGCCATGGAAACTGACCACGCCGTTCAGCTGCGCGCCGCTCCTGGCCAGCTCCAGCACCGCAGTGCCACCGAAGCAATAGCCGATGGCGGCAATCCGGGCGGGATCCACCCGCGGATCCTTTCGAAGCGCGTCCAGCCCGGCTCCTGCCCTGGCACGCAGCAGCTGCCGGTCAGAACGGTATTTTCCCGCCTCCCTGCCGGCCTCTGCGGGCGTCTTCGGCCTCACCCCCTTGCCGTAGATATCGGCGCAGAATGCCACGTACCCCAGGCGGGCCAACTGCACCGCCCGCTTCCGGACATACTCCCCGAGTCCGGTCCATTCGTGCACCACCAGCACCCCGGGACGCTTCCCGGCAATTGCGTCATCGTATGCCAGGTAACCTTCCAGGACCGTGTCTCCCTGGCGGTACTCGACCGTCCTGGTCACGTCCCGGCCTCGGCCGCACCGGCCGTCAAAGCCAGGGCCAGAATGAAACAGAGCGTTATTTTCATGATGTCCCTCCAGGCAAAACCTGTCAGCTATTTCTTCACCCGGCTGCCGGCCAGGAACCCCAGCGCGAATGCGGCCCCCATCAGGACCACGGAAGCGTACGTCAGATCCGGGAGGCCGGAGACCCCGCCGGTCCCGGACGGACAGACCACCCGGGCAATCTCCTGCGGGGTCACCTGGGTCATCCTGGGGATGTCGTTGATGCCGTAGACACAGATCTCGCCGCTCGGGAGGGCGCAGAACCGCGCCGGGGGGCACTCTTTCAGGATCTTCCGCTCAACCCCCTCACCGCAGCGGGCCCCCGCATCCCTCAGGATCTGGAGAGTGACGTCCGGGTACTTGGAAATCTGTTCGGGCATGATGGCTCCCCTTCCTTGCGAGTGGTTAAGACCTCTTTCATGCCCTCGGGCCTCATTTCCGTACCAGCTTCATGGCCTCCCGCATGAAGGCGGGAATGTCGGACGGCTGCCGCGAGGTGACCAGATTGCCGTCCACCACCACCTCACTGTCCTCGTACAGGGCTCCCGCCTCCTTCATCTCCGCTGCCACCGACCAGTAGCAGGTGGCCCGCCTCCCCTTCAGCAGGCCGGCGGTGATCAGGGTCTGCGGACCGTGGCAGATGGCAGCCACCGGTTTGTTCCCGGCAAAGAAGCGCCGCGCTATCTCCAGTGCCGCCGGTTGTTTCCGCACCACCTCGGGGGCCTTCCCCCCGGGGAGGAGGAGCAGGTCGTAGCGGTCCGCGTCCACCTCCTCCAGGGTCTTGTCAACTCCCACCTCGTAGCCGTGTTTGCCGGTTATCTTCCCCTTTTTCATGGATGCGATCTCAACGACGAATCCTTCTTCCAGGAACCGGTAGTACGGGACCAGGAGTTCCGAATCCTCGAAATTGTCCGCGCTCAGTACCAGCACTCTCATAACCGTTCCTCCCCTTCCTCGCCACGGTTGCTTCCAGCCGTGGATTTGACCCTTCATATTGCGTTACCAGGCAAGATTAACCGCCCCAGCGGTAATTTCCATTATACTAGCTTCCATCCGGAAACCCTGGAAAAATGTGTTATGAGGGACGGGTCGGGGCTTTCACGGAGCCTCTCGTACGGCTTGAGTGCAATCAGGTGACCCACGGGAAAGCGTCCGAATCCAGCAGAGTATCTGATCCGGGCAAAAGATGGTGACCGATTACGAGGGGCTTCGGGGAAGTTCCGACCCGTCCCCTGTCGACACTTTCCGGATGGAAACTGTACTAGAAAAACGGCCTACAGTTAAAAAGCGCCGAGAAACCCACTCTATGCTTCGAATTTATACTTCCGCAGGGGAAAAATCTGCAGGATGGATGAATCCACTCTTTTCCGGTGAGAGTCTGTGTAATCCGTGGATTCATTGCATGAGATGCCGTCAAATTTCAGACTTGTCGCCGCCGGATCACAGTTCCAGGCAGAACACGGCGCCTTCAGCCTCGTTGCGTACCGTAAGGCTCCCCGACATGTTACGCTCTATGATGGTCCTGGACATGTGGAGACCGATCCCGGTACCGTTCTTTTTGGTGGTGAAGTAGGGATCGAAGACCCGGGGCATGATATCCGCCGGGATCCCCCCGGCATTGTCCATGATGGTGATGACCGAACGCTCTCCCTTCCCTGACAGCTCGATCCGGATCCAGGGATCCGGCACCCCCCGTTCCACCAGGGCGTCCCTGGAGTTGTTCAGGATGTTGAGAACAACCTGGGCGAACTGGTTCGGATAGCCGACGGTAAGCGGCACATCTTTCTCGACCACCTCCACGGAGATGCGGTGCTCCCGGAGACTCCCCTCCACCAGCCTGAGCAAATTCCGGATCACGTCCCGCGGACTGAACACGACCTTCTCACTGTCCGGCCTGAAGAACTCCCGGAAATCGTTGATGGTCTGGGACATGTGCCTGATGAGATCCACCGCCAGCACCGACGAATCGTTCAGGTATTCCCTGGTCAGCTCGCCAGCGTCTCCCCGCGTGGACAGATCCTGGACTATGAGCGCAAGCGTATTCAGCGGTTGCCGCCACTGGTGGGCGATATTCCCTATCATCTCCCCCACGGCGGCCTGGCGGTCCCGCTGCACCAGCATGGCGTCCTTCTCCCTGTTCTTTGCCACCTCTTCGGCCACCCGTTTTTCCAGGGTGCGGTTCAGTTCCGTCAACTCCCTGAAAAGGAGGCCGTAAGGCCTGGTAAGACCGGTCACGATAACCCCCCGGTAGAGACAGTAGAAACCCGCGACCTTGAAGAGGTGCCCGAGCTGGTTGGTGAGACCGAAAACGTTCACATACTGGGTAAAGGTCAGTTCCGAGACCATGAAAAAGCCGAAGGACACGGCAAGGAGCCGCGCCACAAGGGGATCGAAGGAACCCCTCTGCCGATGCAGGAGCAGGAGTGCGGCAGCGAACAGCGCGATAATCAGATATTCGCTGAAGATCTTGAACCTGGTGAGTCCGTAGCCCTCCAGGTAACAGTCCGGGAATATCTGCCAGAGGAAGATGGATGCGATGATAAGTACCGTGACCGCGCTGAAGCCGGCCAGCAGCGGCGTGTCCCGCAAGCGCCGGTGGAGGAAGAAAAAGGCCAGCAGGGTGGAGACCGCCTGCAAATAGCGGCCGGCGATCCAGAGCTGGGTCGCGGTTGGAGCGCCGCCCATGGGCATGATCCCCATCCCCTTGTAGGTGAGGGTATGGAGCAGATCGATCACGGCTACGGCCAGGGAGGAGATGCCGAGGAAGGTGAAGAAGCCGTTCTCGTGGAGGCGGCGGGAATGCCAGGACACCATGAAGATGCCGCAGGCCACCACGATGGCAAACAGCTCGGCGACGACGTGAAAAAAGAGGAAGTTGACTGCACCGGCCAGAAGGAGCGTCGCCAGGGTCGCAACCCAGAGGAAGATGGTGGTCTTGCTGAACTCCGGTCTGCCGGTATACATGCTTCACTCCATGGACGGTTTTGGAATCAAGAACACAAACCATCATGCCGGAGAGACGTTACTATTCTGTTACAAGACGGACAGATTATATATAAAGTGTGATGAAAATTGCAACCGGATAATGAGCAATAAAATTTTTATAAGAGTTTGTTTATTTTTTTTCAAGTTACCGTTGTCGGGGATGACGGGAAAAGGGTGCGACCAGTCCGGCCGTGAGCCGCACCAGCTCGGCGGCGGTCATTTCAAGGGTCCGGCTGTCCGGATCCGCAGTAGAGGGTGGGGGTGATGGCGAGGACATCCTGGTCAATGAACAGCCCGGCCCCCTCCAGGGGCATGAGCGGAGAGACGTTCCCCGGTTCCACGCCGGTGATCAGCCGGACCCTCGCCGGTGACAGGGAGGAGATGTCCCTCCGCTTGACGCCGGCCAGGGCCGCCAGCCGGGCGCGGTCCACCCTCCGGGTGCCACGGAGCGGGCCGGCAGCTTGCGCGTCTTCACCCCTTCAGCAGGAACAGAGAGGCGACCGCCAGCAGGATGCCGCAGGCACGCAGCACCGTCATCCGTTCCCGGTGGATGAGCAGGGACAGTATTACCGCCACCACGAAGTGCATTCCCGTGATCACCGTCACCAGGGAGAGCGGCCCCCGGGCGAGCCCCTCCAGGTAGGCGTAGAATCCCACCACGTTCAATATCCCCATGGCGATGCCGGTGACGAGCGAGCTGCCGGGGTTGACGGGGGACGCCCCACCGGCGTGCCGCAGGCCGGCGCAGATGAGGAACAGGGTGGAGATTCCGTAGGATACCGCCATGAAGGCCGTCTTGTCGGTGGCGAGGGCGGCGTACCTGCTGGACAGCGCCGCGCCTGTGCCGCCGAGGACGGCCGCCCCTACGAACAGCAGGCCTCTGGCCGAGCGGGCCGCAAAAGCGCCGCCGGGTCGCTCCCTGAGAACCAGCAGGGCGGAGGTGACGGCAAGCGCAAGGCCGATCACCTGGCGGTCCAGGATGCGCTCCTGGAAAAGGATGAACGAAAGGAGGACGACAACCAGGACGTCCAGCCGGATCAGGGGATAGGCGACACCGGCCGGAAGGCTTCTCAGTGCCTCCATATGGGAGACGGTGGCGATCAGAAAGGCGAGGCTGTTGGCGAGGCCGACCAGGAGCAGAAAACAGGGGTCCGCCACCTGGCCGCCGCCGAGAAAGAAGGCGGCAACGCTGATTGCGGTCACCGTGGCCATGAAGGAGAATGTGGTGAGCGCGGTATCGCAGTTCCGCTCGACGGCGACCTTGTAGAGGAACCGCTGCGTGCCCATGAGCAGGAGCGCGGCAACGGCAAAGGGAAACCAGCCTGTCATTTGACACCCCTGTCAGGAATACCTGAATCCATGACGTCTGAACAGCGGGGGTTCAGCGTCGCTCGCGTCGTAACGTGCCGGTGAAGCCGGGGTGAACTTCGTCGGGCGGCCCCACCTCACCGGAATGCAGAAACCGACGCTCGCCAAGCATGCGAAGACGTCTCGGATTCAGGGAATAGCTCACGGCATGGGCGGCACCCCCGCAGCGTGCTCCTTTCACTTTCAGCGGAGCCCACGCAGGTACTCGACCAGTAGCCTGACACCGACGCCGGTGGCCCCTTTGGGAAGGTAATGGCGTCCCTTCTCCTCCCAGGCCGTGCCGGCGATGTCGATGTGGGCCCACCTGGCCGTTCCGACAAAGTTCTTCAGGAACCAGGCCGCGGTGACGGTGCCGGCCGACGGGCCGCCCGAGTTTTTCAGGTCGGCGATATCGCTCTTCATCAGCTCCCCGTACTCATCCCAGAGCGGGAGCTCCCAGAGCCGTTCTCCGGTAGCCTCTCCCGCCTTCTTCAATCCCCGCTTGAGCCCTTCGTCGTTTCCCAGCAGGCCGCTGGCCAAGCTCCCCAGTGCCACCACGCAGGCGCCGGTCAGGGTGGCCAGATCGATGATGGCCGCGGGCCGCAGGGTCAGGGCGTGGCTCAGGGCATCGCACAGCGCCAGCCTCCCCTCGGCGTCGGTGTTCGTCACCTCGATGGTCTTGCCCGACATGGCCCGGATCACATCGCCCGGCCGGTAGGCGTTGCCGTCGGGGAGGTTCTCCGCCGCCGGTATCAGTCCCACCAGGTTCAGCGGCAGGGCCAGGGAGGCCGCCGCCATCAGGACCCCCATGACCGCCGCGGCCCCGGCCATGTCGTTCTTCATCTTCTCCATCCCCTCCCGCGGCTTCAGGGAGATCCCGCCGGAATCGAAGGTGATCCCCTTCCCCACCAGCACCACCGGCTTCTCTTTCTCCTCGCCTCCCCGGTAGTCGAGGATGATGAAGCGGGGCTGCTGCCGGGAGCCGCGGCCCACTGCCAGGAGCGCCTCCATACCGTGCCGCTCGATCTCGTCCCGTTCCCAGACCCGGCAGGCGATATCGAACCGGGCCGACATCTCCAGGGCCTTCTCCGCCAGAAAGGCCGGAGTGGCCACGTTTCCCGGCTGGGAAACCAGGTCGCGGCTGAACCGGACCGCCTCGCACAGGCGCATCGCCTCGGCAGCGGCCCGCTCCGCGCCTTCCAGGGGGGTGCCCGCCGGGATCAGGAAGTCGACCGTTTCGATCTCCCCGGTCTCGTCGGCTTTGGTCTTGTACTGGTCGAAGGTGTAGGCCCCCAGGCCGAATCCCGCCGCGGCGGCCCGCAGCAGGGGCTCCCCGCCGGGGACGAACACGGCGACGGCCCGGACGGAGGGTGAGGCGAGGGCCTGGGCCGCCGTCCCGGCGGCCTGCCGCATCCGTTCCGGCGTGAACTCCTTCTCCTTGCCGAGCCCGACCAGCAGGAGGCGCTCCGGCGCGGCCTGGCCGAGGGTGTGGATCACCCTGGTCCTGTTCAGGACCCCGGTGAATTCCTTTTCCCGGAACAGGGCAGCGACGACCCCGCCCAGGGCCTGGTCGAGCCGGGCCAGCACCGGCTCGTCCGCCTTTCCCTCGAAGCAGCCCAGGACCAGCACCGGGCAGGCGTATGCGAACGGGTCCTCCATCCTTACCTGGAATTTCATCTTGCATCCTCCGTATATCGCATTTCAATGTGTACCTTAGTAATAGTGGTAAAGCCCCCCGTTTGCAAGTCGAATTCCGAGACTCTCTCCCTTGATGCGGTCAAATGATTTCTAATAACCCCTCCCGGCCTCCCTTAAACCAGGGGGAGAGGCGCCGTGATGACCATGAATCTGAAGCTTTCAGCTCTGGTTTGCACGCCTCCTCTTATCTTAAGACAAGAGGAGGATTGAAGGAATTATGACGGGTTGGCATGTAATGGAGCACAACCGGCCGAAGGATTGACATTTCCATACCCCTGTGAAATCATGCCCACATGAGAATCATAGCCGACATGCACGTCCATACCGTGGCCTCGGGCCACGCATACTCCACCGTCAACGAGCTGGCCCGCGCCGCCCGGCGCAAGCGGCTGGAGGCGTTCGCCGTCACCGACCACGGTCCGGCCCTTCCCGGCGGACCCCACCTCTATCACTTCGGCGCCATGCGTTTCATCCCGGAACGGATCTGCGGCGTCCGCGTGCTGAAAGGGGTGGAAGCCAACATCATCGGCCCCGGCGGTGAGTTGGACATGCCGGAATCGTACCTGGCCAGGCTTGAGTTCGTAATGGTCGGTTTTCACGACGGATGCGGGTTCGACGGCCGGGGTATGGCCTCCAATACCGATGCGGTGCTGCGGGCCATCGAAAATCCGAGGGTCAGGGCCGTGGCCCATTCCGGCAACCCGGAATTCCCGGTGGACCTGGAGGCCCTCGTGAAGGGCGCCGCTGCCACCGGAACGGCCCTGGAGATCAACAACTCGTCGTTTTCTATGAGCCGCAGGGGGAGCAGGCCCAACTGCGAGTTCCTCGCTGAACTGGTGGCACAACACGGGGCGCTTCTGGTGGTGGGAAGCGACGCGCACATCGCCCAAGGGGTTGGAGAGTTCGACGACGCGGTGGCCGTTCTGGCAAAAACGGGCATAGCCGCCGAGCAGGTGGTCAATTCGTCGTACGACAGGCTGATGGAATTCCTCGGCCTGGAGGAAGCACCGGCTCCGGGATATCGGCGGAGCTAGCGTACTGTAACACGCAATCTACGCAATATCTATTATTCCCTCCCCCTGGCGGGGGTGGGCAAGGGCGGGGGAAGGTGCCCGCACCTATTTCGCTCCTGCCCTCAGCAGACGTGCGGCCGGTCCAGTACCTCCCGCACCTTCGCCAG
>JARKPN010000122.1 GCA_029975275.1 Geobacteraceae bacterium | reverse complement strand
ACTTGCGAAAAATTGAAGTAATAGAGCCGGCTGGATTCGATTCCATCCGGCTTTTTTGTGGGTAAAACGGCGGAGACCTCGTGTAGGGGCATGTCTTGAGATGCATGCCTCGGGCGCTTATCTAATTTGAGTAAAATAATTGTTGTACATGTTGACTGGAGGCTTGGGGTCGGTGTACAAAAGAGTCAATTTTGCTTTCTGGGGGCTTTCGTGAAGAAGGTGGCGAGGGAGCGGTTTTGAGGGACAAATTGAGCCGTCCGTGTCAGTTTTCGACTGACCGGACGGTTTTTGCTTATGGGATGGGTAGTCACACCTGAAGGTGCGGGTTAACCAAGGGCAAGGCGATGGTGGGCCGGGTCACAAGCGCTCATGACAAGGGACGAGGGATGTTGAGAAGTTAACCGGTCAACATCCCGTTTGGAGTATTATCCGAGGAAAAATTTGTTGTAAAAGCAGGTAGTTATGAAAATGCAGAGGTATTGATTTTGGTGAGGCAATACCTGCTGGGTGGAGGAACACCGGAATTCCGGTGAATAATGAGTTACCCAACACGATAAACCTTTAAGATTGCGAGCTTAATACTGATGAAATTCACAAACATCAATATAAAAAATCTTGTGCAGCTAGTCCCGAGTTGGTCAATAAATGTTCTTGCTTTGGGCAGGAAATTAGATTCACTATTCGGTGAGCCTGCTGGTAAAGAGCTGCTGCAAGAAAGCAAAAATGTCTATAAGGATCTAAAGTTTTGGATAGAAGTTGATGCGTCAATTGAAATGCCCTTAATTCGATTCTGCACACCTGATGAAAACATAGATCATTCCGGCAAATTAATAATTATTTCAAATCCACAAATTGGCAGCAGAGCGCAAATTGAAGTTCCTCTGAATCCGGTATTAAAGGGATATGCTTTGATTGAAGGCACACATGTCGTTTACTGCCATTCATTTCAAACAGATGTGCCTTTAGCCTATATTGGAGTCACTAAAAAGCGATGGTTTGAGAGGTTGTCACAACATATTTCTTCGGCTAAGAGTGGGTCGCCATATCTCTTTCATCAAGCAATAACACGACATCAGAATGTACAAGTCCTCCACAAAGTATTTATTTGCGAACTGGACTATGAGACAGCAATGGATTTTGAGGAAGAGTTTGTTGAAAACATGTCGCTATATCCATTGGGCCTTAATATGATACCTGGAGGCAAAGCAGGGGTTAAGTATCTGCATAAATTGGGATTCTCGACCAAGAGCGCGGCAGAGAAAGAGGACATAACAGAAAAAATTGCTCAGAGGGATAATTTAGAAGGTAAACCAAACCCCTTATGCGCTGCAAGGTGGGCATCAGACGCAGAATTTGTTGAGCGTGTAATTTGTGGGCATAGTGGCCGCTTAACTGGAGAGCAAGTAAGGATAATAAGACTTTTTGCTTCCTTTGGTAAAACTAAGGAACAAATTACAACCTCGATTGGTGCGCTTAACAAAAGGCAAGTAGCGGGCGTGCTAAACGAGAAGACGTATAGCAGAATCAAATAGTGGCTAACCATCGGCAACAGCGGTCAAGCCGCTGGTGCCTCAGCTCCGTTGGGCAGTGACCCATAAGGAGATTTTCTGCATTGGATATTCCACGGATCTTCAACATCACCGAAAGTGCTCACCGCATCCATAACCCGTTCACACCCGAAAAGCTCGCCACTCTCGGCGCGGCGCTGCGTCTGGAAACGGGGACCCGAGTGCTCGACCTCGGCAGCGGTTCGGGGGAAATGCTGTGCACCTGGGCACACGATTACGGAGTCATCGGCACCGGCATCGACATGAGCCAGTTGTTCACCGAG
>JARKPN010000120.1 GCA_029975275.1 Geobacteraceae bacterium | reverse complement strand
GGCCATTTTCACGAACAGGATGACCCGCTCATCGTCCTCCCACCGTTGTCCCACGGCAAGGGAGTCGGCGATCTCCGGCATGGTCTCCAGCAGGCGGTAGATTTCGGTGGTGCCGATCCGAACCCCGCCCGGGTTCAGGGTGGCGTCGGAGCGACCGTAGATGATCACCCCGCCGGTGCCGGTGATCAGGATGTAGTCGCCGTGGGCCCAGACGCCGGGATATACGTTGAAGTAGGCCTTGCGGTACTTGGCCCCGTCGGGGTCGTCCCAGAAATGGATCGGCATGGAAGGAAACGGCGCGGTGCAGACCAGTTCACCTTTCTGGTTGATCACCGGCCTCCCCTCGGGGTCGAACGCCTCCACCTTCATCCCCAGACCCCGGCACTGGAGCTCCCCTTCATGGACCGGCCCGAGGGGGTTGCCCAGGGCAAAGCAGCCGTTCAGGTCGGTCCCGCCGGAGATGGATGCGAGTTGCACGTCCCGCTTGATCTCCCGGTACACGTAGCGGAAGCTCTCGGGCGAGAGAGGCGAGCCGGTGGACAGGATCGTGCGCAGGGGAGCGAGGTCAAAGTCGCGGCCTGGCCGCACCCCCTGCTTCTCCTGGATGGCCAGGTAGCGGGCGCTGGTGCCGAAGATGGTGATCCCTTCCTCCTCGGCGATCCGCCACAGGGCGCCGGGCTCGGGATACAGGGGCGCGCCGTCGTAGAGCAGGACCGTGGCCCCGCAGGCGAGGGAGCTCACCAGCCAGTTCCACATCATCCAGCCGCAGGTGGTGAAGTAGAAGATGGTGTCCTCCCGCTTCAGATCGGTGTGGAGGATCAGTTCCTTCAGGTGGTTGACCAGGATACCCCCCACGCTCTGAACCATGCACTTGGGAGGGCCGGTGGTGCCGGAGGAGTACATGATGTAGACCGGGTGACCGGCCGGGAGCTGCTCGCAATCAAGTTCCAGCCCCGACTGCCGGGGTGCGAAATCGTCGTACATGACCGCGTCGGGCAGTCCGGCGATATCCGGCCCCGGGTCCAGGAACGGTACCACGACGATCCTCCGGATGTCCGGGATCTCGGCAACGATAGCGCGGACCCGTGCCAGCGAATCGATCCTCCTGCCGTTGTAGCGATAGCCGTCTGCTGTGAACAGTACCTTTGGCCGGATCTGACCGAACCGGTCCAGCACCCCCCTGGTTCCGAAGTCGGGCGAGCAGGAGGACCAGACCGCGCCGATGCTCGTAGCAGCGAGCATGGCGATGACTGTCTCAGGGGTGTTCGGCAGGTATCCCGCGACCCGGTCCCCGGGGCCGACCCCGACTTCCCTGAGTGCCCGGGCCAGCCCGGCGGTCCGGCTGTAAAGCTCCGAGTAGGAGATGCGGACGACATCACTTTCTTCGCCCCTGAACACCAGGGCGGTCCGGTCGTCCCGATATCTGAGCAGGTTCTGGGCGAAATTCAGCCGGGCGCCGCTGAACCACGCGGCACCGGGCATCTTCGTGAGGTCATCTACAACCGAGTCAAAGCGCCGCGAGGCCGTGATACCGCCGAATTCCCACATGTCCGCCCAGAAATCCGGAATGTTCTCGATGGACCACCGGTACAGCTCGTCGTAGCTGCCGAACCGGCGGGAGTGCCTGCGATTTACGAATTCCATGAAGCGGGTCATGTTGGCGTTTGCCACCCGCTCCGGTGATGGCGACCAGAGTTGTTTTCCCATGGCGGTCCCCTTTCCGGGCCGAAGGCTGCAACATATCGCAACTTCGTCTTCTAAACGACTTATAGCACCGGCGGTATCCGTTGCAAGCGGGTCGCAGCAGCCGGCAGCTTGTTTTCGTCCGGAACTGGCCTATACTCATCAGTGTTTGGTCAGAACATGGCACCCACCTTTATGAGCATTCACGCAGACCTGCCAGGTTTCCGAAACCTGGCAGGTCCCGGGAAACGCATCTCCGAGATGGAGGTATTATCCATGGATTTCGAACTTACCGAAGAACAGCTCTCCCTGCAGCGGGAGGTACGGGACTTCGCCCTGCGGCTACTCAAGCCGGGGGTCACCAGGAGGGACGACACCGGAGAGTTCCCGGCGGAAGCGGTTGGCAAGATGCAGAAGCTTGGGCTCATGGGGACCGTGTTTCCCGTGGAATTGGGAGGAAAGGGCCTGGACTGCATCAGCTATACGGTGGTGGTGGAGGAACTGTCGAGGATCGACGCGGCCGCGGCCATAACCCTGCTGGCCCATACCCTCTGCTCGAACCATATCTATACCCGAGGGACGCCCGAGCAGAAGCGGCAATACCTCCCCCCGCTCGCCTCGGGGGAGAAGCTGGGCGCCTGGGCCCTCACCGAGCCCGAGGCCGGGAGCGACGCCGGCGGCATCAGGACCACGGCCCGCCTCGACGGCGACAGCTGGGTGCTGAACGGGAAAAAGTTCTTCATCACCAACGGCTCCCGGGCCGATACCCTCGTGGTCATGGCATCCACCGACAGTTCCCTGGGGAGCAAGGGGATCTCCGCGTTTATCGTGGAGGGGGACGCGCCCGGGCTGAAGAAGGGGCAGAACCTGGATAAGCTCGGCTTCCGTTCCAGCGACACCGTGGCCCTGTTCCTGGAAAACGTCCGGGTCCCGGCAGAGAACCTGCTCGGCGAGCTGAACGAGGGGTTCAGCGGCGCCATGGGGGTGCTGGACGAAGGAAGGATCGGGCTGGCCGCCATGGCGGTCGGGATCGCCAGGGGGTGCCTTGAGGAGAGCATGGCCTATGCCCGGAAGCGGCACGCCTTCGGCCAGGCCATCGCGGAGTTTCAGGCGATCCAGGGGATGCTGGCCGACATGGCGACCGAGATCGAGGCGGCGCGGCTGCTGACCCGGCGGGCCGCAAGGATGAAAGATGACGGAAAACGGTTCAAGCTGGAGGCATCCATGGCCAAGCTGTTTGCCTCCGAGGCCGTGGTCAGGGCCGCCCTCAAGGCGGTGCAGATCCACGGTGGCTACGGCTACATCAAGGCCCATCCGGTGGAACGGTATCTGCGCGAGGCAAAGCTGTGCGAGATAGGCGAGGGGACCTCCGAGATCCAGCGGATGGTGATTGCGCGGGAACTGCTGCAGCGCCAGTAAAAGGAGGCAAACCATGCGGCCGGTCTACATGATCTCGGGAGGCATCACCAAGTTCGCCAAGGCCCATCCGGACAAGGACTTCCGACTGATGGTAAAAGAGGCGTTCGACTATGCCATGGACGACGTGCCCGGGCTTTCCCGGGACCTGATCGACGGCAGCGTCTGCTCCTACTTTTCCGACCACTTCACCCGCCAGCTCAAGGCCGGCGCCATGGTCCAGGACTATCTCGGGCTCTGCCCCATGCCGTCCCGGAGGATCGAAGGGGGCGGCGCCACCGGCGGCCTCTGCCTCCAGGCGGCCTGGGAGGCGGTGGCCTCGGGAAGGATGGAGGTCTGCATCGCCTTCGGCTTCGAGACCATGAGCCGGGTCAACACCTGGAAGGGGAACGAATTCATCGCCCACGCCTCAGACACCAACTTCGACTATCCGGTGGGCGGCTTCTACACCGGCTACTATGCAATGATGGTGCACCGGCACATGCACGAGTTCGGCACCACGGTGGAGCAGATGGCCCGGGTCGCCATCAAGAACCACCGCAACGCCCTGTTCAATCCGTACGCCCAGAGCCCGGCCGGCCTGTCCATCGCCGATGTCCGCTCCTCCCCCATGGTCTCGACCCCCCTGACCATCCTGGACTGCTGCCAGATGTCCGATGGCGCCGCAGTAGCCATCCTCGCCTCGGAGGCGGCGGCGGAGAGGCTCTGCAACAGGCCGGTCAGGATAACCGGGGTCGGCTGCGGCACCGATGCCATGCGCATGGCCGACCGGCCCCACGGCCGGGTGATCCTGCTCCCCCACGAGTCCGAGGAGGACTACCGGGACCTGAAATATCCCGGGGTCCACTCTTTCAGGGGAGGGCGGACCGCGGCGAAGCTGGCCTACCGGATGGCCGGGATCACGAACCCTGTCGAGGAGCTGGATTTCGTGGAGTTACACGACGCCTACACATCATCCGAGATCCAGACCTACGAAGACCTGGGGCTCTGCAGATATGGCAAGGGAGGCTTGTTTGTGGACCAGGGGTGCCCGTTCATGCCGGACATCGACTACGGGTCCGACGCGCCCGCACGGGGGGAACGGTGTCTGCCGGTGAATCCCTCCGGCGGGCTGCTGGCCTGCGGCCATCCGGTTGGCGCCACCGGCCTGATGCAGGCGGTTTTCGCCTTCTGGCAGTTGCAGGACACTGTCGGAAAACACATGGGTAACGAAACCTTGCGGGTCAGGGGGGCGAAGCGGGGGCTGATACACAGCCACGCGGGGACCGGGACCTACATAACGGTCACCATACTGGAAAGGGCCTAAAGGAGGCACCAATGAACAGGAACGCCAAGCTGCCGGAAACGGAAGAAGGCACCATCCTCTTCAATACCGATCCGATCGTCATCAGGCACCACTACGAGATCGACTACATCCACTCCTATGCCCAGGACTCTCCGTTTTTTGCCGGCCTGGCAAAGAAGAAGCTGCTCGGCAGCAAATGCGAAGCCTGCGGCCATATCTACGCCACCCCGCGCGGGCACTGCATGGAGTGCGGCGCCGCGACCCGGTGGTTCGAGCTCCCCCAACGCGGGCGGGTCCACACCTTCACCACCTGTCATTTCGGGAGCGAGGCGTTCCTGAAGGAGACCCCCTTCACCCTGATCCTGGTGGAGTTCGACGGGGTGGACACCCTGTTCATGTCGCGGCTCATCGGGGTGGAACCGGACGAGGCGCGGATCGGAATGCCGGTCCGCGCCAGGTTCGTGCGCAACTGCAAGTTCAGGCCGACGGACGTCTATTTCGTGCCCGAGTGAGCGGGCCTTCCAATCGCCATCCACAGGGGAACGTGCTGAGATAAGCGTTCCTTGACACGGCGGAGGTTATCTGCCGTGTTCCCGACCCCCGCCTCTCTGCTCCCCATGACCGCCGCCCTTCGCGGGTCCCTGCGGTCTTCCCGCGTCCTGCTGCCTCGGAGCCCGCTGTCCGCCCTGAATCCCTCCCGGCTGCCGCCCCTGTCCCTTGTAGGTCGGACCCCGCTGTTGGGGAGCGGCCTGGGGCGGGGCTGGTCTCTGAAAATCCTTGCCGCCCCGGGGCTGCGTCTGCGGTCGCGGGCCGGCAGGGGTGGCCTGCCGGGACGGCTCGGAGCGCCGGATATCCCGCTGTTGCGGACCCCTTGCCGGAGGCTGCTGCACCCTTCTCCGCTGGTCAGTCGCCGGCGTCCTCTGCCCCATCTGCTGTTGGTAGATACTGCGGACTCTTGCGTTGCGCGGCTGGTGCCGGTAATGCTGCCTGTGCAGCGACTGCTGCTGTTCAAACCGCGGATACCTGTCTCCCGAATACTGTCGTTGGTAGACCGGGAGCGGTGCGCGGGACGGAACATGCGCCCGGTTCCACCGGTCCCATCCCCTGCGGCGCTGCTCCCATTTGGGGCCCCAGTGGCGGCCCCAGTGCGGTGGAGCATCGGGCCGCCAGCCGTGGAAATACACGGGCGGCCGCACGTAGTAGCGTACCGGGACGCGGAGGATGAACACCGGCACGACCACCGGCGCCACCAGCGACCAGGGACCGTTGTACCAGGAACTGGCGTACCAGCTGTCGTTGTAGAAGGCCCAGTACATGCCGTCGTAAAAGAAATAGTTGGCAGCCACTGATGGGGCGTAGTAGACCGGGTAGCCGGGTATCGGGACCAACTCGGGGTATAGCGGCAGGTTGATTCCGATGCTCACGTTGGGCAACCCGACCCCGATGCTTACCTGGGCCGGGGCGGCAGTGGCCGAGCATAAAAGCAGAAAGAGCGCGATGAATCCATAACATGTTCTTTTCATCTTTTTCTCCTGTTCGACAGGTGGAAGGGCTTACGTGTCATGATACCGGTTCCGTCCCATCCGGCCAGGTGCCGGGATTCAAACCACAGTTGATTTGTGCCACGGTAAGCCGGAATGTCAAGTAGACCTGGGGGCATCGGGTATGTGCTGATCGACCAGGTCAGGCTGAAGTCCTGCGAAAGGACGGCTTATTATTCTGGGCGCATGCACGAGACCTGTCAATGGATATTCGCAGGGCTGTCTACCGTCCTGATCTTGGGCCATTTGGGAGGGCGGCAGTCCCATTTTTTGCCCAACCTTATCCTGTCCCCGGCTCGAACTTTTCAACGAGTTTTCAACCCGATTTTCGCGGTATAAGGGGCCTCGTTTCCGGATATCTTTCACTATGGAGACGGAGAATGGAAAAAATCAGTGACACGCTCCGGAAACTGACCCCTGATGACCTGCGGGAATGGACGGGTTCCAAGATCTTCAGTCGCGGCAAATCCTACATCAGGAACGTGGACGGTCTTTCCTGCATGGAAGACGGCACCCTGACGGCCTGGGTGTCGGGGAGCGATGAATACGCCACCTCGATCCGGCCGGCGATATCGAGTATCTGCGGCGCATGCACAAGGTCTATCAAACAGCCAGGCGCCTTCCGGAGTGGCAGGACCTGCTCCTCGAACTGCGGAAGCAGCACAGGGCCAAGCGGCGGCTGATGGAGTTGCTCGACGGCCTGTCAGAGAAGAAGATTACCGACTGAGGACGGGTTGGGGAATGTCATTCGAGACTCGCGAATGCATAATAAGACCCCATACTCAAACCACGGGGCTGCAATAACGACGAAGGGGCCAGGCTATATTGTCTGGCCCCTTCGTCTATATGGTGGAGATGAACGGGATCGAACCGTCGACCTATGCGTTGCGAACGCATCGCTCTCCCAGCTGAGCTACATCCCCTTATGTGTCGAAGTGAAGTGCAACTATACAAGATTTCTCACCTGATGAAAAGAGGGAAATTACGCTCTAAGGGTGTGTCGGCAGGGTGATGCGGAACTCTGCCCCGATGCCGGGCCGGTTGCCGACCTGGATCCTGCCGCCGTGGTTGGTGACGATGCGGTGGACGATGGGGAGCCCGAGTCCGGTCCCCCCCTCCTTGGTGGTATAGAAGGCGTTGAAGATGTTCGGGAGGATCTCCTCCGGTATGCCCCCCCCGGTGTCGCGGACCTTTATGGATGCGGCGGGTCTGCCGTCCAGCACGGCGGACGAAAGCGAGATGGAGAGCGTGCCGCCATGCACCATGGCATCACCTGCGTTACTGAAGAGATTGATGCAGACCTGTTTCAGTTGCTGAAAGTCTCCCAGGACCTGGAGCGGGCTGGTGGAGAAACGCTTTTTCACCCTGATGCCGTTCTCTTCCAGAAAACCCGAAACCACGTCCAGCGATTCTTCGACAATGGCCTTCAGCGGGCAGTCGGTATAGCATATGGTCGTCTTTTTGCTGAAAAACAGGATGTCGCCGAGCATTTTCCCGAGGCGGTCCGATTCCCTGACAATGGTTTCGGCATACCTCCATTCGGTGGAGCCGTGGGTCTCCTTCCGGAGGAGACGCCGGGCAAGCCCGCCGATGGACACCAGCGGACCCTTGAGGTCGTGGGCGATGGATGCGGCCGATTCGCCCAGGGTCGCAAGCCTTTCTCCATGCAGGAGGCGTTGACGGATCTCCATGAACTCCCGGTTGGCATCCTCGATGCGGTTGTAGAGCATGGAGTTTTCCATGGCCATGCCGGCCTGATTGGCGAACAGCTGAAGAAACCGGAGATCGTCCAGCGTGATCTTTTTGCCTGATACGGGATTGTCAACTGTCACCACGGCCACGGCTTCGCCTTTGGCGATCAGGGGAACACTGGCAAAGGAAGAGAGGCGGAATTTGTCGGTGAAACCTCCCTGGGGATCCGTGCGTCTTGCCGTACCGTCTTCCAGTATGAGCCTCTTGTCCAGCACTGCCCGGGAGGGTATGTTCAGGGTCTTGTCCAGGGGGAGGCGGGTCCCTCTGACCATGAGGCAGAATTCGGAGCCCTGCCTCCGTTCCATCTCTTCATCCGATATCTCCCACGGGGTGTAGAGATCTCCTGAGTCCTCTTCCGGCGCATGGTGTCCTTCGTTGTCCGCCTCGGCGGTGACCCCGAGCATTCCCTGCATCACCCCGGAACGCTTGTTGACCAGGAACAGCATGGCGCGTTCGAACAGGGGGTAGGGTCCGGAGACCAGGGCGGTGAGGTTGAGATGGATCAGCTTGTTGATCCGAATAGTGGAGTGCATGGCGTTGCTGAGGCGGTAGAGGAGGGAGAGTTCCTTCAGTTTCCGATCGTTTTCGGCCGCCAGCATGGTCATGCGCTCATGGTTCCGAGCCCCCACCAGGGAGGTGACGATCAGGTTTGCCATCCCGGCAAACAGTTCCCGCTCCTCCTCGTCGAAATTGCGCCGCACACCGTTCCGCTCGGTCTTCCCGAAAAAGGTCATTGCGCCCAGGGTAAAGGAGTCGAGGTGCAGGGGTACGCACACGTAAGACGGGGGGAGATCCTCGTCGGCCACCACATCCACCGTGAGCAGCGGTGTTCCAGTGGCGAGGATCCTTTCAGAACACTCCTTTTCGATCTCCAGCAGGGACCTGAGATGGGGGCGGTGTTTCCTGGCACAGGCCTTGAACACCTTCGACTCGACGCCGTCATGGCTGAAGATGCGCAGGACCGTACAGGACGAGTCGGTGAATTCGTGCGAGACCTTGAGGACAAAGGGGAGCAGGCTGCTGAAAGGGAGCTCCTGGTGGAGGACCTTGCTCAGCTCGTTCAGGGTGAGGAGGTGCCGGATGCGTCGATCCGAACGCTCCGTGACCTCCATCGATCTCACCAGCCCGGCGATTTCCACCAGGATGTCCTTGAGGATCGCGGGAGGGGAGGCGATAAAAGGGGAATCTGTCGCCACCTCCAGGGACAAGACCCCCAGAACCCCCTTGCCGTACAAGACCGGAAGGCAGAACGTCCTCCCGTCGTCGCCGACCCGGACCTCGTCGCTGTGAAGGGCGCCCGTTTCCAGGAAGACGGTTTCCCTGCGGAGGGCACAGAGACCGGCCCCTCCCGCGCCGAGCGGTATGCAGCAGTCCAGCGCGCCGCCACCTGTTGTGCCCGTGATCCGGAGGGAGAGGACGCGCTTTTCCGCGTCAAGCAGGTAGATTGTGGTGGAGCGGAGCAGCAGGGCCTTGTTGAGGAAGCGGGTGAGGGATTCGAGTCTGTCGGTATGTGAAAGATTGACGGCGTTGGCTATCCGAACCGCGCTGCTCAGGAGAGTATAGTTATCCACAATAGCCATGGTGCACCGTGGTGCGGTCCGTTGCCGGACCGGGTTGTGGGTGATTCACCGGCAGCGGCGGTTACTTGAGCTTTTCTCTTTTTTCCTGCTCGATCTTGCAGTCGATACAGTAGGTGGTGACCGGGCGCGCCTTGAGGCGGGCTTCGCTGATGTTCTCGCCGCACATCTCGCAGACGCCGAAGGTGCCGTTGTCGATCTTCTCCAGCGCCTCGCGAATCTTGTTGAGGAGCTTGCGCTCCCGGTCCCGGATGCGGAGTTCGAAGGTGCGGTCCGATTCCTGGGTGGCGCGGTCGTTCGGATCCGGGAAGTTTGTCGTATCCGAGGTCATTTCGGATACCGTTTTCCCGGCCTCCTCCAGAAGCGATCTCATCTCCTCGAGGAGCACATTCCGAAAGTATTCTCGTTTCTCTAAATCCATGACTTCTCTCCTGACTGGATAAATCTTTGATATTCTAAGGGAATAGAGCCTTTAAGTAAAGCAAAATCTGCGACCGGCTCACCCTGCGTCAAAGAGGTGTTCCAGGGCCTCCGCCACCGTTGAAACACCGATGATCTCCACCTCTGCGGTACGGAGATGCTTCACGCTGCCGGCAGGAACGATGCAGCGGGTGAAGCCCAGCTTGGCCGCCTCCCGCACCCTGGTCTCGGGCTGGGTGATGGCCCGGACCTCGCCCGCCAGCCCCACCTCGCCGACCACCATGGTCCGGGGCGCGATGCTGCGGTCCAGGTGGCTCGACGCCACGGCCGCCACCATTGCCAGGTCTGTGGCCGGTTCCGCAAGCTTCACTCCACCCACCACGTTGAGAAAGATGTCCTGCCCGGCCATGGAAAGCCCGACCTTCTTCTCCAGCACCGCCACCAGCAGGGCCAGGCGGTTATGGTCCACGCCGATGGTGGTCCGCCGCGGCACCCCGAACGACGAGGCGGTCACCAGCGCCTGAAGCTCCACCAGCAGCGGGCGGCTCCCCTCCACGGCCGCGGACACCACCGAGCCGGAAACCCCCAGGGGCCGCTCCGAGAGGAAGAACTCCGAGGGATTGGCCACCTCGCACAGCCCCCCCTCGTTCATCTCGAACACCCCGATCTCGTTGGTGGATCCGTAACGGTTCTTGATGGCGCGCAGAATACGGTAGGGGTGGCCGCTGTCCCCCTCGAAGTAGAGGACCGTGTCCACCATGTGCTCCAGCACGCGTGGGCCGGCGATGGAGCCGTCCTTGGTCACGTGCCCCACCAAGAACACCGGGATGCCGCTCCCCTTGGCCAGGGTCATCAGCTTGCCGGCGCTTTCGCGTACTTGGCTGACGGTCCCGGGCGCCGACTCCAGCGCAGAGGTGAACACCGTCTGGATGGAGTCCACCACCATGGCCCGCGGCTCCATCCGGCGCGCATGGGCGGTAATCCGTTCCAGGGAGTTCTCCGCCAGGATGAACAGCTCCTTGGCCTCCACCCGGAGCCGTTCGCCCCGCATCCTGGTCTGGCGCGCCGACTCCTCTCCCGAGACGTAGAGGACTTTGCCCCTGCTCCGGGCCAGGCGGTCCATGGCCTGGAGCATCAGGGTCGATTTGCCGATGCCCGGGTCTCCTCCGATGAGCACCAGCGAACCGGCCACGATCCCGCCGCCGAGCACCCGGTCCAGCTCCGAGATGCCGCAGGAGAAGCGGTCCTCCGGCTCTCCCGCCACCTGACCGATGGGGAGAGGTACGCCTGCAGCCGCTGATTCTTCGGTCCGCTTGCCGCCGCTGAACCCGACTTCTTCCACCAGGGTGTTCCAGGAGTTGCAGTCGGGGCATTTCCCCAGCCATTTGGGTGACTGGTAGCCGCACTTCTGGCAGGAATAGATGGTCTTGGTCTTCATCGGCTCGCCCTTTTGCTGGATCTCAGGCCGATAGTAGTCCTATTGAGGGTGGCATGTCAACGGATTCGGGGAAAGGGGAAATGAGGTAATGAAACAGCGATGGAAGGGATGGTGGGCGCGCACGGATTCGAACCGTGGACCTGACGATTAAGAGTCGCCTGCTCTACCAGCTAAGCTACGCGCCCGTCATGCGGTAAACGAGACGGAAACATATCACAGTGCTTGGAGAATTTCAATGGTGCCCATAAATTTTTTTGATAACGCGTCATCCCCTCGCTCTTTTCAGCAGCGATGCGGCCATGAAGAGGATGAAACTGAAGATGATGATGGTGGCGCCGGTAGGGAGGTTGAGCAGGAACGAGCCGAAGATGCCGCCGACCACCGAGACGACCCCGAGGCAGACCGACAGGAACATGGCGGTCCGGAAGCCCCGTGCCAGCTGCAGGGCCGAGACCGCAGGCAGGATGAGGAGCGCCGAGATCAGCATGATCCCGACCACCTTCATGGCCAGGACCACGGTCAGGGCCGTCAGCAGCACCAGGACGTTGTTGGCCAGCCCTACCCTGATTCCCGAGGTGGTCGCCAGTTCCTCGTCGAAGGTGATGGCGAACAGCTCATTGTAGAGGAATGCCACCGTCAGCAGCACCACCACGAACAGGACCGCCGTGACGATTAGCTCCTCTCTGCTTATGGAGAGGATGTTGCCGAACAGGTAGCTGAACAGGTCAACATTGAAGCCTCCGGCCAGGCTCGCCAGCAGAATGCCGCAGGCGATACCGAGGGAGGAGACGATGCCTATGGCCGCGTCTCCGTAGATGCGGGCCTTTTCCGCGATCTTCAGGATCCCGATGGCGGAGAGGAGCACCGCGGGGATGGCGGCGATGGAGGTATAGACCGACTGGAAGCGGAACAGCAGGGCAAGGGCCACGCTGCCGAAGGTCACGTGGGCCAGGCCGTCGCCGATGAGCGAAAGCCGGCGCAGCACCAGGAATATCCCGAGGACCGAGCAAAGCACCGCTATCAGTGTCCCGGCAAGGAGGGCGCGCTGGAAAAAGGCGAACTGGAGGATGTCGGCAATGCCCACGGTGAACGGTCCTTTCAATGCCTGCGGCAGATGAGATGCTGGTTCTGGTGGCCGAAGAGCCCGGTCATGTCGCTTGAGGAGCAGAATTCCTGGAAGGTGCCGTAGAAGACGATGCGCTTGTCCAGGTAGAGGAGGCGCGAGGCGTACAGGCCCACCGTGGACGAGTCGTGGGTGACCAGGAGCACCGTTGTTCCCCGCTCCGTGTTCAGGTCATGGAGGAGCTTGTAGAAGTTTTCCCGGGTGTCGGGGTCCAGGGCCGTCGTGGGCTCGTCCAGGATCAGGATCTCAGGCTCGTTGACCAGTGCCCGGGCCAGGAGTGCACGCTGTCGAAGTCCCCCGGACAGTTCGCCGATGAGGCGCTTCCTGATGGAGGCTATGCCCATCAGTTCCAGGGATTTGTCTACGGCCGTAGTGTCTCCCTTGTCGAAGCGTCGCGGAAAGCGCTTGCCCGCGAGCCGGCCGAGGCGCACCACCTCCTCCACCGTTGCGGGAAAGTTCGGGTTGAACAGCTGCAGCCCCTGGGGGAGGTAGCCGATGCGATGCCAGTCGGAAAATGTCGCCAGGGGGACGCCGAACAGGGAGATCTCCCCCCGCTCTACCCGGTTCAGTCCCAGCAGGCAGCGCATCAGCGTGCTCTTGCCCGAGCCGTTGGGACCCACCACCCCCACATAGTCCCCGGTCGGGATGGCGCAGGTGATGTCCCGCAGCACGTCGACTCCCTGGTAGGCGAAGGAAAGCCCGGCTATGGAGATGGCATTTATCTGCATTGCAGGCCGATCTTCAGGTTGTTCAGGTTCTGTTCCATGAGGGAAAGAAAGGTTACTCCGGCGGCCAGGTCGTCCCGGCCGATGTTGTGCGCGCCGTTAAGCCTGAGGACCCGTGCCCCGGTCTCCCGGGCAATGGTATCGGCCGTCCTGGGTTCCACCAGTTCCTCGGTATAGATGTAGCGGAGGTTGTTGGCACGTATTTTCTTGATCAGATCCGCTATTTTTGCCGGGGAGGGTTCGGCGTCCGCGGTCACGGCATAGGCGGCTTCGTAGTGGAGTCCGTAGCGGTTTGCCAGGTAGCCGAAGGCGTAATGCCCGCCGTGAAGGAACATCCGCTTTTCGCAGGAGGCCAGCCCCTTCCGGTAGCGTTCGTCCAGGTCGGCCAGCTTCGCCTTGTAGGCGGTTGCATTGGCCGTGTAAAAATCACGATGTGCCGGATCCCGGGCGACCAGGCCGGCAAGGATGTTGTCCACCATGATCCGGGCATTGGCGAAATCGAGCCAGAGGTGGGGATCGATCCCGTCTCCGTGGTGGTGTGCCGCTTCTCCGGCGTGATGGTGTCCCTCTTCGGCGTGATCGTGTTCCCCGTTGTGGCCGGCCTTCAGGAGCCTGGCCCCGCGGCTGGCGTCCACCACCAGTGTCCTGCGGGTGTCGAGCCCCGCAATGATGTCGGCCGCCCACGGCTCCATGAAGCGGTTGGTGTAGACGAACAGGGCGGACTTGTTGATCCTGACTATGTCGTCCGGCTTGGGCTCGAAGCTGTGGGACTCCATGCCGGGTGGGAGGAGCAGGTGGACCTCTGCCCTGTCTCCGGCTATATTCCTGGCGAAATCATAGAGGGGGAACAGGGTTGTGACGATGCGCGGTCTGCCGTCCTTGCCGGTCTCCCCGGGTTTCTTTTCACAGGACGCGACCAGTGCGATCAGGGCAAGGCAGGCAGCCAACAGGACAGCTGTTCGCTTCATACAGTTTCCCCCTTCCCGAACTCCCGCGAGAGCTCGAAAAGTATCTTCTTCAACTTTTCCCAAACAAAAAGAATATAGACGGATTCAGTAATGTCAAGGATTTTGAGCGGCTTCGGGAAGCTGCCCCCATTCCCGTCTCTGTCCGTCTGGTCAACAAAAACATTGTCAGAACAGCTCCGAGATGCTACAAGAGAAGCTTGTTGGAATAGTTAATTGTTCTGGGATGTTACGCCGATTGCGGCCCTGTTGCGCCCTGCGTCGCAGGTGGCGGCAGCGGGGTGACGTCCGTTCGGGATCGTGAAGGATGGACAGGGAAGCAGCACGCGAAACAGCGGCGCAGGCGGGGAGAGAGACGCCGGCCGGCCGGCCGGCCGGGATCTTCAGCGGCCTCCGGGTGTTCCTGGAGGCGATCAAGTTCTCCCATACCGTGTTTGCCCTTCCCTTTGCCTTCACCGGCGCGGTGCTGGCGGCGCAAGGACTGCCGACCCTGTACCAGGCGTTCTGGATCGTGCTTGCCATGGTGGGAGCCAGGACCGCCGCCATGGGGATGAACCGGCTGATTGACGCCGGGATCGACGCCGCCAATCCCCGGACCAGGAACCGGGCCATCCCTGCCGGCCTGCTGACCAGGAGGGCTGTGGCCGTCTGGATTGCGGCGTCCCTGGCCCTGCTCCTGGTCGCGGCCCGCATGCTGAATCCCCTCTGTCTGCTTCTCGCGCCGGTTGCCGTCTTTTTCCT
This sequence comes from Geobacteraceae bacterium, assembly GCA_029975275.1. Taxonomy (GTDB): domain Bacteria; phylum Desulfobacterota; class Desulfuromonadia; order Geobacterales; family Geobacteraceae; genus RPRC01. The sequence continues at coordinate 13,830 of JARKPN010000120.1, read as the reverse complement.
GGTCATCTATTCTTACTGCAAGCGGTTCACCTCCCTCAGCCACCTGGTGCTGGGGGTCTGTCTGGCGGCGGCGCCGCTGGGCGCCTGGATCGCCGTCCGGGGGAGCGTGGGGCTGCCGGCGCTGCTGCTGGCCGTGGCGGTCCTGTTCTGGGTGGCGGGCTTCGACATTCTCTATGCCCTGCAGGACCTGGAGTTCGACGGGAAAGCCGGGCTCTTTTCCATCCCGGCGAGACTCGGCGTGCGGGGAGCGCTTATGGCCGCCCGGCTCTGCCACCTGATCACGGTCGTCATGCTGTCGTGGCTGGGCGCGGCGGCCGGGCTCGGAATTGTCTATCTTGCCGGCGCCACCCTGGCGGCCCTGCTTCTGGCATACGAGCACTGGCTGGTGCGGGGGGGTGACCTCTCCCGGCTGGATGCGGCCTTTTTTCTGGTCAACGGCTACATCAGCATCGCGGTGTTCGTCTTTACCCTGGTTGATGTGCTGGTGAACTGAGTCGCTGTTAGCTCCGTCGATCAATTACGACACCGTTCACCGCATTTGAGAGAACCCATGCATATCGTTCTGGCAATAACCGGCGCCTCGGGCGCCATTTACGGGCTGAGGCTCTGCGAGGAGCTCCTGGCCGGCGGCCATTCGGTGACCGTCCTGATCAGCAGGACCGGTTTCGCGGTGCTTGGGACCGAGGCGGGCCTCCACCTGGAGGGGAGCGAGGAGCAGGTATCCGTCGGGCTGCGGGAGCGCTTCCGCACCCCGGAGCAGAACCTCCGCTTCTTTGCCGAAGACAACCTCATGGCGCCCGTTGCCAGCGGCTCGTCGGCCCCGGACGCCATGGTGATCTGCCCGTGCAGCATGGGGACCCTGGCCGGCGTGGCCTGCGGCAGCTCCCGGAACCTTGTGGAGCGCTGCGCCGACGTGATGCTCAAGGAACGGCGTCCACTGGTCCTGGTGCCCCGGGAGACCCCCCTGTCCGAGATCCACCTGGAGAACATGCTCAGGCTGGCCCGCATGGGCGCGCGGATCGTCCCTCCGATGCCGGCCTTCTACCACTCGCCCCGGAACGTGGAAGACCTGGTAGACTTCGTGGTCGGCAAGGTGCTGGAGGCCCTGGGCATGGAACACCGCCTCTACCGCGCCTGGTGCCCGCAGGAAGCGCCATGAGCCCACTCGCCTCCATTACCGCCAAGGTCCTTGCCGGGGACCGGCTCAGCGATGCCGATGCCCTGTGTCTGTTCGAGTCGCACGACCTGGCGGCGATCGGTGAACTGGCCGCCATGGCCAACGAGCGGAGAAACGGCCGCCGGGTCTGCTTCAACGTCAACCGCCACGTAAACTACACCAACGTCTGCGTGAACCGCTGCCGTTTCTGTGCCTTCCGCCGCGACCAGGGGGAGGAGGGCGCCTATCTCCTCGCCGTGGAGGAGATCCGGGCCGCTGCCGCCGAGGCCCTGCGCCAGGGGGCCACCGAGGTCCACATGGTGGGCGGCCTCCACCCCGACCTGCCGTTCGATGCCTACCTGGAAATGCTCAGGGCGGTGAAATCCGTCTCCCCGCTGCTCCATCTGAAGGCATTCACCGCGGTCGAGATCGACCATCTCTCCCGCATCGGCGGCCTGCCGCTGCGGGACGTGCTCCTGCGGCTGCGGGAAGCCGGGCTGGACTCCCTCCCCGGCGGCGGGGCCGAGATCTTCGCGGAACCGGTCAGGGAGAGGCTCTGCGGGGACAAGATATCCGGCGCCAGGTGGCTGGAGGTCATGGAGACCGCCCACCGTTGCGGGCTCCGCTCCAACGCCACCATGCTCTACGGTCACCTGGAAAGCCCCGGCGACAGGGTGGCGCACATGGCCCGTCTGCGTGAGCTCCAGGACCGCACCGGCGGCTTTCAGGCATTTGTGCCGCTCCCGTTCCAGGCGGAGAACACCCCGTTGCGGGATGAAGCCGTCCGGGTCGCCGGCGGGGTGGACGACCTGAAGACCGTGGCCGTTGCCCGGCTGTACCTGGACAATTTCGCCCACATCAAAGCCTATTGGGTGCTGCTGGGGGAAAAGATCGCCCAGGTGGCCCTGACTTTCGGCGCCGACGACCTGGACGGCACGGTGGTGTACGAGCGGATCGGCCACGAGGCCGGTGCCGGTTCCCCGCGCGGAATGTCGCGGGAAGGGATCGTCCGGCTGATCCGGAAGGCCGGACGGGAGCCGGTGGAACGGGATTCGCTCTACAATGAGGTCCGTCGGTAACGCCTCCTGTCCCTTGCGCAAGGGGATGGACACCGGCATGTGGATGAGTCACTGATTTCCGGCCAATGGGTTTTCGCGATTCCTCCAAGGCATTATGGCTCTCCCCCTCTTATAGATAAGAGAGGGCCGGGGGGAGTTGTGAAACGGCAGATGAGGTTGAAAGATCCCCACATGCGGGAATACGAACAAATGATAAAATCCGGCATCCCGCTCAACCGCTCCGATGCCCTGCGCCTCTTCGAGGAGGCCGATCTGACCACCCTCGGGAGGCTGGCCGACGGGGTACGGCGCAGGCTCCACCCGGAGAATGTGGTCACCTTCGTGGTGGACCGGAACGTGAACTACACCAACGTCTGCGTGTCCAGGTGCCGCTTCTGCGCCTTCTACCGGGATACGGGCGCGCCGGACGCCTACCTCCTGGACCAGACCGCGATCTGTCGCAAGATTGAAGAACTGGTGGAGGCGGGAGGCACGCAGCTCCTGATGCAGGGGGGGCTGCACCCCGGTCTCGGCATCGAATACTTCGAGGGGCTGTTCCGGGTCGCCAAGGCCCGCTTTCCCGCAATCCACGTCCATTCCCTCTCTCCGGCCGAGATCACCCACATGGCCGGGCTGTCCAGACTGACGCTTGAGCAGGCCATCCGTCGCCTGCGGGCCGCGGGTCTCGACTCCATACCGGGGGGCGGAGCGGAGATCCTGGTGGACCGCGTGCGGCGGGAGATCTCGCCCGGCAAGATCGGCTGGGAGGAGTGGGCCGCGGTGATGCGCGAGGCGGCCCGGCAGGGGATGCCGACCACGGCGACCATGATGTTCGGCAGCCGGGAGCGGCCCGAGGACATCGTGGAGCACCTGTTCCGCGTCAGGGAGCTGCAGGCGGCGGGTGGGACGTTTACCGCCTTCATCCCCTGGAGCTACCAGCCCGGCAACACCGAACTCGGCGGCGAGACCGCCACCGGGGTGGAGTATCTCAGGGTGGTGGCGCTGGCGCGTATTGTGCTCGACAACGTTCCCAACATCCAGGCGAGCTGGGTGACCCAGGGTTCCGGATTGGCCCAGGTGGCGCTCCTGTTCGGTGCCAACGACCTGGGGGGGACCATGCTGGAGGAGAACGTGGTGGCCGCGGCCGGCTGCTCGTTCCGTATGGAGCGGGAAGAGATGACCACGCTGATCAGGGCCGCGGGCTTCAGGCCGGCAAGGCGGACCACCTATTACGATATCCTTGAATTCTGCTGAACACCTGAAAATGCGGGAGCGCCCGAAGCGGGCGGGAAAGGTGACGATGGATTCCAACTTGGGGAAGCAGCCGGAAATGATAGATACCGACGCCGGACTGGCGCGGCTGGCCGGACGCCTTGCCGGCGAGCGTGTGCTGGCCTTTGACCTGGAGGCGGATTCGCTGCACCATTATCGGGAAAAGGTCTGCCTGATCCAGATAGCCGCCGGCCGGGAGGTGTTTCTGGTGGACCCTCTGGCCGTTAGCGACGTGTCCCCCCTCGGTCCGATCCTGGAGAGTCCGGCCATCCGGAAGGTTTTCCACGGGGCCGACTACGACATCCGCTCGCTGCACAGGGACTTCGGCATCCAGGTGCGCAACCTGTTCGACACCATGATCGCCTGCCAGTTCCTGGGTGAGAAGGAGGTGGGCCTTGCCGCCGTGCTGAGGAAGCGGTTCGGCGTTGAGTTGGACAAGCGTTACCAGAAGGCCGACTGGAGCAGGAGGCCGCTGGAGCCGGGAATGATAGAGTATGCCGCGGCGGACACCTCCCTGCTGGTCAGGCTGTACCGGGAACTGGAAAGGGAGCTGAAGTCGCTGGGGAGGCTTTCGTGGGTCGAGGAGGAGTCCGAGCTCCTGTCTGAGGTGCGCGCGGCCGACAGGGAGGGGGAGCCTTTCTACTGCCGCTTCAAGGGGGCAGGCAGGATGGATCCCCGGACCCTGGCGGTGCTGGAGGAACTGCTCGTCTATCGGGACGGGAAGGCGCGGCTCTCGGACCGGCCGCCGTTCAAGGTGCTGCCCAACGAGACGCTGAGGGTCCTGGCGGAGAAAAAACCGGAGAAGGTGCAGGAACTGAACGGTATACCCGGGCTTACCCCCCGCTCGGTCGAGCGGCACGGCAGGGAAATTCTGAAGGCGATAGCGGCCGGGTGCGGTCTGCCTGAGGACCTGCTCCCCCGCATCTGCCGGCCGCCGCGGCCGGTGAAGGACCCTGTCAGGGAGGAGCGGCTGCAGCGTCTGAAGCTCTGGAGAGAGGCAAAGGCCCGGGAGCTGGGGATCGATGCCGGAGTTCTGGCCAACAACGCCCTGCTGGAACTGCTTGCCAAGGAGGTTCCCAGGGAACTTTCCGGTCTCGACCTGATCCCCTCCATGCGGCGCTGGCAGAGGAAGGAACTGGGACCGGGACTGCTGGCGGCGCTGCGCTGAAGAGGGTTCCCTAGTGGGCGTTCTTGTCTCCGGAGTCGTCCTTGTCCTCCAGGGAGAAGATCATCTCGAATTCCTTGTCGAAGTTTTCCAGGTCCGGTTGGCCGCTCTTTTCGGAAGGTTTCGGCGTGGCGGTCACCTCCCCCTCCCGGAAGATATCCTCGGCCGCCTGTTCCGGGGCAAACGAAAAATCCATCGTGCCGGAATAGTCTTTTTCCCCGGTCACGCCATCCCCGTCAGGTACGGCCGCCTCGCCCATACTCCCGGGCTCAAGCATCCGCTGGTATTTGTCCATCTCCCCCTCGGCTTCATCGGCAGGCGTGTCCCAAGTGAACGAAGCGGTCTCAGTATCGGCCGGCTCATCAAACGAGAATTCCTCGGCCGGCATCTCAGGGGGCGCCGGAGCGGGCTCTGGAGCAGGCTCGTCAAAGGAGAAACCGCCGAGTTCCCCGTCCTTTGCCTCGACCGGGGGGAGATCCACGAAATCCAGGTTGAAGCCGGTATAGGGGCTTTCCGCCGGTTGGGGCGCCGGAGAGTCGCCGGGCGCCTCCCAGGAGAACTCCTCGTCCGTCTCGGGGGCCAAGGTATCGACCGGCGCCGCCGCCACGGCCGTCAGGCGGTCCGGAGACGATTCGGGCGAGGCTGCCGCGCCGGTGGCGGCCCCGGAACGAAACATGACCGGCCTGATGCGGTGGGACTTCTTGAACGAAGCGAGAGCGGTGCCGCATTTCTTGCATGAATCCAGAGATTCGAAGCTGTTATATCCGCATTTAGGGCATTTCATGCCGCCTCCTTAATTGCCTTCTCACCCCATGTCGCCCCAGTGGAACTGAAGTATGGCCATGAGGGCCATCCCGGCCGTTTCGGTCCTGAGTATCCGCGGGCCGAGGGTCACCGGTATGAATCCGGCCGCCACTGCGGCTGCCGCCTCGTCCTCGGCCAGTCCCCCTTCCGGGCCTACCAGAATCGCCACGCTCTCCGGGGCCGGTCTGGAACCGAGAACGGATCTGAGCCGGTTGGTTTGTTCCTCCTCCCACAACAGCAGCCTGACATCCTGGCCCGCTGTGGCAAGGACCTCGGAAAGCTCCCTGACCGGTGAAATGCCGGGAATGATGGTCCGGTCCGACTGCCGCGCCGACTCCCTGGCAATCCGTTCCCAACGCAGCAGCCGTTCGTTTTCACGCTCCTTCGGCAGCCTTGCCACGGAACGTTGCGATACGAAGGGTACCAGGGTGTCTACACCCAGTTCGGTACACTTTTGCAAAATGAATTCCATCTTGCTTCCCTTGGGAAGCCCCTGGTAAAGGGTGATGAGGGGTCTGGTCGGTCGGCCCGGTTCTAATGAGCTCTCCTGAAGCCGGACAAGCAGGTTCTCCTTCCCCACTGCCTCGATGATGCCGGAGTGGCGACGCCCCAGCCCGTCGGAAAGGATGATCCGGGTGCCGATTTTCAGCCGCAGAACGCGGGTCATGTGACAAAAAAGGTTACCGGTTATGGTGGCCGTGCCGTCGGCGATGGCCTTTTCGTCGATGAAGAAGCGTCTCATTCAGCCGTCCTGCCGGTAGACAAGGCAACTCCACTCGTTTTCCCCGGCAACCTCCGTGAGGTTGAGCTTCCGGTTGGAGAATCCGTCCCTGACCAGTTCCTCCTTCTCTATCAGGATGCCCGAAAGGACCAGAATGCCGCCTGGTCTGAGGCGGGCCATCAGCGTCGGTGCCATTCTCACCAGGTCCTCGGCCAGGATGTTGGCGATGACGATGTCGAATACCCCGGGAATCCGCTCCAGCGGCGTGTCGGAAACGGTCACAAGGGATGAGACGCCGTTCAGCGCGCAGTTTTCCCGGGCCACGCGCACCGCTTCGGAGTCGATATCGATCGCCGTCACGCCCGGGGCCCCCAGTTTGGCAGCCGCAATGCCGAGTATACCCGATCCGGTCCCCACATCAAGAACGTCCCGTGATTTCAGGCATGCGCCGCCCTCCCCCGAGAGGAGCCTTTCCAGGACAGAGAGGCAGAGCATGGTCGTCGGATGGGTACCGGTGCCGAAAGCCATGCCGGGATCGAGCTCCAGCACCAGGTCTTCCGCTTCGGGCGAAAAATCCTCCCAAGTCGGCTTCACTACCAGGCGTCTCCCTATCCGGAGGGGCTTGAAATGCTCCTTCCAGCTGGTGCTCCAGTCCTGTTCCGTTATCGTGCTGACCGTCGGTTCCCGGTAGACGAACCCGGCGAAGGACGGACCGTTCTCGGTCAGGTATGCCTCTATTTCCCGCAGTCTGTCGCCAATCGATTCGTCGGCGGGGAAATAGGCGGTCACGGTCTTTACCGGCGATTCCTCCAGGGTGTCCAGGGAGAAGGTGTCGAGAACCAGGTTGTCTATGCCGACGCCGCCTCCCGACAGCCCTATCAGGTACTCTGCGACCGCGTCGACCATCTCCGACGGGACCTGGCAGGAGACCTGCGCCCATTCCTTTGTCATTGCCGAATCCTCTTTCCTCGCGAGCGCGGCGGCCGTCCGCCGGTCATGGATGTCGTCCCGTTGCGCGGCTTCCGGAGCTGCCCGGGACCGCTGAATATCGGAACGGCGTATGTATCGCCCCAAAATATCAGAAGGAAAAGTCGTTTACAATTAAAACCTTGACAAAAGCTCACCGATAGGTTGTAATTTTCATTAAAAATACCTGCGTGGGTGCCGTCTGACTTCGTGGGTGTTGAAAAATACCCTGGCCGGAGATGTTAATAAGGTTTTTTTATTTATTGCATGTTTACGTTGATATGGTATAAATATCCTAATGAGTTTTGTTGTCTTCCCTGGTCCGCTGCTGGCCGGAGGGCAATCGTCGATGGGACGGCTGGAGCGCCGAGGACGGTCCCGGGAGAGGTAGACGCAATAACGACATGCCCCGCTTTCCGGTGAGATGCGAAGGCTTCGTCGAACAATTTTATTACAGTCGAGATGAAGAGGTGATCACATGAAGATTCTGGTGGTGGAAGACGAGAAGAAGGTTGCGAGTTTCATCAAGCGCGGGCTCGAGGAAGAGAAGTTCGAGGTCGAGGTGGCGTATGACGGAGAAGACGGTTTCCAGAAGGTGCTGGACGGCTCTTACGGTCTCGTCATCCTGGACGTGATGCTGCCGAAAAAGGACGGGCTTTCAGTGGTCAAGGACCTGCGGACCAGGAAGATACTTACCCCGGTGCTGATGCTGACGGCCAAGGATACGGTTGACGACATCGTTGCCGGCCTGAATTCGGGCTCGGACGATTACCTGACCAAGCCGTTCGCCTTCGCCGAACTGCTGGCCCGTGTACGGGCACTGCTCCGCAGGTCCGAGCAGGAGCGCGGCGCAGAGATCAGGTTCGCGGACCTGCGCCTCGACCCGGTGACCCACAAGGTGTGGCGCAAGGACAAGGAGATCGACCTGACGGCCAAGGAGTACTCGCTGCTGGAGTTCTTCATGCGCAATCCGAACCAGGTTCTGACCCGTACCACCATCGCCGAGAACGTCTGGGACTATATCTTCGACAGCTTCACCAACATCATCGACGTCTACGTCAACTACCTGCGCAAAAAGATAGACCGGGACGCCGACAAGAAGCTGATCCATACGGTGCGCGGCGTGGGCTACATCCTGAAGGAAGGAGACTGAGACGCAGTCCGGCCGGTTTCCGCGATGCGGCCATAAGCGGGCAAACGGAGGGTCTGTTCCGGATGTGGCGGACCCTCTTTGCCCTCCTCCCCCCTCCCAGTGCCCATAAACCCCATAACCCATTGTTAAGAAAAGTAAAGCCGGCTCCGGCAGGTTGACAAACGGACCTCCTATTTATTACCATCTTGCAGTGGTGCATTGCGCCCGATTAACAAGCAGAGGGGGTATTTCATGCACAGAATCCCATTCTTTTTCGTTATAGTCGTTCTAACCGCCTGCGTTTCGTTCCTTCCGGCCGGGGCCGCTATCGCCAAGACCGTGCCGCCCGATTTCGTCGAGCTTGCCAAGAAGCTGAAACCGTCGGTGGTGAACATCAGCACCTCGAAGGTCGTCAACCCGCAGCAACGGTTTCGTCGTCCGCCGCAGGGCCAGTTCGGGGGTGATCCCTTCCAGGACTTCTTTGATCGGTTTTTCGAAGGAATACCCAGCCAGCCCCGGACGCAGCGAAGCCTGGGTTCCGGCTTCATCATCAGCGACGAGGGATATATCCTCACCAATAATCACGTGGTGGCCAATGCGGACGAGATCAAGGTAAAACTCTCGGACGGCCGTGAGTTCAAGGGAGAGGTGAAGGGGAGCGACGAAAAGCTCGACCTGGCGCTCATCAAGATTGACACCAAGGGCCACCTCCCCGTTGCGACCCTCGGCGACAGCGACGCCATGGAGGTGGGCGAGTGGGTCCTGGCGATCGGCAATCCTTTCGGCCTGGCCCAGACGGTCACCACCGGGATTGTGAGCGCCAAGGGGAGGGTCATCGGCAGCGGACCCTACGACGACTTCATCCAGACCGACGCCTCCATCAATCCGGGCAATTCCGGAGGACCGCTGTTCAACACCAAGGGTGAGGTCGTGGGCATCAACACCGCCATCGTGGCCGGGGGGCAGGGGATCGGCTTTGCAATCCCCGTCAACATGGCGAAGGCCGTGATCACCCAGCTGCGCGAAACCGGCAAGGTGACCAGGGGATGGCTCGGGGTGAGCGTCCAGCCGGTCACCCCCGAACTGGCCCGCTCCTTCGGGATGAAGGAAGAAAAGGGGGCGCTCATCTCCGAGGTCATAAAAGACAGTCCGGCTGAGAAGGCCGGGCTGCAGGCGGGCGACGTAATACTCGAATTCGACGGCAGGCCCATTGCCGATATGCATGAGCTCCCGCGCCTGGCGGCGGTAACTCCGGTGGGGAAGAAATCACGCGTAAAAGTCCTGCGCAACGGCAAGGTTCTTGAGAAGAGCGTCACCATCGCCAAGCTCGCGGAGGGCGCCGAGGAACAGGGTGCGTCCCAGGCTTCTCTCGACAAGCTCGGCCTCACGGTGACCGACCTGACCAGGGAGCTTGCCGCGCGGCTGAGGATCAACGAGACCGGCGGCGTGGTCGTGACCGAGGTCAAGCCGGGCAGCGCGGCCGACGAAGCCGGCATTGCCCGGGGGGATGTCATACGGCAGATTAACGGCAATACCGTGAACAGCAGCGCCGAGTACGCACGACTGGTTGCGCCCCTGAAGAAGGGGGACGTGGTCCGGTTCCTGGTGCGGCGCGGTGACGGCTCGCTGTTCGTTGCCATGAAGGTTCAATAGCCGCCATGCCGCTGCGGGGTGTTAGCCCCGGGTGGCAGAGACGGGCCTGGATCAAGACAGGGAGATCGTCAGTCATGGCGGCCTCCCTGTTTTGCTTTTGCCGTTCATGCAATTACAGCGACATTTCCGCCCATGCTGGTATACTGATCCCTGCGGCGGGACATCGCCGGATCACCTGTGCCAGCGGATATGCCATGAACGACCTGAAACAGACACCGCTCATCGGAGAGCACCAACACCTGAAGGCCCGGCTTGCGCCTTTCGGCGGCTGGCTCATGCCCATCCAGTATGAAAGCATCCTGGCGGAGCATCGCTGGTGCAGGAAATCGGCGGCCCTGTTCGATACCTGCCACATGGGAGAGTTCGCCTTCAAGGGGGATCTGGGCGAAAGCGGCCTGGGAAGGCTGCTCTCCTTCCGCACCGACACGATCGCATCCGGCCGCTGCCGCTACGGTTTCCTGCTCAATTGTCAGGGCGGGATCCTCGATGACCTGACCGTCTATCGGACCGCTCCCGACGGCGTCATGCTGGTGGTCAACGCCGCCACGGCGGAAAAGGACTTCTCGGTCCTGCGGGCCGGGCTTCCAGATGGTGCATTGTTTGAAGACCTGACCCCTGAGACCGCTAAGCTCGACCTGCAGGGCCCCCTGTCCAGGGAGGTCCTGGCCGGCCTGTGCGGCAGCGGGGTTGAAGAGATACCCTTTTTCGGCTTCCGGCGGCTGGAGCTGCTCGGCGCTGAGGCCGTGGTGAGCCGCACCGGCTACACCGGCGAGCTGGGGTACGAGATCTATCTCCCGGCCGACCGGGTGGCGGAACTGTGGCGGACCCTGCTGCGGGACGAGCGGGTGCGTCCGGCGGGCCTGGGAGCCCGGGACCTGCTGCGGCTGGAGATGGGCTACTCCCTGTACGGCAACGACCTGGACGAGGCCACCACACCGCTGGAGGCGGGGCTGGAGCGGTTCGTGGACTTCACCAGGGAGTTCGTCGGCCGGGAGGCGCTGCTGTGGCAGCGCGAAGGTGGGCTCCGCAGGCTCAAGGCGGCGTTCCGGGTCGCCTCCCGCCGCGCCCCCCGGCACGGCTACCAAATCTTCTCGCATGGGAATGAGGTGGGGAGGGTGACCAGCGGGGCTTTCTCACCGGTGCTCGAAAGCGGCATCGGCCTGGGATACGTGACCCCGGAGCACGCCGTCCCCGGCACCTCACTGGAGATCCGCCATGAAGGGGTCTCGATGGAGGCGACCGTGGTCGAGCTGCCGTTCTACCGGGAGGGGTCGCTGCGGAATTGAATGAATTTCATCAAGGGGGGACAGCATGGACGTCTACTTCACCAGGGAGCATGAATGGATCAGGATCGAGGGGGGTGTCGGAACCGTCGGCATCTCCGCCTACGCGGTTGAGCAGCTGGGAGACATCACCTTTGTGGAGCTGCCCAAACCGGGAAAAGAGGTTGCCAGGTCGGAGGTCCTCTGCGTCGTCGAATCGGTGAAGGCGGCAAGTGACGTGTATGCCCCCCTCTCCGGGTGGGTGAAGGACGTCAACTCGGCCCTGGAGAGTGCCCCCGAGATCCTGAACCAGAGTCCCGAAGAAGAGGGGTGGATGGTCCGGCTGGAGATCTCCGGCCCCGATGAGGCCCGGGACCTGCTGACGCGGCCGGAGTACGACGAATACGTGCGGGGGCTGGAATGAGCGGTACCGGCTACACGCCGCACACACCGGCCGAGATCCGGCAGATGCTGGACGCCATCGGTGTCGCGGAGACGGACGAGCTGTTCTCGGCCATTCCTGCTGGATTGCGCGCCCGCTCCTTCGACCTGCCGGACGGGATGTCCGAATTCGAGATGCTCCGCCGGATGGAGGGGCTGGCAGGGCTGGACCGTCGCGACCTGGTCCCCTTCATCGGTGGCGGCTGTTACGACCATATCATACCCTCGGTGGTGGACCACCTGGCCGGCCGGTCCGAGTTCGCCACCTCCTACACCCCCTACCAGCCCGAGTGCTCCCAGGGGACCCTCCAGGCCCTGTACGAGTACCAGACAGCGGTCTGTCGCCTGACCGGCATGGACGCAACCAACGCCTCCCTCTACGACGGTGGCACAGCCCTGGCCGAGGCTACCCTCATGGCCCTGCGCATCACCGGGAGACACCGGATAATCATGGACGGCGGCGTCAACCCCTTTGCCCGGGAGATCGTCCGCGCCTACCTGGCGAACCTGGACACGGAGCCCCTGGAGGTCCAGCCGACCGAAGGTCTGACCGACCGGGACGCGATCCTGTCGCACCTGGACCACGACACGGCGGCGCTCGTCGTCCAGAACCCCAGCTTCTTCGGTACCGTCGACGACTTTTCCGACCTGGCCGCCGCAGCCCACGCCTGCGGCGCGCTGCTGATCGTCTCCGCCTACCCGGTTTCGCTGGGGATGCTGAAGAGCCCCGGCGAGATGGGGGCCGACCTTGCCGTGTCGGACGGCCAGAGCCTGGGGAACCCCCTTTCATTCGGCGGCCCCTCCTTCGGCATCCTGGCGGTGCGTGACGAATACATCAGGAACCTGCCGGGACGGATCGTGGGGCAGACCGTTGACCGGGAGGGGAGGCGCGGCTTCGTCCTTACCCTCCAGGCCCGCGAGCAGCACATCCGCCGGCACCGGGCCACCTCCAATATCTGCAGCAACCAGAGCCTGTGCGCCCTGCGCGGTCTGATCTTCCTGGCCGCCCTGGGGCGGGAGGGGTTTGCGGAGCTGGCGCGGCTCAACTACGACAAGGCCCACTATGCAAAGGAGAGGCTGGCTGGAATCAGCGGGGTGTCGCTCCTGAACGGCGGGCCCTTCTTCAACGAGTTCACCCTGGTCCTGCCGGCGGATGCCGGGCGTGTGACGGAACGGCTCCTGGGGCACGGCATCGCGCCAGGTATCCCGCTGGGCCGCTACTATCGGGGCATGGAGCGCCGCCTTGCGGTCACGGTCACCGAGAAACGGACCAGGCAGGAGATCGACGCCCTGGCCGAGCGGCTGGAGGAGGTCCTGTGGAGCTGATCTTCGAAAAATCCGTCCCTGGCCGGCGCTGCACCGTGCTCCCCGGCTCCGATGTCCCGCCCGCCCCCCCGCTTCCAGCGCAGCTCACCAGGAGGGAGGCGGCCCCCCTGCCGGAGGTGGGCGAGCTGGACCTGGTCCGGCACTTCACCAACCTTTCGCGTCGCAACTTCGCGGTGGACACCTCTTTCTACCCGCTGGGCTCCTGTACCATGAAGTACAACCCCAAGGCCTCGGAGGACGCGGCCCGGCTGTTTGCCCGTACCCATCCCCTGCTCCCGCTGCTCCCCGGCGGGGAGCGGCATTGCCAGGGTTCGCTGGGGGTCATCCACGAGCTCTCCCGGTTCCTGGTCGAAATCACCGGCATGGACGAGTTTTCCTGCCAGCCCCTGGCCGGCGCCCAGGGCGAACTGGCGGGCATCATGATGATCGCGGCCTACCACCGCTCGCAAGGGGAAGACCGCCGGGTCGTGGTGGTACCCGATTCGTCCCACGGCACCAACCCGGCAACGGCTGCCATGGTCGGCTGCCGGGTGGTCACCGTGCCCACTGCTCCGTACGGCGACATGGACCTGGACGCCTTCAGGGAGGCCATGAGCAGCGAGGTGGCGGCGGTCATGATGACCTGCCCCAACACCCTGGGCCTGTTCAACCCGCATGTGGCAGAGATCTGCGCCATCGCCCACGAGCACGGCGCCCTGGTCTACTGCGACGGCGCCAACCTGAACGCCGTCCTGGGCAGGGTGCGGCCCGGTGACATCGGCTTTGACGTGATCCACCTGAACCTGCACAAGACCTTCGCCACCCCCCACGGCGGCGGCGGTCCGGGGAGCGGGCCGGTCGGGGTGAAGCAGGCCCTGGCGCCGTTCCTCCCGTC
>JARKPN010000114.1 GCA_029975275.1 Geobacteraceae bacterium | reverse complement strand
CCAGCAGCCGAGCAGCAAAAGGCCCAGCGCTATGACGCTTACCCGTTTGGCGAACTTCATAAGGGCTCCTTTGACGGCGACCGTGGCTGGAAAGGGGGCAAATCTCCCGGCTTCATGCGGTTCCGGCCATGGGTCGCTCCTATTGAGCGGTTGTACGGTCCTGTCGTGACAGTGGGTTCGATGGGGTGCGCGCGTAGCATGTTGACTACACGGTGAGGGCGGGTCGTCGTCAATCGGGCAAGATTGCTGCGCTGATTGTATTCAGTCGTCCTAGTGTCCTGTGCGGCTAATTCCTTCCTTACAATTCCGGGCCTTTTGGCCCCTGGCCGCGCGTTCCGGCTTTCGTCAGACGATGGCGTTACAAAAGTGTAGCAAAAAATCTGCCAATTACACACAGGAACGGAATCTAGCTGTGAAGCGGCCCTGAAAGGGGCTTTGTGCCGGGTGGTGAAAATCAGCGGCCAGGAAATGGGTGTCAGGGATGGCTGAAAGTCGACAAAAAACGACAGGTGTTGACAAAAACGGCGAACCATTACCGAGGGAGAGTGCGCGCTTCGGGTTGCTTGCGTATCCGGAGACGCCTCCTGCATAAATTTGTGGCAGTGCGTCAAAATCCGGTGTTCCGGTGACTGTTTCATGTGCATATTCCTGCCGTTTTGCTGGGTTCTTTCCGACCAGCCGCACAGGTATGGGCGCTGTTGCCGGTTCAGGCGGCATTCCGGACAGATGTTGTCGTATGTAGATTATGTTGGCACATAAAATGCTATTTCTTTATCAACAAAGTTGGTATATACTTTGTAAAAAGTTTATTTGCCGTATGTGGAAATACGGCGGAAGGGAGGAGCAGCCATGGCTGAATTCGAAAAAAGAGACAAGATAGGCGTTAAGGGTATTCTCATCACACGGAGAGACGGATCTGCAAAGTGCCCCTATGACGTGGTGCTGGGGACATGGGAGGAAACGGATGCGATTCTGAAGCTGTGGGCAAGATCGGCCTCAGGCAACGGCTGCTTCGAAACCTGCGACTTCCGGGTCGTATTCGCGGACGACTTCAGCTATTCGGGCACCATTTACCTGAGGCAGCAGCACGCTTTCCTCAGAAACCTGTTGTCTGGGCACATCCGACAGGTTTGCGAAGAGACAAAAATCGGCTGGGAAGCGGATGCGTTCCTGGAGAAATATGCAATCCCGGCCGCTGCGTAGCAGTTTCCGCGCGGTAGCAGAAAGAGGTGTACCGAGTGTTTTTTAAGGCATGGCATGTAAGCCGGGAAGTGAGGTGTCCCATGAAAGAATCTGGTTCAGACGTCAAGGATTTGACGTGTTCCTTCTGCGGCAGGGGAAAGGAAGAGGTCTCCGGGCTGGTGGCCGGTCCCGAGGTCAACATCTGCGACGAGTGCGTAGATGTCTGCGGCGGCATCCTGGCACAGCAGCGGAGCAACTCAGACGGCGGCCGCGCCTCCTCGGCCGCGCTTCCTACCCCGCTTGAGATAAAGAATGTACTCGATGACTACGTGATCGGCCAGGACCACGCAAAGAAGGTCCTCGCAGTCGCGGTCTACAATCACTACCGGCGGATCGAGATCGCGGCCGCCGCCGATGACGTGGAACTGCAGAAGAGCAACGTGCTCCTCATCGGACCGACCGGCTCCGGCAAGACCCTGCTCGCCAAGACCCTCGCCCGCACCCTCCACGTTCCCTTCACCATCGTCGACGCAACCAAGCTTACCGAGGCGGGGTACGTGGGGGAAGACGTGGAGAACGTCGTGGTAAGCCTGCTGCAGGCGGCCGACTATGATGTGGAGCAGACCCAGCGAGGGATCGTCTACATCGACGAGATCGACAAGATCGCCCGAAAGAGCGATTCCGCCTCCATAGTCAGGGACGTCTCGGGCGAGGGGGTCCAGCAGGCCCTGCTGAAGATCGTCGAGGGGTCGGTGGTCAACGTCCCGCCCAAGGGGGGGAGAAAGCACCCGGAGCAGGAGTTCATCCAGGTGGACACCGCCAATATCCTGTTCATCTGCGGCGGGGCCTTCGCGGGACTGGAGAAGATCGTCGAGAGGCGGCAGAAGCCGCAGAATGTCGGATTCAGCGCCGGTCCAGGGCCGGACAGCGAAGAGGAGTTCCTGGTGGACGAGTTCACCACCAGCGACCTGCTCCGTTTCGGTCTCATCCCGGAGTTCATCGGCCGGTTTCCGGTCACGGCGGTGCTGGAGGAACTGGACGAGGAGGCACTGGTAAGGATCCTCAAGGAGCCGAAAAACTCCATCGTCAAGCAGTACCAGCGGCTGTTCGCCATGGAGAACGTCACGCTCCGGTTCGACGAGGACGCCCTGCTGAGCGTTGCCAGGGAGGCGCTCCGACGCGGCACCGGCGCCCGCGGACTTCGTACCCTCATCGAGCGGGTGATGCTGGACGCCATGTTCGAGATCCCCTCCCGGAGGCTGGAAGGGGAGATGGTCGTGACCCGCGAGGCGATCTACGGCAGGGAAAAGCCGACGCTGACCCTGCGTGCACCGAGCAAGCGGGCCGCATAGCCGGTTCTGGGCAACGGTAAAAAAACCGGGACACTCAAAAGAGGGTCCCGGTTTTTTTGTGAATAAAAGATGAACGTAAACGTTTCAGAATGGACGTATTCCCTGTGTCACCGGGGAAGCTCCGCCAGGTCGTTCAGGGGCGGCCGGCACGCGGGACTCGCACGGCACCCGCGTCTGGCAGAGCCCGCAGCCGGCCTCTGTCACGCCATAGAGCTCAATGGCGCTGTTCCTTACCTCCCCGTAACAATATGCGCGGCACTTCTCCTTGTCGTGTCCCTCGCGCGAAATCGCACCTACCGGACAGCGCCGGACGCACTGGCAGCAGCTTCCGTCGCGGAAGAACAGGCAGTTGCTCCAGGGATCGTTGCAGGTCCTAGCGGTCGGCTGTACAGGCACACTGGTGATCACGCTGCCGCAGCGGTGGGCTATCCCCCTGTCGGTGATGAAGCCGTCACTCAGGCTGAAGGTGCCGAGTCCTGCCACGTACGCCGCGTGCCGCTCCGACCAGGTCGAGGCCATCCCAATCCGGGAATCCATGACCGGCCGCCACATGCCGGACAGGAGTGGAGCAGCCGCCTGGGCGCCGGCAAACCTGAGCAGCTCCACCAGCCGCATGCGCAGCAGGGTATTGAATCGCTCGCCATGGACGCGGGTCATGGCCCATTGTCGCGACGGCATCCGCTCTTCCTTGCGGTTGCTTTCCCGGGTCGGCCGGGCAACCGGCAGGATCCAGCAGATGACGGTCCTCGCCTCCCCCACCCCCTCGCCGTAGCAGTTTTCCATGACCTCCGCGGGGGTCAGGTGGAACGGACCGATTATCGTCCTGAACTCGTCGAACAGCGGATCGTCCGCTGCGGCGAAGCCGATCAGCGGCTCCTCGAAATAGGGTTGGCCGCTGTCCGGAAAACGGTTGTCCGGGCTCTCACGCACGAAGCTCATGATTCCGTCGCGTATCACTCTTTCCATAAGCGATCCCTTGAAAAACAAACCGTGCCCTGCCTGCGCCCGATGCTCAACCCCGTTGTTGTTCCCCGAGCTTCGCCAGCAACTCCTCTTTCCCGGAAACGCTCATCTTGTCGTAGATCCGCTTCATGTACGTCTTGACCGACGACTCGGAGATCACAAGCTCCCGGGCCGCCTCCCTGAAGGTCATTCCCCGGACGATACAGGCGAGAACCGATCTCTCCTGCTCGGAAAAACGCTTGCACAACCCCGGCGGCAGAACGAGAGGAACCGCCGGTCGCACATATGCCTCCGGAGCGACGGACGATTCAATCGCCGCCGGTTCCGTCGCAATGGGCGACAGCAGCCCGCGACACCGCTGTTCCTCCTGCATGACGCGATAGAGGAGCAGAACCGACAAAGCGAGTACGAGATTCGCGGCGGCAACGACCAACTGCGAGGCATCCCCGATGGCAAGGGCAATCACCTTTCCCAGGGCTATGCCGGAACAGTTGACGGCAAGGCCGCAGCCAAAGGAGCGGATGGTATCCCGCTGGGCGAGGAGCAGTGCAAGGAGGTAGAGGTCGAAGAAACCAGCCGCCCCCTGGATGGCGAACATGGCGGCGTTGACCGGTACGATACCGGGCAGGAGATACAGGGAGAAGGCGAACATGGCCGTCACGATGGCCAGGGCCAGAAGTCCTTCGCGCCGCCGCAGTATCAGGAGCCCGCCCCAGACGGCAAGGACATAGAAAAAGAGCTCTACGCCGGGAAACAGTGCCGCGCGGGCATAGTGCCCATAGAGGATGCCGTACATGAGCCCGCTCACGATCTGGAAAACGAACACGAACGGGAGGAACGGCAGGAGGTTCGATTCTCCGTCACGCTGACTTTCCGCATTGGATTGCGCAAGCATGGGGACCAGAAGCAAGGCGGCCGCCAAAGGGAACTTGGCACTGTCGGACAGGGGAACCACACTGAAGAAAAACAGAAGGAGGTTCGCCCCTGCAAGCCCCAGCGCCGCCGCAACCGCCGTTGAGGGGGAACGTTTCAGATAACTGCCGGTGCTCACGGAGAGAAACGCGGCTCCGACCCCTGCAAGACCGAGAAGCCAGGGAGCTGCGGCGGAAAGATGGGGAAGCAGCAGTGTCGCGCCTGTGGCGACAGCAGCGCCGGCAACGGTCAAGGGGAGGAAAAAGCGCCGGGGGCATACGGTACCAATGACCAGAAATGTCATTACAAGGGGAACAAGAAAAAACAGGAGGGCATGCCGTACCCCCAGAGGAGCCAGCAGAAACCCCTCCATGGGAACGGACAACAGCCAGACGACAAAGGCCATGAAGGGGAGTGACGCTTTGAAAGGCATGACTGGTTCCCTACCTGTGGATTTGTGCGGAGTTGATGCTGCATCATACACCAAGGTTGACACGTTGGTCGACATAAAATGAGCCGGTTGACAGGCGGACGACTTGAATATGAAAGGTCTGTACCGTTAATAGAAGAAACCTTTCATACAACAGGGTAGGCCCGTCATGTATCTCACACCTGTCGTTCCGTTGCCGGGCCTTGTTGTCTGCAACATTACATCAAAAGGAGGAATGGTATGAAGAACGTGTTTCGGAGAAGCGGGTATGTGCAGTCGGCCGTGATTTGTCTGTTCGGTTTATTGTTGTTGTCCTTCAGCGGGTGCGGTGACAGCGATGAAAACTACGTCTTTTTCAGACTCGATCCAAGGAACCCCT
>JARKPN010000165.1 GCA_029975275.1 Geobacteraceae bacterium | reverse complement strand
GCGGTATTCCGGCTGAGGGCGCTCTGCTTTGACCTACTTGCCCACCTTCCCGGGATGTCTCCCAGTGGTTTGTTCCGCCTTGCGGCGGACGGGCTTTCGTTCCCATCACGGCTGCGGGGCAGCGGGGGTCTTGCACCCCTCTTCCTCGCTTCCATCCGTTAAAATTCAGTTGAGAATTTGTAGCATACCGACAAGGGGATGTCAAAGACTATTTTACCAAAAAACACAATATGATGTATAGTGTGCCGCAAAACATACAATATATGTGTATTTACAAACATCGTCTCTCCTTGCGGAAACGAGTCCCTGATCGTTTCAGAAACAAAAGAAACATTTCAAGGCTGATAAAAATCCCTTGCGTTTCGCTATTTAATCATGTAAATAACGAAACCAGTTTTCAATTGAAAAAATTTTCAACAAAAGGAAATCACGCCATGACGATACAGAGCCCTTATTCCAACGCATTCTGCTCCGGCAGACTGAAGGCCATAGCCGACCCGACGCGATGGGCCGTCATCGCCCAACTTCTCGACGGCCCCAGAAATGTCGGCGAATTGAACGCTGTCCTGAACATCGACCTGACACTGCTTTCACATCACCTCAAAATACTCCGGGACGAAGGCTTTGTAGTCTGTCTTCGAAAAGGGAAGAATGTACGGTACCGCCTTGCTCCGGGATTGGCGCTCCCTCCGCCCCAGCGCGGCATAGACCTGGGATGCTGCCACCTGGAACTGAATAACAACTGGATTTTTAATGAACAGACAAAGGAGGAAGCGTAATGGAAACAGCGGCAACACTGGATGCGGTAAAAGAGTATTACGGAAAGGTATTGCAGGGTATGCGGGATCTGAAGACCAACGCCTGCTGCTGTGCGGAATCGATACCCGAGAACCACCGCAGGATCCTGGACGAGATCGACAATGAGATTCTTGACCGGTTTTACGGCTGCGGCTCTCCTATCCCCCCGGCCCTGGAAGGATGTACCGTCCTGGATCTGGGGTGCGGCTCCGGGAGGGATACCTATCTCGCCTCCAAGCTCGTCGGGCCGGAAGGGTTCGTCATCGGCGTTGACATGACCGGGGAACAACTGGCGGTTGCCAAAAAACACCAGGATTCGCAGGCAAAGAAATTCGGGTATGCAAAGTCCAACGTGGATTTCCGTTGCGGCTATATCGAAGACCTGGCGGCCCTGGGAATCGAGGACAATTCCATCGATGTGGTTATCTCCAACTGCGTGATTAACCTGTCCCCGCAGAAAAAGCGGGTGTTCTCCGAAATCTTCCGGGTCCTGAAGCCGGGCGGTGAATTGTATTTCTCCGACATCTTCGCCGGCAGGAGGGTCCCGAAAGAGTGGGCGGCTGACCCGGTGCTGCTGGGCGAATGTCTGGGCGGAGCGATGTATGTCGAGGATTTCCGCAGGCTCCTGCGCGACCTCGGCTGCCCTGACTACCGTGTGATGTCAAAGAACCTGATCACCATCGACAACCCGGAAATCAAGGCCAAAGTCGGTATGACGGATTTTTATTCCATAAAAATCCGGGCCTTCAAGCTGGCCTCCCTGGAAGACATCTGCGAGGATTTCGGTCAGGCGGCATATTACCTCGGCACCATCCCCGAGTACCCCTTCGGGTTCCCCCTGGACGACCATCACACCCTGATTACCGGCAAACCGATGCTGGTCTGCGGCAACACCGCGGCCATGGTGAGCGAGACCCGCTTCGGCCGACACTTCAAGGTCGTCGGCGACACGTCGGTCCATTACGGCCCCTTTGACTGCGGACCGTCGTGCGCGGCGCCCGCCGCGGATCCTTGCGGAGGCGGCTCCTGCTGCTGAAGCAACCTTACCGTCGGATGAATTGAATAGTATGTCTATTGAAGCGGCCTGCCCGACGCCCGCGCGCTCACGGGCAGGCTGCAATTGCTCTTTACGAAAGGGTATTACAATGAAACTGCCGCATCATTTTCTTGGGGAATTCATCGGGACATTCCTGCTGGTGCTCTTCGGTTGCGGCTCGGTCGCCGTAACCGTCCTGTTTTCGGCCCATACGGGGCTGTTCCAGGTGGCAATGGTCTGGGGCCTGGGAGTGACGATCGCCATTTACGCGACCCGGCATCTCTCGTGTGCCCATCTCAACCCGGCGGTCAGCGTCGCCATGGTGTTCGGCAAGAGGATGTCCCTGTCAAAACTGCCGATCTATCTCTGTGCCCAGTTCCTCGGCGCGTTCGTCGCCGCGGCTGTTCTCTACCTGTTGTTCGCCGATTCCATCGCCCAGTTCGAGAGCGTAAACCACATCCTGCGCGGATCTCCCGCTTCAGTCAGAACAGCCCAGATGTTCGGAGAGTTCTATCCGAATCCCGGCGCCGGGATAGCGGCCGCAGTGA
Organism: Geobacteraceae bacterium; assembly: GCA_029975275.1. Taxonomy (GTDB): domain Bacteria; phylum Desulfobacterota; class Desulfuromonadia; order Geobacterales; family Geobacteraceae; genus RPRC01. The sequence goes on along the minus strand of JARKPN010000165.1, from coordinate 26,297 downwards.
CCCCGCTCACCGCCTTTCTCGCCGAAGCGGTCGGCACCTTCGCCCTCGTCTTCCTGATTTTCTCACTGACCGAGGGGTGCAATCTCGGCCGGCCAGGTGACGCGCTTGCCCCGGTGTTCATCGGCGTAACCGTGACCATCATCATCTCGATCCTCGCCCCTCTTACCCAGGCGGGCCTCAACCCGGCACGGGACCTGTCGCCGAGATTTTTCGCCATGCTGAGCGGATGGGGGAGCGCGGCACTGCCCGACCAGGGACTCGGTTTCATCACCGTGTATGTCCTGGGGCCGGTCTGCGGAGCCCTTCTTGCCGCCGGCATGTTTACCTACATAATCGAGCCGGTGATGAACGGGAAGGCCGAAAAAGACGATTGTTGCTGCTCGTGACGCTTACAGAAGGTGTAACTTTAGTGTATTGGAAGAATTAATCTTTTTGTACGCCCGGTAGTGTGCCGGACGACTATAAATGAAACTTCTATGAAAGGATGAGTAATGAAAAATCTTGCCCTCTTTGGAATGGTTATATCCTTTTGTGTCGGCGGAAACGCCGCTTTCGCCGCTACCGACTCGCTCTCCAATGTAAATCTGATCGAACCCCTTCGCCCCTGCGTCAGTCAAGTCGCCGATGAAAAAGACGGGGTTTCACCGGAAAGAAAGGCCCTTCTTGACAAAATAGCCGCAACGATAGCCTCGCGGCTCAAACAGGGAAACGATGCAAACCTGACGTTTGTATGCACGCACAATTCGCGGCGCAGCCACTTGTCCCAGATATGGGCACAAACTGCTGCATACTATTATGGTCTCGACCGTGTCTACGCATTCTCGGGAGGTACCGAGAAGACGGCCTGCAATCACAGGACAATAGCCGCACTGCGAAGGGCCGGTTTTTCCATCGTAAAATCAACCGAAGGTAAGAATCCCGTCTATTTAGTCCAGTACTCGGATTCCCGGCCGCCTGTTCGGGCATATTCCAAGATTTACAATTCCGACGACAATCCCACAAAGGATTTCATTGTTTTCATGACCTGCAGCCAGGCCGACAAGACCTGTCCGCTCGTAACAGGGGCGCTTGCGCGGTATGCCTTGCTCTACGTCGATCCGAAGGTTAGTGACGACACTCCGGAAGAAGCATCCACTTACGATGCGCGTTCCAAGGAGATAGCACGCGAAATGTTCTATATAATGTCCAAGGTTCGGAAGGGCCTGAACGTGGCTGTATCTTCCGTCAGGTAAACCGGCCGACCGCGTATATGAATACTTTGACGACTTGGCTTTCTTGCTGTCAAAGATCGAAAACCGTCTGTTCCTGCGCCTCGCGTTTGCAGACAGTGATCTGGTTCGGGCGTACACCACAGAGGGAAGCCAATTCGCTCAATGTTCGGTTCCCACGGATCCCGGCCAATACAACCTTGGCTTTGAATTCTTGGCTCCGCTTGGTTCTCATGTGTGCCGCCACCTTCAATATCCACAATCATGAGCTTACCAAACTTGACTACCCGTCCAGTTCTCCGGGAGCATTATATTTCACTCAACGTCATAACAAAACGGGAGGGGAAATTGGATACGCAGCAATTCCATGAGATGGAGGCCAAATGTACGCGGGAAAACCTGCCTCGTTGCGCCGCAGCCTGTCCGATTCATGTTGATGCAAGGGGGATAATGGCGGCGGTTCGTAAAGGAGATTTTTCGAAGGGATACGCCTTGTTTGCCAGAACGGCGCCTTTTCCGGGCATAATAAGCCGGGTTTGCGATCATCCCTGTCAGGAGGCGTGCAAACGGGTGGAAGCCGGGGGAGGGCTTGCTATTAATGCGTTGGAACGGGCTTGCCGGGACTTCAATGCCAAGCCACTGATTAAAAATAACCTGATCCCGAACAAAGATAAAAAAGTAGCGGTGGTGGGAGCCGGAATCAGCGGCCTGACCGTTGCTCTGAACTTGTCATATAAAGGTTATAAGCTGACGGTATTTGACGCCAGCCGTGAATTTGGCGGCCGTCTGCTGAAAATTCCGGAGGCTACACTGCCCCGGCAAATTATAGCCGATGATTTTGAGATACTGACCAAGCTGGGCGTGCAGGCCAAGTTTGGGGTTACGGTAGGTAACACTGATGGCGCCGATGTATTGTTTAACGACCTGCTGGCGGAATTCGATGCCGTTTATCTCGGTCTCGGCCAGATAAAGGCGGCTGATTTTGCCTTGGGACTGGAATTGGATAGTGATGGCTGTATACGTATTGACCCGGTAACTTTGGGTACCAGTAACCCGAAAGTATTTGCCGGCGGCAGTTATCGTCAGGATAGCAGCGAGCTGTCGCTGATAAATGCGGTTTCCGACGGCAAGTCGGCGGCGGTTTCCATTGACCGGGTCCTTCAAGGGGCGGGGGCGACGCTTCACACCAACCGCACCAATGAGGGTCCGCAGCCGACCAGGCTTTTCACCAGCATGGAAGGGATCGAACCGCTGCCGGTGGTGTCCATGGTTGATCCCGGTGAGGGTTATACCAGGGAAGAAGCAACGGAGGAAGCGGAACGCTGCCTTGATTGCCAGTGTGCGGAATGTATGAAGTTATGTGAATATATGCAGCATTATAAGGCTCCTCCCCGCACGTTAGCTATGTGGATTTTTAAGAATATGTCCGGTGTAGGGGGGCATAAGTTTAATCAACTGATGAATTCCTGCAGTATGTGCCGGCTTTGCGAGTCAGTGTGTCAGGATGATTTCAGCATGGCGGATATCTCCCGCGAAGCGCGGGAGACATTGGTAAGCATCGGGAAAATGCCGCCTTCGGCGTTCGATTTTGCCCTGCAGGATTTGAAATACAGTAACAGTGATGCGTTTGCCATGGCCAAACATGAGCCGGGGTTTTCCAAAAGCGAAATTATGTTCTATCCGGGATGCCAGTTGAGTGGCTCCGCGCCTGGGCAGGTTATAAGCGTTTACAGCTTTCTGCGGAAAAAAATCAAAGACGGCGTCGGGCTCATGCTTGGCTGCTGTGGGGCGCAGGCGGATTGGGCCGGCGAGAAGGAAACGTTTGCCGAAACAATTCAGTCGATAAAGGCCGAGTGGGAGCGGATGGGAAAACCGAAAGTAATACTGGGCTGCCCGACTTGCGTCATGATCTTCAAAAACAACATGCCGGATATTTCGGCTGAATTTTTGTGTAGCTTTATCGATCGGATCGGGTTGCCGGAAATCCCCCCGGCCGAGTCGTATACCCTGGCGCTGCATGACTCCTGTACCACCCGGTATGAGAGGGAGATTCAGGACAGCGTTCGCAACATTTTACGGCAGCTTGGGCACAATATCGAAGAATTCAAGACCAGCAGGGAACTTACGGAGTGCTGCGGCTTCGGCGGATTGATGCAGATTTCCAATAAAGATCTTGCCCATAGGGTGGTAGACCGGCGGATTAACGAAAGCGACAAAGATTATGTGACTTATTGTGCGATGTGCCGCGACAATTTTACCAACCGCGGCAAAAAGACCTATCATCTGCTGGATTTGATTTTTACCGATGAAACCGGGAAAATCGCGGCCCGGCCACCTGTCGGGTATTCACAGCGGCACGAAAATCGCGCCCGTCTGAAAACCACCTTGCTGCGGGAGATATGGGGTGAAGCCGTACAGGATAGGCAGGCGCCGGTAAAACTGGTTATTTCCGACAAGTTAAGTTCTCTTATGGAAGACAGCCTGATAATGGTTTCCGATTTGCAGCAGGTGGTGGATTATGCGGAGCGTACCGGTAACAAGTTGCAGAACACTGTCAACGGCCATTTTCTCGCTTCCTATAAACCGGCTTTTGTAACGTACTGGGTAGAGTATTCAGCTGGTGAAGACGGATTTGTTGTTCATGATGCGTATAGCCATCGCATAGTAATAAATGCAACCGATCACGGGATCACGCCTGAACAACCCGGACAGTGTCCGGTTTTCAGTTCTTTGACGTGAATCACGCGCCATCAGCCCTTCGTGGAGCGCAAAGGTTTTTCCCCGTTCCGGGTGGCAACTCCAGCGCCCGCACAAGCCCCGGGAGATGGCGGAACGCCCGCTGGCCCAATGTGGATGTCGTTAAGGTCATTGTCTCAATCCGCCTTCACGTATTTCTTGCAGCGTTTCCACCATGATCTCTCCTTTTGTAGAGCGACATCGCAGAAATACGATCATAACGTCATCCGTAAATACATAACCCTGAGATCAGTTACAAATACCTGATACGGGAGGGGAAAATTATGCCTAGAGTAGATCAAGAAGAGATGCTGGGTAACGGCAAGGACATCATTTGCGCCAAATGTGATATTCCGTTGAAAGTTGGACATGTTACGCTTGGTTATGTGGGTACCACTTTCCCGGTTGACCTTTTTAAATGTCTGGAATGCGGGTTGGTTTATATCCCATCGGGGTTGGCGCGCGGGTCAATGGTAGAGGTTGAAAGGGCCTTGGAAGATAAATAATCATTGTACGTTTTCTGACCGCCAAAGTTCTTGATGTCAGTTTCAGGTCGGTTTTCCTGCCGAATGCTTGCAGAAAGCGCATGACTTGGCCCTTGGCCATACGGGATTGCTGTATCGGAAGATTTATACGGGAGAGATGCCTGTGGGATTCATAGCTTAATTAAGATGGAGGTGTGTAAAACCGTATGGATATTACTTATGAAGGCTACTTTCAATTATTAAAACTGGCGAATCAGGAGTTTTCTTGCAGCCAGATATTATTGCAGATGTGTCTCGACGACCAGGATAAGGAAAATCCGGAGTTAGTGCGGACTATGGGCGGATTGGTCGGCGGTCTGGGATATTGCGGAAAACTCTGCGGGGCTTTGACCAGTGGGGCTTGTTTATTGTCTTTCTACGCGGGAAAAGGTTCTACCGAGGAAGTGGAAGACAGCCGGCTTAATGCCATGATTGAAGAGCTGGTACAGTGGTTTGAGCAGGAGATAGGCGCCAAATACGGCGGCACAGACTGCAAGGATATTCTGGAAGATGACCCCCAGAACCGTATCCAGCGGTGTCCGGAGATCCTCCTGCAGACCAATCAAAAGGTGAAGGAAATTCTTGAAGCCAATGGTTATGATTTGTCATCTGGCAGACTGGTATCTTGAACTGTCGGTAAGCATGCGGAATGACGAACAAAGCTGTCCTTTTATGGGATTGCTGCGGCAGGACCTTCAGATGAATGGGCTCCACGGTCAGCCGTCGTGAGTGGCTCGCAAATATTGCCCGACCATAATTACCTGGAATCGTCAAGGGGGAACAGCCCATGGCAGCGGTTTATATTAATAATGCGGCGACGGCTTGGCCGAAGGCGCCGGGGATTGAAAAGGCTGTAGCCGATACAATTGCCGAAATACCCTTTCATCCCGGCCGGACCGGGTTTGAGGTTGCCGATCCGGAAGGTGATTGCCGGAAAAGACTGGCTGATTTACTGCAGATAGACGATTCCAGCCGGGTCATACTTACCGCTAACGCCACTCACGCTTTAAATATCGCTTTGCATGGTTTCCCCTGGCGGGAGGGGGCCGTTGCGGTAGTTACGGGGGCTGAGCACAACGCCGTTCTGCGGCCCCTGTATTTCCTGCGCAAGCACAGGAACTTGCGGATCGAGCCGGTAGAGGTTGACTGCGCCGGACGGGTCAATATGGAAAAATGGGAAGCGGCCCTGAAAAAATACCATCCGCAGTTAGTGGCTTTTACTCATGCCTCTAATGTTACCGGCGGTATCAATCCGGTGGCGGATATGTGCAAACTGGCCAAGGAGGTCGGCGCCGCCACGTTGCTTGATGCTTCCCAAACCATGGGGTTTACGGAAGTGCTTCCGCAAAAATGGTTGGTGGATATGGTAGCGTTTACCGGCCACAAGTACCTGTTGGGGCCACCGGGGACCGGTGGGCTTTATATTTCCCCTCTCATAGATTTAGAACCGGTATGGGTGGGAGGGACCGGAATTTTAAGTGAACTGGAGGAAATGCCCTCTGATTTACCAGTCCGGTTTGACGTTGGAACTTCCAATAGTCCGGCTTTTGCCGGTTTGGAACAAGCTTTGATCTGGCAGCGGGAAAATCCTGCCCCTACCGACGAAATCGAGGCCCGTCTCAGGCAGCTGGCTGCCAGCCTGACCGAATTGGGAGCCAGGGTGATAGACTGGCAGGGCCCCCATACCCCGGTGTTGTCATTCACTCTGCCGGGTTGGGATGTCGAGGATGTCGGCGAAATTTTGTTCAAAAGCTTTGATATCGTTTGCCGGACCGGCTTGCATTGCGCACCGTTGGTGCACGGTTATCTCGGAACCTCGCAGCAGGGGACAATCAGATTCAGCTTGTCGCGGTTTACTACCGATGAGGAAGTAGAATACGTATTGTCGGCTATGCGAGGAATAATTGAATGAGTCATTTCGAGTGCAAAAAAGTTGAAAACTGCTTTGTCAGCACTGCAGTGTTTCAATATCGGTTGGGTTACAAAATAGATGATGAATTTATAAACTGGCTGGAAAAAATAAGTATCACCTGCAAATGCCGGCGTGATTTTCCCCGGCCGTATTTTAATGCGACCCTGGCAGACGGTACTCAGGTTAAAGGAATTCTTGGCGATATAGCTGTGAAGGTGGTGTATCCGGATAATGATTCAACCATGTGCAAGGAAGCATTTGAAAAGAATTTGAGCTATTGCCGTCAATAATGAATATATTAAAAAACCGTAAACTCGCAATTAATGATATCGGCTGGAAAGGAATGGTGTTTTGTGGCGCCGGATGAAAAACTTTTAAATTGTACGGAAAGTGTGTGCCCGGAATGCTTCCAGCGGATTCCAGCCCAAAATGTTAGGCGCGGTAACGATGTTTATCTTAATAAAGAATGTCCGGACCACGGAAGGTTCAGCACGGTAATCTGGCGGGGGGAACCGGCGTACGAAAGCTGGGGTTATTCCAAAAAAACCTCCTCGCCGGTGGCTTGCGCTACGGAAATCAACAAAGGCTGTCCGTTTGACTGCGGTTTGTGTCCGGACCACCATCAACAGCCTTGTGGTGTGCTGCTGGAAGTTACGTCCCGCTGCAATCTGGCTTGTCCGGTTTGCTTCGCCGGCATTACCGAGGACTCTGCCGGTAAGGATCCTGATTTATCAGTCATTGAAGTCTGGTATCGTACGCTGCTCGCCAGTGGCGGGTCGTTTACTATCCAATTGTCGGGCGGTGAGCCGACGATACGCAATGATTTACCGGAGATTGTAGCCCTTGGACATAAACTGGGTTTTGATTTTATTCAGGTTAACAGCAATGGGTTACGACTGGGCAAAGAACCGGAGTACGTTGAAAAACTGAAAAAAGCCGGACTCGATTGCGTATTTTTACAATTCGACGGTACTAATGACAAGATATATGAACAAATTCGAGGGACAGCCTTACTTGAACTGAAAGAAGCAGCAATCAGGCATTGCGCCGAAAATGAAATCGGGGTAGTGCTCGTTTCCACTTTAGTGCCAGGGATTAATACCGACAATATTGGCGATTTGATAAATTATGCGGTGCAAAAGATTCCTGATGTCAGAGCCGTGCATTTCCAGCCCATGGGTTATTTGGGGCGCTACCCTAAGGCACCGCGGGATGAAGACCGGTTTACGATCCCGGAAGTCATCCGGGCACTGGAATCTCAGACCGGCGGCAAAGTAAAAATGGCTAATTTTTTACCACCGGCTGGCGAAAACGCCCATTGCTCATTTCACGGCAACTTTATTTTAATGCCGGATGGTACCTTGAAATCGTGGGTTTCCGATCTTTCCGGCTATTATGGCGCCAAAACAGAACCCAGCCGTGAAGGGTCGACACATGCCCGTAATTTTATGGCTAAACAGTGGAGTGCTCCGAAAGCGCGGCCACAGTCGATCCAGCGGCTTAAAGAGGCGCAAGAAGTCAACCCGGAAATTGATGTAAGCAGCCTGAGTGATTTTTTGGAGCGGGTAAACACTTATACGCTCAGTATTTCCGGGATGGCGTTCCAGGATGCGTGGAACTTGGATTTAGAACGGCTACGGGATTGTCATATCAGTATTGTAAGCCCCGACCGCCGGATCGTACCATTTTGCGCCTACAACTTAACCTCCCGCACCGGCCAGGCCTTATATCGTGGAAAGGGCCGGGTTCATGGATGATATTATCGATAAAACAGCCTATGATGCCTGGATAGCGAAGAAAATAGGTCTGGCCGGTAAGGAACTGACAACGAAGCTACTGACGGAATACCAATTGTCCATGTTAAGCAAGGTGATTAACCGGGCTTACGAGCATAGTTTTTTTTACCGGCGGCACTTAAGGGATTATATTAACCATCCGCTTACCAGCCTGACGGATCTAGAACGGTTTCCCTTTACTACCACTCAGGATTTGCAGGTCGCCGGCCATAAAATGCTTTGTGTAAACCAGGGTGATATCAGCCGGGTGGTGACGCTGGAAACTTCAGGGACGACAGGGGATCCTAAACGGCTGTATTTTACCAGCCAGGATCAGGAATTGACTGTCGATATTTTTACCCAATCCATGTCGCAGCTGATCCGGCCCGATGAGAGGGTATATATCCTGTTGCCGGCCGACCGGCCCGGGGGAGTGGGTGATCTATTATACCGGGCGCTGAAAAGGCTGAACGCCGAACCGGTAAAGTATGGACTGATTTCCAGTCTGCCGGAAATGCTGGAACATTTCATTACCCGGCCGGTAAGCTGTCTGGTGGGTATTCCGGTGCAGGTTTTAGCACTGGCCAGGTATTACGAGCATCTGGGGGAAACGCGCAAGGTACGGTTCAATAAGATCCTGCTCTGTACGGATTATGTTTCCCAGGCAATAATCAGGGAAATTGAGCGAATATGGGACTGCGAAGTTTTTGACTATTATGGTATGACGGAAGCCGGTTTGGGCGGCGGCATGGAATGTCACGCCCGCTGTGGGTATCATCTACATGAAGCCGATTTATTTTTCGAAATTGTCGATCCGATGACCGGTTGTCCGGTCGTGGAAGGTCAGCCGGGCGAAGTGGTGATTTCCACTTTGACCCGCTGGGGCATGCCTCTACTTCGCTACCGGACCGGTGATTTATCACGTTTTATTCCCGGACGATGCCGTTGCGGAACTGTTTTACGTCGGTTGGAGAAAGTCCGGGCCCGCAAGAGCGGGCTGATTTCAATCGGGGACAACGGTTATATTACGATGGCCGATCTAGATGAAGCATTGTTTTCCCTTCCGGACGTGGTCAATTTTACGGCGAATGTAGCAAGGCAAGCGGATAGAAGCGATCTGAAAATATCGTTATATACCTTGAGTCGTACTATGGATGAAGCGGTGATTAAGCAAACCTTGTCCTCAATTCCTGCGGTTGGTTCGGCTCTGGCGGCCGGAAGGTTTGATATTATCACGGAATGTTTGGTTGTAACTGACAAGATTGCCGCCAACGCCGGCAAACGGAAGATTACTTGTAACCGCTCGCAATCATAACTTGCCGCTGTGGTATTCACTTACGTTGTTGAACCGTTGATTAAAGAAAAAAACGATTACTGCTGCTCGTGACATGAGGTGAGGTAATGAATTGCTGCGATTGCGGAAATGTTTTTGAAACGGAAAGTCTCTGTCCCCTGTGTCTGAGGAGGATACCGGCGGCGAGAGAGATCCACGGAAGCGACGTGTTTCTGGTTAAAGAGTGTCCCAAACACGGCGAGTTCCGCACCATCATCTGGCGAAGCGGGCCGGAATTCCGGGGATGGAAGAGAAAAACCGGCGGCAGCCGCAGCGGAGAATGCCAGACAGCGACCGTGAAGGGGTGTCCCTTCGACTGCGGCATCTGTCCGGAGCACCGAAAAAACGCCTGTACCGCCGTCATCGAGGTCACGTCCCGCTGCAACCTCCGCTGCCCGGTCTGTTTTGCCGACTCGGGCCGCGAGGCGGGCCGCGACCTCGACCTTGCCGACATAGAAGAACGCTATCGGAGGGTGCTGCGCATCAACGGCCCGGACATTATACTTCAGCTTTCAGGAGGCGAACCCACGGTGCGGGACGACCTGCCCGCCGTCATTGAAATGGGCCGTTCGCTCGGCTTCCCGTTCATTCAGGTGAACACCAACGGATTGCGCCTTGCCGAGGAGAAACCCTATGCTTCTATCCTGCGTCAGGCCGGAGCGGCGTCGGTCTTTCTCCAGTTCGACGGCACCGAGGACGGTATTTACGAAACCCTGAGGGGCCGTCCCCTGTATGCCGCGAAACGGCGCGCCATCGAGCGGTGCGCGGAAAACGGGATCGGTGTGGTGCTGGTGCCCACCATCGTCCCAGATGTCAACACCCACAATATCGGCGCCATCATCAAACTGGCACTGGAACTGTCCCCGGCGATCCGCGGCGTGCATTTCCAGCCGGTGGGCTACTTCGGGCGCTGCCCGGACACCCCGGAAAACGCCAGGAGACTCACCCTGCCCGACGTGATGCGACTCATCGAAGACCAGACCGACGGCCTGATGCGCGTTGAGGACTTCAGCCCTCCGGGATGGGAAAACTCCCTCTGCTCCTTCCACGGCACTTTTCTGCCGAAACCCGGCGGCGGCTTGCAGGCCCTTACCGGGCACGGCGCCGGAGGGTGCTGTTCGTCTGACGGTGAAGACGCGCATGCCGTATCCTTCACGGCCAGGCAGTGGTCAGCGCCCCCTGCCGAAACGGGTCAGGACTGTTGCTGTTGCGACTCCGCGGGCGTCGACACGGGCGCCGAAACCCTCGACGGTTTTCTGGAAAGGGTCAGGACGCGGATGCTTTCCGTTTCCTGCATGGCCTTCCAGGACGCATGGAATCTGGACCTGGAGAGGGCCCGTGACTGCTGCATCCACGTGGTTGCCCCCCAAGGGAAAATGATCCCCTTCTGTCTCTATAACCTCACTTCGGCGAACGGGGAGAAACTGTATAGGGGGAAATAACTTACTGCAAAAAATTCAAGAGGCCATCGAAGCTGTCCGTAACAATGGCAAGACAATCACCGCCGGCATCTTCACAGAGCCCGGTCCCTACAACTTTTTCAGACCGAGTGCCACCGACAAGGTTGCCCCCGGCACCCTGGCGCATACCATCGATGACCTCCGGGGTGTTGCCGATTCGCCGGTAAGCGGCCGGCTGAAGGCAGAACTGCTCATCACCGGCAACATCAAGCTGCGCAACCTCATTGCCAAGGGTTTCAACGAACTTGTCAACAACATCAAGATCGTTTTCAGCCCCAGTCAGTATGAAAGACCGATTGTCGCAGTCCGGGAAGGAATCTTTAAACTCGTCCCGGACTATCCATGCGTATCGAGATTGTTCACTTAGGGGAACAGTGCTTGTCCTTGTGTTTTCCAACTCTCTTTACCGGCAAAAAACTAATTATGAAAAGGAGTTGCCACTATGGAACCATGGAGTACAACGACGCTGTTGTTTGTTTTTGGAGGCGGCATTGCAGGCGCGGCTTTTGGGGCGCTATGGGCGGTAATTATCTGCGCGCTTATCGTTCTCGTGGGCTGCATAATCGTTATGTCTGGCGGGTCTGATTTCATGCTTCTACAGGTCGGCCTGGGACCAATCTTCGGGCCCCATGTGGGCGGATTCGGAGCCGGTCTCTTTGCCGCGGCTTATGCGGCGGGGTACAAGAAGAACCATCCCGGAGGCGCGGCAAAAGATATCCTCTCACCACTGGTCGACACCAGTTGGGACGTGCTTCTTACCGGAGGGATTTATTCACTGGTTGCGCACGCCTTCCTGCAACTGGAGGCGAAAATCCCGATCATCAACCAAACGGATATGATTGCATGCAATCTGCTGATTCTCGGATTAGTCACCCGATTCATTTTTTTTAAGGAATTTATCTTCGGCTCCAGCGAGTCGATCAAGAAAAACGGACTGCTGGGTACGGCCAACTATTCAATCTCGTGGGCCGGTTGGCAGTCGCCTCCGGGGCGTCTTATTGTTATGGGGATCGGATGGGGCGCCCTGTCGGTGGGGTTTGTCTCTGTAATAAAACCTGTTCTGGATCCCCTGGCGGCGACCGGCAGGATATCCGCCGCCGGCTCATTTGTCGTGCCCCTGATCATCGGGTGGTCCATAGCAATCATCAATCTGATTTGCCTCCAGTGCTCCAGCGGTTCTATCCAGAAAGTGCCGATTTGGCACTGCCAAGCCCTTCTGGCCGCGCTGGCTTTCCTATTGACGGGTTCAGCCGCAGTTGGGGTTGTCGCGGCTGTTCTTGCGGCGCTGCTTCAGGAGCTGTGCGCACGGCTGTTCTATAATCACGCAAGTACCCATATCGACCCTCCTGCAACCGCGATCTGTTTCGGAACCCTTATCCTCAACCTGCTGTTTAAGCCGGAGTTTTTGAATTTGGCGCAATACTTTAAATAAACAGATATGATTAGATCGTGAGTGTTCAGGCAGTCATCACAAAAGGGCACCCGGCCTATACGGGTGCCCCCTCATTTACAAATGGCCAGGAAAAGCAGACTTTAGGAGGTTCATATGCAATATGAAGGTAAGTGCAAGATTTTGAGGATCTATCTTAACAAGTTTACCCATTATGAAAACAAATTTTTGTATGAGGTGCTGGTAAAAAAGGCACACGACATGGGCCTCGCGGGAGCAATGGTTTTCCATGGTATCGAGGGGTTCGGTTTCTGCTGCCCTGGATGCAGAACCCTTAACCTCGGCGTGGCTGCCTCCACGTGCCAGCCTCTGGTCGCTGAATTCATCGACAAAGAGGAAAAGATAAGAGAGTTTCTTCCGATCGTGAAACAAATCATGAAAAAAGGCGCCATAGTAGTGCAAGATGCTGATATTGACTTTGACAACTTCCAATAGCGCGTTGGAATGCCGAACAGAGAAAGGGTCGGCATAGGAAAATGTGTCCTGAAGCAGGCCGTCAGGATTTTAGTGTTTCGCGGTACAGCCCAAAACATAACCAAACTCATAGTGAAAGGATGTAAAAAATGCAACCGAACCGCATCATCGTTCTTGTTTTTGCGCTCCTGACCCTGGCAGCCTGTCCAGCCTTTGCGGCAAAGACCGTCATCCAGTACGACTGCATCCCCAACTATGCCAACTGGGGCGGTGTGACCAAGGCATACCAGAAGAAGACCGGCGTCAAGGTGCCGCCCGATATGAAAGGCTCCAGCGTCACCATGGCAGCCCTGGAGGCGGAGAAAAAGAACCCGAAAGCCGATTGCGCCTATTATAACGGCGCCATCGGTTTCCAGGCGGCCTCCAAGGGACTCCACGAACCGTACAAGCCAAAAGGGTGGGACCGGATCCCGGCAGGACTCAAAGACCCAAACGGCACGTGGTGGACGGTTCACTCGGCTCACGTCGCCATCCTGGTCAACACATCGGCCCTCAGAGGGAAACCGGTTCCCCGTTCCTTTGCCGATCTCCTGAAACCGATTTACAAGGGGATGATTGTATATGACGACCCGCGTATCCATGGTACAGGCTTCACCTTTGTTGCCGGCGTCAATGCCATCCTCGGTGGCGACAAAGATCTGAATGCCGGATTTAACTACATGAAAAAACTGGACGCCAACATCCTCAAGTACGCCAAGGAAAACAGCTACAACGAGCTTTTGAGGGGAGAGATCCCCATCTGGATCAATGCCGACGGTAACGGCCTGAAGGCGAAACACGTGGACCGGGCTCCCATCGAGGTGGTCATCCCGGCGGAAGGGACCATGACCTTGCCTTTGGTGATGGGGTTGGTAAAAGGGGCTCCCCACAAGGAGGAAGCCAAGAAGTATCTGGACTGGCTTCTCACTGACGAGGCCCAGCATCTTATGGCCGAATCCTTCTTCCAGCCGGTCATGCCGGTGAAGCTCAATGCGTCGCTTCAGGCAAAATTCCCGCCCAGAAGCGCCTACGCCAGGGCCAAGGTGCTGCCGCTGGATCAACTGGCGGCCCAGGCCGATGTGATCAAGAAGCGTTGGGAGAAAGAGATCGAAGGAGGCAGATAGGTATACGTGAACCTCCCGGCTTCCTCTATCCCGATATCATCCGGCGGTCATGCAAGGGAGCGGCGCCGACTGGCTCCGCTCCTGCTCTGCGCACCGCTGCTTCTGCTCCTGCTGGCGCTTCTTGTCTGGCCCCTGACACACCTCTTATGGCAGAGCCTGCTGCCGACCGATGCGCCCGACTCCGGCATCACCCTGCGCAATTACCTGGAGATCTTCTCGGTTCCCCGCTACCGGCATGCCCTGGTCTGGTCGCTTGAGCTGAGCCTGGCGGTTGCAGCCGGCTCGACCCTGATCTGCCTGGCCCCGGCCTGGCTCTTCACCCGCTGCCAGTTTCGCGGCAAGCGGCTGATGCGCGGCATCCTGACCCTTCCCATGACCTTTGCCGGGATGATCGTCGGCTTCCTGATGGTGATCCTTCTGGGCAGGAGCGGTTTCATCCCCCAGGTGCTGGAACGGCTGACCGGACAGCCGCTGCTGAGCGGCATCAGCTATCAGTTTCCGGGGCTGATTCTGGCCTATCTCTATTTCGAAATCCCCCGTGCCACACTGACCCTGGAATCGGCCCTGCGCAAGCTGGACGGCCGGCTGGAGCAGGCGGCCCGCAGTCTGGGCGCCACTCGTTGGCAGACCTTCAGTCTCGTGATCCTGCCGACCATATGTCCGGCCCTTATTTCGGCCTTCGCCGTTACCTTCAGCGTCTCCCTCGGCTCCTTCGGGGTACTCCTGGTACTTTCCATCCGCCGTTTCACCCTGCTGCCGCTGGAGATTTTCACCCAGTACATTGCCCCTCCCACAGACCAGGGGCTTGCGGCTGCCATGTCGCTGACACTCCTGACAGTGGCCTTCGGAGCCGGTTTCGGACTGCGCCGCTTCGCCCGAAGCAGGGAGGTGGCCAATGCCTAGAAAGACAGGCTTTATCTTTTGCTCCACGGTAACCATCATCCTGATGATAATGATCCTGCTGCCGCTTGTGGTTGTTGTACTCGGCTCCTGTATCAACGCCTCGCTGCTGGGGCTGTCCACGGACATCTGGTCCGGCAGCCGACACGAGATTTTCGACTTCAGCGCCTTCGGCTATATCCTGGAAAACTACGGCGACTGGGCGGTATTCAGCCTGGAGCTGGCCCTGGCCTGTGTCGTCCTCTGCCTGCTGATAGCCGTTCCGGCTGGCTACACTCTGGTGCGCCACCCGTTTCCCGGTTCCGGGCTGATCGAGGAGCTGGCTGTGCTGCCGCTGTCCATCCCCGGACTTACGCTCTCAATGGGACTTCTGGCGGCCTATGGAGAAATAAGAGGCCCGTTGCTGGTCATGGCCGGACACCTGCTCTACACCATCCCCTTTATGGTCAAGGTGGTCACGTCCACCCTGCGCAGCTTCGACGTGGGCAGGCTGGAGGCGGCCGCCCGCAGCCTGGGAGCCTCCTTTTGGCAACGGCTGTTCCTGGTGGTCCTGCCGAGCCTGCGCCATGCCATGATGACCGGCGCGCTCCTAGTATTCGCCGTATCCTGGGGTGAGTTCAATGTCAGTTTTCTGCTCAACAGGGGACAGCCCCAGACCTTTCCCGCCGTACTCTACGATACCTACACCAACCAGAGCATCCAGATATCCAGCGCCGCCACCACAATCTTTCTGGCCATCGTGATCCCCGCCGTGGTCGCGATCCAGTGGCTGGGCGGCAGGGAATCCGTGGACGTGGAGCAGGGAGCATGAATATTCTGGTCGAGGCGGATGGCCTCCACAAGCGCTACGGCAAGGTCGTTGCCGTTCAGAACTTCAGTCACCGCTTTGCGCCGGGGAAGATTACCGCCATTCTCGGTCCGAGCGGCTCCGGCAAGAGCACGACGCTGGCCATGATTTCCGGCCTGGCCGAGCCGGACCGCGGCTGTATCCGCCTGGACGGAACCGACATCACTCGCCTGCCGGCGGAGAGGCGCGACTTCGGACTGGTCTTCCAGAATTACTCGCTTTTCCCGCACCTGAACGTGCTGGAAAACGTGGAATTCGGCCTGCGGGTGCGCGGTGTAAGGAAGGCGGAAAGACGCAGCCGGGCTTTCGCCTCACTGGAACGGGTTCACATCTCCCACCTGGCCGGGCGGCGCATCCACCAGATATCCGGTGGAGAGCAGCAGCGGGTGGCCCTGGCCCGGGCGCTGGTGTTCAACCCCAGGGTGCTGCTCCTGGACGAACCGCTTTCGGCTCTGGACGCCAAGCTGCGGGAGATACTGCGGAACGAACTGGGGCGCCTCTTGCGCGAGCTGTCCATCACCGCCATCTACGTCACCCACGATCAGGTGGAGGCCATGAGCCTGGCGTATGAAATGATCATCATGCATGGCGGGCGGATCGAGCAGTCCGGCACCCCCCTTGAGGTCTATACCCGGCCGGCGACCCCTTTCGTTGCCACCTTTCTCGGCTCCGCCAATCTGCTGGAAGGGGAGTGCTTGGTGGTCAACGGCGAGACCCGTCTGCGGCTCCCTTTCGGCGAACTTCCCGCTCCCATGGGCGCGCAAACCGGACCTTGCCGGGTGATGGTCAGGCCCGAGGACATCGTCATTGCAGCCGACGGCGACGGTCAGTTGCATGGCGAGGTAACCTCTTCGGTATTCCTCGGCAGCCAGGCGCGCCTTACCGTGTCGGCCGGGGGATGTTCCCTGGCCGTGGACGCATCCAACGAGGCGATCCCGACACCCGGAGCCGCAGTGTCGCTGCGCGTCAGGGAGGCAAAGCTGTGCATCATGCCAAAAGGAGAATGAAATCATGGCCCTGCCGACTTTCCGGTACGACGGGACAGCCCCTCTTGCCCTGATGGGGGGCATCTACGGCAATGTCCCGGCCCTGGAGGCGTGTCTCGCCGATGCCCGGCGCTGCGACGCCGGTCTTTTCGCCTTTCTGGGTGACATCACCGGGTGTTGCGGTCACAGCGATGAGGCGATCGCACTTGTCCGTCGGAATTTTCAGGTGATAATCGCCGGCAATCATGAGCAGAAAGCCGCCGAGGGAGCCCTGGTCTGCGGTTGCGGCTACGGCGATGACAATGACGAAAAGTACGGCTGCCTGGCACACCAGTACGCCATGAACAATCTTTCCGAAAAGCACCGTGATTGGATGAAGCTGCTCCCGGACAAAGGAATCATTAAGACCCTGAAAGGAAACATCCTGCTCTGCCACGGAAGCCCCGGCCAAACCAATGAATTCCTGTACGAGAGCCGCTTGGATAACGCTCGTCTCGAAGGCTGGCTGGAAGAGTACGGGGCTGTCGGGCTCTGTTGTACCCATACCGGGTTACCCTGGGTGCGGCGCCTGGCGGGATCGCGGTTTGCGGTAAACTGCGGCGTAGTAGGGAAATCGGACCATGACGGCGACCCGGCCGTCCACTATGCGCTCATAAACCCATGTGAGGGCGCATTTGCACTGGAAATCAGAAGGGTGGGATACGACCATGAGGCATGGGCGCAGCAACTTGAGGCGGAAGGGGTGGATCAGGTGTTTGTTTCACCGGTCAGGACCGGGATCTGGACTACCGGAGTAGCCAGCATGCCCGCAGAGGAACAAAAGCGAACCGGGCAGGCTTGGCCGTTGTCCGGGGCTCCCGTATCCTGAAGTCACGACCACCCGTAGAGCGGGTGATTTACAAATCAGACCGATCAATCTCACCTGTTCCACAGCATGCGCGTCACAAGGAGCCCCAGCCCACAGAAGCCGGTGATGCCGGCGGAAATCAGACGTGCCGGTGCGACTCCGTCTATAACCTCACCCCGGCAAAGGAGGAGAAACTGTATGGGAGAGTTTGAGCTGTTTCTCCCGCACCGTGTCCTGGACCGTTGCGATGCCGCTGGTGTGTCTTGCATAGACAGCCAGCGCCCAGGCCGGGAAGAACAGGCTGTAGCCGTGGTAGCGCAGATAGAATACCCTCGGGAAGCCGGTGCCGGTGAAATGCCGCTCATCCCAGCCGTTGCCGTAGCTCGCCATCAGATAGCGCACCCCGGTCGTTACCGCGGCATGCCCTGCCTCGCCCGCCGCCATCAGCGCCATCAGCGCCCAGGCGGTCTGCGAGGCGGTGCTGGCCCCGCTTCCCGCGAGTGAGGGGTCGTCGTAGCTGGCGCACGTCTCTCCCCAGCCGCCGTCGCCGTTCTGGCATGAAATCAGCCAGTCCACGGCCTTCCTGACATAGGGACTTCCCATGTCCTCCCCGGCCTGATGCAGACCGGAAAGCACCGACCAGGTGCCGTAGATATAGTTGACGCCCCAGCGCCCGAACCAGCCGCCGAACTGCTCCTGCTCCTTTTTCAGATATGCTATCCCCCTGGCAATGGGCGGATAGTCCGGGCCGAAGCCGAGCATCCCCAGCATCTCGATGCACCTGCCGGTCAGATCGGCCGTGCTCGGGTCCAGCAGCGCGCCATGGTCGGCAAAGGGGATGTCGTTGAGATAGAGGTAGTCGTTGTCCACATCGAACGCCCCCCAGCCGCCGTCCGAGCTCTGCATCCCCAGCACCCACCTGACCGCCCGTGCAATGTTTTCCCGGTATTCCGGCCTGTCCAGAGCTCCGGCGCGGAACAGGCTCATCAGCACCTTTGACGTATCGTCCACATCGGGGTAGAGGGCGTTCTCATACTGGAAGGCCCATCCGCCGCACTCCAAGCCCGGGCATTTGTCGGACCAGTCGCCCGGCGTGATGATCTGTTGGCTGAACAGCCACTCCATCGCCTTGTCCGTAATGTTCCCGTTAGTGGCGGCATAGCCCGCCTCGCAGAGAGCCGAGAGGCTCATGCAGGTATCCCAGATGGGTGAATTGCAGGGCTGGCAGAAGCTGAACTCGAGGTTTCCCGCCGAGTCCGCCAGTGAGGCCGTATAAAGCTCCGGGGCGGCGGAAGAGGTGTCAAACGCGGCATACCCCCTGGTCGTGGAGCCGTCGGCCGGCAGGTCGGCCACCTTCAGCTTTCTGTGGACAATGAGATTGTCGATGGCAGCCATGCCACGCCGGTAAACGGGATCGCACTCGCTGCATCCCAGTGTCTGCAGGGCCATGACCGCGTTGGCCATGGCGGGATAAATGGCGCCGATGCCGCCGTCTCCCTGCATCCTGACCCGTGTCCAGCGTTCCGCCTCGTCCAGGGCATGCCTCCTGATCCGCTCCGGCATCAGGTGCATGGTCCGTTTGAGCACCCGGTCCAGCATGATGAACACGTTCTTGCGCCAAGCGTGGTGCCTGAACCCGTCAAGATGACCGAGCATGTCCGGCGGAGTCGTGAACAGCTCGGCAATCCCCTCGCCGCTGCTCAGCCGGCATACCGGCTTTTTCGTGTAAAGTATCAGCAGCGGCACGATGACGGTACGCGACCAGTAGGAGACCTTGCTCAGGTGAAAGAAAAACCAGCGGGGCAGCAGCATGATCTCGATGGGCATGGCGGGCGGCGTGTGCCACGGCACCTGACCGAAGAGCGCCAGGGTGATCCTGGTGAACACGTTGCACCTGGCCGCCCCTCCGAGCGCCAGGATCATCTGGCGGGCTTTTACCATGTGCGGGGCATTCTTGTCGTGCCCCAGCAGTTTGAGGGCGAAATAGGCCTTGACGCTGGTGCTGATGTTGGCATTGCCGTCAACGGCGTACAGGGGCCAGCCGCCGTCGGGCAGCTGCCGTTCCAGGATGTAAGTGGATATCCTTGATGCCATGCCGGCATCGATTTCCCTGCCGATGAAGCGCTGCAGCATCACATATTCCGCCGGGATAGTCGCATCCGCCTCCAGGTCGAAGACCCAGTGCCCGTCCTCCTGCTGCCTCGAAGCCAGCAGCGCGGCCGCTGCCCCTGCCACCCTCTCCAGCTCGGCAGTGTCGATGCAGCCGCCGGTAGCGCCTCCTCTACGTGCTTTCTTTCCGCCTTCTATTACGTTGAATACAGTCTTGTCTTTCTTTTTCATAATAATTTCCAGTAACATCAATAATATTTATTAACATCGTTAACATTGGCCTGCAAAAAACTATTTGTAACCCTTGAACAACCCATCCAGCAGCATTTTCGCCATTACATCCGGGTCCGGCATGGGAAAATCCTTCGTGAAGATAAAACTGGAAACCAGCCCGTGTACGGCGCTCCAGAAAACGATGGAGAGCGTTTCGCCGTCCATGGGGCGGAACACCCCGCTCCGCATGCACTCATCGATGACTTCACAGGTGTTTCTCCAGAGGCGCAGCGACATGGTATCCCGGTTTTTGAACTCCTCCGGTCTGCCGTACAGCTGCGGGTTGGAAAAGAAAACCACCTTGTACTGCTCGGGGTGTGCCAGGCTGTAACGGATGTAACCAAGCATTGCCTCTCTCAGGGTCTCTTCAGGGGAAATCCCGCGCTTCCGGATTTCCCGTATCTCCTCCATAAGATGGGCATAATGGTTCTCGCAGATATGAAACAGCAGGTCATCCTTGTCGCGAAAATAGTTGTAGATGGTTGTAGGAGAGTAATCAATCCTGGCCGCCAGCTTGCGCATGGAAAAATTGGCATACCCCTCCTGTGCGAACAGGGTCAGTGCCGCCTCCAGAATTTCAGCCTTGAATTCATCCTTATGTTTCTGTCGTCGTTCCTTGAAGCCCATACTTAACATCGTTAATTATAATTTACAGCCTTATAACATATGCGGATTCATATTGCAAGCTGTTATGCAAGATGCGCGATTATGGAGACCTTTGCCGGGATTGCCGCTCAGGGCATGATAGAGATTGTTCCGGTCGGCAGGAAAGTTGCGACCGTTGATTGGGAAGGACACCGGGCGTAATGCCGGTCAGTACAGAAGTATGTGAAACGCCTTTTTCCCTCCGCGTCAGGCAGTCCCTCACCAGAGGCGGGGGACTGCCTGACGCGGAGGCGGCAGCTTCTCACTTGTCAGGAGACTCCATAAAGACTAGTCATGACCGAAGGCCATCTTCTGGACCTCCACGCCGTCGAATCCGTTCAGCACATCGGCAAGCTCTTCGTACTTGGCAGGATCACCTACCATTTCCAGAATGATCAGGCCTGAACCGGCGCAGTAATTGCCGGATACCTCGTGGAGCCCGATCCTTGTCTTGATGTTGCATCCGAAACCCGTCAGTATCTTCTGGATCTCGGGCGCATTTTTTATCCTGTCCTGCAGATGGATGCCAAAAATCACATGAGTGCCTTTTTCCATTTCCATGCTCCTTTCATGATTTGGATCTCAGCCGAGAATCTGCTTCAGGTCCTGGTCCGGGGTGGAGATGGGGGCGATATTGAAGTTCTCCACCAGGAAGTTGAGGACGTTGGGGGATACGAAGGCGGACATCGCCCGGTTCCATTCACCAAACATGGTGAACTCCCATTCACTTTAAGTTACTACCAGAACAAAACAAAAAAGCAATTGGGCGATTTCCGGCGTCACGTACCTGTGCGGCAGGTGGATTGTGGCAGGGCGGGCAGAAAACCCTGGGTGCCAATGACGGGCGACGCAGTGCGGACCGTATGTCCGCAAAACCAGGGAGGTCGGCTTCATCGCACAACGGCAGGACCGGTCCCGCATGCTCGGCCAGGCCGGCGAGTCCATGGCCGAATTGAAACTGGCGCACGGCATCAGAATAGGACATGGCCCACTTAATTCAGTAGGTACAAAATCTTTCTGTGGTAATATATACATCATCCAGAATGTGTCATGGGGATGCCAATGACCTCTGATTTGCAACAGCAGTGCAAGGCAAACCGGAAGAAAACGAACGGCAGCCACTCTTCCTTCAGGCCACACCCCTCGCTCCGAAAGGCGGTGAAACGGTTCAGCTGCGTTATCTTCCTCTTCTGCCTGCTCGTACCCCGCCTCTCCGAGGCGGCAGGCGAGGTAAGGGCACTTCGTCTGGGATACTTTCCAAACATCACTCACGCCCAGCCACTCCATGCACGGGCAACGGGTGAATTCGAAAAAGCCCTGGGAATTCCAATCCACTGGATATCATTCAATGCAGGGCCTTCGGCCGTAGAGGCACTGTTCGTGGATGCCGTTGACGCCACATTTCTCGGCCCCAGTCCCACCATTAACGGCTACATCAAATCCAAAGGCGAGAAATTTGTCATCGTCTCGGGTGCGTCCGGCGGGGGCGCGGGCATGATTGTGAGGCAAGACTCGGGCATCCGGGGTGTACAGGATTTCAACGGCAAAATAATAGCCACGCCCCAGTTGGGCAATACACAGGATCTTGCGGCCCGTGCCTGGTTTGCCGGCAAGGGCTATCGGCTCAAGGAGACGGGTGGGACGGTTGCGCTAGTCCCCCTGTCGAATCCGGACCAGTTGAACATGTTCAGGAAGAAGCAGATTGACGGGGCCTGGACCGTCGAGCCTTGGCTGTCGCGACTGGAGGTGGAGGGCGGAGGCGTCATGTTCCTGGACGAGAAAACCCTGTGGCCGGATGGACGCTACGTTACCGCCCATCTGGTGGTAAACAGGAATTTTCTGGCCCGGAACCCCTTGCTTGTCAAAAAGCTGCTGGCTATCCATGTGAAGGTCACGCAACAGATCAATGCCGACAAGAAAGCCGCCGCGAAAGTAATCAATGCGCAATTGAAGAGAGAAACGGGCAAACAGCTGAAAGACGAGGTCATAACCCGGGCGATAAGCCGGGTGCAGCTGACGTGGGATCCTATTGCGCCATCTCTCCGGCACTCGGCCGAAACCGCGTACAGGCTGAAATTTCTAAGGACGGCTCCCAATCTCGAGGGAATTTATTCCCTCAAGCTCCTGAACGAGGTCCTGCGCGAACAAAATCTTCCCGAGGTGAGTGATGGCAAGCGTCGATAAAACCGATACGACTCAGTCGCCGTTGAAGAATTCCACTGTAAAGCTTCAAATCAGAGACGTGTCAAAGACTTTCCAGGCCAAGCAACCGGTGGAGGCGCTGGCCGCGGTGAGCCTGGAAATCATGGAAGGTGAGCATGTGGTCTTTTTCGGGCCCTCAGGCTGCGGGAAATCCACTCTGCTGAACCTCATCGCCGGTTTCGAAACTCCGTCCACCGGAGAAATAACCGCCAATGGGAAGCCTGTGGTCAGGCCGGGCAGCGACCGGCTGATGTTGTTCCAGGAGCATGGCCTGTTTCCGTGGCTGAACGTCATCAGCAATGTGATGTACGGACTGAAGAACCAGGGAGAATTCCGCTTCCGTTACTGGAAACAACGGGAAGTCGCGCGTTCATGGCTGAAGATGATGCAATTGGAGGAATTCGAAAAAGCTTTGGTACATGAATTGTCCGGCGGCATGAAGCAGCGCGTCGCATTGGCCAGAGCCTTGGCTCCGGACCCCGAAGTATTGCTCATAGATGAGCCCTTTCCCGCACTGGATGCGCTGGTCAGGGAAAAGCTCTACGGGGATCTGCAGGAAATATTGGCCAAAACCGGCAAGACCGTTATCTCCGTAACCCATGACCCACGGGAAGCAGCCTGCCTTGGAGACCGTGTCTTCATCTTTACGGCCCGTCCCGGCAGTATACAAAGGGAGATACATATTGACCTTCCCAGGCCGAGGGGTATCAACGATCCCGCAGTCGGCAAATTTGCCGAACAGATAATGTCCGAACTGGGGGACCAGAAAAACGATGAAAGGGCTTGGTCTATATCCGTAGCCGAATACTGTTAAATCCTCTCCAGGCAGGAGGTACAGTCCATTGAAAAGCGAGTCGGCCAGAAAGACAGGCATAATCGTTACAATCTTCTATCTCCTTATCTTTTGTGTCTGGCAGGCGTTGTTCAATGTCGGATTGATTCCGGATTACCTGTTTCCATCTCCTTTCCAGGTCGGCCAGCGGCTTTGGGAACTCTGGCAGGACAATTATCTTCTGCCGAGCATCAAAGCCACTCTGATGCGAATGGCCGTGGGCTTCTCAATAGCCGCGGCAATCGGGTTGGGGTTCGGACTGATGATGGGTGTGAACCAGATCGTCAACCGGTGCCTGCGCTCGCTCTTTCTCGGCCTTCAGACGCTGCCTACCGCCGCCTGGGTGCCGATTTCCCTGCTCATTTACGGGCTGAGTGATCACGGCATTTATTTCGTGATAGTCATGAGCTCTGCGCCGGCAGTCGCCATCGCCACTTCCACTGGAATCGTACGCATTCCGCCCATCTACCTTCACGCAGCAAAAACGCTCGGCACGGCCTGGTACTCCCTGCCTGCGCGGGTCATTCTGCCCGCCGCCCTCCCCTCCATCACTACCGGACTCAAGCTGGGCTGGACCCTCGGATGGCACGGAGGGGTCTCGGCGGAACTGATAAAATCGACGATCGGCCTCGGTTTTCTGCTGTACATGGGACGCGAGTTGAACGATGCGGCGCAGGTTGTAGGCATCATGGTAGTAACGATTCTGTTCGGCCTGCTGCTGGACCGATTCTTTTTCGGCATCATCGAGCACCACATCCACATCCGCTGGGGCCTGGAAAAAAAGAACGGCTGACCCTGCTCAAAAGACTCAAAATCGGTTACACCTACGAAATTCAACATCAGGCCACAGGCGCGGAATCCTCCCGCCGATCCTCTTCGATAGCGGCGATCACCATCTTCACCTCACCGACGAACACGTCGTCCGGCTGCACGTTGCGCAGCTCGGCCTCGTAACGGGCGATAAAGGCAGGGGTTGCCGACAGTCGCTCACGCAAGCCTTAACACTTGCGGACACTAGTATTTTTCATGGGTGTCTCACGGGTTCACCTGCCCTATCCCGGCGGCCAGTTTAATGAGCGCCTCAGCGTTCTCCAGGCCGTCCAGAAAACGCCGGGGGATGGCGGAGAGCCCGGCCTGCGCGCCGGCCAGGGCGCCGGTGAGGATGGCGCGCGCCTGGTTCTGGCCGCCGCCGTTGATTGCGTGGAGCAGGGCGGATTCGAAGTCGTCGCGAAAGCGTGCGGCAAGGTAGTAGGCCGCCGGGACCTGGTGGTAGATGGCGCACGGCATGCCGTAGACAAGGGAAACCTTCCAGGCCGGCTCGATACGGACATCCGGGTCCTCAGCCGCGGGTGCAGCCCCTCGCGGGTCACGGTGTGGAAGGGGAGCTCGCCGGTGGCGACCAGGTCCATGAGCCGGCCCGAAAGCCGGGCGTCGAACGGCTGACCCTGCACCAGGAGCGACAGCACCGCGCCGAAGGCAACGGTGATGGAGACCACCGTGTCGTCGGTCTGGGTCAGGACCGTGTTCCGGGTCACGTGTTCGGCAAGGAGCGCCGGCTGCAACGCGTAGCAGACCGCGATGGCCAGGGTGCGCTCGATGGCCTCGGTGGTGTCCGCATGGCCGCCGGTTTTGCCCCAGGGGAGCTTCTCCCGCACGCGCCGGCGCCACGCCTCCCGGATGGACTGGCTCGTGTATCCCCCCGGCCCGCAGGCCGGGGTGCCATCCAGAAGCGGGAACAGCTCCCGGTCCATCCGGCCGCAGAAGTCCTCCTGGTCGTACCCTCCCCCCTCCACCAGGGAGCGGAGCGTCAGGGCAAGGATGAACCCGGGCTGGGAAAGCTGGCCTGCCCTGAGCCCCTCGTGGTAGCGGCCCGGCCTCGGGTCGGTGTAGCCGGTTATCCATTCTCCGTGGTCGCGCCGGAGCTCCGCAAGGTCGTAGTACCAGTGGGGGCCGACCCCCATGGCGTCGCCGATGAAGGCGCCCATGATAGCCCCGGCCGCGCGGTCCTGAAGGTTTGTGTTCCGCATGGCGTGCTCCTCCTTGTTGATGGGGCGAGAGGTTTGAATAATCCTCCGCCCGGCTAAACTCCCCAGTCGATGACGCCTCGTTCGAAGTCCACGTGGTAGCGGAAATGCTTCAGGAAGTCCATCCCCAGGAGACCGTCATACCCTTCGGCGCCGCTGCCGGGGAGAATGGATATCCGGACGTTGTGCCGGACCCGGGAGCCGACGTTGAGCGAATCCGTGGTAAACGAATACCCTCTGACGGAACGCCCGTCAGCCACCGTTGCCCTCCCTGACCGGACATCCGACGCCTCGACGCCGAGCGCCGTGGCCAGCCTCTCGTTGACGGTCGTGACGTTGGCGCCGGTATCCAGCAGGAGCCGCGTCTCCACTGAACGACCGTGGAAGGACACGGTCAGCGGGACTATCACCTGGTTCCCGATGATGACGACCGGGGTAACGTTTGCGCGTGGTTTGCCGCCGCGCGTCACCTTCATCCGGTTCCGGTATTTCGACGGCACCTTTTCCAGGTCGTTGGCCATGTGGATGACGCCCTGATCGTCCGTGTAGGTGTAGAAGTTGCCGGTGTCCTTTTCCGGAGAGATGGCTGCCGGTTCGGCGTACGGTCTGGGCAGAGTAACTGGGGTATCCTTGATTGTTTTTTTGTTGCTATTGCGC
>JARKPN010000104.1 GCA_029975275.1 Geobacteraceae bacterium | reverse complement strand
CGCCTGCCCCTTGGATGCAAGTACCTTCGTGATCGCTGCCGTCAGCGTGGTCTTGCCGTGGTCTACGTGACCTATCGTCCCTATGTTTACGTGCGGCTTCTTCCTCTCAAATTTCGCCTTCGCCATCTGATATGCCCTCCTGCTCAAGAACCTTATTTATTCTTTACATCTTTATGTTTTGTGCTGCGCCTGCAATCCGGATTGAAAAATGGAGCCCACAATCGGACTTGAACCGATGACCTCTTCCTTACCAAGGAAGTGCTCTGCCGCCTGAGCTATGTGGGCTTACATAGAAATATGGAGCGGGAAACGGGACTCGAACCCGCGACCCTCAGCTTGGAAGGCTGATGCTCTAGCCAACTGAGCTACTCCCGCGCTCACCAAAATGAAGATTTTTGAAGTCAACGGGCCACAGTACGACCAGTTCATGCGACTTTCGTCTCCTGGAGGTAAATGCGTCCGTCTCCTTCTGCAGTCTGTTAATGGTGGAGGGAGGAGGATTCGAACCTCCGAAGTCGTCCGACGACAGATTTACAGTCTGTTCCCTTTGGCCACTCGGGAATCCCTCCAGGGAAGATCGGTATCTGCTGTATTCTTTATGGAGCTGGCGATGGGACTCGAACCCGCAACCTGCTGATTACAAGTCAGCTGCTCTGCCAGTTGAGCTACGCCAGCAAAATTGGCCATTTAGCTTTCACGGTCACCTTGTATCAATACGTGAAGACGTTCCTTATAGCTCCCTTTACCCTTGTTGTCAAGATTTTTTTCTGTGGACTTTGCCTTTCCGGGCAGACGATAACGGACTCTGTTTCCCTCGATCCCGGCACCCTTCGCTTGTCCCATCGCGACGCGCATTCGGGGCAGCGGCCTTCACCTGTCTTGCGCTGCCGCCACCCAGGAGGTCGGATGCGGCATGTTCCCGACCGGCTGCACGGAGAGCCTCAAGCACCGCACAGCGCTCCTCCCGAAGATGATACAGGAGCAGGGCCTTCTGAAGCTTCTTCTCCCGATCGCTCCTGGCCACGTGCAGGGCCTCCCCCGTGCGGGGATCGATGCCCGTGTAATACATGCAGGTGGCAAGGGTCCCTGGCGTGGGTGTAAAATCCTGTACCTGCTCAACCTTCAGTCCCAGGCGCTTCAGGCACAGGGCGGCTTCAACCATATCGTCAAGGGTGCAGCCGGGATGGCCCGACATCATGTAAGGCACCACATGCTGTTTTTTCCCGATGCGGGAGCTCTCCCTGCGGAAGTGTTCGAGAAAGGCAAGGAACACTTCCCGGCCGGGCTTGCGCATCCTTAGCGTCACCGCGTCCGACAGGTGCTCGGGCGCGACCTTGAGCAGCCCTCCCACGTGAAACGAGACGAGCTCACGGAAATACCCGCGCTGGAGGGGGAGAAGCTCGAAGCGGACCCCGGAGGAGATCGCCACATTCCGCACTGCGGGAACCTTGCGAGCCCTTCTCAGGAGAGCTGCCCCCCTTTGGTCTGCGAGATCCAGCTTTGGGCAGGGCTTCGGATGGATGCAACTCGGCCGCCGGCACTGTCTCATGGCCGCCGCATTGGTGCAGCACGCCCCATACATATTAGCGGTGGGGCCACCTAAGTCGCTCACGCTCCCCTTGAACCACGGAAAGGCCGCAAGCCTCTCGAGTTCCGCCAGGATGGAGTCCTCGCTCCTTGACTGGACCAGCTTGCCTTGGTGTCCGGCAATGGCGCAGAAGGAACACCCCCCTGCACAGCCGCGATGGGTGGTCACGGAGTTCCTGATTTGTTCATAGGCTGGAATCGGCTCGCCATAGGAAGGGTGCGGGGCCTTCTCGAAGGAAAGGGCGTACAACTCGTCCATTTCCGCCTCCACAAGGGGAAACGCCGGCGGATTGCAGACCAGGGAGCGGTCACCGTGGCGCTGAATAACCGCGGCACCGCAGAACGGGTTCATCTCTTCCTCGGCCAGCAGGAAAGCATCGGCAAAGGCTTTACGGTCGGCAGCCACCTCCTCCCAGGAGGGGATTTCACGCACCTCGAAACCGTGTCGTCCACCCCCGGCCCGGCCCTCTCTATACGCCGTGCCACGTATATCCTTCAGGTCCGATATCCGCTCGCCTGAACGCATCCTCCCGGCCAACTCCAGGAGCGGCCGCTCTCCCATGCCATAGACCAGCAGATCGGCCTTGGCGTCAAAAAGTATCGAGCGCCGTACCCGGTCCTCCCAGTAGTCGTAGTGGGCAAAGCGGCGCATGCTGGCCTCGATGCCGCCGAGCACCACCGGCACGTCCCTGAATGCCTCCTTCAGCCGCGTGGTATAGACGATGACGGCACGGTTGGGCCGTGCGCCGTGCCGGTTGCCGGGGGTGTAGGCGTCATCCCGGCGGAGTTTCCGGGCCGGGGTGTAATGGGCAACCATGGAGTCCATGGCGCCGGCCGAAACGGCGAAAAACAGGCGGGGCCGGCCGAGGACAGTGAACGGCTCCTTGGAGCGCCAATCCGGCTGGGCGATGATCCCGACGCGGAAACCGCGGGATTCGAGCAGACGGGCGAGAAGAGGGGCGCCAAAGGCGGGATGATCGATATAGGCGTCACCGGTGACGAAGATGACGTCCAGTTCGTTCCATCCACGCCGCAGCGCCTCTTCTCCGGTTATGGGCAGGAACGCCATCAGGGGAACAACGGCAGGGCATCGAGCCCCAGGTTCTCCGGAAACCCGTTCATTATGTTCATGTTCTGGACCGCCTGTCCGGAGGCTCCCTTGACCAGGTTGTCAATGGCGGAAACCACGATGACCCGACCTGTGCGGCGATCGATGGTAAGACCGATATCGCAGAAGTTGGAGCCCCGCACGTGCATGGTCGACGGGAAAGCCCCAGGCGGAAGGACCCTGACGAAACCTTCATTGCTGTAGAAGTCGTTGTAGAGCTCCAGCAGTTGCTCGACGGGGAGATCCCCAGTGTAAGCGGCATAGATGGTGGAGAGTATCCCCCTGTCCATCGGCACGAGATGAGGCGTAAACGAGATCGTCACCTCTTTTCCGGCCAGCAGCGAAAGCTCCTGCTCGATCTCCGGCGTATGGCGATGGGAGGCCACGCCGTAGGCCTTGAAGCCCTCGTTCACCTCGCAGAACAGGGTATCGACCTTTGCGCCCCTCCCGGCTCCGCTGGCGGCCGACTTGGAATCGGCGATAATGGAGGAGCTGTCGATGAGACCGTTGTGCAGCAGCGGGGCCAGGCCAAGAATGACGCTGGTGGGGTAGCAGCCGGGGTTCCCCACTAGTCCGGCCTCGGCAATGGCGGCCCTCCGGATCTCCGGCAGGCCGTAGACCGCTTGGGCCAGGACCTCGGGGTTCATGTGGGGTTCGTACCACTTTTCGTACACCGCCGGGTCGCGGAATCGATAATCCGCGGAGAGGTCGACGACCTTTTTCCCCAGCTTCATGAAGGTGGGGACCACCTCCATGGCGGCCTGATGGGGCAGGGCCGTGAAGATGAAATCGGCCTTGTCCGCCACCCGCACCGGCTCCAGGTGCTCCAGGACCTGGGTATAGCAATCGCGGACCGAGGGGAATATCTCGGCAACGGTCTTCCCCGCGCTCCGTTCCGAAGTAACGCAGGCGACCGCCACCTCGGGGTGGCAGTGGAGTATCCTCAGCAGTTCGATACCGGTGTAACCGCTCGCGCCGACAACCGCAACCTTAAGCATTTATCATCTCCTTTATTGATGCGAAGAACCTGGAAAAACGACACCGTGGACGCAGAAAAGGGGAAACCCGCATGGATTTCCCCCTGAGACCACCGCAGTGAAACGATATGCGGATTAACGCTTGGAGAACTGGAAGCTGCGGCGGGCCGCGGCCTTGCCGTACTTCTTGCGCTCCTTGACGCGCGAATCACGGGTAATGAAGCCGGCCTTCTTCAGCACGCCGCGAAGCGCCACGTCGGCCTCCAGCAGCGCCTTGGTGATACCGTGCTTGATGGCGCCGGCCTGACCGCTGTCGCCGCCGCCCCTGACGGTAACGTAGATATCGAACTTGTCCGCGTTCTCGGTAAGTTCCAACGGCTGCTTGACGACCATCTTGGAGGTTTCCCGGCCGAAGTAGTCATCGATGCTCTTGTCGTTCACGGTAATCTTGCCGGTTCCGGGCTTGAGCCAGA
Organism: Geobacteraceae bacterium; assembly: GCA_029975275.1. GTDB lineage: Bacteria > Desulfobacterota > Desulfuromonadia > Geobacterales > Geobacteraceae > RPRC01. Next base: position 3,807 of record JARKPN010000104.1, on the reverse strand, counting down.
CCCTGGCTATGGACGACTTCCTTTTTCCGGTACCGTAGAAGCTAGCTGCTGCCATATATTTTCTCCTGATGCGAAATGAAAAGTGATGGATCGACTGGTTAAATCTCGAGCGCCTTGGGCTGCTGGGCCTTGTGGGGATGGGCCGGGCCGGCATAGATTTTGAGCTTCTTGAGCATCTGGCTCGCCAGCTTGTTCTTGGGAAGCATCCCCTTGACCGCCTTCCTGATAAGCTCCTCGGCCTTCTTCTCGATGAGCTTGCCCGCGGAGATGGACTTGATCCCGCCGGGATGGCCTGAATGGCTGTAATAGATCTTGTCGGACAGCTTGTTGCCGGTGAGGGCGATTTTTTCGGCATTGACCACGATGACGAAATCGCCGGTGTCGACGCTGGGGGCAAAGATCGGTTTGTTCTTGCCGCGCAGCACATCGGCTATCCTGGTGGCCACCCTGCCGAGCACCAGGTTTTCCGCATCCACGAGATACCAATCCCTGGTTATATCAGAGCTTTTTGGAACGAGCGTTTTCATTGAAACCTCACAGCGGTTGAATGGATGGACTTCAGCGAAGTACTGAAAGTTGGTAACTTAATTCATGCACCATTCCTTGTCAAGCAAAATTTCTTCCCATGGCATGCTCAGTAATAAACCTCCATGAGGCACAAGCCCTGCGGCGGCGCAGTCATTCCCGCATGCTTCCGGTCCCCCAGATCGAGAAGTCGCGGGATATCGCCCGGATCAACGGCGCCCCTGCCCACCTCCACCAGGGTGCCTACCATGATCCTGACCATGTTCTTGAGAAACCCGGAGCCGACCACGTCGATAACGATAATATTGCCGCTCTTTGCGATATCCAGCGAATCCATGCGCCGGATGCTGGTTTTCGCGGCGCAGTTCGCGGCCCGGAAGGCCGCGAAGTCCTTTTCCCCCAGGAGATGCCGGGCCGCCTGCCGCATGGCCGCAAGGTCGAGTTCGCCAGGGAGCCGCCAGGCAAACATCCGGTTGAGCGGAGAACGGCGGGAAGAATTGAGGATGGTGTAACGGTAGTGCTTGCCGGTGGCGTCGCGACGGGGATTGAAGCCCGCGGGGGCCTCCTCGGCCTCGCGCACGGCGATGTCGGGAGGAAGCAGCGAATTCAGGCCGTCGGAGAATGCCCGCAGGGGGATTGTCTTGCCGGTGCGAAAGGCCGCGACCATCCCCCTGGCATGGACCCCGGCATCGGTCCGGCCCGAGGACTGGAGCCGGACCTTTTCACCGGTGAGCTTCTCCAATGCCTTCTCAAGCACCTCCTGGATCGAAAGTCCGTTCGGCTGGATCTGCCATCCCGCGTATCCGGTTCCGTCGTATTCGATTGTCAGCTTGATGGTGCGCATAAAAAGAGAGACGCCCCGGAGGGGCGTCTGATTACTGTTCAGGCATGACCGGCCCGCCCGAAAAGAGGGCGCGGCGGCCGATGCCGTTACTTCAGGTATTTCTTGATCAGGATCTCGGCGATCTGGACCGCGTTGGTGGCGGCGCCCTTACGGATGTTGTCCGCCACGATCCAGAGGTTCAGGCCGTTCTCGATGGACTCGTCCTCCCGGATCCTTCCCACAAAGGTCAGGTCCTGGCCGGCCGCGTCGCACGGCATGGGATAGACCCTGCTTGCCACGTCGTCCACCAGCCTGCAGCCGGGGGCCTTCCGAATCAGCTCGAATGCCTGGGCCACGGTGACCTTCTTCCCGGTCTCGATGTTCACCGACTCGGAGTGGCTGTAAAACACCGGAACGCGCACCGTGGTGGCGGTCACCCTGATATCCGAGTCCATGATCTTCCTGGTCTCGTTCACCATCTTCATCTCTTCCTTGGTATATCCGTTCGGCTCGAAGGAGTCGATCTGCGGGAGACAGTTGAAGGCGATGCGGTGGGGATACACCTTGGCCTCGGCAGGCCTGCCGTTCAGCAGCTCGCCGGCCTGGATCCTGAGCTCGTCGATGGCCTTCTTGCCGGTTCCGGAAACGGCCTGGTAGGTGGAAACCACGATCCGCTTGATGGTGGCATAATCATGGAGCGGCTTGAGGGCCACCACCATCTGGATGGTCGAGCAATTGGGATTGGCGATGATCCCTTTCCTGGTATAGCCTGCAATGGCGTCCGGATTGACCTCGGGCACCACCAGCGGCACGTCCGGGTCCATGCGCCATGCGCTGGAGTTGTCGATGCAGACCGCCCCGGCCCGGGCCGCCGACGGACAGAACTCCAAAGAGCGGCTGCCGCCCGCAGAAAAAAGGGCGATGTCTATCCCTTCGAAGGCGTCGTGGTCCAGCAGCTCCACCTGGACCGGCTTCCCCCTGAACTCCAGGACCTTCCCCACGCTCCGCTCGCTCGCCAGGTACTTGATCCTCCCGACCGGGAAATTTCTTTCTTCAAGACATTCGATCATCTGGTTGCCGACGGCACCGGTGGCGCCGGCAATGGCAACATTCCACAGTTTCTTTGCCATCTCTCTGCCAGTCTCCTCTCTCAACGGCCGCGCTGCCCGACCAGCCGATAAATTTTTACAATTTTATTTAGAGTAAACAATCATTGTCAACAAAAAAAGAAAGGGGGCAGCCCCACGGCACCCCCCTCCATTCATCGAATCATTTCACGGATTCCCGGGAGTGCGGTTTCATCGGCCCCGGGACCATACCGCCACGCGGACGGCACTTTTATCGGGATTTAATTTCCGATGGAATCAGCTTACCGCCTTCGCCACCATGTCGCCCACCTCGGTGGTGGAATAGCCCATCTTTCCGGCGCTCATGCTCTTCATCTGCTGCATCACGCCCACCATGGCGGTCTCAACGTCCTTGGCAGCCTGCTCTTCGCCCAGCACGTCCAGCATCATCTGGGCCGCACCAATGGCGGCCATGGGGTTGATCACGTTCTTGCCGGTATACTTGGGCGCACTGCCTCCGATAGGCTCGAACATGGAGACGCCTTCGGGGTTAATGTTGCCGCCGGCGGCGATCCCCATGCCGCCCTGGACCATGGCGCCCAGGTCGGTGATGATGTCGCCGAACATGTTGTCGGTCACGATCACGTCGAACCACTCGGGGTTCTTCACCATCCACATCGTGGTTGCATCCACGTGGGCGTACTCGCGCTTGATGTCCGCATAATCCTTGGCGCCGATCTCATGGAAGGCCCGCTCCCACAGGTCGAAGGCGAAGGTGAGCACGTTGGTCTTGCCACACAGGGTCAGGGTCTTGTTCTTGTTGCGTTTCCGGGTGTACTCGAAGGCGTAGCGGAGACAGCGCTCAACCCCCTTGCGGGTGTTGATGGAGGTCTGGATGGCCACCTCATCCGGGGTCCCCTTCTTCAGCACACCGCCGGAGCCGGTGTAGAGCCCCTCGCTGTTCTCGCGCACCACCACGAAGTCGATGTCCTCCGGCCTCTTGTCCTTCAGCGGGGTGTCCACGTTGGGGTAGAGCTTCACCGGACGGAGGTTGATGTACTGATCCAGCTCGAAACGGAGCTTGAGGAGAATTCCTTTTTCCAGGATGCCCGGCTTCACGTCGGGATGGCCGATGGCCCCCAGGAAGATGGCGTCGAACTGCCTCAGGTCGGAAACCGCGGTCTCCGGCAGTACCTCACCGGTCTTGAGATAGCGCTCGCCGCCAAAATCGAAATGGGTATACTCCATCTTGATCCCGTACTTGCTGTTCACCGCCTCCAGTACCTTCAAACCCTCACTAACGACCTCGGGGCCGGTCCCGTCCCCGCCGATAACGGCAATCTTGTACATTCCCTTCTCCTTTTCCGGACTGTTCTTCAAAAAACTGGTGAA
>JARKPN010000102.1 GCA_029975275.1 Geobacteraceae bacterium | reverse complement strand
AGAATGGCGACGATGACAAGCAGCTCGAGCAGGGTGAAGCCCTGCCGCCCCGGGATGTTCCGCCTGGAAGCGACCTTACCTGACACAGGCCTTCCGGGCCTCTTCCATGGGGGTCTTGAATTCGGCGGTGAACTTGCGCCGGGTCTTGCCGACCGCCTCTCTTTCACTCAGCCCCTCGTTCATCAACCTCGCCATGTAGTTGTACGGCTCGCCCTTGACAGTTTTCTCCATTTTCTCGGCAAAGCAGGCGGCCTGGTCCGCCGGCATTCCCGACCGGGCAAGTCCCGCCTTCATCAACTCAACGTCCGGCGATTCGCCGCAGCCCCCCAGGGCCAGCAGCGCCAGGAGCGGCAGCGCGAATCTCAAGTTCTTTTTCATCATGGACAAGGACCCTCTCCTTCTGGTTGAGTTTTTTCCGGAAATCATCCGGAGTCGCATTGAAACCGGGCGCGGATCACGCTCAGGCTCGATCCGCGCCCGGGCCCATCGGGTAAGGGTGGTGCCGGGCATCCCGTCATCCCGTGATCCCGCTGTTAGATGGTGCTGCGGGTACCATCCCACTCGCCAAGTTCTTCTTCCTTGGTGTCGAGGGCGCCATCGATGATGGTGACCAGTTCGACCTGGTCCCTGACGACGATAGCGCCGGAGTCATAGGTGCCGACGTTCCACACGGCGATGAAGCGGTTGTACTCGTCCGGTTTGACATGGCGATAGACCGGCACGGTGGTCATGCCGCCGATGCGATTGGTGTCGAACAGGGTGGAGGCAGGGCCGATGCCGGTCAGCAGGTAGGCGAAGTTGGTGTCGGCATTATAGTCAGAACCCGCACCCGCAGGATCGATCTGGCCGGTCAGGCGCTCGGTGCCGCCGGCCCAGAAGAGCACCGCGAGATCGGGAGGAGTGTCGCCAGAATTGAGCGGAACGTCATAACCGCAACCGTTGGCTGCCGGAGACAGGAAGACGTTGCCGGCAACCACGTCGTTGGTACGGCTGTTGACAAGTGCCCTGAGGCCTGTCGAGGTATTTGCGCAAGACCCGACTCCGGTGTAGCCTGGAAGCGTTGCCCCTGTGTTGACATAGCGCAGCGTGGTGATGCCACCGGCTACCAGCTGCTCCTGTATCTCCGGAGTCAGCACACCCGGCACGGCGCCGTCGCCGATGTCGGCGGCATCTTCACCGACATCAAAACCGAGAATCTCAAGCGATGTGGCAGTAGCAGCGCCACCCAAAGTGCCGTCTGCAGCCATCAGGGAGTCGAGCCTGTCGGGCAGCTCGTTTCTCTGCAGCACGCGGTAGGTCTGGATGCCCTTGTTCAGCTCGTCCATCATGGCCACGTGGGCTGCGGCTGAGGCGCGGGCGTCGGTATCCTTGAGGGCGATGGCCGCGGTGCCGGCCACGGCCGCCAGGATGGCGACGACGACCAGGAGCTCGAGC
>JARKPN010000099.1 GCA_029975275.1 Geobacteraceae bacterium | reverse complement strand
CCGAAGCCGACTTGCTGGCCAGGATGCGCGGCGAAGGCTGGAACGCGGAAAAGACCTATGCGGCCAGGGTGATCCTCAATGCCTCGGCCGAGGACCTCATGCGCCGAGCCAGGGACATCAAGGGCGGCGACAACTCCGACGAAGCTTTAGCCGCCTTCAGAGCACGGATGGAAACTCACGCCGCGCTGCAGGCCCACGTGGCCGGGCTGCGGGCCGAGGCCGGCCGCGCCCTCAACCAGTGGAAGATGCTGGCCAAGGTCAATGATATTGACCCCCGACTTACGTCGCAGTTCAGCCAAACAGACATTTCCCGCATGAACGACCAGCTTGGAGGTCGAAGATCGCTCATCGAGACGGCAAACGTCATTGCGGAGTCAGCAGAACGTGGCAACGTCTCCATGCATCAAATCAGTTCCGCTGCCAACGCGGCCAGAAATCGGACCTTCAAAGATTGGTTCATCGCATATTATTACAATAACTTGCTTTGCGGTCCGATCACTCATGCAGCAAACGTCACCGGCAATATGATCACTGCCGGCATGGTCATCCCCGAACGCTACATAGCCAGTATCTTGGGCCTGGGATTTAAAAAAGTTCGTGAGGCAACAGGGCTATCCTGGGGCTGGCTATCTTCTGGGGAAGGCGATGTGAGTACGCTTGAAGCGAAGGCTATGGCCTTTTCCACGGTGCAAAGCCAGGCCGAGGCTCTCAAGCTGGCATGGTCGGCGGTAAAAACGGGTGAATCGACGTTTGGCGGCTCGAAGATAGATTACAACCCGCAGTTCAAGCCCGGTGGCTCAGGCATGATGAGCGGAAAACTCCCGGAGATGGCAAACAGGGCGGCCGACGCCGCCTGGACTGTTTTGGGCATTCCTGGGCGCATGCTTGGGGCCGAAGACGACTATTTCAAGTTTTTGGCCTACCGCCAGGAAGTCAATGCAAGAGCATACCGACAATCCGCCATTGAAGGCCGTGAAGGGGCTGACCTCGTTTCCAGGGCACGAGAACTTGCCGACAACCCCACGGAGGAGATTTCCAAGGCCGCCTTTAATTTTGCCATGGATCAGACTTTTCAGCGGGACTTGGGCGAGGCGATGACTGCATTGCAGAAATTTACCAACAAAAGCCTGTTGGGTAAAATCATGCTGCCGTTTGTCAAAACTCCCTACAATGTTCTCCAGTACAGTCTGGACCGTACCCCAGTCCCCATCATCAAGAAGTCCTTTTGGGATGATTTTCAATCCGGTGGGGCAAAGCGCGACTTAGCCTTGGCCCGTGTGGCCCTCGGAACGACCATTATGGGCCTGGCCATGATGGCGGCTCATTCCGGGAATCTCACCGGAGACGGCCCGAGCGATCCGGCCGAGCGCCGCGCGTGGCTCAAGGTCTATCAGCCTAACTCCATAAAAATAGGTGGCGAGTGGTACAGTTATTCCCGGCTAGAGCCAGTTTCGACCATTATGACTTTGGCCGTGAATACTTCCATGGTCCTTCGAGAATGGGATGAGTTGGGGCAAGGCAAAGACCCCATGGGCATAATTGCGGCAACAGGATTGGCCGCAGCGAAAACCATCACAAATAAGACTTTTATGACCGGAGTGTCGAGAGCGTTGAACGCGATAACCAATCCTGAAACATATGGGCCAAAGATGCTCCAGTCCTTCATGGCTTCCATGGTCCCTTACGCAGCGCTCATGAGGGCAATTATTCCGCAGGCTGACCCAGAGGTAAAGGCTGTCGAGGATTGGGTTGACGCAATGAAGGCCGAAATTCCAGGTCTGTCTTCCACCCTGCCGCCAAAACGAGATGCCTGGGGAGACCCTTACCAAGTCCATGCTGCCGGAGAGGGCATCTATTTGCGCTGGCTCTCCCCAATAAAAGTTCAGACAGCTGAAGTTCGAAACATCGACAAGGAACTGCTGCGCCTTGAATGGGGTCCGACTCTGCCGCCAAAGACTCAGTCCTTCCAGGGAATCCCCATCAAGCTCACACCTCAGGAGTATGACCGAATGGTCGAACTTTCCACCCATGTCATGCGCGGCGTTGGAGCGGATGGCGTTGGACGCACTATGGCCGATCATCTGGACCGGCTCATCCGCACGTCGGAGTATCGGCAGTTGGATGATGAGCAAAAGAAAAGGTCCATTGAGCGAGAAATCCAAGTCTTGCGTCAAGCGGCGCAAATCCGTCTCATGAAGGAGAACCCCAGGTTGCAGGCCCTGATGACTCTTGGGCTCAGGGAAAAAGGAAGGAACCAGTAAATGACCATCGAATCCACGACGAACAAGGTCCTGTATTCCGGTACTGGCGGCCAGGTGGCGTTCCCTTACACCTTTCGCGTCTTCGATGCTTCCGACATGGTTGTCATCCTCTTGGATGCCGAAGGCATTGAGACTCCCCTCACGCTGGACACGGACTTCGCTGTTTCCGGAGTCGGTGACATTGGGGGAGGGATGGTCACCCTTATCGGCGATTACGCCGTTTCCGGCAGCAAGGGGCCTCCCCTTGTCGGCGAGAAGATCTTGCTCAAACGTGTACTCCAACTCAAACAGGAGACGGACTACACCGAAGGCGGGTCATTTCTGGCTGAATCGCATGAAGCCGCCTTGGACCGTCTGGTCTGCATCTCGCAGCAGATTCAGGAGCAGCTGGACAGATCGATCAAGGTCACCGAGACGAACACGGACACCCCGATGTCGGCCGAGGACATCCTTGATGCTGTCGG
>JARKPN010000085.1 GCA_029975275.1 Geobacteraceae bacterium | reverse complement strand
CCGGGTCCACCTGGCCCGCATGCTGAAGGAGGGCGCCAACGTTCTGCTGCTGGACGAGCCCACCAACGACCTGGACGTCAACACCATGCGCGCCCTGGAGGAGGCCCTGGAGAGCTTCGCCGGCTGCGCCGTGGTCATCAGTCACGACCGCTGGTTCCTGGACCGGATCGCCACCCATATCCTGGCCTTCGAGGGGGACAGCAAGGTGGTCTGGTTCGAGGGGAACTACTCCGAGTATGAAGAGGACCGTCGAGCCCGGCTGGGCGCCGCGGCCGACCAGCCCCACCGGATCAAGTACCGGCAGCTGACCAGGTAGAGAGAATTCCGGCGGTATGCATTGAAAGGGAAGGCGGCGTCTTCGGGTGCCGCCTTTTTTGCCTTCAGTCTGCTTTTCAAAAATCCAGCGGACTCATTGGCTCCTTCACCGTCCTGACTGGCACGCAGTGGGTGTAAATCATCACAAAAACAGGGACACTTCCCGGTTTTTGTGATTGACATATAATTAGTCAAGGCTTACTGTGTGCGCATGCCAAGAATTGCGCGTACCGTAGCAGTCGATTACCCTCACCACGTTACCCAGCGCGGTAATAACCGTATCAACGTCTTTTTCGAAGATGAGGATCGTAGATTCTATTTCAAGACCCTTAAGCGCTACAGCGAAAAATACAGGCTTGAAATATGGGCATATTGTCTCATGGCTAACCATGTGCACCTCCTGGTTCTGCCAAGAGCAGAAGACTCGCTAGCCAGGGGAATTGGTCTTGCCAACATGGTCTATACTCAGTATCTCAACCGCAAATTCGGTAATTCCGGAAGAGTATGGCAAAATCGTTTTTTTTCGTGTGCTGTGGAAAGAGAAACATATTTGTGGAGCGTAGCGCGCTATATAGAGAAAAATCCTGTAAAAGCTGGTATATCTACGAGTGCGGAAGATTATCCATGGTCAAGCGCACGAGCGCACCTGCTGGGGCATGCTGACTATATGTTGAGTGGCGAGGAATGGTTGCATGGAACTGCGCGCAGTGAATATAGGGAATTTTTCAAGCAGGAAAACGAGGAAACAGAAAAATCAATTCGACAGAGAACTTCAAGTGGGCGCCCCTTGGGTGGAGATGAATTTGTTGATTTGCTTGAGTTCAAGTTTGGATATATGTTGAGGCTAGGCAGGAGAGGACGGCCGAGGACGAAGGACATGGGAAAATAGGGAAGTGTCCCGATAAGCTTCGATAAGCCCCCAAAAAAATCATTGACAAAGGATTAAAAAGGTTTATATTGCCGCCATATTGATAATTTTGTCTACCCATTTGTAAGTCATCTGGAGAAGTCGTGGCCGATGCAAAAGGTGATAGGCCCTACGAGGTTTGAAAAAGTTCGCCTCCTACGAAACGCTTGTTTCATAGGGGGCTTTTTTATTATGGCAATGGAGTGCTCTGTCCTCAAACAGACAGCTAGTTGATAAAGGGCCATATTATGGCAAGTAGTGGAATTCACAGAATTAAGGAAAAGAAATGTGCCACCTGTTCGTATTGGAGTGGTGACCGTGAAATTCAATTTACGGCTAATAAACCCCATTACGTTAAAACGGTTGCTGGTTCTTTTAAATGTTTAGCAAATAAGAACAAAACTACAACAGCAGTCACTTATTGTCTCAAATGGAGACTATGAAAAACTATAATTAGCCAGACAATAGAGGTGTATCATGGAGGCTTTATGTTAGATACTTTAACCTATATAATATTTTGTTCTGTCATACTGATTGTATTGTTTATGTTGCTTGTATACATAATTAAGAAACCTAAAGTAATCATAGAAAAGTACGATACCGGTCAAAAGCGATATAAGTATTACTTAAAGAATGGAAAGAAGAATGGCCAAGAGGAAGTGTACTACCGAAGTGGAAAGCTAAATAAGGTTAAGCCTTATGTGGATGGTATGTTACATGGTCAGTGTATTACCTACTATGAATCAGGCGTTAAATATATTGAAGCTAATTATGAAAATAACAAACTAGTAGGCCCATATACTATTTATGAGGAAAATGGTACCGTAAAAGAAGTGCGATGATTAACTTCAGCGTAATTATACGAAATGGGGACTCAAATGAGTGTCAAAAAATTTTTCAAAAAAATGACAGGAATACAAGCCATTGAAGATCGCAAAGAAGCAAAATTTACTAGAGAAAGAGCTGAAGAATTATATGAGCTTTCAAAAAATAAAACCGAACAATTAAGAGATAGATTGAACAATGCAATCACTGCATTCGGGCGACTCAGACTAGAAAGCGTAGCAAAGACCCTAAAGCAATTTGTTTATTATTTGAAAGATTTAAGACAAAAAAGTAAACTTAGTGAATGCGATCTTATCGATATAATAGATATTAAGCAAGAACAGCTTAAAGAGCTTGAAGACCTTGAAATGTCTGCTTCACAAATTATGAAAGGTACTTTGACAGCATCAGCCGTTGGCGCGATTGCTTTAACTGGGGTACCGACTGCAATAACATCAGCAGTTACAGCTTTTGCTACCGCATCAACAGGTACTGCAATTAGCTCTTTATCTGGAGTAGCCGCAACCAATGCTGTGTTAGCATGGCTAGGAGGAGGCTCGTTAGCTGCTGGTGGTGGTGGGATGGCTGGGGGGGCTGCTGTATTGTCTGCGGCGACATGGACGGCAACTGGTGGTTTAGCTGTTTTAACAGCTGGATTAATTGCGTCGGCTCACTATTCCAAGAAATTGACAGAAGCAAAAGAATTCGAGAAGAATGTCGAGATTGCTGTTGCTAAAATGGAAAAAACATGGATTGTTATGGATGGAATAGAAAAAAGAGTTCATGAGCTGCAAGAGGTAACTAATGAATTGACAGTTAGAACTATAATAGAGCTACGATATCTGGCTCCCTTGGCACCTGATTTTGACAATAATGACAATTATCATCTCTCCGTGTTTCAGAAGTGTGGCATTCTTGCTAAATCTGTAGGTGAACTTGCAAAGACGCCCATATTTAATGAGGAAGGTGATATTTCAGAAGAAAGTGGCATAATTGTAAGAAATATCAGAAACTTATTAACCACTTAATAGCAGAGGGATAATATGAAGAATAAAGATATCGTGGAAGGAATTGTTGACGCTGTCAAAGAAAATATTAGGGAAATGACCATCGAAGCAAGTAATGAAGTTATTGATACGATAAAAAATAAATCAACTACTTACTTATATGATAAAATTGAAGCAGGTCGTGGTGAGCTATTGAATAAATCATCTGGAGAACACCCATCTAATGATTCAATTAGTTCAAAAATAATTTCTCAGGAATTGCAATCAAGCAATATTGTAAAAGTTACTGCTAACATGACAGAAGAACAGGAAAACAATTTTCTTGAAAACATATCTTCTGAATTTATGAAGACTGCTGTTATTAATAATATATCAAATCCGCAAATAGCGCTTGAATCTGTAAAGCATTATATTACAACAGCAGGGGAAGTTATCAAGTTTTGCGAGATACAAGAAACGAAACGAACTGAGATTGAATCACATAAGCAACAAGCACTAGCTTATATTGATATGCAAAAACAAATACTAATGACTTATCTAAATAAGACATTCGATGAGCGTAAAGAAATTTTTAGTCAGTATTTCAAAGTGGTTGACGATGCTTTGCAGAAGGGAAATATGGATGAATTAGTGATTGGATTGAATAATATTAACAGACTTGCAACATCAAGTCCTTTCAAGAATTTGGAAAATGTGCAAAAGGCGTTGAAAGATAGCAATACCGTTTGGGAATTTTAAGGATGTGACCCCTTAATGGATGCTTTAAGAATGTTAAGGATGGAAAAACCGCCGCGCGCCTGTTACCTTGGGCATTAGCGACAAAAGAGGAGGATCAAAAATGAGAACGCGGGTTCTTTACTATAATTTACTCTGTGGGGGAACCTAACGGTATGTAGTTGAAAATAACCAACCAACAAGGATAACTCATGAAAACAAAGATTTACTTGCTCGTGTTACTCGCCGCCATCGCCGGGTGCAGTAAGGCACCGGAAGAACCAGCCAAATTGCAAAAGCAAGCAGCATCCTCTCCGCCCCCCGCTCCATCAATGTCATATGAGCAACTCATCATCACCGATGACACTGTGGGGGATGTTTTTACTGTCTCGGCATTGGAGTCAGGAAACGCTATCAATTATCAGTCTCGCGCTGGGGTTACCAACGTCCTTGAATCCGTTGTTCAAGATCCAGATGCAACCGGATACGTAAAGATTGAAAAGGCGTATAAGTTCGGAGAAAAATACGTACTGATAGTTTCAACCGGAGAAAGTGGAGCAAGCTGCCCGGCAACAACATATGCTTTCGCATTTGACACGAAAACAGAATCTGTTACCGGGAAAAAAGAAATAGATGGCTGCTCTGAGAACATTGAGAGCCTGTCAGATGGAAATAAGCTAATAGTTAAGAAGGACGGCGCGTCAAGTACGTTCTACAACGCTAACATCAAGTAATTTTTGATATCGCCACCGCACATAACAAGTCATTCAGGTCTATGCTAAAGGGTCTGGTCTCAACAATCAACAGAAAATGTCAATTGTTAACGGCCTGTTGCCCAAATCAGAAATTGAACTCAAGCTTCAGGTATAGGGGTCAGGTCTCAACAATTGACAATGGAATGAGCTGGGGTACCCTATCAGAGGGAAATAGAAGGACACCGGAGAGCTAGGTATGGCAAGGCCCCTTCGAATAGAATACCCTGGCTGTTTTTATCATATCACATCCAGGGGCAACGAGAAGAAGGACATATTCAAAAGCCGCAG
>JARKPN010000078.1 GCA_029975275.1 Geobacteraceae bacterium | reverse complement strand
TGCTCATATTGGTCTGTCGTCTTGGCAGTCAACGCCATGATCTTAGCCCAAACGGTAGCCCGCGTCATATAAATCGTTTCATAGCCACCCTGATCATCCGGCACCTGAGTTTCCTTCAGCAAGATGCAGCGGCAGTTCAGTTCTCCTGGGTTCATATCATCACCTACCAGAGATGCGCGCGGTACGGCGACAGTAGCACATACACCACCTTGGGAATATCCTCGCCCGCGCGCTGCTCATAAAAATGTCCGATTAAAATCAGCAAGGCTTGTTTGACCGGCATGGGTACCTCGCTTGGCAAAGCTGCCTGCAGGTAATTCGCGCAATGTTCTTTTGCCGCGGCGCGAAGAGCGGTGAGAAGGGTGTCTTCCTCCTCACCGTCAATGCGCAGGTAATCCTTTATTTCCGTCAGTGTCAGCGGCTCAGCCATTGGTTGGTTCCATGAGGCCCGCGGCTTTTAGCTTGGCCAGAATCGAATTGAAGTCCGTCACCAGCCCTGCTATGGTGGTAGCCGTACTGTCGGCCTGAAAGGCGGCTGGCGTAAAAAGACCCACCACCTGCCCGCCTGCCAAATCCGGCATAAATCAGAGCGCGATCACCCGGAACGTTATTTACGAACAAGCTCTAAGACTTTCCTGGTTTGTACCTTTCGCCTTGAGCCTCGTGCCTTGTGCCCGGTTTATAAGGAGACCCGCCCATGCACGCCTACCTGACCGCCGATCTCCCCGGTACCGGCGGCGTCATCAAGGAGACTCCCGAGGACTTTCTCGTGGAGGAAATACCGCTCTATCCGCCGTGCGGCGAGGGGGAGCACACATATACCCACATCGAGAAACGGGGCCTTACCACCCTGGAGGCAATCCGCCGCTTTTCACGGTCACTCGGGATCCCGGACCGGGAGATCGGCTACGCCGGAATGAAGGACGCGCGAGGCATCACCCGCCAGACCCTTTCCATCCCAAGGGTCGAACCGGACCGGCTCCTTGCCCTCTCCCTTGCCGGCATCAGGGTGCTGTCCGTTTCCCGGCACCGGAACAAGCTGAAGCCCGGACACCTGGCGGGAAACCGCTTCTCCATCAGGGTGCGCGGTGTGGAAGCCGATGCCGCACAAAGGGCCGCCGCCGTCCTGGAGGTCCTCACCACCCGCGGGGTGCCAAACTATTTCGGCCTCCAGCGCTATGGAGGCCTCGGCAACTCACACCGGATAGGAAGGGCGCTCCTGCGGGGAGATTTCAAGGGAGCGGTGGACGAGATCATGGGGGACCCGGAGGCGATCCGGGACGAGCGCTGGCGAAGTGCCGTGGAGTCCTACCGCCGGGGGGATCTGGCCGCGAGCCTGGATATCTTTCCCGGGCACTGCCGGACGGAACGGGAGATCCTGCAGCGGCTCCTGAAGCGCCCGGAGGCGTACCAGCGGGCGCTCGACTCCGTATCGCCCAGGCTCAGGAAGCTCTATCTTTCGGCCTACCAGTCCTCCCTGTTCGACAGGGTGCTGGAGAGGCGCATTGACGGCATCGATACGCTGGAGACCGGTGACCTGGCCTTCCGCCACGACAACGGGGCCTGCTTCCTGGTAGAGGACCGTACCGCGGAAGCGGATCGGGTCAGGGATTTCCGGATCTCTCCGAGCGGCCCCATGTTCGGATGCAAGATGAAACTCCCTGAGGGCCTGCCGCGGGAGATCGAGGAAGCAGTGCTGCTGGAGGAGGGCGTGGAGCCCGCTTCCTTCGGGCTGCCCGGCGGCCTCGGCATGGAAGGGGAACGCCGGCCGCTCCGGATCCCCCTGCGGGAGCTCTCCGCGGAGATGGACGACGACGGGCTTCTGCTCCATTTTTCCCTTCCCAGGGGCGCCTACGCCACCTCGGTATTGCGCGAGATCGTGAAATCGGATTTTCCGGCTTGACAACAGTAAAACAATATTCTATCTATTTAAAAGTAAATTTATCTTTCCGGCAAACGGTTTTTTTTCATTTCCTGCCTGAAATTGATTTTCAATAAAATCCGGCATTCCGCCATCAATAAAACACAGAATAATAACTTATTAATCAAGGTAGCTTGCGATGGCTAAAAAAGAAAAATCCGAATATCTGATTCAGTCGGTATCACACGCCCTGGATCTGCTCGAACAGTTTCACGACGAAGTCGACGAACTGGGCGTTACCGAGCTGAGCAAACGCCTGAAACTCCACAAGAACAACGTATTCCGGCTGCTGGCAACCCTGGAGTCGCGGGGATACATCGAACAGAACAAGGTCACGGAGAACTACCGGCTCGGTCTGAAGACGCTGGAGCTCGGACAGACCTTTGTCAGGCAGATGGGCCTGCTGCGCCAGTCCAGGCCGGTCCTGGAGGCGTTGGTGCGCGAGTGCAACGAAACCTCCTACGTGGCAATCCTCAAGGACTTTCACATCATCTATCTGGACGTGGTCGAAACCGACCTGACCGTGAGAGTGGTTCCACGGGTAGGATCCCGCCTCCCCGCTTACTGCACGGCGGCCGGCAAGGTGCAGATCGCCTACATGAGCGAAGAGGACCTGGAGCAGTATCTTCCCACCAAAGACATAAAGGCGATGACCCCCAACACCATAATCGACAGGGATCAATTGAAGAAGCAGCTGCGCCGGGTGGTGGAAGACGGCTACGCCATCGACGACGAGGAACTCGACGTGGGGGTCAGGTGCGTCAGCGCACCCATCAGGGACTATACGAGGAGAATAATCGGAGCGGTAAGCATCTCGGGGCCTTCAATGAGGCTCTCGCTGGAGCGCATCGACAAAGAGCTGGTCCCCCTGGCGAAAAGGGCGGCGGAAGAGATATCCGCCAAGCTCGGCTTCCACAAGTAATCTCCGGGGCTTCATTCCGCGGCGGACGGCAGCCGTCCCTGAAGCGATGCCCACTCGTCCCTCACCCGGCGCTCCGTTTCCTCCGGAGCGCCGCTGTTGTCGATAACGACGTCGGCATAGGCGAGCTTATGGTCCAGTGCCATCTGGGCCGAAATCTTGCGCAGGGCCTCCTCCCGCGGGACGTTGTCCCGCTTCATGAGCCGCTGGACCTGCGTCTCCGCATCCACGAACACCAGCCAGATCTCGTCGACCGTGGACTCGAGACCCGCCTCTATCAACAGCGGAACCACGTAGAAGACCACCCCGGTTCCCTTATCTCTCTCCAGCTCGATCCTCCGGAAAGCCCGCTCGGCTATGGCGGGGTGGGTTATGCGTTCCAGAACGGCCCGGGAGGCGGGATCCGCAAAGACTATCCTCCCCAGGGCCTTTCTGTCCAGAGTACCGTCAGGCCTCAGAACGCCTTCTCCGAAATGCGCGACAATCTCGCGATATGCGGGTTCTCCGGGTTCAACGACCTCCCGGGCCAACCGGTCGGCGTCAACAATGACCGCGCCGCACGCGGCCAGGATATCCGCCACGAAACTCTTCCCCGAGGCTATGCCTCCCGTCAATCCGATCACCTTCACGTAAGCTCCCCCCAACCGGCCGACCGACGACAGACACATCTCCGCACGGTATCGGCAATTTGGTTGACGTCAACCAAATTCAGGATAAAATCTCTTCAATAGTCAAACACAATTTTACTTTACTTTACAAACGAACCAAACCCCGGACCACCGCCGGGCCACTCTACACCCAAACCGCCAATCCCGAAAGAGTACATTAGACCGCCTGTCCGAGTGAAACAGTCTTTCAGGAAAAATTCAAACGGTATGAGGCACTCGGTTACTTATATTTTGAAAAGGGGGGTCGATTAATGGTAAGAAAGGGCTTCGTCCGCTTGTTTCTGGGGATATTGCTGCTGGCGCCGTCAACCGGCTGGGCCATTGAAATACACGGCAGGAGCTCAACCCAGCTGGAATGGTTCAACAACTATTTCAACGACCAGAGGCAGGTGGAATTCGGCCAGTACCTCCGTTTCTCGATCACGAATATCGATGAGGAAGGAAAGGCGTCCGTCTTCGGCTACGGCCGCATCAACCAGGACCTGAACAACGGCGAGGGGTTCAACGCCAGGCTCTACTACCTGTACGGCGAGTATCGCGACCTGTTCGGCAAGGTAGACATCCGCCTCGGCCGTCAGTTCGTCAACTATGCCGCGGGAAGCGCCATCATCGACGGCGGGCAGGTGGTGTTGAAGAACATCGGCCCGGTGGCCTTCTCGGTGGCCGGGGGGCGGGACGTAATCTTCGGGCTGGACGGCGAGGCAAGCAAGGGGGGCGACCTGGCGTTCGCGGTCAGCGCTTACCTGCACGGGTTCAGGCACACCGACCTTGAGGTCAGCTGGCTCCGGAAGTGGGACGAGTGGGATGTCGCACGGGACGTCATCGGTGCGGCCTTCAAGCAGTACCTCTTCAACAGCCTGAGGGTGTACGGCAATATCCGGTACGACATAGTTTCGGAGACCTTCACCGAGATACTGGGCGGAGTCAAATATTTTCCCATGGCCAACCTGGTCCTGACGGGTGAATACTACCAGAGCTATCCCACCTTCGACGCCACCTCCATCTACTCGGTGTTCGCGGTGGATCGCTACCAGGAAGCGGTGTTCCGGGCCGACTACACCATCAACAGGATGATCACCGTCAACGGCGGCTATACGGCCCAGTGGTTCGGTGAGGGTGGCAGGGGGCACATCTATCACGTCGGCTTCAGCCTGCGCCCCATCGACCCGCTGCTGGTACACGTGGAATACGACAACAACCAGGGATACAACGGCAAGGCGCACGGCTTCATTGCCGATGTGTACTACGACCTGACAAAGGACCTCCAGGTAGCCGGCGGGATGGCCTACGACGTCTACAAGCGCGACGTCATGCAGGACGACGGGACCGCCCGCCTCTACTGGCTCGGCGGCAAATACCGGCTGGCCAAGAACATGACCGCGTCGCTGCGGATCGAAGACAATTCCAACGAGAGATACCATAACGACCTGCAGGGACGTTTCGTTTTCAACTATGATTTTTAGGAAGGGGGGGAGAGCTTTGAAAAAATGTTTTCTGGTCTTCATGCTTCTTGCTCTGTCGACCTTTGTAGCGCATCTCGCCGTTGCCCAGAAGGCCGGGGAAAACGGGGCCGGAAAAGAAACGGCGCCGCAATCCGCCAAAGAGTCCCACAAAGAATACGCCGATATGAAAATTGACGAATGCAACGAGTGCCACAAGGGTGAAGGGGTCTCTCCGAACCACGATGCGGACTGGGTCAGGACCCACAGGGTCACGGCAGGCAAGGCGGGGAGCAACTGTAACCAGTGTCATGACCAGGCCTATTGTCTCGACTGCCATACCGGCGGCGGGATCGACCCGGACCTGGGCACGCGCAACTACCAGCGCGACTACGTCCCCAGAAGCCATCGTACCGACTTCCTGTCGATTCATCCGATCAAAGCCCTTGACAACCCCCAGAGCTGCAAGCGCTGCCATGAGCCGTCCTACTGCAACGAGTGTCACAGCCGTTTCCCGAAGGGGTCGCTCAAGATCAAATCCCACCTGATGCTCGGACCCAACGGCCAGAGGTACACAGCCGGGGTCCAGGAGCACGCGACCGAGGCCAGGCGCAATCTCCAGTCATGCCAGACGTGCCATCCGGACGGAGATGTCTGCATCCAGTGCCACTCCAGCGGCAAGACCAACCCCCACCCCCGGAACTGGAGCAGGATCAAGGACAACTACAAGGACAGGGCAGGGAGCAGGGTCTGCACCAAGTGCCATCTGCCCGGCACCTACTGACCGACCATCCACACGAATGAAGGAGGAGACAGCATGAGCAGGATAGCAAACCGTTTATGCACTGCGCTTGCCTTGTCGCTGCTGGCAACGGCCCTGGCCGGCTGCGGCTCCGGCAACAAGGAGGGAGCCCCGCTCGTCGTGGCCAGGGTCGGCGACAGCAAGTGCATCCAATGTCACAGCAGCGTGACCGAGGCCCTGACCGGCGAGTCCATCGTGGCCCAATACCAGAGAAGTTCGCCCCACAACACCCCGGATCTCGGCTGCGAGAGCTGTCATGGCGGGGGGGCCATGCACAACGGGGTGGGACCGATCCCCTTCCCAAGGCCGAACGCCAACCGCTGCGCCACGTGCCACAACGGCAGGATCGCCGTGGCCACCAACGCCAACACCGCCTTTGCCACGTCAAATCACGTAACAGGTACGCCGCGGTTCACGACCAGTTACTGTTTCCGCTGCCACACCAACGAGGGGGCGGTACTCGGCAACATCGCCGGATGGACCGGAAACACCGAGATCCTCCAGGATCCGGTCACCCAGGGGAAAGTCCCGCTGGTCACCACGTTTACCGGCTTCAGTTGCGAGACCTGCCATGAACACGGCGGCGGACTGCGCACCGTCAAGGCGACCGATGCGCCCGGCGGTAACCTGGTGAACTGGGACCCGAACAACAACAAACTCGTAGACCAGTTCGACCTGTGCACCAGTTGCCATACCTTGTACAACTACAACGGCTCGCTCCTGCTGGTCAACGGTGAGGACCTTACTGCCGGTGGTGTCATCATCCCGACTGGCCGCGTGGCGGCACGCCATGAAAACGAATGGTTCCGCATCATCGCCAGCACCCACTTCGACAACCCGAATACCGGTGTCGGGCTCGCATCCAATGTGGTGGAGGGGTACAACCTCCGCAGGACCGGATCCAGCCCCTGCTACGACTGTCACGGCCACGAAGCCAAGACCGAAACCAATCCGTCTTCAACGGATATCACCATCCACAAGGAGTGGGCACAGTCCGCCCACGCCGGTCATCTCCTGACCGCCAAGTACACCGCAACCAACGGCCTGACCGGGGCGGCGGCGGTAGCAGCGGCCATGAACGCGGGCGTCATCGACGACGCCACGATCGGCGGCCCGGGCTGGGTTCACTACAACTGGGACGATACCTCCACCAGGGGGGCCTGCCAGGCGTGCCATACCTCCACGGGCATCTCCAACTACCTCGCAACCCAGAACACGAGCCTCACCGGCTATGACTCGGCCAACAACAGCTTCTCCCACCTCTCGGGTTGGAGCGCCACCGGCGGATCACCACAGAACGAGCTGCTCTACTGCTGGGGCTGCCACAGCAACGCCGGCACAGGGTCCCTCCGCAAGACCAACCAGGCCATCCTTACCTTCACCTTCCAGGATGTGCCGATCGTTATCAGCGGAGCGGGCAAATCCACCGCCTGCATCGTCTGTCACGGCGGACGCGGCAGCGTGTCGGACGCCATTCTCAACGACGACCCGCGCAGCAACAGGTTCCAGGGACACCATGCCCCGACAGCCGGGGTCCTGTACAGCGCCCAGACGCACATAGGGTATGAATACCCCGGCCTGAACTATACGAGCGCCTCGTTTGCCCATGACGATATCGGCACCGGCGCCAACGGCTCCGGCCCCTGCGCCAGCTGCCATCTGCCCGGCAAGAGCCACACCTTCGAGGCTCTCGAGCTCGACGCCGGAGTGCCCGTTGCCATCAGGAACCAGACCCTGTGCAACACCTGCCACAGGGGCGGCACACCGGAGGTCACACCGGCCAGACTGATCAGCCTGAAGGCCGGTTATGCCCAGGCGTCAACCATTCTGAACAACTACGTCAACAACCTGCCCGGGTTCACGAACTATCTGAACCTGGCGATAACCAACGCCAACTACAATGATACAATCCTGGTGCCGAACAATGCCTACGGCGCATACCAGAACGGAAAGCTCAACGCCGATGAGCCGTGCGCCTACGTGCACAACAGCATCTATACCAGACGGCTGCTCTTCGACTCCATCGACTGGATGAACAACGGGGTCCTGGACGGCACTATAACCATAGATGCCACCGCATTCCCGGAGGCGGCCGTATGGTATGGGGCGCCGGTCGGCACAACCGGCCCATTCATCGCAAGCCGCCCATAGTTCGCTCTCATTGAATGCTGATTGCCACCGGGCTCCTCACGGAGCCCGTTTTTTTGCGGAACCGATGAGCCATTCTCCGAAAACTGCAATGCGGACCGAGAAGAAGAGGTACCTGAACACCCCTCCGCCTCGTGAAAATGTGACGACTCTGGTCATTGGATTCTATTATCTGCGGAACCTGCCGCTGAAGGTCGGCACATGGGTTGTGATCCATTTCTTGCGGAATCCGGACCGCCACACCCCTGAGCGGCATTCCGCCATATTTCCTGATGGAAGGGGGGTCTCCGGAAATTTTTTCAGGAAGCATGCTTGACTAAGTTCTTTCGCTATGGAATGATAAAGCCCGGTTTATGCAAACCGGGACAAGCTCATGCTGCACATTACCCTAAAAAAATATGTATCGTTTCTGATACTTATCGCAGTGGTTACAATTTCTGCAACCGGCTTCTGCCGGTCTGCGTCCGCAGACGGCCTGCCCGGCAACACAAAATACGGTAGCGAAGCTTCCGATATTACGGCTGCAAAAAAACAGTGCCCCGCATCTCCTGTAAACGAATCCGCTGCCGACCATTGTGTTTTATCCTGTTTCTGTCCCTGCCATGCTTCGATTTCCGCGCAACCCCTTCAGGTCACCTGCTTCCGTCTGGTTGACTCTCTGACATTTTTCGATCCTTTCCAAGCCCTGCCCGAAGTTTATCTACCTAAGTTCATTCCACCGCATATCCTCGCCTGACAAGCTGCAGTGAATCCTTCATTCCGAGGTCGGGGAGTAGTGCGCTCTGCATGGCACTTTTTCCTCCCGCTTCAGCCGTCCAACTCTTAAAGCACCCATAACTACAAAAAAATCAAGGAGGTAAGTGTCTTGATACGACATGTTCCCTTGACCGGAGCACTGTTGTCGTTCCTGGTCATGTGTACTTTATCGGCAGTATCGTCTGCCGCTGCTTCGGAAAAAAGATTCAATCTGAGGCAGGCTGTTGAATACGCCTTGCAGAATAACGGCAATCTGAAAGCGTTCAAGATAGAAAAAGGCGTACGCGAAGCCGCCAGGACAAAGGCCGGCCTCTTCCCCAACCCGGTCCTTGAGGTGGACGGAACAACCGGGGAACTTACCGGCAGCCAATTTGAAAACACCCTGTGGGTCGGGGTCTCGCAGGAATTCCCGACCGCGGGCAAAAGGGAAAAACGTCGCATTGCGGCCGAGAAGGAACTGGAGGGGTTCAGCTGGCAGATTGATAATTCCGGCCGACTTCTCTCCGAGGAGGTCAAGACCAGCTATTACGACCTGCTGCTGGCTCAACAAAGGGTGGAACTGGCGGAGCGCTCGGTGAAACTCAATAACCAACTCCTTGACGTTGCGGAACAAAGATTCGAGGCGGGAGACATACCCGAACTGGAAGTAAACCTGGCACGGGTGGAGGTGGCGCGGAGCGAGGGGAGAAGAAGCGACGCGGAACGGGAACTCTATCCCGCCAAAGCACGGCTTCTTGCCCTCATGGGGCTGCCACCGGGCGAAACGGCAAACTTCAGTGGTTCGCTGGAAGGCACGCCGTTCACCAGGAGCCTGTCCGAACTGAAGGCGCTCGCCCTGGAGAAGCGGCCCGACATCAAGGCGCTTCAGGCTGAAAGCGCCAAAGGCGATGCCGATATTGTCCTGGCGAAGGCTGAACAGATTCCCGATATCACGGTCGGGGTCGGCTACCAGCGGGAAAACTCGGCAATCGATGTCTCCGGAGATGAAATCAAGACCCGGGATAACCTTATTGGCCTGAAGTTGTCGATCCCGATCCCGCTGTTCGACCGGAATCAGGCTGGCGTAAAGGAGGCATTGGCCCGCAAGGGGAGCGCGGAAAACCGTTATCTACATGCTCGACAAGTTATCGAGAGGGAAACCGAGGCCGCTTTTGAACGGCTGAGAACCGCTGACAAATCACTGTCGATTTATGCAAGGGATATCATCCCCCAGCTTAAGGAAAACCTTCAACTGGTGCAGGAGGCGTATCGCATAGGTGAAGTGGGGATCCTCGCGGTAATCGAGGAACAGAAGAAGTTCTACGAGGTCAACGACGACTACCTTTCCGCCCTCTATAACCGGCAGATTGCGCTGACAAAGCTGGAAGCAGCGGTTGGGGAGGAATTCAATGCGATAACCGGCGGAGGTGAAAGGTGAAGAATAAGATTATTGCTATAGGAATTTTTGTCGCTTTTTTGTTAAGCGGAGTTGCTTATTACACATTTACGCAGATGTCGTCTGGCACAGAGAAAAAGGTGGACGATCACAATACCGAGGCTCCGGACGGGCATGAAGGACACGACGACCATGGGGAGCCGGGCACGGTGAAGATGCCGGTCGAGATGCAGAAACAAAACGGCGTGGTCGTCGCTCAGGCGAGAAAACAGCAGCTTATCGGAACCATCAGCGTCACCGGCAAAGTTGGGGTCAACGCCGACCGGATAGCCCACGTGTCGCCGCGCATCAGCGGCAAGACAGTATCAGTGAAAGCCTCTCTGGGGGACAATGTGGCCGCCGGCCAGACACTGGCGACCCTGGACAGTGTCGAGCTTGGCGAGGCATTGGGCCGCTACCACCAGTCAAGGACGAAGCTCGCGCTTGCCCGGTCCAACATGGAGCGAATCAAGACCCTGGTTGAGAAAAAAATTGCCGCCAGAAAAGACATACTTCAGGCGGAAACCGATTACAAAAACGCCCAAACCGAGCTGCACACCGACAGGGAACGCCTCGCCATGTACGGCGTCTCGGCATCAGACCTCAAGGGCGACAGCCACGGAAGACCTCTCCTGCCGGTCCGTTCCCCCATCAGCGGCATCATCACCGAAAAACACGCCATAGTGGGTGAATTGTCCGACCCATCCAGGAGCCTGTTCACCGTAGCGGATCTTTCTTCGGTCTGGATTCTGGTGGACATCAACGAGAAGGATCTGGCCAAGGTGCACAAGGGTCAGGCCTCAAAGGTCACTGTCGGCGCTTTTCCCGATCTGAAGCTGAAGGGCCGCATCACCTATATCGCCGACCTGGTTGACGAGGCAACCCGCACGGTCAAGGCGCGGGTCGAGGTCGCCAACCCGGGGCGGAAGCTGAAACCGGAGATGTTCGCCACCATAGAACTGGAGTTGGCAGAGGATGCTCCGCCGGTCGTGGCGGTTCCCGAAGATGCGCTCCAGGATCTGGATGGTAAAAAGGTGGTGTTCGTTGCGGAGAACGACACAGAGTTTGCGGCGCGTCAGGTCCGGACTGGCCGGACAGCGGGAGGGATGGTGGAGATCGCTTCCGGCCTGAAAGAAGGTGAGAACTATGCCGTCAAGGGTGCGTTCATTCTCAAGTCGGAAATCAAAAAGGGTGAAATGACGGACGAGCATGGCCATGGCGAATGACAGCCGGCACATCACAATTTAAACAGAGAGGTTCCGATGCTGGAAAAACTGATTGCCTATACGTTGCGGCACAAGGGGATGGTCATATTCCTTTCGCTGCTGATAATCGCGTTCGGTGCATACTCGTACCTGAGGTTGCCGATTGATGCCTTTCCGGATGTAACCAACATCCAGGTCGAGGTGATAAGTCATGCCGACGGCCTGTCGGCTATCGAGATCGAGCGGAACGTAACCTATCCCATCGAGATGGCCATGCGGGGCCTGCCCGACATCGAACAGATGCGTTCGGTCACCAAGTTCGGCCTGTCGATTGTCACCATCGTCTTCAAGGATAATGTGGATATCTATTTTGCCCGTCAGTTGGTGTTCGAACGGCTGGCCGAGGCGCGGGAGAAGGTCCCCAAAGGGGTCGAGGTATCCATGGGGCCCATCGGCACCGCCATGGGCGAAATTTATCAGTATACCCTGGAAGGGAAGATGCCGAATGACCCGCAGCTGAAGATCGCCTGGCTGACAAACCTGAGAACCATCCAGGAATGGATCGTCACCCCGCAGCTGAAAAACGTCGCCGGGGTGAACGAGATCAACTCCTTCGGCGGCTACTTCAAGCAGTACCAGGTGTTGGTTTCACCGGAAAAGCTGCTGAAATACGGGGTAACGGTCGATGATGTCTACACGGCCATCGGCAGCAACAATGAAAACGTCGGCGGCAACCTGCTGGAACGGGGCACGGATCAGTACATCGTCCGCGGGGTGGGCCTGATCAGGGATATGGGCGACATAGAGAACATCGTCCTGAAATCCCAGGGAGGGACGCCGACCTATATCCGGGACGTGGCCCAGGTGAGGGTCGGCGAGGCGGTCCGCATGGGCGCCGCCATGAAGGACGGCAAGGACGAAAGCGTCGGCGGCATCGTCATGATGCTGCGCGGGGAAAACAGCCGCGACGTGGTGCGCAGGGTCGCGGACAAGGTAAAGGAAATCAACCAAAACAACATGCTCCCCGAGGGGGTGAAAATCGTCCCCTATTACGACCGGAGCGACATTGTCAAGGCGAGCGTGGGCACGGTCAACAAGGCGCTGATCGAGGGTTCCATCCTGGTTCTTATTGTGCTCTACCTGCTGCTGAACAGCATCCGGGGCAGCATCGTTGTCCTGATCGCGCTGCCGCTGTCGCTGCTGGCCACCTTCATCGTCATGAGGCTCACGGGCATCAGCGCCAACCTGATGTCACTCGGCGGCCTGGCGATCTCCATCGGCATGATCATCGACACCACCATCATCCAGGTGGAGAACGTCCAGCGGCACCTGAGCGAAGCGGGTGAACGGCCTCCCAGGCTGATGACCGTGCTCAGGGCGGTGATGGAGGTCAGGAAGCCGAGTATCTTCGGCGAACTGATCATCGCGCTCACCTTCATTCCGATTCTTACCCTGGAGGGGATCGAGGGGAAGATGTTCGGTCCACTGGCCATCACCGTGGCCATTGCGCTCCTCTCCTCCCTCCTCCTTTCCGTCTTTGTCATCCCGGTTCTCTGCCTCCTCTTCCTCAAACCGCAGGCGGAACAGGAGAGCTTTACTATGCGGCACGCCAACCGGCTCTATCTGCCGCTTCTCGACTATGCCATGCAGCAGAGGCGGCGTGTGCTGACCGTTGCCGGGGTGCTGCTGGTGGCCTCCCTGCTGCTGGTATCGCGATTGGGCACGGAATTCATCCCAACCATGGATGAAGGGTCGTTCGACATGGACGTATCAATGCTCCCCGGCGTTTCCCTGGCCACCGCCATGGAAGTGAACCAGCGGGTGGCGCAGAAGCTGAAGCGGTTCGACGAACTCGATACGGTCATCTCCCGGACCGGACAGACCGGCGTAGCCCTGGACACCAGGGGCACGGACAAGACCGGCTACGTGGGGATCTTCAAACCGAAGAGCGAATGGAAACGGGACATCTCCAAGGAAGAGGTAACCAACGAGATGCGCGAGGCCCTGGAGTCCATCGCGGGCATCACCTTCGGCTTCAGCCAGCCGATCCAGTGCCGCATCGACGAACTGGTCGCCGGAACCCGCGCGCAGTTGATCGTGAAGCTCTTCGGCGAGGATATCAACGTGCTCAGCGAGAAGTCGACTGAAATAGCCAGGGTGCTCTCCACCATCCGCGGCGGGACCGACCTCAACGCGGAGAAAGTCTCGGGACAGCCCTACCTGACCGTCGACATCGACCGGTCGAAAATCGCCCGGTACGGCCTGAACATCAGCGACGTGCAGAAGGTCATCGAAATTGCCGTGGCCGGGAAGACGGCATCCCACCTGTACGAAGAGAACCGCAGCTTTGACATTTCGGTTCGTCTGCCGGAGGAGAAGCGGAACTCCCTTGAGGCGATCCAGAATCTCATGATCACCACCAAAACCGGCATCAATGTGCCGCTCACACAACTGGCCGAGGTGAAGATGATCGAGGGACCGGTTCAGATCAGCCGCCAGGACGGGGTGCGAAGGATCGGGATCGAGATGAACATCACCGGCAGGGACATCGGCAGCTTTGTCGCCGAGGCTAAGCGGAAGATCAGGGAAAACGTTGAACTGCCTTCCGGTTATTACCTTACTTGGGGCGGACAGTTCGAGAATCAGCAGCGGGCCATGAACAAGCTGATGATCATCGGGCCGATTGCCGTCGGTCTGATCCTCCTGCTGCTGTATGTCACCTTCAGGTCGATCCGGCTGGCGCTCCTGGTCATCTGCAACCTGCCGTTCGCCCTGATCGGCGGCGTCTTCTCCCTCTTTCTCTCCGGGCAATATCTCTCCGTTCCGGCGTCGGTCGGGTTCGTCGTCCTGTTCGGAGTTGCCGTGCTGAACGGCCTCGTGCTGGTATCGCGCATAGCGCAGCTCCGGGACGAAGGGCTCGAACTTCAGGATGCCATCAGGAAAGGAAGCCTCGACCGGCTGCGTCCGGTGTTGATGACGGCATCGATCGCCATATTCAGCCTGATACCGATGCTGCTGGCAAGCGGGACCGGCTCGGAGATCCAGAAGCCTCTGGCAACGGTTGTCGTGGGCGGACTGTTCACCTCGACCCTGCTGACGTTGTTGATTATCCCGACAGTGTACGGCTGGTTTGAACGGAGAAAAGTTGAAGCGGAAATGTAATAAAACATTAGCGAATACCCACCCAAGAGTGGACGAGACAAGGAGAACCGATGAAAGAAGTGAAGGCGATAATACGACCGTTCAAACTGATGGAAGTGATCGAGGAACTGCAAAAAATCGACAGGCTGCCGGGTGTGACCGTGTCGGAAATCAAGGGATTCGGCAAAGGCAGAGCCAGGGAAGCGGGAGATAAAGTCCGGTATGAAATGGTGGAGCTTGTCCCGCGCATTCAACTGGAAGTCGTTGTGGATGACCCAATGGCTGATGAAGTTGTCGATGTAATTCAGAAGTATTCCCATACCGGCAATACCGGCGACGGGAAAATATTCGTGTCAACGGTGGATGATGTGGTGAAGATAAGAACCAACGAACGAGGCACAGGCGCAATATAGCGCCCGCTCACCTTTGATTGGGTGAGAAAATTAGAGCTGTTATTACGAAAGGAGACAGAATCATGAGGAACTATTCAAAGGTATTGTTAGGCATTATGATTGCTGCCGGTGTCAACGGCTGCGCTCGCGACATGAAATCTGTAAACAAATCTGTTTATGAAATCAGTAATGAAATCAACGCGAATAATACAGATGCCCAACCTGTAAAACAAGCCTATGCTGATGTCGATATTTCGGTTTCACTAAAAACCCATAAGCCGGGTATTTACATTTTTGACAACAAAAAACATGGAACCGATGAATTTGAAGTGATTGTGCACATCGACGGCAAACCACTGCAGATGAAAAGCAGCTCGAAAGAGGAAGACAGTTCGTACTTAGGAGAAAAACACCCGGAAGCAGGAAAAGGAATCAGGTATAATTTTACAGGGTCGATACGCCTTGAGGCTGGCAAACATATGGTTACGGTCTCCATACCCGAGGATAATATCTCTGTAGGGAAAGACATTTATATCAAGGAAGGTTCAAACAGGATCGTAATCGAGCCGGTTTACAACAGGAAGAAACCGTACAAAAAAATCGGCTTTGCCGGGGATACTTCTTTCTACGAAGGCATCAAAGGCTTCAAGGTGGTTGTGAATGGAAATGGTGAATAAATCGAGAGAGGCAACAAAGCGCAAGCAACTGCAGCAACAATAATATGCCTTTTCTTGTGCAAACGAGATCGAGCTGCACAGATGGACAAAAAATCCCCTCGAAGTTTTTTCGAGGGGATTTTTTCATCGAAAATATCGCCGCACACTGAGAAACCGTCCAGGCCGGCATCGGGGGCTTTTTCTCGCTTCACTGTGACCCGGAACTCAAGGTGGGAGAAGAGACGTCAGCCGAACAGCTCCAGTTGCCTCCATTTCTCCTTCTTCACCTTCGGGCCCGGATAGTAGCGCGGACAGCTGGCTATCAGCACCTCGGGCGACTGCTTGCAGTGCCTGCGGCACGAAAGGCACAACCTGTTGGAGCTTTCTTGCTGCTTCATGGGGTGATCAGGCAATCTTGCGGACCCACCCGAAGGGGTCCGGAATCCTCCCGTACTGGATGCCGGTGAGGGTATCGTAGAGCCTGTTGGTCAGGCTTCCCACCCCGCCGTTCCCAACGGTATAGTCCTCTCCCTTGAACCCGAGGGTGCCCACGGGAGTTATCACGGCCGCCGTGCCGCTGCCGAAGGCCTCCTTCACCTTGCCTTCGCGTATGTCGAGCATCAGTTGCTCAATCTCGATGGCACGCTCCTCCACCCGGAACCCGAGCATGTCGGACAGCTTCATGACGCAGTCGCGGGTCACTCCGCTCAGGATCGATCCCGACAGAGGTGCCGTCACCACGCAGTCCTCGTAGGCGAAGAACATGTTCATGGAACCGACCTCTTCCACATGGCGATGGTGAACGCCGTCCAGCCAGAGCACCTGGTCGTATCCCTTTTTCTTCGCTTCCTGGGCCGCCTTCAGCGAAGAGGCGTAGTTGCCGCCCGTCTTGGCCTCTCCGGTCCCTCCGGGAGCAGCCCGCACGTAGCGGTCCTCCACCAGGATCCTGGTGGGGTTGAAGCCCGCCGCATAGTAAGCACCGACCGGCGAGAGAATGACATAATAGTAGTAGTGGTCCGATGACTTGACACCCAGCACCGGCTCCACGGCTATCATGGTGGGCCTGATATAGAGGGAGGTCCCTTCGGATCCGGGTACCCAGTGCTTCTCCAGCCTGACCAGCTCGGCAATGCCTTCTACGAAAAAGTCCTCAGGAAGCTCCGGCATGCAGAGCCGGTCCGCCGACCGGTTGAAGCGCCGTGCGTTCATCTCCGGCCTGAACAGGGCGATGGACCCGTCGGCCCACTTATAGGCCTTGAGACCCTCGAAGATCTCCTGGGCGTAATGGAACACCAGACAGGAGGGATCGAGCACAAAGGGCCCGTACGGCTCGATCCGGGCGTCGCCCCACCCCTTGTCGGCCTTCCATTCGACAAGCAGCATTCGATCGGTGAAGATCCTTCCGAAACCGAGCTTCGACTCGTCGATAAACCTTGCCTTCCTGTTTTCTTCTGGAAGGGGGATAACCTTCAATTCCATGCCTGAAACCTCCCGGCAAACCGCTGCCAGCCTTTTTTTAATTAGGAGTAGGTGTAACATAGAAACCAATCACGGGCAAGATTTTTTCAATGTCTCTTTTCCCGCGATACCCCATCCCTGACAGGGAAAAGGGAAGGATTTCAGGAGGCTCGGCCGCTTCCACGGACCCGGGCCTGCTCCAATGATTTTTAGTATGAATAAAACTCGCTCGCCGCGGCACCGATAAATTGATCAAGTCTCATTTTCCAGTTGAAAAGAAACAACTTTCTTGGTATAAACATTTTTAGCACTCATCTATCGAGAGTGCTAACACAGTGCGAATGCCACATTTCCATTTGACAGCATGAAGAGGAGGTAAGTGAAAATGACTGCAACGCTCCCTGTCCTGAGTGACAACCTTAGTCTCTATCTTGCTGAAATCCGCCGATTCCCGGTGCTTACCGCGGAGGAGGAATATCGGCTTGCGGTCAGATTCCACGAGGAGAAAGACCTGGAAGCGGCCCATACGCTTATCACCTCGAATCTTCGTTTCGTGGTCAAGATTGCCAACGAGTACCGTGCTTACGGTATGAAGATGCTCGACCTGATCCAGGAGGGGAACGTGGGCCTGATGATGGCGGTGCGCAAGTTTGACCCCTACAAGGGATTCCGCCTCATCTCGTACGCGGTCTGGTGGATCCGGGCCTATATCCAGAACTACATCATCTCAGCCTGGAGCCTGCTGAAGATCGGCACCACCCAGGCCCAGCGCAAGCTCTTTTTCAAGCTGAACCAGGCAAAGAACACCATCAGGAACATGCTGGGCGAGGACGACAATCCCGCCGCGTCGCTGGCGCTTGATGTCAAGGAATCCGAGGTCGAGGAGATGGAACAGAGGCTCAAAGGGGATTATTCCCTGGACTCGGAGCTGGTCGAGGGTGAGGGCTTCACCATGATGGAGGGGCTGGCGGACGACAGGCTGAACCAGGAGGAAATCCTGGCGGAAAGCCAGGAGGCGGCCATCATGCAACGGGAAATCTCCCAGGCGTTGACCCGGTTGAACGAGAAGGAGCGCTACGTCATCGAACACCGGGTAACCGCCGATGAACCGATGACGCTGCAGGAGATTGCGGACCATTTCTCCATCTCCCGCGAGCGGGTGCGCCAGATCGAGGAGGGCGCCCTGAAAAAGATGCGTTCGTTCCTGACCCCGGCGCTTTCATCCTCAGCCGACTACGTCCCGGTGACTCTCTGATTGCCGCAAACAGGGTGACTCCCGACCGGGCGGACACCGTCTGACCGAAGGCCCCGTCACTCTTGGTGGCGGGGCCTTTTTTGCGCATCAAGGTCTGGTCCCACCATACGGCCACGGAACCAAACAATTGGTTGACAAAAAATCCGGGCTCACTTATCCTTTCCAAAAATCGAATAAACAGACCTTCTTATCAAGAGTGGTGGAGGGATAGGCCCTGCGAAACCACAGCAACCGGCCCCGAATGGGGCGCCAGGTGCTAAATCCTGCCTTTGGGCACAGATGAGGAGGGCGCTTGACATGGATTCCACCATTCCGAAAGCCCCTTCTCATCCGCTGAGAAGGGGCTTTTTTCGTAACGCAACTCCCACGGGTACCCTATGTCAGTCGGCATCGTTGAAACACAATCCGTCACCTTCGACACCGATCTCCGCCTCGAAAGCGGCCGGATCCTGGGACCGATAACCATAGCCTACGAAACCTACGGCAACCTGAACCGGGACCGTTCCAACGCGGTGCTGATCACCCACGCCTGGACCGGAAGCGCCCACGTGGCCGGCAGGCACGGCGAAGACGACCAGAAGGTGGGCTGGTGGGACGCCATCGTGGGACCGGGGAGGCTGCTGGACACCGACAGGTACTTTGTCATCTGCTCCAACATAATCGGTTCCTGTTACGGCTCCACCGGACCGACCTCCATCAACCCGAAGACCGGCAAAAGGTACAACCTCTCCTTCCCGGTGATAACCGTCAGGGACATGGTGCGCGCCCAGGTCCTGCTGCTGGACCACCTGGGAATAGACCGGCTGCTGACGGTGCTGGGGGGAAGCATGGGAGGGATGCAGGCGCTGGAATGGGCCACCTGCTTTCCGGAGCGGATTGCCTCGGCCGTAGTCCTGGCCACCAGCGGAAAGCCCTCTCCCATGGCGATCGCCATGAATGCCGTGGCCCGCTGGGCCATCTTCAACGACCCCACCTGGAAGAAGGGGGAATACCGCAAGAACCCCAAGGACGGCCTGGCCCTGGCCCGGGGCATCGGCCACATCACGTTCCTGTCCGACGAATCCATGTGGGGCAAGTTCGGCCGCCGCTTCTCGGCCCGGGACGGCCTGTTCGACTTCTTCGGCCGCTTCGAGGTGGAACGCTACCTCTCCTACAACGGCTACAACTTCGTGGACCGGTTCGACGCCAATTCCTTCCTCTACCTGGCCAAGGCGCTGGACCTGTACGACGTGACCTGGGGCTGCGAATCGCTCCACGAGGCGCTTGCGCCGGTCAGCGCGCCGATCCAGTTCTACGCCTTCACCTCGGACTGGCTCTACCCACCCTACCAGACCGAAGAGCTGGTCAACGCCCTGAAGGACCTGGAGAAACCGGTCGAATACCACCTCATCGAATCGTCCTACGGCCACGACGCCTTTCTGCTGGAGCACGAGGCCTTCGCTCCGCTTGTGAAGGACTTTCTCGACCGCGTCTCCACCGGCCGGTAACCCGCTTTCCTGCTCTTTCTTGCCGCTCACTATCCCGGCTTGCCCCTCCGCCGTCCCACGGGTATCATTGATGAAGCGACCCATCGGAGCACCGGGAGGGTACCAGTGTCCTCGGATTCCCTTGTCTTACCCCTTGACGAGCATGACCGCAGCCTGCTGGAAAACGTCCGTCCCCAGGAATGGGTGAACCCGGAGCCGGCTTCCAGATACAACCTGGTGGTCATCGGCGCAGGCACGGCCGGCCTGGTGAGCGCGGCCGGCGCAGCCGGGCTGGGGGCCAGGGTGGCGCTGATCGAGCGCAACCTGATGGGAGGCGACTGCCTGAACGTGGGGTGCGTCCCCTCCAAGGGGGTGATCCGCGCCTCGCGGGCCGCCCACGAGGTCAGGAGCGCCGGACGGTTCGGCATCACCTGCGGCAACGGGGTCACGGTCGATTTCGGCGCGGTCATGGATCGGATGCGGCGCCTGAGGAGCGGGATCGGCGTCCACGACTCGGCCCGCCGGTTCCGGGACCAACTGGGGGTGGACGTCTTCTTCGGCGAAGCGCGTTTTATCGGTCCCGACTGCATCGAGGTTGACGGCAAGCGGCTCCGTTTCCATCGTGCAGCCGTCTGCACCGGCGCCAGGGCCGGTGCCCCTCCGATACCGGGTCTCGCCGAGGCGGGCTACCTCACCAACGAAACCGTCTTCTCCCTGACCGAACTCCCGCCACGGCTGGCGGTGATCGGCGCCGGCCCCATCGGCAGCGAGCTGGCCCAGGCATTCGCCCGCCTGGGGAGCAGGGTCGGCATGGTGGGGCATCTCACCGACCACATCCTGCCCCGGGAAGACCGGGATGCCGCCGCCATCGTGCAGGACGCCTTTATCCGAGATGGGATCGAACTCTTTCTTCCGGCGAAAATTCTCCGCGTTTCGGCCCGCAAAGGCGGCAAGGTGATCCGCTTCGAATACCGGGGTTCGGAGCGGGAGATCGAGGCGGACGAGATCCTGGTGGCGGTCGGCAGGGCGCCCAACGTGGAGGGGCTCGGCCTGGAAGCGGCCGGTATCGCTTACGACGCCCGCACGGGGGTGCAGGTAGATGAACTGCTCCGTACCACCAATCACAGGGTCTATGCGGCGGGCGACATCTGCTTCCCCTACAGGTTCACCCACACCGCCGACGCCCTGGCCCGGATCCTGATCGCCAACGCCCTGTTCCTGGGGAGGCGGAAGACTTCGGCCCTGACCATCCCCTGGTGCACCTACACCGACCCTGAGGTCGCCCACGTGGGGCTGTACGAGCGCGATGCGCGGGAAAGGGGCATCGAGGCGACCACTTTGACCGTGCCGCTGACCGACGTAGATCGGGCAGTGCTGGACGGCGAGACCGATGGGTTCGCCAGAGTGCACCTCCGCAAGGGAACCGACCGGATCCTGGGCGCCACCATCGTGGCGCGTCATGCCGGCGAGATAATCAACGAGTTTACCCTGGTCATGGCCAACGGCCTGGGCCTGTCGGCCATCGGCCGGACCATCCATCCCTATCCCACCCAGGCCGAGGCGATCAGGAAGCTGGCCGACGCCTACAACCGGACCCGCCTGACACCCGTCATCAAACGGATTCTGTCGGGATGGCTGAAATGGCGGAGGGGCGGGGAATGAAGGCCGGGAAGCTCGTCATCGTTCTTGTCTTTATCGTCATTGTTGCCCTGTTCTTCTACCTGGACCTAGGACGCTGGCTGACCCTGGAATCCCTGAAGCGGAACCGGCACCTGCTGGTTTCCCTGTATGTTGACCACCGCTTCGCCTTTGTCGCCGGGTTCATTGCCGTCTACGTGATCCAGACGGCCCTCGCCCTCCCCGGCGCGGCCATCATGACCCTTGCAGCCGGCGCGTTTTTCGGGACCGTCATGGGAACGGTCTACGCCAACATCGGGGCCACCATCGGCGCCACCCTCTCTTTCCTCCTTGCCAGATACCTGTTCCGTGATACAATCCAGGGCAAATTCGGCCCGAGGCTCGAAGTCATAAACAGCGAGCTGGAGCGTTCCGGACTGCACTATCTGCTGTTCCTGCGACTGGTGCCGGTCTTCCCGTTCTTCCTGATCAACCTGGCGGCAGGACTGACGAATATCCCGTTCAGGACCTTTTTCATCGGCACCATGATCGGGATCATCCCGGCCGCGTTCATCTACTGCAATGCCGGGGCGAGCCTCGCCTCACTCAACAGCCCGAGGGAGATCCTCTCCCTGCGGGTGCTTGGGTCGTTCGCCCTGCTGGGGCTGTTCACCCTGGTCCCGATCATCTACAGAAAATTCAGGCCCGGCCGGTGAAACCGGCGCGGGTCTGTTGAGAGAACGCCATGACCACCATCTTTTCCGACAGACTGAAAAACCTGGACCCCTCATTCACCACCTTCGACTCGCTGGAGACCCTCCAGGTGAACCTGGGAAACCTCTGCAACCTGGAGTGCGCCCATTGCCACGTGGCCGCCTCCCCCTCCGGGGAACGGAGCATGGGACGGGAAGTGGCGGAACGGATAGTCGCCGTGCTGGAGCGGAAGCCGGGTGTCACCCTGGACGTCACCGGCGGCTGTCCCGAGATGAACCCCGATTTCGCCTTCCTCATCGAGGCAACCGACCGGCTGTCGCCGCGCCGCATCGTCCGGAGCAACCTGACCATCCTGACCGAGACGGGCATGGAGTGGCTGCCCGGGTTCTACCGTGACCACGGCCTAGTGGTGTGCGGCTCGCTCCCCTGCTATTCGGCGGACAACGTGGACAAGCAGCGGGGTTCGGGCGTGTTCGGCCGGAGCATAACCGCCTTGAAGCGGTTGAACGATCTGGGCTACGGCACGGAACTGGAACTGAACCTGGTGTACAACCCCGGAGGTCCCTTTCTTCCCGGTCCGCAACGGGACCTGGAGGCAGCCTACCGGAAGGAGCTGTCGGAACGCTTCGGCATCCGCTTCACCAGCCTGTTCACCATCACCAACGCTCCCATCGGCAGGTTCCGCGACTACCTGGAGAAAAAGGGTGCATACGAGGCGTATCTGAACCTGCTGGCCGACCGCTTCAACCCGGAGGCCGCCGGAGCCGTCATGTGCCGTACCATGATCAGTGTCGACTGGCAGGGGCTGCTGTACAACTGCGACTTCAACCAGGCACTGGGTCTCCCCATCCGCGACCGGGACGGCAGAGCCCTGACCATCGGCGACCTGGAGGAGGCGGCGCAGCACGGCACGGAACTGGTGCTGGGGCAGCACTGCTACTGCTGCACCGCGGG
Source organism: Geobacteraceae bacterium (assembly GCA_029975275.1). Classification (GTDB taxonomy): domain Bacteria; phylum Desulfobacterota; class Desulfuromonadia; order Geobacterales; family Geobacteraceae; genus RPRC01. The sequence continues at coordinate 5,445 of JARKPN010000078.1, read as the reverse complement.
CGAGGGGTCCAGCTGCACCGGGTCGCTGGCGGCGTAAAGACAAGGAGGTTGATCATGCAGGTCGCCATGGCCGGTCTCGGCCGCATGGGCATGAACATGGCCAGGAGGCTGCTCCGCGGCGGGCATCGGGTGGTCGCCTGGAACCGCTCACCCGGCAAGGTGGAGGAGATCGCGGCGGAAGGGGCCACCGGCGCCTCTTCCCTTGAGGAGACGGTCCGGCTGCTTGCCCCCCCGCGGGCGGTCTGGCTGATGCTCCCGGCAGGTGAGCCGACCGAGCAGGCGATTGCCGAACTGGCGCGGCTCCTGTCGGAGGGCGACTGCATCCTCGAAGGGGGAAACAGTTTCTATCGGGACGACCTGCGGCGCGCCGGGCTGCTGAAACCCCTCGGCATCCGCTACCTGGACGTGGGGGTGAGCGGCGGGGTCTGGGGACTCAACGAGGGGTACTGTCTCATGGTCGGCGGAGAGCGGACGGAGTTTCTCCGGCTGGAGCCGCTGTTCCGGACCCTGGCGCCGGAGGAAGGCTACCTCCATTGCGGCGGCACCGGCGCGGGCCACTTCGTCAAGATGGTCCACAACGGTATCGAGTACGGGATGATGGCCGCCTACGGCGAAGGGTTCTCCATTCTCAGGGCCTCCCCCTATGCCGACGCTTTAAACCTAGCGGATGTCTCACGTCTCTGGAACCGGGGGAGCGTGGTCCGATCCTGGCTGCTGGAGCTGGCCGAGACGGCGTTCCGCAGGGATCCGGGGCTGGAGGGTCTCCAGGGTTACGTTGAGGATTCCGGCGAAGGGCGCTGGACCGTGCAGCAGGCCGTGGACAGCGGCGTACCGGTCCCGGTCATGGCAGCGGCCCTGTTCCAGCGGTTCCGCTCCAGGCTGGACGACAGCTTCGGCGACAAGGTCCTGGCGGCGCTGCGCAACGAATTCGGCGGCCACGCCGTGGTCCCTGCCGGCGAGCGGAAGAAGTCCACCGAGGCGGGGGCCGGAGCGGTGCGCCCCGCCACTGCGGGGAACAAGAAATAGCCGGCCAGTACCGGCTTCCCCCTCACCCGGCGCTTCGCGCCGCCCTCTCCCTCATGGAGAGGACATCATACTTTTCCCTTCTCCTTGAGGGAGAAGGTGCCCCGCAGGGGCGGATGAGGGGTAGCCGATACACCGATTGGAACCAGAAAGGCTTGAGGACCTCCCATGTCCATCGATCCAGGATTTCATGACGTACCACGGATGGAAACGCTCCAGGCCTGCCGCATCGATATCCCCAGGCCGTGCTGCCTGGTCATCTTCGGCGCCTCGGGAGACCTGACCCGCCAGAAGCTGATCCCGGCCGTTTACCGGCTGTTCCGGCAGAAGTTCCTCCCCCCGGGGTTTTTCATCCTCGGGGTCGGCCGCACCGAAATGGACTCGGAACGGTTCAGGGAGCTGCTCCACGGCGAAATCCCGCCGGACTGCAACGGCGACTGCTGGTATGAGTTCGCGGCCCTGCTCCACTACCGGACCGTCAGTTACGGTGCTCCGGAATCCTTCAGGAGCAACATCGCCGGGGTACTGCCGCCGCTGGAGCAGTCCGCGGGGACCGGAGGGAACCGCATCTTCTACCTGGCCACCCCTCCCGGGGTGTACGAAGACATCATCTCCTCGCTCCGACTGGCGGGACTTGCCGGCGGCAGTGATTCCAGCGTGAAGATAGTCGTGGAAAAACCTTTCGGGAGCGATCTGGAGTCTGCCCGACGACTCAACGCAATCATCCTTGAGGTCTTCCGCGAAAACCAGGTCTATCGCATCGACCACTACCTGGCCAAGGAGACCGTGCAGAACATCCTGATGTTCCGCTTCGCCAACTCGCTGTTCGAGCCCCTCTGGAACAGGCGCTACATCGACCACGTGCAGATCACCGCGGCCGAGTCCATCGGCATCGAACGCCGGGCCGGATATTTCGAGCAGGCCGGTGTGCTGCGGGACATGTTCCAGAACCACATGTTCCAGCTGCTGGCGCTGACCGCCATGGAGCCCCCTTCCCTGTTCACCGCCAACAGGGTCAGGGACGAGAAGGCCAAGGTGCTCCAGTCCGTGCGCCCGGTTCCGCTCGACCGGCTCGATGAGCACGTGGTGACCGGCCAGTACGGCAGGGGTACCGTCAACGGCATGGAGGTGAAGGGGTACCGTGAGGAGGAGGGAACCGCCCCTGGTTCGTCGACTCCCACCTATGCCGCCTTGAAACTCTGGATCGACAACTGGCGCTGGAACGGGGTGCCGTTCTACCTCCGCTCCGGCAAGAGGCTGAAGAGTCGCAGGACCGAAATAGCCATCACCTTCCGGCCGGTGCCGCACATGATGTTCTCCCGGGACATGAGCGGGCGCATCGAGCCGAATGCCCTGATTCTGCGGGTCCAGCCCGGCGAGGGGATCACCATGGAGATCCAGGCCAAGAACCCGGGCTCGCGCATGTGCCTCATGCCGGTGAACCTGGACTTCACCTACCCGAGAGACGTGGCCCTGAGCGACTACGAGCGGGTGCTGCTCGACTGCATGGAGGGGGACCAGATGCTGTTCGTCAGAGAGGACGGGGTGGATCTGAGCTGGGCGCTCCTCACCCCGGTCATCGAGGCCCTGGAAAAATTCCCGTCCGCCCGCGCCCTTCCCGACTACGAGGCTGGCTCGGAAGGGCCGGCCGCTGCCGCGGCGCTGCCGGCAAGGGACGGCCGGCGCTGGAGACCCCTGTGACCGGTCGGAAGGCGGTCGAGGTACTGGGATCACCCGAGCTGGCGGCGGCCAGGGGGACGGAGCTGTTCCTCGCCTCGGCAGTGGACGCCATTGCACGGGCCGGGCGCTTCACCGTGGCCTTTTCCGGCGGCTCGACCCCCGTCCCCCTGTTCCGGCGGATTGCGGAACAGGCCGCCGGCTCCGGACTCGCCTGGGGCAAGGTCCACCTGTTCTGGTCCGACGAGCGCTGCGTCCCGCCGGACCACCCGGACAGCAATTACCGTCTGGTGCGTGACAACCTGCTGGAGCGCCTCCCCGCGTCCGGTCCGCTGATCCACAGGATCCCCGGCGAGCTCCCTCCGGAAGAGGCGGCCCGCGCTTACGAAGCGGAGCTGGCGCAATCGTTCCCGTGTCCCGGCCTGCCGGAATTCGACATGATCTGGCTCGGTGCGGGCACCGACGGCCATACCGCGTCCATCTTTCCCGGCACGGACCCGGCCGCTTTCCCTGGGCGCACGGCAGTGGCGGTGCATGCTGCCGGAGCGAGGCACCCGCGGGTGACCCTCACCCTCCGGGTCATCAACAACGCCCGCCACGCGGTCTTTCTCGTGACCGGGAAGGACAAGGCCGAGGTGGTTGCGGAGATACTGCAGGGGAAGCAAAGGGATCGCTATCCGGCAGGTCGGGTGGCTCCTGCCGGCGGGACCCTCACCTGGCTGCTGGATCGGGAGGCCGCCGGGAGGCTCGTGGGCCTGGGAATAAAATAGTGACCTGCCAGGTGAGAAGCCCGGCAGGTCTCAAACAAAAGGACAAGAGGGATCATGAAAAAACAGACCATGTGGGAACACTACAGGAACCACCTGAACTATTACCCCGAGCTCGGCATGATGCTTGACATCAGCCGGATGAATTTTCCGGACGATTTCTTCACCGTGATGGAGCCGCAACTGGTGCGGGCCTACCGTGAAATGGCGGACCTGGAGAGCGGCGCCGTGGCGAATCCCGACGAGGACAGGATGGTTGGCCACTACTGGCTGCGCACCCCCCACCTGGCCCCGACGGTGGAGATCGCCGGCGAAATAGAATCGGTGGTGAGGGATGTCAAGGAATTCGCGGCGCAGGTGCATTCCGGTGCCGTCGCACCCGCACAGGGGGGAAAATTCCGCCGCTTCCTGCTCGTCGGCATCGGCGGTTCCGCCCTCGGCCCCCAGCTCGTTGCCGACGCCCTGGGCTCCCCAAACGACCCGCTGAGAGCGCATTTTTTCGACAATACCGACCCGGACGGCATGGACCGGGTCCTGGCGGAGATCGGTGACCGGCTGGGCGAAACCCTGGTCCTGGTGGTCTCCAAGAGCGGCGGCACCAGGGAGACCCGCAACGGCATGCTGGAGGCGGCCGATGCCTGCAAACGGGCCGGGCTCTCCTTCCCGCTGCGCGCCGTGGCGGTCACCGGCCAGGGAAGCGAGCTGGACGACCTGGCCCGGGAGCAGGGATGGCTGGCCCGCTTCCCGATGTGGGACTGGGTAGGCGGCCGCACCTCGGTGACCTCGGTGGTGGGGCTCCTGCCGGCCGCGCTGCAGGGGATCGACATCGACGCCTTCCTGGAGGGGGCCGGCAGGTGCGACGCCGTCACCCGCATGCCCAACAACAAGACCAATCCCGCGGCCCGACTGGCCCTCATGTGGCACCACGCCACCGGCGGGAGGGGCGGAAAGCACATGGTCGTCCTCCCCTACAAGGACCGTCTGCTCCTCTTCTCCCGCTACCTGCAGCAACTGGTGATGGAATCGCTCGGCAAGGAGAAGGACCTCAGGGGACAGGTCGTTCACCAGGGGATCTCGGTTTACGGGAACAAGGGGTCCACCGACCAGCACGCCTTTGTCCAGCAGCTGCGCGACGGCCTGGACGACTTCTTCGTCACCTTCATCGAGGTGCTCAGGGATCGGGAGGGGAAATCGCCGGCGGTTGAGCCCGGCATGACCAGCGGCGACTATCTGAGCAGCTTCCTCCAGGGGACCCGCGACGCGCTGTACGATAACGGCCGCCAATCCTTCACCATCACCCTGGAACGGCTCGACGCCCGCTCCCTCGGCGCCCTGATCGCCCTGTTCGAGCGCACGGTCGGTTTCTACGCTTCCCTCGTCGGGATCAACGCCTATCATCAGCCAGGGGTGGAAGCCGGCAAGAAGGCGGCCGCTAACGTGCTGCAACTACAGGCGAAAGTGCTCGACTTTCTTCACACCGGCAGCGGCGCTCACCTGACCGCGGAGCAGATAGCGCACTCCATCGGCGCGGGAAACGAGGCCGAGACCGTGTTCCGGATCCTGCTCCACGTCGCCGCCAACGAGGACCACGGGGTCCGGATGGACGAGAAGAAGCCCGTCACCTCCAGCAGGTTCTGCTCGGTCGCTACTTCAACTGAAACGACACCTTCAGGATAACCTGGTACTCGCTCACCAGGCCGTCGTCTCCCACATGGCCGTGGATCTCCTTCACCTCGAACCAGGAGACCCGCTCCAGTGTCTTGTGGGCCTTGGCAAGGGCCGTCTGGACGGCATCCTCGATCCCCTTCCCGGAAACCCCGATCACCTCAATGGTCTTGTAGACCCGGTCTTCTCCGTAGTGCATGGCTTCCTCCTTTCCGAATGTCTCTATCTGGTTTCCATCCGGAACCTCTGGAAAAATGTCATGAGGGACGGGTCGGGGCTTTCACGGAGCCTCTCGTACGGCTTGAGTGCAATC
>JARKPN010000073.1 GCA_029975275.1 Geobacteraceae bacterium | reverse complement strand
CCGCAGAACGGGGCCGCGAGCTGGGGCTCGCCGTCCTGCGTCGCGCTGACCCGCGCCGCAGAACAGCGAACTGGAGCGGACCTCAGTTTCGGCGCACCAAGCGCGCCTCACTTCGGCCGCTCAGCTCGCGGCCCCGTTAGGTTGACCCTGCGGGCGGCATAAGGAAAAGAAATGTTTCAAATTGATAATGATTTATTGAATCAAAAACTTCGTGAGTTCATCGCATTTGTTAATACAAAATCAGGAATGATCTTTTCTGACTTTGATTCAAATCCATACATTTATCAAAATGAAAACTATAAAACAGAACTACGATTATCGGCGTTTAATAAACTTTCCTTTTTATCATGGAACAAAAGTAACTTTGGAACAGGAAAAATCCTTGATGCAGTAATCGAAAGCATTGAACAAAAACACAACAATTTGGTAGTTTGGCAAAATAGATATGGTCCAAATACTAAAGATCATCATCGGCTAATCGGTCTAAGAGGCAATAAAGATAAACTTTATATTTTTGAAAGGAATACATTTGATTTCTTCCATAATAAAACAGATGATGCGTCATATTTTGATTATCTTATACAAGAAGCGGGAAAAAAATATGCCCTGCTTGCATATATCTTTTTTATAAAGAATCCACAAAAATACTTGCCAATTTCAACATCAAATTTTGATAAGTTATTCAAAGATCTTAACATTGATTTTGCTACAACTCACAAATGTTCTTGGGGAAATTACCACGAATATCTTACTATCATTAAAACCATACAAGTATTTCTCCAAGAGAACCTCTCTTGTGAGATTTCGTTTTTAGATGCACATTCGTTTTGTTGGATTCTTACTTCTCAAATGCGAAGTGAAATGAATGTCGAGTACTTGAGCAATTACGATTTAGACGTTCCTGAAAAAGATAAAGAAACAATAATTAAATCAAGAATTGGACAAGGCCTCTATCGAACTTCTCTGCTCAATAAATGGAACAATAGTTCCTCAATATCGGATTATACAAACAGCAAATTCTTAGTTGCATCTCACATTAAACCATGGAAAGATTGTACAAACAAAGAAGCAATTGATCCAGATAATGGATTTTTGCTTAGCCCTAATTATGATTTTCTATTTGATAGAGGCTACATTTCTTTCTCAGAAAATGGATCAATAATAGTATCGAACGAGCTTACATATACAGACGTTATGGAATTTTGCATTGATACTAAAGTCAAAATCAAAGAATTAAATGACAAAACACGACATTATCTTCAATATCATGTTACAAACGTCTTTCGGAAATAGGAAAAACCAAGAAACCTAACAACCGCTTCAACCTGACTTGCCCTTTGTCACGGTTTGTGCTACTCGCTTCGCTCGTTCACGCACAAACCGCGCCAATCCGCTACGCGGAACGGGCTGCGCAGGTTAAGCGAATGTTCTGCGGTCGCTGCGCTCCCGCAGAACGGGGCCGCGAGCTGGGGCTCGCCGTCCTGCGTCGCGCTGACCCGCGCCGCAGAACAGCGAACTGGAGCGGACCTCAGTTTCGGCGCACCAAGCGCGCCTCACTTCGGCCGCTCAGCTCGCGGCCCCGTTCGGCAAACTTAAACGGATAGGGGGAACCAATGCCGCAGTACTTTGATACTATCGTCAGTTCGGCAGAAAGTGGGATGAAGTCAGCTATTCGGGCATGTCAAGCATGGCAGTATCTGATCGGAAAAGCATCCAATCGTCAGATTTCTCGCTATGAGGAACTGCGCGAGTTGATGGGATACCCCACGAGTAACCCGCTCGGAGGAATTCTGGGTTGCATTATGTTCTATTGCGAGCAGAACGGTCTGCCTCCCCTCACCATTATCGTCGTCAACAAAGAGGGGGTGCCCGGAGAAGGTTTTACCGCCGAGAAGCTCGTCAACTACCACAAACGCCGAGAAGATGTCTTCAACTTCCCATGGTACAAACTGGTTCCGCCCACCATGGAAGAGTTACGTCAAGCGTCCCTGTAAGGATCGTAGACCGAAGAGAGATGGAAGATGGACGATTATCCTTTGCCGCTTCCCAGTCGAGAGGGCCGTCCGGTAAACTTCGCCGCGCCCAAAGCTGTGGGCAAGAACGTATGCCGGAAAGGTAAAGTCGTGGATGCCGTATCAGTAAGTCCCATCAGAGACGAGGATTGGGGTTGGTATCTTTATTTCTCAGAGTTAATCGAGTGGAACCAAGGAAGAGAGAAGTCCGTCAGACTCTCCTACTATTATGCGCCGTTTGGATCGAAGAAGTGGCTTTGGGGCGGACAGTACTCGATTGAAGAATCAGCACCTGTTATCAAAGAACTCAGAGAAAGGACGCTTGAAAAGAAGCATTGGTTTGCATGAGGACAGAAGGGCCGAACAAGACATTGCACTGGACGCGGCAGGATAGCGGGCCGTTTTCACCCCGTTTCCGATCCTTTGCTTTTCTGCAGGCTGGGTATCTCGCTTGCTTGGCCGCGCCAGTGAATTCGTCGTCCTGCGTCGCGCTGACCCGCGCCGCAGAACAGCGAACTGGAGCGGACCTCAGTTTCGGCGCACCAAGCGCGCCTCACTTCGGCCGCTCAGCTCGCGGCCCCGTTATTTCCGAATTTTAATAAGGATAAGTCATGCATATCTCTGAAAAGAAAAATCTCATCCAAAACTTAAATGAAGACGATCTCAGGCAAAAAGTTATAATACCTTTGCTATCGAAACTTGGATTTATCGATCCTATTCACCATCATCATTCAGGGGAAAAAGGTAAGGATATTGTATGTAAGGAATACGACCGGGTATTTAAGAAAACAAAATACTTAGCAGTAATTGTGAAGAAAGGAGATATAACTGGCTCATCGTCTAGTTCAGATGGATATTTCAATGTTATAAATCAATTAAAACAAGCTATCAATGAGTCTTATAAACACGTTTACGAACTGAAAGAAGTTTTTATTGACCAATGTTTATTAATCACAAGCGGTAAGTTCTTGGCCACATCTCTTGAAAGCATATACTGTACACTAAGGGCTGAACGCATAGATAAGGTAATTCGTGATGCAATAGATATAGATAAGCTTATCCACTTGATAGATGAAAACTACAGTGAGTTTTGGTCTGAGTTCCTAGATGAAAGAGAGTCATTGATCAATCAACGGAATTACCTGTTAAATAACATCTCGAAGCTGATTAAAATAATCATACCAAAATATGATGACCAGGAAAAAGCACTAAAATTGTTATCTATATCAGATATTGATATTGATATTTTGCCTTATAAATCGACAAGTAGGTTTATTGCTAATATTGGCTACAAAAAATTAGAAATTGATGAAATAGATGATTATTATACAGACGAAATTGACAATTTCTATTGCAATATAAAAGACTACGTATTTGACCTTAAAAAGAGTGCACAGAGATTGTTATATGATATAGATGACGTTGTTGATATTTTGAAAAACATATTGGAGGAAAAAGATCCTTATGAAATTGTTGAGCTATGCGACAATTTGGGAGGATACATCAATGGTTTTGGACAAATTACCTTTACTCCAAAAGATTTGTATGATCAGTCAGATTTTGTAAAGGCTCTAGAAGAGTATAAACATAAGAAGGAGTTACTCTCAAATAAAGATGCCTTTCAGTTGTATGATCTCATAAACAGCGATATTAAAGAAAAATGTAAAACAGCTCTCATTCAATTTTGGAAGAAGTCCTCCAAAGATTCAAAAAATGCTTGGCTAGGTTATCGAATTCATTTCTCCACTGATGATATGAAAATTATATCGTCTGAGGTTTACGAATTCGAGCGACAACTAAAGCAAATAGCAAAAGACCAACGATGGCCTAGATATGAGATTGAACGGATAGAGAGTAACGAAACTGACAAGATTTCAATTGAGTTAGCAGTGAACAACTTCGGAATTCAAAACGAAGATAAATTGAATATTGACGCAAAGGCTGAAGGTTTTATTTGGCATTTCAGAGGTCCGACTATGGAAAAGTTTTTTGAAGTATTGTCAAAATCGAAGGCATAACATGCCTCTGGACCGGAGAGCCCGGTCAGCGGCCGCCCGTCCTGCGTCGCGCTGACCCGCGCCGCAGAACAGCGAACTGGAGCGGACCTCAGTTTCGGCGCACCAAACGCACCTCACTTCGGCCGCTCAGCTCGCGGCCCCGTTGGTCTCTTTTGAAATTAATCATCATGAGGAATATACATGAATGAAGTTCAGCAAGTTACGAGTAATGGATTTAGACTCACTGGAGAGAGTGACTTAGATCTTGCCTTTTTGTCACTACGGATTGCTCTTAAAGCCTATTTTTCAACGTATAGCGTAAGTAGAAATAGATTTAATCCGAACGATCCTGAGCTTGACAAATTATTAGAAGGAAATCTTAAATATTGTGAAGCCTGTGCCGAGACAATCGTACACTTTCAGCATTTCTTTGAACTAATCATTAAAGACATACTACGCAGTGACCATTTTTTACTGGCAGTACGAGCAAATAAATACCCAGTTATTCTGCATAAAATTTTGCATAATCAGGAGTTGACACCTGAAGAAGAACAACGGGTTCAGTCGGTTGAATTTAGTGAAGCACTGGATAATATCTGTAGCTTAATAAGCAGCAATCAATTGCAATGTTGCCAAGATGTCCAATTTATAGTGGCTAACAAAAATACCCTTAAAGTGCTAAATACTTTACGGAACAAAGTTTGGCACAGAGGTGCTTTTTTCCTTGACTACACAAAACTTGACGAATTTATTGGTAAATTTGTTTTACCAGTTATAGAGGCAACTACTCAATTGCCAAAATATCAAGATATTGGCGTGTTGTGGAAATACAAAAATACAGAGTGTGCTATTGACCCAATTAAAGCTATTTGCAATGAATATGAAAGTAATTCAAACGTTTCTATCGGCAAAATTGCACTTTTAAAAGAAATAGGTAGAGCAGCGTACAACAATCCTCTCAGTGACAAAAAGAAACTTGAGCAGCGTAGAGATGAAAGAATCAAAAGCATTGAAGAGCGAATTAAGGAGTATGAAAACAGAAGCGAAACTATTCCAAAAGCATTGTTAATTTCAAAGGGAATTGCGGATATGCGATATCGGATGGAAACTCAATTTGATACTCCCTATGTAGAAAAAGCAAAAAAAATAGCCAAACATGAAGCTGCTGAAAATTATTCAGAAATAAAACAATGTCCAGTATGTGGGGTTAACTCTCTAGTTTTAAATGACATAAGCGACAGTATACAAGACAGCGAAACAGGAGAAGAAGTTCCATATTCTTGGGTTGATAGCGCAAAGTGTGAGTGTTGCACATTTGAAATTGATTCAAAACTTGAAATCAAATATTACAATATCACAATCGACAATTATTGGACTGTAACTCAATTTTGATTTTACGCAGTGGCGGGGTCTTGAATATGGAAAATAAGTGACGTCCCAACCAGCCCCATGGACGCCGACCGCCCGAAAAGACCGGGCGGGCGGGTCATGGGGGCACCGTTAGAAGCAAATGAGAGTGACCCCAGTGGGACGCCCATAATGGGTGGAGTGCGGTGATAACCGTACGAACTGCCGGAATCTTTCTGAAAAGCGATGAGCGGATTTTGGGCGACAGCGGCTTCGTTGAACAAATCCTCGCTGCGGCTGATGAAGAAATGGACAGCCATCAAGGTCTCGACCTGGAGAAATCAGCCAAGATGGTTGCTGATGTTCTCCAAGTCGAACCGATTTGTGCCGAGGCGCCAGGGAAGCAACCCGAACGTGTCCGGGCAAGGGATCTTTTCTGCTTCTAGGCTGTCAGAGAGCTGGGGGTTACTGCGACATCAATCGCCAAGCGTCTTGGCTTGACCCAACCCGCAGTTAGTGTCGCGGTTAAACGTGGCGAAAGATTTACTTCCGAGAAGGGCTTGCGCCTTGATGACATCCTTCGGAAGACAGGTGTCGGCAGCAGGGGAAATTTATGAATTTATAGAATGTCCCCCTGGTGCCCTTTACTTGTCGAGTTGTGTTGAACACAACTTTAGTGTTGAAATCTGCCGTCGAAAGTGTATATTATGTTTGAACCGTTGAAACCGAACGAAGCTAAAAAGCTAATCTATCATATCCTGAAAAATGGATATGTTACCTACTCCCGACCACATGCCATAGAACGCATGGAAGAACGGGAGATGGACACCAGCGACTGCATCAATATTCTGCGCGGCGGGAAAGTCAGAGAAGGCGAGTACGAGAACGGGAGTTGGCGGTACAGAGTTGAAACGCCCAAGATGGTGGTTGTCGTCACATTCATTGACGAAGACGAACTAATGATTGTGACTGCGTGGAGAGAGAAGAGATGAGATGCCCTATTTGTGACCGAAGCGAACTCATTGAGTCTGTTGAGAACTACCATTATCACGAATGCGGTCTTGAGAACATCACCCTGAATAGGATTACTGTTCGGAAATGCCCCGAGTGTGGCGTTGTCATGCCCAAGATACGCAACATTGAGGGGCTGCATGACTGTATAGCAAAGCTCCTTGTGAAGAAGGAAGAGCGGCTATTGCCTGCGGAGATCGTATTCCTCCGTAAGTCTCTAGGCTGGTCTAGTTCTGAGCTAGCCAGGAATTTGCAAATCGACAAGGCCCAGGTTAGCAAGTGGGAACACGGGAGGGTCGAGATGAGTAAATCGAATGAGTTACTTTTCCGTGAAATTATTGCGCGTGGGAAAAAGATCATGGATTACCACAGAGAAGACGCTGCCAGGAAAGCGGCAACCTTCCTTCGATTAATTGTGGAAATGGATCAAGACAGAGAATGGAAATTGGCGGCGTGACAAAATAATGTAGAAGCTGAGGAAAGGGGCCTAAATAGCCCCTTTTCTTTTTTCTCCAGGGACAGAAGCCCCCAACATAGCTTACGACCCGCCTGAAAGCGAGGTGAATTCAAATAGCAAGTACACCACCTGATTTTTGAAAGAAGACTTAAAATTCTAAAATTCCGGGGACATCCATGATAAGTTTTGTCAAGGGGAAAACGGAGATTTCCATCAACTTCCCGAATTGCCGCCGGTAGCTTTGTAACTCTCCCTCCTGCCGTCCAACCTTTTTTCAATCATTTCGGATGGTCCGCACGATCATGCGACCAGACATCCATGTGCCGTCATCAGGGGTTGCCCTGTTGCGGAAGATTGAGTTAGTGCCAACCCGCCGGCCTCGAAACAGTGTTAATGTCGTGCAGCCTTCGGCTCACGTAGCCCCGGAATAGCAAGGCCCGGCGGGAAGATCGTTACTGCAAGAAGGTTATGTGAATTCTGTTTATACTGCTTTCTTCAACAACTCGAAGTCGGTCTCCCGCCTGTCTACAGCAAGCATGTATTCGACCAGTTTGCGGGCTACCACCAGAGTAGCGCGGTTCCTGTTTCCACGAGCCGACTCTTTTTCATAAATCAGTGCCAGGTGCTCATTCCAGTGCGGTGCAAGCTTGGCGGCCTCAATCAATTTGGTTTGCAGATGTTTATTCCTCTTTTTTGAGATTGGGCCACGCTGTTCCCTTCCCGCAGATTCGTGCTGTCCACTGCATAGGCCGCAGTAGCTGATGGCTTGGCGAGATGAACTGAATCGGGTCACGTCTCCTATTTCCAGCACCCAGGTCAGAGCCGTAAGTTCGCCAATACCAGGGATACTCATCAACCGTTGCACCCTTTCTTGGATCAATTTATTCTTTCGTAGTGCCGTTACCAGTGTCTTTTGGATGTCGTTGAACAGCTCGAAGCCGTGTCGACTCATCTTCAACAGCTCTTTTACTGAGTCAGGCACATCCTCAACTCGCTCAAGAAAAGCTCCAAAGTATTTTTTGCCGTGAAGTTTCTTCTTGTCATAAACCGCACCAACCTCCATGAGCAGGCCTGACATCTTGTTTTTCATCTTAACAGCGGCGCTTACTATCATGTTCCGATAGCGTAACACACGTCGCAACTCACGAAATGCTTCCGGCATCATGTGGCATTCCGGCAGCAGGTTGACCCTCAGAAGGTCGGCTATTTTCTCGGCGTCAGCCCGGTCGTTCTTCTTCTTGGCTGATGTAATCGCTTTGAGCATCGCAGGGTGGGCGACCTTCAAATCAACGGCATGCGGCATAAGAAAGTCATAAACCCAGCCGGTAAAGATCGTTGCCTCCATTGCACCGCACCAAGGACCGGGCAGTTCTGTCAGCCATTTCTTCAAAGCTTTTCGTTCAGCAGCCACTGCACCTTGACGGATTAGCATTCCATCAATCTTCTTGATGCAGTAAGCGATTGTTTTCTTGTGGATGTCAAAGCCAATGTAGTAACATGCGTTCATGGGAGCCTCCTCGTGGTATTTGATTCCGGACGGCTTTGCCGGTCCGACTGCTTGCTCATACAAGCTATCTTTACCACCGGAGGCTTCCTCTTCAACGTCTACTTATACATTCAAACATAATACAAATTCTAACTTGATTTTATAAATTTTAACTAATATTATTTGGCCATGGCCTCTGCTTACCTCATCTGGTGCACTTACGAATAGAATCTACCGGCAACCTTGAAAAAACCCTATTATGTCCCCAGAATAATCATACTCTGTTACAGAGCTGTGCCTTTGGCAGGTATAGACAAGCAGGACATATCCACTCCTTCATGTTGAAGCAACTTGATTTTTTTACTGATGCCGCCGGCATAACCAACCAGGCTGCCATTCACCCCTACAACCCGATGACATGGAATAATTATGGAGATGGGGTTATGCCCCACAGCTCCGCCGACCGCTTGGGCAGCCATGTTCGCTTTGTTCATTCTAACAGCCATTTTTTTCGCAATCTCGCCGTAAGTGATGACCTTGCCGTATGGAATCTCACAGAGGATATCCCAAACAGCCATGCGGAACGCTCCGCCTTTAGGTGCCAGAGGCAAATCGGAAATTGCCGGTTTTTGGTCCGTGAAATACCTGTCCAACCAGCTTTGAGCAGCAGCAAAAATTGGCAAATCAGGTTGTTCCATTATCTCTTCCGCCACAGTCGCGGCAAAATATTTTTGTCCCTCCAGCCACAAACCAACAAGATTATTGCCATCGCTCGCGAGCATAATCGAACCCAAGGGTGACGGATAATGTGTCGAAAATACCATGTTTTCCTCCCACGAAGTGCCCCTCTGTCAAGCAGATACACTTGTAGTTTTGATTTGCCGATTATCGGTAGAATTATACAGGTTTATCAGACTATCTGAAACCATCCGTGCATCGAAACCAAATCCAGATACTTCCCTTTACAAGCCCCTTTCTCGTGCAAGGTTTGTACTCAGAGCACGTTGACTACAAGCCCTATGCGAATATCTGCTTGAAAGGGGCTGCTTCATGGAATCTCCTTACACTGCATATGTTTCACAAAGAGTTCCATAAATTGACCGTTGCATAACTGCGCCAAGGACGCCACTCTTCAGCCAAAGCCAATATTTCGTTGGAAGTGCGGGGTGCAAGCGCTTTTTTTACGCCATAATCCGAGTGTGGAAAGGCATCCGGCCATCCCATAACGCGCATGGCGATGTACTGCGCTGTCCAGGAGCCAATGCCACGAATGGCCATCAGCTTTTTCATTTCCATCTCCGGCCAGGCGCAGAGATTGAAATGTATATTTTTCTGCACAAAAGCCCGCGCCAACTCCAGAATTGTGTCCGCACGTGTTCTGGTAATACCCAGCGGGCCGAGATGATTGCCGATTGAGCCGTCCAAGGCAATGATATCTTCAGGCGATGGAAAAGCATGGGTCAGTCCCTCTATTTCAGTCTGAATAGGGGTGCCATAGGCTTCTACGAGTCGTGCGGTTAAAGTGTTGGCTGCTTTCACGGTGATTTGTTGACCCAACACTGCCCGCACAACCATCTCGAATGCATCGAAACAGCCAGGCAAGCGGATGCCTGGAACACTAAGGCCGGGGTGGATACTATTCATCGACGCAAGAACTTCATACACCGCATCCGGATCGCAGTACAAATCAAACAAGAGGCGAATCCGGCCCAGCAATTGCGACAACACCGGTAGAAGGGCTGAATCCATGGTGACCGCAAGAACGTTGCTTTGCGGCCGGTGACCTACCCGTACCCAACCGTAGACATGCCGCTGCTCTCCGGTTACAAAATGCACGGTGCGCAGATACTCTCCATCCCTTATCGCTTCCACACCGGTAACAGCACGCAGGGCGAGAAAATCCAACAACTCTTGCCACCGATAAGGTGGACGATAACCCAATGCCAAGGTTATGGTGTTATTTTGTATCTTTGCACTGATAGTCTGCCGGCGTAAAGCAGTGGGTGCAAGGCGGTACCGCTTTTTGAAAAGGTCGTTAAAGCGCCGTACACTGCCAAAGCCAGCAGCCATTGCAACTTCAGTTACCGAAAGATCCGTGTCCGTAAGCAGGTTTTTGGCAAGCAGAAGTCTGTAGGTTTGCAGATACTGTACTGGAGAGACATTGTATTCCGCCCTGAAAGCCCGGCGCAGGTGACGACCCGTGTAGCCGAGATGGCAGGCAAGTTCTTCAAGACGCTGCTCGTTTCCACAGTTTTCTTCCAGCAATCGTGCCGCCCGGTGAACCAGGGACGCGGTAGCGTCTACAGGAGCAGTGCCAGGGGCAAGCTCCGGCCGGCATAAAAAGCAGGGACGAAAGCCCGCTTGCTCCGCTGCTGCTGCCGTGGTGTAAAAGGTGCAATTTTCAGCCTTTGGCAACTTCGCACGGCATACAGGCCGGCAATAAATACCTGTGGTGGACACTCCCACAAAAAAGCGGCCATCGAATCGTGCATCCTTTGCCTTGAATGCCGTATACCATGCCCGTTCTTCACCTTTTATCATGATCTGCCCCCTGTTTATAAACATACAACAATAACCTCAAAAAAGTCTGGCTATTTTCGGACATGCATATGCATTAAAAAAACGGATATTGTCCCGCCTCAGTCGGAGAACCACGGGTCAAGGTCAAGATGTTCCCTGCAACCGTAAAATGATTATGTGAGGAGCCGTGTGCGTAAATAGCGCAGGCACGGTTCTGAGAGGGGCCTGGGGCCAACTGGGGTATTGGCCTGATTAGGGTGACATCTTCTGGGAAACCAGGGGGAACTCAAATACTAACTTGCCGATATATCAAGAGAAACCGGTCTTCCCGACCAATTGACAAGAACGTAGATCAGGGTACCCTTTCAGAGGGAAATAGAAGGGCATATTCGAAAGCCGCAGGGAGCGAGAAAAATTCCTCACCTATCTCCAGTCCTCGGTCGAACGTTACGGCGCAAAGATCTCTGGTGGTTGCCCAACAATGTGGCGGCTGCCGGCCCTGCAAGAACCCAAATCTCTCATAAGGAGAAACCATGGGCAGAATATCTGATGAAAGAATGCAAAAGGCGAAGGAACAGCTCGAAACCATTTCCGCAGAAGATTACGAAAAGGTCAAAGGCATGGCCAGCATCGTACGTCCCTTGCGCAGTTTTCTGTTCAAGAAGCCCGACGATTACGGCATGACCGGCTGGCGCAACCTCGTCATCCCCTCGGACGACGGTGTGCCGCTGGAGGCCTGGTATATCCCGGCCAAGGGTGGCCCCAGCGACAAGCTGGTCATCTTCAACCATGCGCTGCCCATGTGCCGCGCGGGCTTTCCGGGCCATTTCGGTGAGCCTTGGAGCGGCTACGACGCAGTGGAGATCGACTTCGTCATCCAGTACAAGCACCTGACCGACGCCGGCTACAACGTGCTGACTTATGACATCCGCAATCACGGCAACAGTGGCGCGGCCAACAACGGCCTGTCGGGCATCGGCCAGTGGGAGTGGCGCGACTGCGTGGGCGTGAAGAACTACGTGGACAACCACCCCGAGCTGGGCAGGATGAAGGTCGCGCTCTACAGCCAGTGCATGGGCGGCAATTCGCAATACCACGCCATCTATCAGCGGCCGGATCTGTTCGAGAACGTCAAGTGCATGGTCAGCCCCATGGTGGTCTCCATGGCCGCGATCTACGACGCCTTCTCTGACCTGCAGGGCGTGCGCCAGTACCAGGAGCTGATCGACCTCGAACTGCTGAAGATGGGGGCGTTTGTCGCGGCCGAGATGACCCCCCACCTGTGGGCCGCTGCCGTGAAGATGCCGGTGCTGATGGTGCAGGTGCTGGAAGACTCGTGGACGCGCAACCCCGAGGACGCGCAGAAGACCTTCGACCTGCTGGGCAGCAAGGAGAAGGAGCTGTTCTGGATCCAGGGCACAACTCGCCGCTTCAAGGACGGCTACAACCACTTCGGCCGCCATCCGGAAAAAGTCCTCGGCTTCCTCGGCAAGTACATGAGGTAAGGGTCAAGCATAGGGGGCTCAACAATTAACAAGGGAGTAGACCAGGGCACCATTTCAGAGGAAAATAGAAGGGCACCGGAGAGATGGATAGTGAGAAAATGGGGGCGGCTCCCGATTTGTCGAAAAAATCGGGAGCCGCCCCCATTTTCCGTTCAGCGAAGCGAGAGTTGCAAGAGTGAGAAATTTTTTATGATCGCCAGCGAGGAACATCTTCGTACCCAAGCTGAGCACTACCCCACCCCAGTTGTACCGGCAGGGTACCGTAGCGGTGGCGAGAGCCGTTACCCACACGAAATAGCGAGGAGCCCCGCATTCGCCTCACGACCAGGCTTGATGTTAACCACGCTATACGCTACTATGCGCCCATGATCGGGTCATTCAGATGTGCCGATATCGAATCGCCGTCAAAAGGCGCATAATGTCATCCGCCTTCAGGCTGTCCTCCGCGGTTCTGTTGTTGGCCTCGGTCATCCTTTCCGGCTGCCTGGGCAGGGGAGGCGTGCTGGATCCCCATGCCACGGTACGCAGCGTCTTCGACGAAGATCGGTTTCGGCTGACCGCCGATTACTGCCGCATTCACTACGGCCTGGACAGCTACCGGCTGACGGAGCCGCGGATGATAGTGGTCCATTACACGGCGATTCCAACCCTTGAGGAGTCGTACCGCTTTTTCGCACCGGTCACGCTCGATACGGTGCTCCGCAGAGACATCAGCAGCGGCGGGCAGGTGAACCTGTCGGCCCACTACCTCATTGACCGGGACGGCTCCGTCTTCCAACTGGCGCCGGACGATGTGGTCTGCCGCCACACCATCGGCTTCAACCACACCGCCATCGGCATCGAGAACGTGGGCCGGAACGCGGCGGAGCTGACCGAGGCCCAGGCTTCCGCCACCGCGGACCTTATCAGCCGGCTGGTCGCGCGGCACCCTTCCATCGCCTACCTCATCGGCCACTATCAGTACCTCGAACCGGGACTGCCCCACCACCGGCTTTTCAGGGAGGACGCCCCCGGCTACCGGCCGACCGTCAAGATCGATCCCGGCCCGGCGTTCATGGCCCGGGTCCGGACGCTGCTCCGGGAGCGCTACGGCATGGTGCTGCAGGAGTGACGTCCGGGGAAGCCGAGAGGTGTTATTTCAAGGGGAACCGGCTTGAAGACACTTTGAGGAGCTGACATGAACAATTGCCTGCTGCTGGTTGACGCCGCCGGATAGCAATCATTGGAGAATTGCTTTGAAGTTGCTTGGAATGATTTGGCCACCAATTACCGATATGAAATCAGCAAGCAAAGCTTGCAAATATTGCTATCTGACGGTATGGGCGCTTTCCGTGCTGTCGGTAACCAATCTGGTTGTCAGTTGCGCCTGGATAACAATGGTTTATCGAAAAGAACTCTTGTTTGGCAAGACAATGGCCGGTTACGCCGGTATTTTATTTTTTACGTGTATTGGATTCTTTATAAAAAGAAACAGCAGAATAGCCGTGTTTATTCCCTTGGCAATGATGATAATATTCGGAACCGGTCCTAATATTATTATAGAAATTGTTCAGATTTTTAAGATTGTGTTTATGGGTGATCAGTTCAAGCCATTGTATTACGGCTCGTGGTATGGCATCACATCAGCAGTTATTTTGTTTCTTATCTATCTGAACGGCATCCGCGGCGTTTTTGCCTACCATAAACTTCTGGAGAGGGCATCGTACAACCAACGCATAAACGATGATGGTCGCTGGGCTTTCTAGTGTCCTGTGCGGTTAGTTCACCGCAAGAATTCCGAGGAATTCTGGTTCCTGGCAAGGCGCGGCGACACGGGCCTAGCAGGGTCTAAGCCGAGGAGCCGGCAGTGGCCAAAAAATCGTGAAGGGAGTAGAGCAGCGGGACATATTCCTGGATGAGATGAGCAGGTGACAGGAATTAAGTCCCTATTATTTCTTCAGGAAGGAAAATATATGAGCTTTTTTGGGGAACTTTGCCATGTTCGAATGAACAAAATGCATGCGCCCTCCAGGCACAATGTTCATCATGTTGTCATGGCAATTCTGGCGGCCTTGTGCGCACTGCTCCTCTTCGGCTGCGGCAAAGAACCATCAAACCCATCAGGCAGTTCAATTCCCAAAGACACCGCTCCATGCAAGCATCCGGAATACTGGCCATACAGCGTGGCGTCGTCCAATTTCCCTTTCCTCGTGCACTACCGCTCGCAAAGCGAACTCTCCGCCGCCCGCCAGGTTATTGCCTACCTCGATACTGCATGGGAGCGCCAGATCCGGCAACAGGGCTATACACCGCCACCTTCGGATGCCGGCATGTGCGGTCCCGACGAAAGGTTCGACGTTTTTATCTGGAAGGGCGTTAAAACCTGTAAGGTCGACATAATCTCGGATCTGATCGTGACCAGTTGGGGCGGCAGGGCGAGTTTCATGCAGCTTGACCCCTGGGGTCCATACGGCGGCGACATGTTGGCCCAAACCGTTGCCCATGAATTCAACCACGCCACGCATGCCGCCAATGACTGGTATGAGATTCCCATAGCGTTTGAAATGTCCGCCTCTTACGTCGAGCAGTTTTATGGACCCCCGGTTGTCGATTACGCCAAGGATTTTCAGGCACATCCGAATTGGGCACTCCTCAGGAACGACAACTACGAAACCTGGTATATGTATGGTGCGGCAATCTATCTGCATTTTCTGCGTGATTATTATTTCGGTGGTGATGACGGCTTCCTTCCGGAGTTATGGGTCCTTTGCCGTAACACGCCCGACCTGTACATGAATAAGCCGCATTTCGTGGATGGGCTCAATGCGATTCTTGCCGGGGAGGGTGCCACCTTTCTTGATTCCGTGGTCAGCTTTGCCCGCTGGCGCTATTATTCCGGAGAACGTGATGACGGCCGCCATTTCCGCAGGGAGCCCGCATCCACCGCGCCACTCGCGTTATTGCCGGAAGCGACGTTGTCCATCGACCAGGTAACCCTCAGGTCCCTGGTCCACACGATTGCTCCGGCGCCGATGCTGACCGGGAGTGCCTACCTCGAAATCAGGCGTGAGAATGCCGACCAGACCTCGTTTCAGCTCTCGCTGGAAGTGCCGGCTGCCCCGTCGGTGAGGTGGGTGGTGCAGGCGGTGCCGGGCCTGACCGCCGGAAGCGACGGTGAAATTGTCGACCTGGGCTCAGGCTCGGCGCGCGTGTCCTTTACCAAAGACGGCAGCAGAACCCTGATTCTCACGGTACTGCCTTTATCGGACTACGATCCGTACCATCAGCTGGATGCGAGCCTCCCGGTCTCCGTCAGGATTGCGCCGTGAAGGTGCCATAGGAGATGCGCCGGGGGATGTTGGAAGCCCCGCAGGGGTTACCATGCTTTACACGTTTCTTTCCCACGAAATCACGTCAATGCGTATAGGCATGGAGGTTCCCCTTGACCTGAAGGTCTCCACTCACTACACTACCTCGTTCAGTTTTGAATGCAAAAGATACAGAGCAAAGGATAAACCATGACCAAAGCAGACAAGATCGAGTACGGAACCTTCGAGGCAACCGTGGAGCGAAGCAGGAAGCTTGAAGAGGACCTGGCCGTCAACCCTGGAAAATATAGGGTTCTCACCGGTGACCGGCCGACGGGCAGCCTCCACATAGGCCATCTGTTCGGCTCGCTCCAGAACCGGGTCAGACTCCACGCACTCGGCGTGGAAACGTTCATTGTCATCGCCGACTACCAGGTGCTGACGGACCGGGATACCTTCGAGATGATCTCGGAGAACGTCAAGCAGTTGACGCTCGACTACCTGGCCGCCGGTCTCGACCCTTCGGACGGCAAGACTTTCATCTTTCCCCACAGCCACGTTCCGGAGCTGAACCAGCTTCTCCTCCCGTTCCTTACTCTCGTCACCAATGCCGAACTGGACCGGAACCCGACGGTCCGCGAGGAGATCCAGGCCTCGGGACAGAAAAGAATCAACGCTGGAATGTATACCTATCCGGTGCACCAGGCCGCCGACATCCTCTTCTGCAAGGGAAACGTGGTGCCCGTGGGGAAAGACCAGCTGCCCCACCTGGAGCTGACAAGGGTGATTGCCCGGCGCTTCAACGAAAAATTCGCCGTCAGGAGGCCGGTTTTTCCGGAACCTCAGCCGCTTCTGAGCAACGCCCCGGTTATTCTCGGGCTCGACGGTGCGCAGAAGATGAGCAAGAGCAGGAACAACGCCATCATGCTGCGCGCGACCGAGGATGAAACCGCTGCCCTGATAAAGAAGGCCAAGACCGACGCCGACCGGACCATTACCTACGATCCGGAGAACAGGCCGGAAGTCTCGAACCTGCTCCTGATGATCTCGCTCTGCACCGGCCGCGAGCCCGCGCAGGTCGCGGCCGGGATAGGTGACGGCGGCGCCGGAACGCTGAAGAAGATGCTGACCGAGACGTTGAACGAATATCTGAGGCCGCTGCGAAAGAGGCGTGCCGAGCTGGAATCGAACCTGGACCATGTCAGGCAAGTCCTCAGGGACGGCATTGCCGAGGCCAGGCGTGTGGGGGGCAAGACTCTTGAAGAAGTCATCGATGTGATGAACATGGGAATTTAGGCAAACGAGCCATCAACTACAATCCAGGGGGAAAATATGCGTATCATGGTGATGTCCGTTCTCTGTGCACTGGTCTTCTCTTCTCCGGTCCTGGCCGACGACGTCGCCGACAGGCAGTTCAGCGAGCTTGACAGGGACCGGGACGACTACCTCACGAAGGAGGAGTTTGCCGATGAAAAGGTGCAGGTCAACAGGAGGAAAGCAGTCAAACTGTTCCCCGATATGCGCGATGTGGAGCACATGAACGACAGAGCGTTGAAGGACAGCCTCTTCGAGCGGATGGACAGGAATAATGACGGCGTACTGAGCAGGGACGAATGGCGCAAGGTGGCCCCAAACATTCTTGAGATGCGTTTCTGACCCGCCTGGAAGGAGGGCAAGTACATGCACACGGTTCTCCGGCTCGCCTGCTTGTGCTCGGTCCTGCTCTTCTCGACGGCTCCGGTCTCCGCGGCGGAGAAGAAGACGGTGTTCAATACCGAGAGCTTGAAGTACGAATCGGGCACCGGCGTGGAGCGGTGCCGCGACAAGTGCGGAAGAAGGTCGGGCACCGACGTGCAAGCGCTGCTCGCTCAGGGTTGGAACATCGTGAGCTCTGCTCCGAAAGAGGTGATCGCGGAACAGTATAGGTATGTTCCCTGTAATACCTGCAAACCTCACGGCTGCGTCTGTATCGGCACGGAGTACGTGCTGCAGCGGGATGAGCCGGCGCCGGGAACCGAAGCCAAAAGCAATGCCGGTGCCGTGCCGGCCAAGGACGTCCCGGTCGTGGTTCAACCCGTCGGTACGGCGACTGCAACGAACGAGCTTGACCTGCTGAAAAAGGAAAACGATTCGCTGAAGAGAGAAAACGTTTTCTTGAAGCAGGAAAATGAAGATCTCAAGAACCAGTTGAAATCAATACGGAAATAGGGCTCTGGCTCCTCTGAGCACAAGATTGTGCGTCTGAATTGAGCGCATTGACAGACTTGTGTGCCGCTGAACCGCGTATTAGTCTGGCATCACCAGGTCACCGGCGTCTTCCGTCCCCTCCCGAAGCTCCCATTTTTGTTTCCCGCCGCGGTTTTCTGATGAAAACCGCTCAATTTTTTTCCAAATGTGCCGATAATCATACCATTTAGACGTGTGACACGGGAGAGCCGGCCGCCCGACCGTCGGACGATGCACGCTGGTCCCGGGTCGGATCATGCATGGGTGACGGCGGATACGCCGCCCCCCAGGTGGTCGCGGTTGTTCGTGGAGCATGAATGACGTTGTGCGGAGGTTGGATGGTATGGATCTCAAGAATATCTTCAATGTAGGCTACCAGGGCTTTCCCGACGGCTCGGTCCATTTCTTCAGCAGCAGAATCGGCGAACTGACGGGATATGAAAACGAGGAATTCAACAACAAGTCCGTGAACTGGGTAAAAGACGTCATGTACCAGGAAGACGTTCCCCAGGCGGTCGATGCGTTGAGGGCGGCCCTGAAAGGGGACAGGACCTACACCCGGTCCTACCGGATACGCATGAAGTCGGGCGTGGAAAAATGGATCCTGGAGCTTGCCCAGATCATGTGCAACAGTGAAGGAAGAATGGAATACGTCACCGGAACGCTCATCGATATTACCGAAGAGAAGCAGCGTGAGCGGGAAGAGGAACGGATTCGGCGGCTGACCGGCAAATATCTGCTCGTATCCGTGCAGGGCCAGCAGTACGGCATCCCCATCGTGAAGATCAAGGAAATCATCAGGATGGTATCGGTCACCTCCATTCCCGACTCGCCGGACCATGTCCGCGGGCTCATCAATCTTCGCGGCAATACGATTCCCGTGGTGGATCTCAGTCTCAGGCTGAACCTGGGGATTTCCGAGGATACCGGTCGCTCCTGCATCGTCGTAGTGGAAATCGCAGGTACGGCACGGTCCGTCACCGTGGGCGTCGTCGTGGACTCGGTGTCGGAGGCCGTCAACATAGACGGCACCGAAATCGAGGATGCGATGGGTTCCATCATCGCGGCCGATGGCGGGTTCCTGCTCGGCATTGCCAAGATACAGGAAAAACCTTACATCCTGCTGGACATGGACAGGCTCCTCGCGACGGCTGAGGTGCTGTGCCTGTATACCGGGCCGAAAGGGTGGGACTGACTCCGCAACCTTCCGTTTTTTCGTTGCAATTTCCATAGGATCTTCCCTTTGCCCCATTTATGCCGTATATTTCAGGCATTCGACGATGTGACGCGCTTCCGGCGGAGGACCGCCCGTTGCCGCGCCGTCGGTGGTGAAAGAGTGACAGGGCCGGGCATGCCTTCAGGAAGACCGAAGGTGGCCTTCCCCGCTTTCCCGGCCTGAAAGGGGCGCACATGAAGATTCTGATCGACCTCGGCAGTCTCCTCCTGGCCACGGCATTGCAGGAGCTGCTGGCCGGAGAACCGGAAGGGTACCGGACACTGGCTGCTACGGGTACGCGGGCCGTCGATTCATTCGACCCGGATTTCATTATCGCCGATTGCCACACCTTGCCGCGGACGGCGACGTTGCCGGAGACCGAAGCGAAGGTCATCCTCATGGACTACGGTCTGAGCGAAGAAGAGATAGCCTCCCTCCTCCTTCAGTACAAACTGGATGGGGTCATGGCTACGTCGACGGACTTGGACCTCTTCAAGAAGGCGCTCAAGGCGATCGGTGAGGGACAGATATGGATCGACAACCACAAGATCAAGGCCCTGGTGAATCACGCCGAGAGCGCCGTGGGCGGGGGGCTGGAAGAGAGCCTCAGCAGAAAGGAACGAGAGATAGTCATGCTCATTCCCCAGGGGCTCACCAACAGGGAGATCGCCGCCGTCGCCTGCATCAGCGAACAGACCGTCAAGACGCACATCAGCCGGATATTCCGTAAACTGAACGTTTCGAGACGTTCTCAGCTTGTTCCGCTGGCCATGAAGTTGAAGTTGTCCGACACCAGGTGACTGACCCTCTTTGATGGTGCCCCACAATCCGGGCCGCTGCCGTTTGCCCCGCAATAACGTTGTTCAGGCGTCGTCGCCTCTCCATCGTTGTCCCTTCGTCTCTCCCCTGCCGGACACCAGTTCTCTATCCGTTCGCACTCTCTTGTGTTCCTCTGCTCCCCGTGAGAAGCAACTCTCTCGGGTTTCTTCGTTGGAGCAGCAGAGAGCGGTGAGATCGTGTAGCCGGAAAGGTATGGTACGCATGTCCCCCGAAAGGCGTCGCCGCATTTTCGACGAAAAAAATAGACTCATGGCCGATATCCAAATCATGACCTCCCTGCTATTACTAGGGAAAACCCAACAGCACCAAGGAGGATATTCATGAACAGGTCCATGATGGTTGTTTGCGCGGCCCTCTCTTTCGTCCTGGCAACAGGCACGGCGATGGCGGCAGACATTCAGGGAAGGATTGGAGTGACCGGACGTGTCGGCTTTCTCGCCCCGACCGACAGCGAAGCATTCGCAGTCCCGAGCAGACTCGACACCGATATCGACCTTGTGGGCGGAGGAGGCCTCATCTATGGGATCAGCAGAAACCTTGCGCTGGAACTCGACGTTACCCACAGCGGGTTCGATGCGCATCGCGGCGGCTTCAGGGAGGGAGAGTTCAGCACCACCAACATTTCCATGGGTGCTCAATACCGGTTTCTCGACGCCCGGATGCGAAAGTTTGTCCCCTATCTGGGTGCCGGAGTGGACATCCTGTTGAATGATTTCAGATTCTACGATGGGTACAAAGCCGATATCGACACCGTCGCCGGTGCCCACGTGAGCGGCGGAACGGACTATTTCCTCACCCAACAGCTGGCCCTGAACGCCGAAGTAAAGGGGGTTCTCGCTCCTGACGCCGATATCAACTACGCAGGCGTAAAGATTGGCCACTACGACCCGACAAATCTTTCCGTGACTTTCGGTGTAAGATATTTCTTCAACTGACAAGGCTGAATATTACGAAAAACCATCAGGGGCAGGCTGCGTTTCGGCAACAGGGGAGACCGCGAGAGTTTTCCCGGAAAGGCAGTCTGTCCCTGTTGTGCTTCTGTCAAGACATCCTGTAAGCTTCGCAACATCGATTGATCTCCCTGCCTTCGTGCCCTTAAAAGCTGCCTGTTTGTATACCCGCTTATCTTCGAAGCCGATGCCGAGAAGCATTTCTTGCGCCGGTGGTTTCCGTCGTGCGTCAGCATTTCCTGTCCGAATCAGCGGGTCGGGATTTTCACGTGGCCCGGATGTTTGCCATGCACGGAAAACCTTGCTGGATTTTCCATGGAGGATGGGGGAGAATAAAGCATCGAAGCAGGAGAGGGGGTTATATCCATGGCGATGGGCGCACGCCTGGCATGGGTGCTGGTGGCCGGCCTGTTCTGGGCCGTTTCCTGGGCCGCGGAGCCCGACGTGGTCCGGGAGCAGGTCAAGGCCGAGGCCCTGCGCGGCTTCGAGGAGATCCTCGACTTCTGGCGCGGGGACAATTATGAAGCACTGTACTCCCGGCTGGTTCACTCTCCCGGCTC
The DNA here is from genome assembly GCA_029975275.1 of Geobacteraceae bacterium. GTDB lineage: Bacteria > Desulfobacterota > Desulfuromonadia > Geobacterales > Geobacteraceae > RPRC01. The sequence continues at coordinate 13,870 of JARKPN010000073.1, read as the reverse complement.
CGACCCGTGGAAGTTCGCCGACCAGTTGAACCACTCCGGACGGCGGCCGGCCTGCTGCTGGGAAAAGCTGCAGGATGTGACCGTAAACTTCGTGGACCGGGGCAGGGTCGAAATCTTCGCCAGGCTGGGAATCGAGGTGGAAGGGGTGGGAACGCGCTTCGTGACGCGCTCCTTTTCCCTGGTCAAGCAGGGAGGGGTCTGGCGGCTCCCCGAGGCCGACGTGATCTCACTGGCCGAGCCCAACATGCAGCGCATTCCTCGGGAGTACCTCTACCGGACACCATGACACGGTACTTTTCATCAGATCATCAGAAAAGATCGACAGGGGGCGGGTCTGGCGGCTTCCCCTGAGTCTCTCGTACGGCTTGAGTGCTATCGGGTGAAGCGTGGGAAAGCGCCTGCACCCGGCAGAGTGGCCGATCCGTGCGAAGGATGGTGACCGATTACGAGGGGCTCAGGGGAAGCCCCCGACCCGCCCCCTGAACAGTGCGGTGGAGTTGCCTTTTACCGTACCGGAAAGTTGAAATAGGTCTCGGGCCATGGTTCCGGCTTCAGGGTGAAGTGCCACCATTCCTGGGGATACGGCTTGAAGCTGTGCTTTTTCATGACCGTCCTCAGCAGCAGCCGGTGGGCGCGGGAGGGGGATGCTGTCCCTGGGTTGTCCGGCCACGAAGGGAGGCCGAAGAAGTCGAACCCGCTCCCCATGTCCAGTTCCCGACCTGCGTCGTCCCCCCTGAGCGACACGATGGTCAGGTCGACCGTGCTGCCGCGGCTGTGGCTCGATTTGGCCGCGATGTAGCCGTCCCGGAACAGGTTTTTCTTGTCCACGTCGGGGTAGAATTCCACCTTCATCCTGGTGTCCTCCAGGTTGCCGGCCCAGCGGACAAAGTGGTCCACCGCCCGCTGGGGCCGGTAGCAGTCGAACACCTTGAGCCCCAGGCCGAAGGGGCGCAGCTCCTCCTGGACCTTCCTGAGCGCCTCGGCCGCCTCCTTGGTCAGGATGCAGCGCTGCTTCAGGTAGCCGTCGATCGGTTCCCCCACGAAGTTGTGGGAACCGGCATAGCGCAGGTCCAGCCGAAGGTCCGGGATCACGGCGTCCGCATAGACGAATCCTCGCGGCAATACCCCTTCCTGTTCGGTCGCCTGCGCCGGGCCGGGGTGCAGGCCGAATGTCAGTGCAAAAACAAGCAATAAAGGCGAAGTGCGTAACCTCATCCGGTCCCTCCTCTGAATATCCGGTTCACTGGCCGATAAGCGCGCGGGGCGCGCAGGACGAAACGCCCAGTTCTTCAAGCAGTCGATGGGTCAGGTTTTCTTCCAGGCGGCGAAAGTCTAGGGGAGACGCGCAATCCCGACCGATCCTGCCGCCGGCCATCATGCCGTGTCCTCCGGCGGTTCCCTGCCCGGCGACGAGTTTCCTCATGAGTTCCCCCGCATTCAGGTCGTGGCGCATGGTCCTCATGGACAGTATCAGTGTCCTGTGGTCCCGTCCCATGCTCATTGCGACCTCGATCCCCTCCAGCCGCACCAGGTAATCGGCCATCTCCGCCACCACCTCCGGGGAGGTCAGCTCTCCCATGGAGATGACGAGCACGCTGCCGTAGATGACCGTATTTTCCAACGCCGTGTGCATGGCGCGGAAATGGGCCGGACTGAGCCGGGGATGGGTAATCTCGTAGAGCAGCGCCTTGTTTGTGAGGGGGAATAGGTGAAGGTAGGCATTCCTGTCCGCTCTGCCCGCCTCCCTCCCCAGGTCCTGGGTCTCCGACTTGATGGCGTAAAACAGGGCGGTAGCCAGCTTGGTCCCCAGGGAGACGTCCTGGGCCTTCAGGTATTCGTACAGGATGGTGGCCGTGGCCCCGTAGTTGTCGCGGATATCGATCCAGCGGCAGTCCCTGCTGGTCTGCCGTATCGGATGGTGATCCACCACCAGGTCCACCCTGGTGCCTGGCGGCAGGGAGTTGTTCCCCGTCTCCGGCTGGGTGTCCAGCATGCAGATCATGCTGAAATCGCACAGGTCCACGGTCTCCATGGGGGTGAGGACGATTTCCAGCTCACGGGCCATGGCGATGTTCTCACCCCTGCTGATCATCCCGGAAAAGGCGATCACGGAATCCCTGTTCAGCTTCATGGTCAGCAGGTGCCGCAAGGCCACGGCCGAGGCAAGGCTGTCGGGGTCCGGGTTGTCGTGGATGACTATCAGGACCTTGCCCCTGCCGCGTGCCCAGTCGAGCAGGGCATCGGTGAACACCCTGGTGCGTTGGAGGCTGTCGCGGTTACTGTCGTTCATGGGTCCTCCACGGGGAGGCATCGGCGCCGCCCCATTGCGGGATCACCGGCAGGGAAGCACGCCGATTGCTCCTTACCCTGCCCGGTTCCCCAGATATGCTTCCTTGACCCGCTGGTCACGGGCCAGCTCTTCGGCCGATCCTGCCAGCACGATGCGGCCGTTCGCCAGCACATAGCCGCGATGGGCGATCTTCAGGGCCATACCGGCGTTCTGTTCCACCAGGAGCACGGTGGTCCCCTTGGCGTTGATCTCCCTGATCGCCCGGAAGACTTCCTTCACCAGGATCGGTGACAACCCCATGGACGGCTCGTCAAGCAGCATGACCCGGCAGTCGGTCATCATGGCCCGTCCCAGGGCCAGCATCTGCTGCTCACCCCCGCTCAGGGTCCCGGCCGGCTGGGACTTCCGTTCCTCCAGCCGGGGGAACAGGTCGAAGACCGGCCGGTAGAGCGCGGCCGCGGAACCTTTCCTGCTGCGGGTCCAGGTGGCCAGCTTCAGGTTTTCCAGCACCGTCAGGCTGGGGAAGATGCCGCGTCCTTCGGGCACATGGGCTATCCCCAGCGATACCACGCGATGGGGCGGCAGGCCGGCAAGGCTCGTTCCCTGGAACAGGATGTCCCCCTCCGCGAAGGGCAACAGTCGGGAGACGGCCCGCAGGGTGGTGCTCTTCCCGGCGCCGTTCGCGCCCAGCAGGGACACGATTTCGCCTTCGTCGATCCGCAGATCTATGCCGTGCAGCGCCTTGATGGAACCGTAGGCGACCGAAAGTCCCCTGATCTCCAGCAGACCCATTACCCGGCCTCCTCGTCGCCCAGGTAGGCCTTGATCACAAGCGGATTGGCGGTAACCTCCAGCGGCTCTCCTGCGGCTATGGTCCTGCCGAAATCCATCACGTGGACATGGCGGCAGAGTTGCATGACCACCGGCAACTGGTGCTCTATCAACAGGATGGAGAGCTCGAAATCCCGGTGGATTCCCCGGATCAGCCCGATCAGCTCCTCCACCTCGGTCGGGTTCATGCCGGCCGCCGGCTCGTCCAGCAGCAGCACCCGCGGCCTGGTCGCCAGCGCCCGGGCAATCTCCAGCCGCCTCTGCTCGCCGTAGGGGAGACTGTCGGCCGGTTCGTTCCGCCGGTCGGCCAGGCCGAACCGTTCCAGGAACGCCATGCTTTCCATACTGATCCGCTTTTCCCTGTTTCTGTACCGCGGCAGGCCCAGCGCAGCCTCCCAGAACCCGTAGCCGCTGCGGTCGTGGAATGCCGTTCTGATATTATCCCAGACGGTCATGCGGTTGAACAGCCGTATGTTCTGGAAGGTGCGGGAGATACCGCGGCGGGTGATGACGTCGGACGGCAGACCGGCAAGCTCGTGGTCCGAAAGCCGGATCCGGCCGCTGTCCGGCCTGTACACGCCGGTGATCAGATTGAACACCGTGGTCTTGCCGGCCCCGTTGGGGCCGATGATCCCCTGGATATCGCCGGGCCCGAGCTCCAGTCCGAAGTCGTGGGCCGCCTTCAGCCCGCCGAAGGACTTGGACAGGTTTTCGATCCTAAGCACCGGTTCCAACGGGAGACTCCTCTCTCTTGGGCTGCAGCCAGCGCCATTCACGGTTCCCCATGAGGCCGTACTGGCGGGTCAGCATGATGACCACCAGGATAAGCGGGCTGAGCAGCATGCGCAGGTCGGCCAGCTGCGGGGAGATCATGCCGAGTACGTTCCGCAGCAGCTCCATGGTGACCGTATAGAACACCACCCCGAGGATGGAGCCGGACAGGCTCCCCATGCCTCCCAGGTAGAGCATCACCAGGATCTCGGTGGTCTTCAGGTAGTCGAAGCTCCTGGGGGTGATGAACTGCTGGTACTGGGCCCACAGCCCGCCGGCCAGCCCGGCAAAGGCGGCCGCTACGGTGAAGGCGACGTTCTTGACCCGGTTGACGTTCACCCCGATCAGCCCGCTGGCGATGGCGTTCTCCCGGATCGACAGCCACATGCGTCCGTAACCGGAGTGCACCAGGTTGCGCAGGATCCAGTAAGTCAGGACTACGCAGGCGGCGACCGTGATCAGGTCGGTCCCCTTCGGGATGCCGGTCAGGCCGCGCGGTCCCCCCAGGTAATCGATGTTCTGGATGGCGTTGACGATGATCATGTTGAAGCCGAGGGTGGTGATGGCCAGGTAGTCGCCGACCGTCTTGAAGGTGACCAGCCCGACCAGGTAACCGATGAGCCCGGCAGCGGCAACCCCGCCGGCCAGCGAGAGCGGCAGCCGCAACGCTGTGGGCAGCTGGAGGTTCATGGCGATCAGCGCGGCCGTATAGGCACCCACCGCCATGAAACCCGCATGACCGAGCGCGAATTCGCCCAGGTAGCCGTTGACCAGGTTGAGACTGACCACCAGGATGATGTTCATGCCGATGATGGCCAGGATGTGCAGGTAGTACTGGTTGAACAGGCCCATGCCACCCAGCAGCTGCAGCAGGGCCGTCACCACCAGCGCGGAGATTGCCACGTTCCTGAAATTCACCAGCGACGCCCTCTTCGGTTCGGCCACGCTCACACCTTTTTCAGCTCGGGCCTGCCCATGATGCCGTTGGGCCGGAGCAGGAGCAGGAGTATCAGCAGCCCGAAGGCGATGCCGTTTTTCATGTTGGAGGAAAGGTAGGCCACGGTGAGCACTTCCACGCCCGCCAGCAGGAACGAGCCGAGTACCGCCCCTTCGATGGAGCCGATACCGCCGATGACGGCCGCGATAAACGCCTTCCATCCCAGGTCGATCCCCATGTACGGATCGATGGAATATGCCTGGCCGAAAAAGATCCCCCCGGCCGCGGCCAGGGCGGAACCGATGGCAAAGGTGACCGCGATGACCATGTTGAGGTTGATGCCCATGAGCTGGACCGCGTCCTTGTTGTCGGCCACGGCCCGCATGGCCGTCCCCATCAGGGTCCTGTGCACGAACAGCCACAGTATCACCATCAGGGCCAGGGAGATGAAGATGATCAGGATCTTGTCCTCGGTCACCACCACGCCGTTGAACAGCTCGACCACCCCGTTGGGGAGCTGGGCCGGGAGCTGGCGGGCCTGCGGCCCCACCAGCAGCCGCACCAGGTTCTCCAGGAAGATTCCCACCCCCAACGCTGTGATCACCAGCGACATCCGCTGGGCGTTGCGCAACCGGCGGTAGGCGACCCGCTCGATGAGCATCCCCACCAGGGCGGTAAGCAGCATGGCCAGGGGCATCATGACCACCAGCGGCATGCCGCTCACCGCGGTCACCAGCAGAAAGCCGATATACCCCCCCAGCATGAAGATGTCGCCATGGGCGAAATTGATCAGGCGGATGGTGCCGTAGACCATGGTGTAGCCGAGGGCTATCAGGGCGTAGACCGCCCCCAGCTGGGCGGCGTTCAGGAGTTGCTGGATGACGGTATCGAGCACTAGTTCACCGCGCTGTCAAACACGAATTTTCCGTTTTTTATCCGGATAATAACCGCCCCTTTGACCGGGTCGCCGGTGCCGTTGTAGCTGATGGTGCCGGTAGCGCCGTTGAAGCCTTTGGTGGAGGCGATGGCGTCCCTGATGGCCCTGGGCTCGGCCTTGCCGGCCTTTTCGATGGCCTGGACGAGAATGTACACCGAGTCGTAGGTCAGGGCCGCCGCGGCATCCACCGGCGCATTGAATTTCTTTCTGTATTTGGCAATGAATTCTCTGGAGGCGGGGCGGTCCACGTCGGGCGAGTAGTGGTTGGTGAAGTAGGTCCCCTCCATCTCCCTGCCCCCCAGCTTGATCAGCTCCGGGTTGTCCCAGCTATCGCTGCCGATGACCTTGCAGGTCAGTCCCAGCTTCCTGGCCTGCTGGATCTGGAGAGGCACCTCGTTGAAGTAGTTGGGGAGGAACAGTATGTCCGGGTTTGCGCCCTTGATCTTGCACAACTGGGCGGAAAAGTCCTTGTCGTTGGTGTTGTAGGTCTCGAAGCCGACGATCCTGCCGCCGGCCCTGGCGAATTCATCCCGGAACACCTCGGCGATTCCCTTGTTGTAGTCGCTGGCCACGTCGTAGAGGACCGCCGCCGTCCGTGCCTTCATCGTGTCCCGGGCGAATTTGGCGACCTCTTTTCCCTGGAAGGGGTCGATGAAGCAGGAGCGGAAGACATACTTTCTGCCCCTGGTGACGTTCGGATTGGTGGACCAGGGAGACAGCTGCGGGATCCCGGCGCTCTCGGCGATGGGGGCGCCGGCATTGGAGCATTTGCTGGACTGGGAGCCGATGATGGCCACCACCCTGTCCTGGTTGATCAGCTTCTGGAATACGGTGGCCGTGGATTCCGGCCTGTTCTCGTCATCTTCGATGATGAAGGTGATCTTCTCCAGCTTGTCACCGATCCTGATGCCCCCTTTGGCGTTGATTTCCTCCTGGGCCAGCAGGACCGCATTCCTGGTCGATTGGCCCAGTGCCGCGATGTCCCCGGACAAGGGGGCCGAAACGCCGATGGCCAGACCTTTGTCCTCACAGCCGGCAACACCAAAAAGAGCAAGCAGCGCCACAAGTGACCATACTAACTGTCTCATCGTCAACCCTCCGGTTTTTCTATGGAACCGGGCCCGTACATCCGGAAATCCCGTTCAGCGTGCTGGTGGTTACGTACTGTAATTACCCTTTGCAGCGATGTCAACGGCAAATCAATTCAGTTGGTTTCCATCCGGAAACTCTGGAAAAATGTTATGCGGGTCGGGGCTTTCACGGAGCCTTTCGTACGGCTTCAGTGCAATCACCTCCCGCCGGCATAGGTTCTGAAATCTAATGTCAAGTGAATCACCTGATTACCCCACTGTCTTCAGGCAAAACACAGGCTGAACACGGTTAGAAAGGTCAATTGGCAGGCGGCCACGATCCAGCCGTTGCGCAGCATGGAGCGCATGTCGTCGGACTCGGCGAAGCCGAGGGAGCTGACCATGTTGGCGCCTGGGAAGACGAAGTTGTGCACCCGGGTGGCGACCACCAGGGCCAGTGACCAGGCGAGCATGGAGACGCCGTGGCCGGTGAGGAGCGGGGCGAACATCTCGTGCAGCAGCTTGAGTGTGGCGACGGTGGCGCCGCTGATGCCGAAGGCGCCCAGGAAGCCGCCGGCGATGACGACGGCAGGCTTGCCGCCCGCCTCGGTCATGGGTTTGAGGAGCGTGGTGAGAGCCGCGAAGCCGCCCGCTTGTTCCACGAACCTGATGAACGGGTCCAGGAGCACGAACAGCAGGAACAGAGACACGTTGCCTGCCATCCCCCGGACCACAAGCTTCAGGATGCCGTCGAACTTCAGGCCCCCGGTCAGGCCGGTGACGAGTGACAGGCCGAGCATGATGACCGCCACGAACGAGGTGGGTGCCTTGACCGCGATGCCGTACGCCACCGCGGCCAGGAACGAGGCGACGAACAGCAGGGTGGCGCGCCGGCTCCGCGGGGTGGGCTCGAAGCGCTCCAGATCATCCGGCGCCTCGTAGGGGGAGATGTGCCGGGTGCGGCGCTGGATGCGCTGGATCACCAGCCAGGTGACCAGCAGGGTGATGAGCGCTACCGGTCCGGAGACGAACAGCAGCATCTCGCCGTAGCCGATGCCGGTCAGGCCCAGCAGGGTGATGACCGGCGGGGTGAACGGCCCCAGGATCAGGGCCTCTTCGCCCACCGCCTGGAAGATCACCCCCACGGTGCTGCGGGACAGCCCGACCGCAGCGGCCACGGGGAGGACAATGGGCGCGATGACCGCGTTGCCGCCGGCCATGGTGCCGAGGAGCCCGACGATGACCATGCAGGCGAGCATGATGCCGAGCATGGCCTTTTTTTCGGTGTCCACGCCGATGGTGTGGATGATGCGGTGCACGATGGTGCGGGAGACGCCGGTGGCGTTCAGCACCTCGCCCAGGCCCCGCCCCAGCATGATGATCAGTCCCACCAGGGCCAGGAAGGAGCCGAGGGCGTCGGCAAGGGCCGTCCCGAAGGAGACGGGGGTCTGGCCGCTCAGCACCGCGCCGATTGCCACGCAGATGGCGGTGGCAGGGAGGATGTCCATGCCCCGGAACACCAGCACGATATAAATCAGCAGCGGCGCAAGCCCCAGAAGCCCCATCCAGAATGTCGCATCCGTCTCCATGTCGGTTTCCGCCCTTTCGGCAACCTGATTAGCGCGGTTTTTCAAGCGGAGATTACCCCACTTTGGCAAAGGGGGGCAAGGGGGGATTTTCATAAGAAACCGGCAGACGTTTCTATAGCACAAGTCTGAGGGAAAATGTCCGTCTTGACGGGCCTCATTAATTTGTATATGGTTTCGCAAAATCATGCGGGAAATTTCGATGCGATGCACGAGGAGGAGCGATTATGAACATCCAACGGAGGATGGCGACGGCGGTCATGCTGTTCTGCCTGGGGCTGCTGGCCGGTTCGCCGGCACAGGCCACCGAGGGGGGCGGAGGGGCTTACCCCAACGGCGCCGAGGACTTCATGTCCGGAGCGGTGCCGCCGCCGGGTACCTACTTCATCAACTACTTCAATTACTACTCGGCCGGCCGCTTCAACGACAAGAACGGCGACCGGGCGCCGGTCCCCTTTGACCTGAACGTGTATGCCAACGTGTTCCGGGTCATCCACATCACCGACCTGAAGGTGCTGGGGGGATTCTGGGGGATGCACATCTTCATTCCCCTGCTGAAGATGGACGTGCACGCCTCCCCGGGCGGAAGCGGCAGCAAGGAGGGGCTGGGGGACATCATCGTGGACCCGGTGATCCTCTCCTGGCACGGCAAGAACTGGCACCTGGTCACCGGCGTGGACATCTACTGCCCCACCGGGAGCTTCGACAGGAACCGGGTCGCGAACCTCGGCCGGAACTACTGGACCTTCGAGCCCATCGTGGCGGGGACCTACGTGACCGACAGCGGCTTCGACGTGTCGGCCAAGTTCATGTACGACATCAACACCAGGAACACCGACACCGACTACCGCTCGGGGCAGGAGTTCCACGTGGACTACACCGTGGCGCAGCGGATCGGCAGCTTCAGCCTGGGCGCCGGCGGCTACTACTACCAGCAGACCACCGAGGACAAGACCACCGGGCCGGTGAACTACGGCAAGGGGATGGCCGTCTCCCTCGGTCCCCAGATCAAGTACGACCACAAGAACATGAGCTTCCTGTTCAAGTATTACTTTGAACTGGAGACAAAAAACCGGCCGCAGGGTGACAGCCTCTGGGCCAAGTTCGTGTACGCGTTCTGATCCGGTACGGGATGAACGGCAAAGGGACGGTCAGTACGGCCGTCCCTTTGCCGTTTGGTGCGGCAGGAAGCAGTTTCCTCACTTCATGAGATCGGACAGCAGTTTCCCCCCGATGCCGATATTCTCCTGCGGCATTTCATTGATGAAGACGATGAATTTCTCCTCCGGAATCTTCGTCACTTCGCTTGCCTTGACGGTCAACTCTTTCACGAGTTCCGCCTTCTTCTCCGTTGCCATGGCGCTGATGTCGATGGTAATTACCGGCATGTTGCATCTCCTTTTCCCTGTTATTTCATGACCTCCCTCTGGAAGGCCTCGATTCCCATCTCCTCGACGACCGTGCCTATGCGGCATCGCCTGTCGGCGGCGGTGAACCAGACAATCACCTTGTCCAGCGCGTCCAGTGCCTCCGCCTCGGTGGGGACGTCCTCCAGGAGCGCCTTGGCGAAGCGGGGCCGGGAGCCGCCGTTGCCTCCCACCATCACGTTCCACCCACGCGGCGTGCCGATGAGACCCAGGTCCCTGATACAGACCTCGGAGCAGTCGTTCTGGCAGCCGGACACGGCCATCTTGAGCTTCCACGGCACCTTGAGCCGGTGGTAGCGCTTGTCCATCTCCATGCCGATCTCCCTGGTGACCCGCTGTGCCCGTTTGCACCAGGTGGCGCCCGGGCACATCTTCACGTAGCGTATGCACAGGCCGATGGCGCCGTCCTCCAGGTCCCCCAGGTCGGCGCGGATCTGGTCCAGCTTCTCCTCGGGCACGCCGAGCAGGGCGATGCGCTGGGCAATGGTTATCTTGATCCCGGGGATGCCGTGCCGCTCGGCCACGTCGGCCACGCGGCGCAACTCCTCCGGGTTGGTGTAGCCACCCGGCATGTGGACCTTGATGGCAAAGGTCTCGCCGTCCCGCTGCACCACGGCGCCCTTTTCGGGTATGTTCTGCTTCATGGTTGTCTTCCTCCTGTCGAATTCTTTCTTGTACTTTTTTCCTCTTGCTTATTCGATAAGAATAGTCAGCATGGGTGACGAGCGCGTCTTTTCCGTCCACTATACACAGATGCGAACCGGAATGAAATGGAGAATCATTGCGACGGTCAGTCGTTGTGGTAACATATGAACTTTGCTACATTCGACTCCAGAACCAACCGTACAGGAGGACTCATCATGAACGCACCGGAACGGATCGACATGTTTCTGGACGCCAGGGCCTACGGCGTGGTGGGCGCTTCAGCCAACCGCGACAAGTACGGCAACAAGGTGCTCCGCTGCTACCTGCAGAACGGCTACCGGGCCATCCCCGTCAATCCGAAGGAAAAGGAGATCGAGGGCATCCCCTGCGTGGCCACGGTCATGGACCTCCCGGACGACGTGGAGAGCATCTCGGTCATCACCCCTCCCCAGGTGACCGACCAGGTGGTGGAGATGGCGGTCCGGAAGGGGATTCGGCACGTCTGGATGCAGCCCGGCGCCGTGAGTGAAGCTGCGGTGGCCACATGCCTGGAGAACGGCATCAACGTCATCGCCGACGGCAGTTGTATCCTGGTGGTGCTGGGATACAAGGAACACTGAGCAGGAATCCTCAACTCGTAGGACTCCGCCTCCACGGCGAAGCGTTTCATTTTCCGCCAGGGGGACTTCGCCCCTGCGTTACCTGTGCCGGGACATACGATCCCAGCAGAGGGAGCGGGTGCAGCAACTATTTTCATGAAGACCGTGGCTGCCGGTCAGGTTGCTGTATTCGTAATTCGGCCCCCTGCTTTTCACTTCGATGAGCGGGGCAAAGCAGGTGTTACCATGTAATAAAGTTGGAAACCGACTCATCGATTTACAAAGAATTCTATTTACACTATTTACAAACTCAAATTGTTGCGTTATATATGCTGTCAAAACAAAAAGGGCGATGGAGTTCGCCATTAACCGCTTCAACACGAAGCTGATGACTCCTACCTTGCGAAAGCAGAGGTAGGAGTTTTTTTTTGAGGCATGGCCGCTGGGTGGCTTCAATAAGTGTCGGTTTCAAGGAGGTGTTGACAGGATGCAACTTGCTTTGTTTATCGGGGCCTTTGGGGCGTTGGGTTGTCTATCGAGGTATTATTTTTCAGGATGGGTTTACGGCATAATGGGAAGGTCTTTCCCCTACGGAACATTCGTCGTGAACATTGTAGGGGCCTTCCTGATCGGCTTGATAATGGAATTTGGATTACGAAGTGCCCTGATTCCCCAAGACATCAGATTGGGTATCACGGTTGGTTTTCTGGGAGGATTAACTACTTTTTCCACCTTTAGCTACGAAACATTTCGGTTGCTTGAGGATGGAGAATTTTTGATTGCGTTGGTTAATGTTGCTTTAAGTGTGTTGATCTGTTTGATGTTCACTTGGTCGGGAATTATTGTGGCACGCCATCTATAGGAGGATAAGCATGACGAAGTTTCTTGGAGACAAAGTCCTTATGAGAATCCATGTCGGTGAAAATGATAAATACGGACATCGACCCCTCTATGAAGGACTAATAGATCTCTTGCTGCATGCAGGTTTCTCCGGGGCTACGGTTCTGCGCGGCATTGCAGGCTTTGGACCGCACCTTGTCTACCATACGGATAAGCTCCTGGAGCTCTCAAAAGAGTTGCCAATAATTATCGAGGTGGTGGCAGCGCAAGAGAAAATAGACATGGTAATGCCTAAAATTGATGACATGATGACGGGTGGCATTATTACCATTGAACCGGTACGGGTAGTGCGATACTGCAATTATCGAGGCGGTGGCGGCACAAGAAGAAAGTAGACACAGACAAACCTCAACCCCAAACGTTACGTACTTACGCTTGTTAGAAGACAGTGCAGTCATTTGCGGCTCTTCCATGAAGGCCGCTGACGTATCAAAACATCATTCAATGATTGAAGAGAGTCTATGATGTTCAGGCCATCTCGCATCCTTGTGCCGACAGATATGTCGGGAAATTCAATCAGGTCTCTGAGGCAAGCGTTCGACATCGCGAGGCAGTTTAATTCCGAAGTATTTATACTTCATGTGGTTCAGGACCTTGCTCCGCATTCCATGGTTGAATACTGCCTCAATGAAGCGGTCGTGAACCAATTGCAGGCCAAGGCAATGGAAGCAGTGCGAAACGAAATTCGCAGACAACTTGCCCTGTTTCCCAGTATTGACCCAGATAACGTTACAATCGATGTTAAAACCGGGACGCCACATGTTGAAATAGTTAAAGCGGTGGAAGAAAAAAACGTTGACCTGATAGTAATTTTATTCCCCGGATCAAGCGGCCTGGGGAAATATCTCGTTGGAAGTGTCACTCGCCATGTGCTATTGGGCGCAAAGTGTTCGGTACTGCTTACGAGGTGATTTTGTATTCCTCCTCGAAGATCTCCCCGATTACCCTGATCTTCCTCCCCTTGTCGCTCAATCCGTGGGATGCCTCGGCGTCGGCCATGCAGACCTCGAGCAACAGCGGGAACAGCGGATGTTCCATGAACCTGCGCTGGTTCCTGGTGATCCGCGTCCCGTGCCCCAGATTCCAGGAAAAGTGGAACATGTGGTGCCTTACCAGCCAGGCCACGTCGCGGGCCATCCAGGCAAGTCCCAGGCGCTCCATGACAGGGAGGACCATATCGGCCCCTGCCTCGGCATGCCCTGCCGACCGCCAGCGGCCGTGCTCGAAAAAGGTCTTCTCGGACTTGCCGATATCGTGCAGCAGGGTCCCCCAGAACACCCGGGGGTCGGATGCGTCGTCCACGGCCTCCACGGCCAGCATGGTGTGCGTGAACGCGTCACCCTCGGCGTGGTAATCCTCCGGCTGCGGCACCCCCCTGAGAGCTGCCACCTCCGGCAGCCTTTCATCGAAGGTCCCGTCTCCGAGCCAGTCGCGGACCATCTTTTTCCCTTCCCCTGCAGTCATGCCCATCCCCTCGAAGAGTCGGCCGTCAGGTCCGACGTATCCATATGTTTCAGCCCCTTAAGTTGATTTGTAGCGCTTTCGGGATGGAAAGAAAAGGGAAAACCGGAGTCTTTACAGGTCGCCAGGGGATGCTACCATTTTATATAATGTCCATCCGGAAAGTGTCGGCAGGGGACGGGTCGGAACTTCCCCGAAGCCCCTCGTAATCGGTCACCATCCTTTGCCCGGATCAGATACTCCGCTGGATTCAGGCGATTTCCCGTGAGTCACCTGATTGCACTCAAGCCGTACGAGAGGCTCCGTGAAAGCCCCGACCCGTCCCTCATGACATTTTTCCAGAGGTTCCGGATGGAAACCAGATAGAGACATTCGGAAAGGAGGAAGCCATGCACTACGGAGAAGACCGGGTCTAC
>JARKPN010000064.1 GCA_029975275.1 Geobacteraceae bacterium | reverse complement strand
GATCTGGCCAAGGTCCTCGACCACATCGACCGGACCTATCCGAACCGGGCTCAGGACGATCATCAACAGGCCGACTGGCATCTCGCCCGGGCCATGATGAGCGCTTATGCGGAACACTACCCGGCCGAAGAGTTCGAGGTCGTCGCGCTCGAAAAGACCTTCGAAGGTCCCATCGTCAACCCGGCGACCGGCGCGACCTCGCGCAGTTTCATTCTCGCCGGAAAGGTGGACGGCATCGTCCGTCAGGATGGCCAGTATTTCCTGCTGGAACACAAAACCGCCTCGCAGATCGACGCCAGCTACCTGGAACGGCTGTGGACCGATTTCCAGATCATCCTCTACGCCTGGTACCTGGAGCAGACCCTCGGCATCACGGTCAGCGGCATCATCTACAACGTCCTGGTCAAGGCCAAGTTGCGCCAGGGCAAGGGTGAGACCGAAGCCGAGTTCGAGGCCCGCCGGGCGGAGCTGATCGCCAAGTCGAAAACCGGCAAGAGCAGCGCCAAGCGCAAGCTGCCGGAGGACGACGACACCTTTCAGCAGCGGCTCCAGGAGAAATACCTCGAGCCGGGCATGTTCCACCGCGAGGTGCTCTACATCTCCCGCGACCAGTTCGAGGAACTGCGGGCGGAGCTGTGGGAACTCTCCAAGGCCATGCTCGACGCCCGTCGGCGCGACATCTTCTACCGCAACACCAGCTACTGCTTCCAGTACGGAAGGCCCTGCGCCTACTTCCAGCTCTGCCGCTCGGGCGGCAACCCCAACGTCATCGAAAACCATTTCCAACGGATCGCCCCGCACGAAGAGCTGCGGGACGGAGCCGGTGAAGACGAAGCGAAGGTGTTTTGAAATCCCAACCATAAGGAGACGAAGCCATGCTTCCCAAGACCAAAAGCAAACCCAAACACACGCTCTCGGACCTCACCGCCCTGGTGTACGGCCCGAGCAAGATCGGCAAGAGCACCTGGTGCTCCAAGGCCGATGACGCACTGTTCCTGGCGACCGAGCCGGGCCTGAACGCCCTGGAGGTGTTCCAGACCCCGATCACCTGCTGGGACGACCTCTTGCAGGCCTGCGCCGAGATCGCCGAGGGCAAGCACGAGTTCAAGACCATCGTCGTCGACACGGTGGATAACGCCTACAAGATGTGCTCGGACTACGTCTGCAAGAAATTCAAGATCGAGCACGAATCCGACCTGGGCTACGGCAAGGGCTACGCGCTGATCAACAACGAGTTCCAGCGCGTCATCAACAAGCTCGCCTTCCTGCCCTATGGGCTGATCCTGATCTCCCACTCCCAGGAACGGGACATCGAGACCCGGACCGGCAAACACACCCGCATCGTGCCGACGCTGCCAGAAAAGGCGCGGAAGCTGGTCACCGGTCTGGTGGACCTGATCCTGTTCTGCGACCTGGACATGAAAACCGGCGAGGACGGCAAGCCGGTATGGCAGCGCGTGATGCGCACCAAGCCCAGTCCCAACTACGACGCTGGTGACCGCACCGGTCGCCTCCCCGAAGTCATCCCCCTCGATTTTTCGAGCTTCATGAAAGCCTTCAACAACACGGCAGCCGGAGCTGCGGCGAGTGCCGCCCGGCCGAAGCCGGAGCCGACCGCGAGTGCGGCGGCGAAACCCCAACAGTAAGGAGATCCAACCATGGAACACTACGAAAACCAGTCCAACAGCAACCTCGACCTGGCGCAGTTCGACGACGCCTTCGAAACCGCCGAAGTCGAGGAACGCGAGTTCGAGGCTGTCCCCGACGGTAAATACCAGGTCAACGTCGACCGGGTCGAACTGACCCGCGCCCAGACTTCGGGCAATCCAATGCTCAAGTGGACCCTGCGCATTCTCGCGCCGACCCACAAGGGCCGTCTGCTCTGGCGCAACAACGTCATGGCCAGCAACGAGAACATCAAGTGGCTCAAGCAGGACCTCTACACCTGCGGGCTGCAGCTTCAGAAGCTCTCCGACCTGCCGGGCCACCTCGAGCAGCTTCTCAACATCAAGCTGGAGGTGACCAAACGCACTCGCGGTGAAAACGAGAACATCTACTTCAACCGTCGCATTGTCATGGCCGACGATGCCGGAGCTCCCGGCGCGGCGATGGACGAAATGATCCCGTTCTGAAGATGGACCGGATCACCGTTGTCGTCGACACCCCCGAACAGGAGCCCTACAGCTTCGATAGCGACAAGGTTTCGTCGGTTCGCAAGGCGCTGCCCGCCGGTGATTACTCGCTGGTCGGCCTCGAGGAACGGGTGGCGGTGGAGCGTAAATCCCTGACGGATTTCGTCTCCACCGTCATCCGGGGGCGAAAGCGGTTCCACCGCGAGCTGGAAAAGCTCTCCGCCTACGAATCCGCCTGTGTGGTTGTCGAATGCAACTTTCGCGATCTGGTCGATGGCCGCTACCGAAGCGATGCCCACCCGCACGCGCTGATCGGAACGGTCGCCTCCATCGTCGTCGACTTCGGTGTCCCCGTCTACTTCTGCTCGGACCGGCAGGCCGCCTGCCGTTTTGTCGAGGAGTACCTGACACGTTTTCACCGGAGGATCGCGAGATGCCAAAAAGAAATGAGAGTAACCCGGCGCGACTCCGGGGAAGAATAGAGCGCGTTTACTATGCCGGACCCAAGTTCTCCGCAGGCCGACTGCTCACCCCGACCGGTGAGGAAGTCCAGTTCGCGGGCAATTTGTTCGCCCGGGAAAATCAGCCTGTGGTCCTGCTCGGGTCGTGGTCCACCCATCCCAAATACGGCCGTCAGTTCAAGGTCGACGGGATGGAGCACGACCTCGAACTCGACCCGGAGGGGCTGATCCACTATCTGGCTAACCATCCGGAGATCAAGGGCATTGGTCCGGCCAAGGCCAGATTGATCGTCGAGAGTTTCGGCGACGCCTTTGAAAAAACCCTTCTGAACGACCCCGAGCGCATTGCGCTCAAGGCCCGACTGCCCTTGGATGCTGCCCGGCGGCTGCGTGACGAATGGTTGAAGAACCGTAGCGTCAACACCGTCATGGCCTGGCTGTCGGCATTCGGCCTGACCCATCATCAGGTCACCACCCTGGTCGAAAGACTCGGCGGCAACTGCCTCGATATCCTGAAGGAAGACCCGTATATCCTCATTCGGGAGATCCGGGGATTCGGCTTCAAGAAGGTCGACAAGATTGCC
>JARKPN010000049.1 GCA_029975275.1 Geobacteraceae bacterium | reverse complement strand
ACCGGCTTTTCCAGAAAGGGTACATATTCGATCCAAGGGGGAAGGCAAAATCGGTGGGCTTGACGCGGGAAGGATTGGCGCGGTCTGAGAGGCTTTTTGAGGAATTGTTCGGGAAGGGGTAGGGTGAGGGTTTTGCGGGAGCTGCCGCAGCCACTAGGCGGGGGCTGTCTCTTCAGTTCTCATTTTGATTAATTAATAACTTACAAGACTTGCCAGCGTCCCTTCCGTCTCCCGCGTCCCCTCCTTTCTTCCCTGTCCATCTTCCTGCAATAACGTCCCCTCGGGGTTCAGTGCTTCAGTAAATATATTCAAGGATCTTCTTGAAAAATATCATCTGTGTCTATGTCAACATTGCTATCATCAAACTCTCTAGGTGGATTAATGTCATTGTATTTCATAAACTCTCCCTCTAATTTAGCTATATAATTTGCTCTTAATGTAATAAAGCCAACTGGATCGTCATCTGCTAATGCATTATATGCATCGTGTGAGATAGCGTGACTCCTTAAAACGCTGTGGAGGATATCATTTCTAGTGGCCATTAGCTGATCTTTTACAGTAGATTCTATTCGTAAGTGCACCACGTGAGCTAAGCAGGGGAAGTAGGACGTCATCTTGAAATGTCGTGGTATGGATTTATGTGCTACAGCTTCCAGGGGGAAGGCAATCATGGACGAAGCCGGTGATGGGATACGGTAGTTCAGTTAAAACAATAGGTTAGCTGCTTGAAAGTGGCAAAATGACAACATTCCCATTCCCTTCCCAGGCTGAAGAAATTGCATTTTAAACGCAAACAATGATATACAGGTTGTTCAAATCCTGAAGAGGTTTATTTTTTGCCGACACAGAGGTCCCGATGGGCAGGAGAGTAAAAAAAACAGCAGAAAACCAAAACCTGCAGCAGACCATCCTTGATTCAGCTTTAAAGTTATTTACTACTAAAGGGTATTTCAATACCTCGATTCAAGATATCAGACGCGATGCCAACCTGAGCATTGGTGCAGTCTATCATTATTTCGCCAGCAAAGAGGAACTGGCCTCAGCTTTATACAATTCTCTTCTTGAGAAAATTACGGCCGATTTTCTCGCGATTAAGAACCAGTACGACACAGCACATGATCAGTGTAAAGCTATTATGTCGCTTCTGTTTGATCTTACGGAGTCCAAGCCGGAACAGATGTCGTTTATGCTGTATGCGAAACATAGAGAGTTTATACCAACGGTTACGCCCATATGCTCTTCTCGGCCATTTGCCATAATGCGTGAAATGGTACAGGCAGGCATTGAAAAAAAGGAAATTGTTGATCTGGACTTGACGATTGTATCTAACTGCCTTTTCGGAGGTATGTTCAGGCTTATAAACCTGCGTCTCGATAACACCATTAGCGGACCTCTTCCCGAACAACTCGAATCCGTCTGGAATTGCTCCTGGCGAAGCATTGCTGCCCATCCCGACTGAATAAAATACCGTTATATTTATCTTTAAAAAATGTTTGCAATTCAAGAAGCGAAGTGATATAAAACGAACATTCGTTCTGTAAATCTCAAAAGTGAGAAAGGGAGGAAATCATGCCGAAGTACGTTATCGAGAGGGAGATTCCCGCGGCAGGGCAAATCTGCGATGCAGACATGCAGGCAATTTCGCAGAAATCATGCAGTGTTCTGCAAGGGCTTGGGCCGCAAATTCAGTGGGTGCAGAGCTATGTCACCGACGACAAGATTTACTGCATCTACATCGCCCCTGACAAGGAGACGGTGCTTGAGCACGCCAGGCAGGGTGGTTTCCCGGCCAACAGCGTAGCCGAAGTCAAGCGCATGATCGACCCGACTACCGCCGAGTAGTATAATTCTGCAGCAACAATTATTGGCCGCTTCAAGCGACTACCAATACTGGACAAAAAAAGTCCTTGGCTTATGCAGTCAAGGACTTTTTTCTTTCACAGGAGACAGGCCCTGAGGATTCATTCGAATCATCCAGGTTGGGCAATGAGACAGGCTGCCAGTTCGCATGGGCAGCCTGTCTCCGTTTTGGTCGGTATTACAGGCTCGGCCCATGCTGTCCCTGATACAGCTCGTCGCGCATCCGCGCCACCTCTCCGTCCTCCAGGTACTCGTCGAAGCCCATGACTCGGTCGATGATCCCGGCCGGGGTCAGCTCCACGATCCGGTTGGCCACAGTGGAAACGAACTCGTGGTCATGGGAGGCGAACAACACCACCACCGGGAACGAGATCAGCCCAGTGTGGAGGGCGGTGATCGATTCCAGGTCCAGGTGGTTGGTCGGCTCGACCAGGATCAGGGCATTGGCGCCCGACAGCATCAGGCGGGAGAGCATGCAGCGCACCCGCTCGCCGCCGGACAGGACGCTGGTCTTCTTCAGCGCCTCCTCGCCGGAGAAGAGCATCCGGCCCAGGAACCCGCGGGCAAAGGACTCACCCTCGGTGGGAGGGGAGAACTGGCCGAGCCACTCGATCAGGTTCAGGTCGCTGGTGAAGTAGTCGCCGTGGTCCCTGGGGAAGCAGGCGGGGGTGATGGTGACCCCCCAGCGGAAGCTGCCGCTGTCCGGTTCCAGCTCACCCGCCAGGATCCGGAACAGGGTGGTCTTGGCCAAGCCGCCGTCGCTAACGAAGGCTATCTTGTCCCCCTTGTTCACGGTGAGGGTCAGGTCGTTCAGAACCTGCTCGCCGTCGATTGCCTTGGACAGCCCCTTGATCTCCAGGATGACGTCGCCGCAGGGGCGTTCCGGCTTGAACACCACATACGGGTACTTGCGGGAGGAGACCGGCATGTCCTCCAGGGTGAGCTTTTCCAGCAGCTTCTTGCGGGAGGTGGCCTGCTTGGCCTTGGAGGCGTTGGAGCTGAAGCGCTGGATGAACTCTTTCAGTTCGTTTGCCTTGTCGGTGAGCTTGCGGTTTTCGTCCTGCTTCTGCTTCAGGTTCAGCTGGCTCGCCTGGTACCAGAAATCGTAGTTCCCCACGTAGACCTGGATGCGGTTGAAGTCGATGTCGGCGATGTGGGTGCAGACCTGGTTCAGGAAGTGGCGGTCGTGGGAGACCACGATGACCGTGTTGGGAAAGCGGAACAGGAACTCCTCCAGCCAGGCGATGGACTTCAGGTCCAGGTGGTTGGTCGGCTCGTCCAGCAGCAGCACGTCCGGGTTGCCGAACAGGGCCTGGGCCAGCAGCACCCGTACCTTTTCACCCGCCTCAAGCTCCTTCATCTTTTTGGACCGGAGTTCCTCCGGGATGCCGAGCCCGTTGAGTAGTACGGCCGCCTCGGATTCCGCCTCGTAGCCGTTCATCTCGCCGAACTCCGCCTCCAGTTCGGCCGAGCGGATGCCGTCCTCCTCGCTGCATTCTCCCTTGGAATAGATCCGCTCCCGTTCCGCCATGACCCGGTACAGCCGCTCATGGCCCATGTAGACGGTGTCGTAGACCGTATGCTCGTCGAAGGCGAACTGGTCCTGGCGGAGCACGGCGATCCTTTCCCTGGTTCCGATCGAGATCTCCCCCTTGTCGGGCTGGATTTCGCCGGAGAGGATCTTGAGAAAGGTGGACTTGCCGGCGCCGTTGGCGCCGATCAGGCCGTAGCAGTTGCCGGGGGTGAACTTGAGGGTTACATCCTTGAACAGGACCCGTTTGCCGTAGGCCAGGGTAACGCTGGTGGTGCTGATCATGCCTTGAAACTCCCTTGCTGAAAAATAAAAAACCACAGGGCCGGACCCTGTGGTTCAGGTGATATTCCTTTATAGCATTTTCAACGCGCCGCGCGCAAGAGTATTTCCGGGGGGAATTCCGGGGGAACGGTCGCTGCCCGGTCAGCGGACCCTTCGGTCATAAAAACCCTTGTCGAACGTCGTTACCACGGTCATGCCGTGGTCGTGGGATATGCGGGCCACCAGGGGGTGGCCGGTGTCGTCGTCCCTGCCGACGAGGCGCACATGCCCCTCGGAGCTGTCAAGCACGGTAAAGCCGAGCTGCACCAGCCGCCCGGCGGCAGCGCTGCCCAGTTCCCCTTGCAGGATGAAGGACTGGCCGACGAGACGCTGGTCGTCTCCGTAGATGCAGCCTGTCCCCACCAGTGGGGCTTGGCCGGTCACGCGGTAGATTTCCGCTGCCATGCCGCCCGCCAGTTCGGCGACCTCGTCGGGTGTGCCGAGCAGCGCAACGACCTCGGAGCGGGACATGCGGACGCTCACCCGGTCAAGGGTGCCGATGTCGACCGCCAGTGCCGTTCCGGTAATCATGCAAATTATGGCCGTGCAGAGTGCGTAGCGTGTAATCAGTTTCATGGCTCTCCCTTTCATATCAGTTGAACAGGGCGTCAAGGGTCTTGACGAGCCCTGCGGGGTCTACGCTGACACCAACCGAGGTGCTGGATTTCCTGGTGACCTTCGTGCCGTCGGGTTGGACGTAACTGGACGAGGACGACGAGGTCTGCCACTCTTTCCCGATCGGTTTTGTCTGGGCCGCCCCGATGGCGGCGCCGGCGGCAAGTCCGGCCCCGATGGCTCCGGTTGCCGGGTTGCCCGCGTCGGCGGGAGCCGGTGGAGAGACGGCAGCGGCGCTGTCCCACGGAGTCGCCGCGGCGTCGAGCGGGGCCAGGCTCACGCTCACGGTTGCCGGCACGAGGATATAGGCTTCTCCCGTCTCCTCCTGGCGCGAGAATGACCCCAGCCCGCTGCTGACGCCCATGCGTTTGTCCTTGAAGAAGAGGCCCGAGTTGACCCCAGCAATGACGGCGTTCCGCACTACCCGGTCGGACTGGTACTGCCTGGTGACCGCCACGTCCTGCTGGCGGTAGTTGTCCTTCACCAGCGTCAGGATGTGGTCGCGGGTGCGTTCCAGAGATACCGTGGCCGGCGTCTGGCCGACCAGCGTCCCGTCCGCGTAAATCCGTGCACCCATGGGGCTGGTGGAGACCGGGATGTCCTGCCTGAGGACGTTCGCGCCGCAGCCGGTTCCGAACAGGGCGCTGCAGCAAAGCAAGATGGCAAGTTTCTTTCTCAGCATCGTTCTCTCCTTGGGACTCGCAGGTAAGTTGTTATTCTCGTTCTTATACTTACGGTTCGGCATATCAGCTCCATTCTTGAGCGGTTCAGCGCGGTAGCGCCAACTCCTCCCGGGATTTTATCCCGGCCAGCTCCATCCTCAGCTTCAAGGCGCATTCGGGACAGAGACCGTGGGTGAAGGTTGCCTCGGCGTGCTCGTCGATGTAGGCCTCAGGGTAAGGAATGCAAGCCTGATGGACATGCTGTCATGGACGCGGTAAGAGCTGCGATTGATAAATACGACCTTGAGCTGAATCAGGCCTTGCCCTGGCTCCTGGAAATGGTCCAGCATCTGTATACCACTTGTCGTCATCAAAAAGGATATTATGAATCGTAAAATTTTAAATCAGCCATGCGCGGCAATGGAGCCCCTAGCCATATCCCGGGGGCGGCATCCGGCCGGGGCCGGCATTGTATGCTATAATAAATCACCATACAGCCGACTAGAGGAGGGAGGTATCATGTCCTATTCGGCGCTCCTTACCGATCTGTACCAGCTCACCATGCTGGCGGGCTATTTCGAAAAAGGGATGCAGGATGACCCCGCCGTGTTCGATCTGTTCTTCCGCACTCCTCCCTTCAAGGGTGGATACGCCATATTCGCGGGTCTGGAGCCCCTCCTCCGCTATCTCTCCGAACTCCGCTTCACCGATGAGGACCTCTCCTACTTGGAGAGCCTCGATATCTTCAATCCCCGGTTTCTCGACTACTTGAAAGGCTTCCGTTTCAGGTGCAGGGTCGTTGCCGTGCCGGAGGGTACGGCGGTCTTTCAGCACGAGCCGCTTCTTACCGTCGAGGGGCCGCTGGCCCAGGCCCAGCTGGTGGAAACCGCGCTGCTCAATATCGTCAACTTCCAGTCGCTGGTCGCCACCAAGGCGGCCAGGATCTGCACGGTCGCGGCCGGAGGGGAGGTGGTGGAATTCGGTCTGCGGCGTGCCCAGGGACCGGACGGCGGGCTGAGCGAGGTGCGCGGCGCCTTTATCGGCGGCGCCCGGAGCACCAGCAACGTCTGGGCCGGAAAGCTGCTGGGCATACCGGTCAGGGGGACCCATGCCCACAGCTGGATCATGGCCTTTCCGGACGAGCTCTCCGCCTTCAGGGCCTATGCGGACGTGTTTCCCGACAGCAGCGTGCTGCTGGTGGACACCTACGACACCCTCATGAGCGGCATGCCGAACGCCATCACCGTTGCCCGTGAGCTGGCGGAAAAGGGGCACAGGCTGCGCGGGGTCCGTCTCGACTCGGGAGACCTGGGCTTTCTCAGCCATGAAGCAAGAAAGATGCTGGATGAGGCGGGTTTTCCCGACGTGAAGATCCTCGCCTCCAATGAGCTGGACGAATTCGTCATCCGTTCCATACGGGAGCAGGGGGGCAAGGTCGATATCTACGGCGTAGGCACCAGGCTGGCCACCTGCCAGGGGGAGGGGGGCGGCGCCCTGGGAGGGGTCTACAAGCTGGTCAGCCATAACGATGAGCCCAAGCTGAAGGTCACCAGCGATATCGCCAAGAGCACCATCCCCGACCGGAAACGGCTGCTCCGGGCGGTAAACGGTGACGGCACGTTCGTCATGGACGTCATGTGCCGCGAGGGTGAGCCCCTTCATCCCGGCGAGGTGGTCTACGACCCGATGAATCCGACCCGCAACAAGCCGCTTCCCGAGGGGGTACGGCTAGAGGATCTGCGTAGCGTGGTCATGGAGGACGGCGAAACCGTAGTGCCGCCGCCTTCCCTCGACGAGATTGCGGATCGCTGCCAAGACCAGCTCGGGAGGCTCCCGGAGGGGGTTCTCAGGCTGGAGAATCCCCATATCTACAAGGTTTCCATCAGCCAGGGGCTCCATGAGCTCAGGACACGACTCATCGATGAGGTGCGCAAGGGCTGCGTCATGCCCTGATACCAAAGAAGAAGGAGGGGCAACCATGGAGAAAGGATCGGCCTTGCTGATTGAGGATGTGCAGAATGATTTCTGCTCGGGCGGCAGTCTTGCGGTTCCCGACGGAGATGAAGTCGTTCCGGTGTTGAACCGGTATATAGAGCTGTTCGTCAGAATGGGATTGCCCGTGTTCGCCTCCCGCGACTGGCACCCGGAAGAGTCCCATCACTTCAGGGACGGGGGGGGGATATGGCCGGTGCATTGCGTCCAGGGGAGC
>JARKPN010000039.1 GCA_029975275.1 Geobacteraceae bacterium | reverse complement strand
AGCAGCACGAGAATAAAGGAGGAAGAGAGATGAGTGAACTGAAGAAAGCAGATCTTCTGAAGGCGTACCGTACGATGCGCGAGATCCGAGATTTTGAGGAGCGGGTGCACAAGGAGTTTGCGACGGGGAAGATACCGGGCTTCGTGCATCTGTACGCGGGCGAGGAGGCGGTGGCGACCGGGGTGTGTATGCACCTGAACGACGACGACCGGATCACGAGCACGCACCGTGGCCATGGGCACTGCATCGCCAAGGGAGTGGACAGCATCGGGATGATGGCGGAGATCTACGGGAAGAAGACCGGGAGCTGCTGCGGCAAGGGTGGCTCCATGCACATAGCGGACCTTGAGAAGGGGATGCTGGGTGCGAACGGGATCGTAGGTGCCGGCGGCCCGCTGGGATGCGGGGCGGCCCTTGCGGCGAAGTTCAAGGGTAAAGGCGGGGTAGCCGTGGTGTTTTTCGGGGACGGGGCCTCCAACCAGGGTACGATCCTGGAGAGCATGAACCTGGCCAACATCTGGAACCTGCCGGTGATCTTCCTGGCCGAGAACAACGGCTACGCCGAATCCACCGGCGTGAAATACAACGTACCGACACCGAACATCGCCGACCGTGCGGCAGGCTTCGGCATGCCGGGCGTAACCGTGGACGGCAACGATTTCTTTGCGGTATACGAAGCAGCCGGCGAAGCGATCAAGCGTGCGCGCGAAGGCGGCGGCCCGACCCTTCTGGAATGCAAGACCAACCGTTTCTTCGGCCACTTCGAAGGTGACGCCATGACGTACAAGGCGCCTGGGGAAGTGAAGCGTCAGCGTGAGGAGTGCGACTGCCTGAAGATCTTCGCGGCCAAGGTCACCTCCGCCGGTCTGGTGACGGCAGCGGAACTGGAAGCGATCGACAAGGAAGTTGCGGCTTTGATAGACGAGGCGGTAGAGAAGGCTCTGGCGGCACCGACACCGACCGAGGCCGATCTTCTGACCGACGTATACGTATCGTACTGAGAAACGGGAAAGGAGCTGATCAATGTCGAGAAAAATATCGTTTAAAGATGCAATCAACGAAGCGCTCTCACAGGAGATGGAGCGTGACGGTTCGGTGATTGTGATGGGTCTGGACAATGCGGGTGGTCGCGGCACCGACGGGCAGCTGGATGCCTGGGGTGGCGTTCTGGGCGTGACCAAGGGTCTGTACGGGAAATACGGGGACCGGGTCATCGACACCCCCATCTCGGAGAGCTCGTACATCGGGGCCGCGGTTGGCGCGGCGGCATGCGGGATGCGTCCGGTAGTTGAGATGATGTTCTCGGACTTTTTCGGTGTCTGCTTCGACCAGATGATGAACCAGGCTGCCAAATTCCGCTACATGTTCGGGGGCAAGGCGGTGACGCCGGTGACCATGCGGACCTGCTACGGCGGGGGATTCCGCGCGGCAGCCCAGCACTCGCAGGTACTGTACAGCGTATTTTCGCACATTCCGGGACTGAAGGTGGTTGTGCCGTCCACTCCGCACGATGCGAAGGGCCTCCTGACCCAGTGTATCCGCGACAACGACCCGGTGATCTTCATGGAGCACAAGGTTCTGTATGCCATGAAGGGCGAAGTCCCCGAAGAGAGCTACGCCATACCGTTCGGCAAGGCCAACGTGGTTCGCGAGGGCAAGGACGTGACCGTAGTTGCCATCGGCTGGATGGTTCACAAGGCGCTGCAGGCGGCCCAGAGCCTGTCCAAGGCGGGAGTGGAGTGTGAGGTAATCGACCCGCGCACCGTATCCCCTCTGGATTACGACACCATCATCAAGAGCGTGGAGAAGACGGGCAGGCTGGTTATCGTGGACGAGAGCAATCCGCGCTGCAGCATGGCGAGCGACATATCGTCGGTAGTGGCCCAGAACGCCTTCAAGGCGCTGAAGGGCTCGATCCAGATGGTGACGGCGCCCCATACGCCGTCTCCTTTCAGCGGCGCACTGGAAGACCTCTACCTCCCCAGCCCCGCCAAGATCGAAGCAGCCGTTAAAGCTACCATGTAG
>JARKPN010000012.1 GCA_029975275.1 Geobacteraceae bacterium | reverse complement strand
CGAGGAGCCGGGATCACCGTGGTATTCCGGCGCATGGCGGATCGGCGTCTGCTCTGCGGCGACCACCAGTTCCTTTCCTTCCCTGATCGTCCAGGTTCCCTTGACGACAACTACAAGAGACTCTGCGCCGGTTGCGTCCATGTGGGAAAAAGGCGCGGCATTGAGCGGCGTGGAGTTAATGAAATCCATGATTGATCCTTCCCCTTGTTTTCGTCAGGTCGCGAAAAGTTCGAGTTCATCCGCTAGCGTCCCGACACGGCTTTCCCCTGGCGCCTTCCCGCCGTAAGGCCCCTGTTCCCGGATCGCCCCTTCGATACGGTCCGGCTCGTTACTCACATCTCTGAGTGGCCTGTTTTCTAGATGCTCCGAAAGTCCGAGCAATGTCATGCGCCGGCAGGATTGTATGAGAGCTTACGCCGCGCGAGACGGGCCTTGTCGGCCGACCATGAATGTTCCTCGAAGACTATGTGACGTATGATCCCATTGCATTTCTCCTCAAATAATGCGCGGACCCGTTGCCGTCATGCTTTCCCTAGCATCCTCTTAATTTCTTTCCGGCATATGTTTTCTATGGCGGTGAAGGTTATATGCCGAGCGCTTTTTGTCTTGAAGATCGGCTCATGTCCTCGGTCAAACCAGCTTTCATCGAAATCGACACTTCGTCTCGGCTTGGTTCGTGGAGCGTTTTCCTTAACGAAATCCGCTTCGAAGCCTTCCATGTCGGCGATGCAGAAAGTACGTTTTGTGTCTTCGCCGAGCTTCAGCGCCATTCCCGAAGATTCGGGGACGGTTCCGTCTCCAGCGCCGTCGGGAAGCTGCATGGTGACGAGGTTGAGGGGGCCGCTATCGCTCGGGCCATCCTTATCGTCCACCCGATCCCGATATCCTCCCCTGTTCTGATACCAGTCGCTGTCTTTCACAAGGGCGCCTCCTGCTGCGTCAATGACGGCATCAATGAGTTTCCTGGCAAGGGGAAGCCCGCCTCTGCACACCGTGAAAACAAAGGATTTTCCGGCGCTTTTGATATCCTTCGGTATGTCTTTTCCGACGGCGCCCAAATACCGCTTCAGGCTCTGCCAGAGTGTATCCTCAGATTTGGAGAAAACGATCCGATCGGCGGTGGCAATACCGGAGGAATAGAACTGGTAGGTCTGCTGATGCACCTGATCTCCCAGGTCCGTATGGAATTTCTCGGCTTCTGCGAGATATCCCAGATAGAAATCCCAAGGAGAAACATCTTCATGTAATTCCGAAGACTTCCTTTCGCCGGGGTTCAACCATTTTGGATTGACAAGTCGATAATACTCTTTGTCTTTGCGGTAGATTTCTTCATATGGATCACCTTTCGGCAATTCCACTTGCTCGCCTTTAGCATTAAGGAATTGAAGCCATGCTCCATTATCATCGTTTTTTCTATATTGCTTATTTGGCAGGAGTTGCAGTCCGCCGGGCATGTTGCCGAGGAGGGCGGTCACCTCTTCTCCGTCTGTGCCAAGTACCCAGGCGGAGATGTGACCTGCGCCGATTTTAAGGTTGGTGAAAGGAATTCCCAGCAACGAACTGCTAACGACTTTCCCCTTCATGTGCCTGAAAGCCTTCGAAGGATTGCTGAGCCAGTGAAAGAAATTGATTTCAGGGATTGTATGCGGTCTTTCGAATCCGCCTTTCATACGCCAGTAAGCGGTTGGAGAGCCATTCGCCGGTTGCACCCCGTGGATTACTCCGAGCACCTTGTCTTTTGCTCCGGAAAGCATGCATGCGGACCGCGCCACAAGTCCTCCCATGGAATGGGTGACAAGGATTACTTTTTCGCATTTACGGCTTTTGTCCGTGTAAGTCTTTATGACTTCGTCGATGTAAGCCGCGAGCTTCTCACCGGCAAGCTTATTGGATGAGGTCCAGTTGTACCCGAAGCAATATACGGGAAATTCAAAGAATAGGTTAACAGTGTTGTCCCATTTTCTGTTTTGGAGCTCAGTTAAAAATGGCCCGTAACTCATCCAGGCAACGCCTCCCCATTTGCGTTTCACACGATGCTTGTCGTTTTGCTCTTTTTTATCGAGCAACAGATTGTGTATTTCATCATTATTGGCTACCTCGAGATAATCAGCGGAAAACTCTTTCCCAATTATTCGTAACTTGCGTTCTTCAGCCGATACGTTTTTCAACCCGAAGCTTTTGACCATGAACCATGTATCATCAGGATCCCAAACCTTTGCTCCACCGACTATTTTGAGTCTACTACCCATTATCCCTGGGACGAAAATGATAGGCATAACAAATCGTTCAATAATGACACGGTTTTGTACGTCAGTTTTCAGTCCATCAACAAGTTGGTTGAGATCAAAACATAATATATCGATGGGATTAATCACGCTGGACATGATTCAGTTCCTTTGTCAAGGATTGTGTTTGTTAATATATAGGGCAGATTGATTTGAGAATAGCATCCCACAGATTTATTTTTTCGTTCATCTTGTCATCAGACGTTTCCATATCAAAAACAATTTTAGGCTTTTCGCCAGAATCTTTTTCGCCTGAAAAGCGCCAGAGAAAACTTAGTCTGATATTATCGCCATCATGAACTCTGAGAATGGTTTCTTCACCTTTAAGATTAACCAAAGTACGTTCGCCCATTCTTATTTTCTCGATGTCAAGTTTCCCAGCAAACCTTGTTGCGACAACAGCGGCGAGTCTTCCCAATAAGCCTTCATCTTTCGGCTCATTAAGATGAGTTTCATCCATTTCTATTTCAAACTGCTTTAGTAAAGTATGTCCTTCAAAGCGGGCATAGGATTGTTCCTGTTCAAGATACGGCAGATTTATCGCCCCATACTTCAGATAGAAGCTGTTTTTTGACGACTGGTTCCACCCGAATTGATACGATGTAAGAATATTAGAGAGATTTTTCTTCATCAGCTCGTTATTGGTTCCGGCAATTTTCAGCCAAATGCCAACATCGCCGTAATCAACAAGCACTGACCAGAACATTCTTTTGGGAATCAGGTAATCACCACGGTAGATGACGGCTTTCGCCCATTTGCCAATTCCCTGAATTTCCCGTTCTTCGACAATTATCGCTTTCTTGTCTACAGGCTGAGGCAGGCGTTTGACTTCGGATATTTTTTCTGTCCAGAGTTCGTTTCTCTGCTCCTGGCGATCTCTCGACTTGCTCCACAAAAAATCCGATACTTCCGCATACCTGATTTTTTGGTTCAGAACTTCAAGCTTGAAGTCCTCCGGAACATCTATGGCAAATCGACCAATGTAATAGGTTTTCATTCCGTCTTTGGCTCCTTTCCGCTCTGCATTGCTACTTGCTCTTTTTTCTCCTGCTGCGTCGCTGCAGCTAGAAAAAGTCAAAGACCACGTAACTGCCAGAAATACTATCAGGAACATTCTCACCTTGGCCTCTGTGCAATGTCAGCTTTTTGTCGAATCTTCAATTGGGCGCTCGTTAAGATCGAACTTATCGAATGAGAAGGCATACGCGCCTTTTAAGGCGTCCTTTTTCAGTACCCCGACATACTTCTCATTTTCCACGCTTTTGAATTCCTTTGGTCCGCTGATGGTATAGGGCAGATCTATGAGAGGCTGTTCGACTTTTTCGGTGACAACATGAGGGCGTTTGAAGACGAACGCGACGCTGAGCACGTGTGCATCCGCATCTATCTCCTCAGCCTCCACATTCGGTTGCATGAGCGGCGCGGGAGGGGTGTTGCCGGGGTTGGAGAGGTTGCTGATCATGGGGTCCAGGCGGCGGCAGACGGGACGGCCTTCCACGAAGACGTTGTTGGAGTAGTTGACGAACCTGGCTTTCCCCTTGTTGACTCCGGAGGTGACGCCGCCGGCCGTGCCCGGCTCGTCGCCGCTGCTGGTGCTGAAGATGGAATCCTTGAGCATGATGGGGTTGCCGTCCACGGTGACGGTCCTGCTGCCGTTGCTGGTGTCCACGGACCTGGCCACGTTGACGTAGGGTATGGGGACCACTGTTGCGCCCATGGGGGTGAGGCATACATCCGGCGAGGTGGTGAGCACGCCGTCGCTTTCCTTGTGGACTACGGTCTGGCCGTTGACGATGGTGTTGGTGGGCATGTGTGCCGCCTCCCTGGAAAAGTGCGGAATCCTATTTCCCCGTCTTGTACATTGGCTTGAAGGAATCGAGAATCGCGTCCCAGATTTTCAGCTTTTCATCAAGGTTGCCGTCCGGCGAATCCATGGTGATCTGGATTTCCGGTTTTTCCCCAGAATTCTTTTCCCCGGGAAACTCCCAACCAAAATTCAGAACGGTTTTCTTGCTATCGGTTGTACGAAAAACCACTTCTTCACCCTTCAAACCCGCGGCGGTCCTTTTGTGTGCTCGTATCTTATCTACCTCGACTCCTATGGCATAGTTTGAGTTTATGGCAGCGCTTAATCGATCTGATAGTCCGATGTCCTCGACTTTATACGTTTCATTCATTTCTATTTCGAGCCTCAGCGCATTGGTGCGATCGTAAAAGCAGACTCTGGAGCGTTCTCGTATTTTATATGGTAGGTTAACTGAACCGTATCTAAGGTGAAACCAATTTCCAGAAGGTAAAGATGAAGCATTGTTGGAACACCTCACTTGGTAGGCATTTGCAAAAGTTGAAAAAGATTGGATCATTTTACCAATGTTTGCTGGATTATTTTTCCCACTACGCATTTCAGTCCAAACACCCACACGACCAAAGTCAGTTAGCATAACCCATTTTACTTCATCCCCTAAATAGTTACTGTAGTAAAGGATTCCCCTTGTCCAATGTGGAATATCCTTTATTTCACGTATTTCGATGAAAGCACTTTCTTTACCTTTTGGCGGGCGAAATTTTTTTATTTCAGCCAGTTTTGTCTTGAGCATTTCCTCTCTTATTTTTGACTTATCTTGTACTTGAGGCCAAATAAATTCATATGTTTCAGATGACCTTATTGTTCCGTTTTGTGAGCTTAGTTTCATATCAGATGGCACATCAATCAAAAATCGTCCTATGAGATAATATTGCATAGTTTTATTTATCTCCCATTTTATCATTGATTGAGCAGTCTGTTTGTGTTGTGTTTCACCACCACTATAGGTAAACAGTATTATTGAAGAAGCTGCCAACGCCACTAAAAATATTGACAAGTATCGGTATTTAGTAATCAAGGTACGGTCTCCATTTCTCCGACTTCATCATCTATTCGTTTTTCGACAAGATTCCAGATACACTTGAAAACGATCTCCCGTGCATTGTGGGTCATATATATCTTCTGATGCCCTATATAAAAAAGGTCATCATTGTTTTCCTTTCCTATGTCGAATGTTCTTGAGTTACCATCTCTCCCCTCACCCAAGTGAAGTGCTTTTCCCGACGAGACGGGAACAGTGCCGTCGCCTTCACCCTCGGGAGATCCCATGGTGACAATCCCGACGGCATCCTTTGTGTCCTCCGTAAGCGGTCGTTCGTACTCGTCAACGTAGACCCGGTATGTTCCCTTCCGGCTAAATTTAGGTTCGTACGCAGGCATGTAGCGCATATACGGGTTGTCAGGACGGTCGTAGTGTTGGTGGTCTTTTCTTTCGAATACGATCTTATCCGGCGAATCCAGATCAGTGCCGTAAAACTGGTAGGTTTCAGGATGATATTGGGTTTGGAGTTTGTCGTGAAAATCTTCGGCCATCTGAAGAAAACCAGAGAAATTTTCCCATGGACTGTTTTCCTCATATTCTTCTTCAATGGCTGTGTCACCGTCGCGAGGATCAAGCCATTCGGGATTAACCAGACGGTAGGCTTCATTTTCCAGCGAATATATGTCCTTGTAAGGGTTGTCTTTCGGAAGCTTCAATTCTCCATTTTTTCTCGGGTAGGTGAGCCATTGACGATTCCCCTCGTTGTCCACGTAATCCTTTGTCGGCAGTAGTTGCAGACCTCCGGGCATGTTGCCCATGAGGCACGTAACTTCCTCACCGTCGGTTCCGAGAATGGCCGCCGCTACGCGACCCAAGACCGCATGGTTGAACATTTCCCGAGGTTTTCTAAGCCAGTCCCACCAGGCTTTGTTCGGCCCACTCCACCCGGGACGTTCAAAACCAGCCTTCATGCGCCAGTAGGCGGCCGGCGAGCCGGTGGCCGGTTGCACTCCATGTATGACCCCCAGCACCTGTACCTGCGCTCCATGCAGGACACAGGTAGAGCGGGCAACCAACCCACCCATGGAGTGGGTGATCAGGATTACGTGTTTGCACTCGCGCTGCAAGCCATCAGGGCTGTAAACGCCTTTTCTGTGCTCTTCAATGATTCTGTCGATGTACATCTTGAGTGCTAAGCCGCTGTTGTCCGCGGAATCTGTCCAGTTGTATCCGAAAGCGTGCACGGGAAATTCGAAACAATAGTCGTGGGGGTTCGGCCATGCATGAGTTTGCAGTTTGAGAATGAATTGACCGTAGCTCTCCCACATTATCCCACCCCAGCCGCGAGCAGTGCGAGTTTTGTCGGATTCAGAAAAAAACACTTGTCGTTATGCGCTGAATCATTGTTGAAGACTTCCGCATAATTGGAATCGAATTTATCTCCGATTACGAGAGCCTTGTGTTTCGCGGCCGTAGACTTGAACGTTCCGAATTTGGCAAACATGAAGCCTGGATCATCCGGATCCCATATTCTGGGATCGTTGCCATCATCTTCCTTGGCCCCGCTGTTTTTTTGCTTCACCAGGGAAATCCCGATCTCTTCCTTATTCCCCGGCTTCAGATTATCGGTTTCCGGAATTCTCTCTTCTTTTTTCTTTCTCACCAACCTGCTTCCCATGAGGCCGGGAACGAAGATGATGGGGATGACCTCCCGCTTGATGCAGATCCGGTTTTGACAATAATTCCTTATCCCCGGAATATCTCCGAAAAGCTGCTGCCAAGTGATTTCAATCTGATTTATATTGCTCTGCTTCATCGTGGTATCCCTATTTCCCCGGTCTTTAGCTGCCTGCGAACCCCGTCCATGAGTTGGCGCCTGTCGGCAAGGTCTCCCCTCTCCAGGCAAATGACCCGCCTGGCCCCGGCATCGTCGGATGTGGTGAGCGCAATATGCCGTGGGCCGTGGCGGTGAAACATGAAAGCTGAAAGGGCATTCAGCAGAATCGCCGCGCCGGAGGCTCCTCCACAATCGCCGATGGTGAAAAGCGGAATCGACAGGAAGGGCTCCTTCTCGTGATCCGCGAAAGCCCGGCCCGTGGTCAGCGCCCACTCCATGGCCCGCGGCCGCGCGCCGTTCAGGTCCGAGATGACCATGCCGATGCTCTTGCCTTTGTCCTCAAGGCCCGCGAGCGCTTCATAAAAGGCGTCGGTCAGTCCCTTTGCAATGGAAGGGCGTGTACCAGTCCACGGATTCGGTTCCGTGCCACGTCCCCAGGACGCGATGAGGGCGTAGATGGGGGCATTTCTTTTTCGCGCATGGCTTTCGGTTTCCAGGAGGGCTGCGCCGGCTGCTTCGCCGGCGATTATCCCTTCCGGGTTGGAGGCGTCCATGAGCCGTCCGGCGTAGAGAAGCCGCTCCAGTCGCGAGACGGCTACGTTCGAGTCCGCGCAGCCTACCACGGCGACCTGCTCAGGCCCTTGCCTCAACTGTTCCGATGCCTGGATGATTCTTTCGAAGAGCGCACAGCGTGGAAGTGTCAGTGCAATGTCGTCCTCTTCGTGCGGGTACTGGAATGAGAAGTCAGGGAAAGCCGGCTGAAGGTGCTTGTCGAAGTCCGGCGCTTCAGGAACAAGCAGGTTGTCGATCCGCGTAAACGACTTCGAAAGGAGTGTATCGGAAACTCCGGCAACGCATTCACGTATTGCGGGCGTTATGAGCGCTGCCGCCCTCTCCGGCCCGTCGCTACATGGGGACACGAAATCATCTGGCATGCGGCTGACCGTGGCCCCGCGCAGAACGGTCCCGAAGCGGTCGTCGGCGACCATGACGGTTTCATGCTGAAGGAAGCGTCCCCTGTTCTTCCGCATCGAGAGGGCAGCTTCCCATGCCGTGGCGCCCACCGGGCACACGAAACCGATGCCGGTAATGGCAATCCGCTCCCGCCTCACCGCAGATTCTTCGGGGGGAGCCAATAGTGTTGAATTCTTCCGGCGACGCAGCATTTCAGTTTTCCGAAATCCGGGCGCCCTTGATCACATTTTCGCCGGATGCCTTGGACTCGAGGGCCCCACCGCTCACCACGATGTCGCCGTCGCTCTTCATGGATATGAGGGAGTCTCCTGTCTTGATGACGATTTCGTCGTCTGCCTCGAAGATGATGGACTTGGCCTTCACGGTTTTCGTCCTGCTCACCGTGGTGGAAAAGTTGCCTCCCACGCTGATGGAGTGGTTGCCGATGATGTTCTCGCTCATGTGCAGGCCCACGAGGACTGCCTTGGTCAAACCCACCTCCTCCGCCTTGGCTAGGGCCACCGTCTCGTTCATGGCGCCGCCCACGCTCACCTGGTAGAGGCCGCCGATGGTCAGCTCCTTGGCCAGACCGATGGTCTCTGCGCAGTTGACCGTGACGAACTCTGTCTTGTTGCGGCCGACGGTGATGTATTTGTTTGCGCCTATGGTTTCGGTGTGGTTGTTACCGATACTCACGAACTGGTCCACGCCGACCGACTTGTCCCGGTTGTTCTCCACCCGGAGTGTCTCGTCGTGGCCCACGGTCTGCCCCTTGTCGTTCTTGATCAGGATGTTCCAGTCCTTTTCGCCCTGCAGGTAGATCTCCTCCCTCCCCTTCATGTCCTCAAAGCGGAGCTCGTTGTAGTTGTCCAGGGATCCCTGGGGATAACTCCTGCTCTTGAGGGTGCTCACGGTCTTTTTTGCC
The DNA here is from genome assembly GCA_029975275.1 of Geobacteraceae bacterium. Classification (GTDB taxonomy): domain Bacteria; phylum Desulfobacterota; class Desulfuromonadia; order Geobacterales; family Geobacteraceae; genus RPRC01. The sequence goes on along the minus strand of JARKPN010000012.1, from coordinate 29,587 downwards.
GGCAGGTCGTAGAGCGGGAGGTTTTCCTCGTTGTAAGCGCTTCCCACTATAACGGGCCGGTCCGGGTCTCCCTCCACGAAGTCCACCAGCACCTCGTCCCCGACGCGCGGGAGCATGACCATCCCCCACCCGCCACCGCCCCACCCCTGGGATGGGCGGAGCCAGCAGGAACTCCCGTCGTTCCGCTTCCCGTCCCGGTCCCAGTGGAACTGGACCTTGATCCGGCCGTACCTGTCGGTATGGATCTCCTCGCCCGGCGGCCCGACGACCATGGCGGTCTGGACCCCTTTTACGACCGGCTTGTCAATGGAAAGTGGCGGTCTGAAGGGGGTCTTTGCCGGGATGACGTTGAATTGGTTCGAATAGGAAGCCGCTCCGCCCCCCACCTCTTCCATCACCTGGGGCTGAAAACCCGAATGGGTGACATCGACGATCAGGTATTCCGCGTTCAGGCTCTTGGTTTCGTGGTCGGTGAGGTTAAAGGTGTAACCCGGGATGAGTCTGCAGCTCGAACCGTGGCCGTGTCCCTGCTGCCGCGTGGCCGTGAGTTCCTCCAGGCGGATCTTGGCCAGGTACTCTCCCCGGTCGGGATCCACGTGCAGGCCGGGATAATCGAAGACCTCCAGCTTCCGGGGATCCGTACCGCTCTTCGTCGCGGTCAGGTCCAGCGACGGCTTCTTGAAATTGAAGTTCCGATGAGCGAAAATCCCTGATCTCAGGCGCTGCGAGAAGCTGAAGAATTGGATGCTCTCCTTTTCGGCGACCAGGCCGTCCTGGGTGTTGAGGGTGATGGAGGGTTTGCCCTGAATCGGGACATGCACGATGGGGTCGTCCCCCATGACCAGAACATGCTTGTCTTTGTAATGCTCGAAGAAATAGAAGATGCCCTCTTCCTGGAGCAGCCTGGAGATGAAGTCCAGGTCCGTCTCCCGGTACTGGACGCAGAACTTGCGCAGCCGCTCCTGGTTGGTGAGGGCAAAGCGGTAGCAGTCCGAGTAAATGTCGCCTTCCTCCAGAACCTTCCCGATGATGTCCTGGACCTGCATTTTCTGGAAAATACGGCAGTTCCTGCGCAGGGAGAGTTGCTGAAGCGCAGGCACGACCTCCGCTTCGTAGAGATGGAACCGGCCGTTCTTGCCAACTTGTTTGAATCTTCGCACGACACCGTGAAAATACCGGTCGCCGCCGGAATCGGGATCGTTGTTGATGATGGTCAGCAGGGATTCTCTGCCGATGTTATCGTCTGAAGATTTGATCTCAGTGTTTGTTGCCAGTTTTACCGTAATCCTGAAGTATGCTGATATTTTTTCTTGTGCTGAAAAACTCACTACAGAACTTTCTATTCCTGTTCCAATAACCTCAAACAGAAATGAGGCACGAGAGTAGAAATTGGATAGGCTCATGGTTGCTCCCTCCAAATGGAATATTAATCAGTATCCACATACTACGCAGTTTTCCAAATGTGTATGGATAAGACTCTGGATTCAACTGGTGAATCAAATAAATAGAAATATAGATAATTTATTGTTGATTTGCGCTTCTACGGATCCATATGAACAAATACATCTTAGTTTTCATCCTTAAAGCTTTTGCTATATAAATAATGAGTAATACAACAAAGCAGACAGCCAAGAAATACCAGCAATATCATATGCACAAAGGATATGATATTGCTGACATAAAGCAGAAAAATAATTCCAAAAAAAATTAATATTAAGACTAAATATTTAAAAGTGCGCATATCGTTTTCTTGTTCAGTGAGAAAAGAATTTAAAGGAATAGTCGGCGCCTAGCGCGCCTAGTACTCCGCCGACGAACACTCCAACAGTCACCGTGACAGGTTCACACAGAGGGGCACCCGGACCGCAAAGAACACCTGCGACTGCACCTGCCGCCGCACCCCCAGCAGCACCGCCGAGAATTCCACCTCCTAAAGTGGTCGCTTCATGAGCCACCGCTGTAGGCTTATCATCAGCAGTGGCAACGTTGTAAACAGACACGGCTATTGTCATAACAAGCAAGGCTCTGCCAGCATATCCCATACGCCTTACCATCATGGTGACTTCTGCCTTCGGCCTACCTGAGCTTGCAACAATCTCAAGCCAAACTTGATTTCGTTCCGTCTGACTCAAAGCTTCAAAGGCTTTGTTAAATTTTTCCAAAGCATAGCGACTTTCCAGTTTAGGCAAAGTTTTGCCTGTTTTTTTTATGGCTTCGGCATACGCTCTGCCGATTTCTGAAGACTTAAGTCTTATCTGTTCCATTATCAAATTTCTAGTAGAGTTAGCTATCTTTGCACCGTCCTGTGGTGTTATTTTGCAGGAGTGCACCTGATGTGTTAAGTCGTTTGATAATTGCTTGGATTTCGTTAAATATTCCTGACGGAGTTTTGCATCAGAAATGAATCTGGTTGCAAAATTTAGGGTTTCAACATGCAATAATTCGAGGCTTTTCTGAAAATCTTCATATTGTCTGTTTGTGTACATTTTATGCCTCCTAAAAGAGTGCTACATTATTGTAAAATCTATTATTAGCAGTATTCATAATTTAATCAGAGATCCACTTAAGAGGTTTAAGTTTGATTCCTTTTTCTGAAATCTCATAAATATCCAGTTTCCGATACAGGGTATCTAGGAGAGGTCCTTTTTTTGGATACCCTGCTGTCAAATCCCGACCGTCTAGACTGAATATTCGCTCCCATTGATTATTTCCAGACCCAACACAATAGTCTGCTTCGTCCCCCCAACTACAGTCATACCAAAGCAAAATGAAGTGTGCTCCAGATTTTGATTTAAGGCATGCCCACTGACTGACATAAGCATCCAATACTTTCTCATCAGCATCAAAATGTTTCGTTATCAACTTTCCATCATAAGGCAAAAATTTAAACACTTTTTTCTTACCATTTACTATTTTAAGAGTCTGTTTGGTACATTGTGTGTCAAATTCAGGATATTTTTTATATGTAGTTTGTATAAATACTTTCGCGTTACTACACTTTATAGCTTCATTGAAACTATACGACTGTTCGTATGAGTAAACTAATTCTGCTCCAAATAATAAAGAAAATACGGATGATAAACATATTAATATTTTTGAATTCAATGGCTCCATAACTCCTTTCTGTATTTTGCAAATCGCTCTATTGCTTCACTCATCCTCATATTTGATTCTTTAGCTCCAGGAAGTGATGTCCACTCTTTTCGCAGTTGTGATTTGGAAATAGCTTTTTCAATCTCGCCTGCTTCAATGAATTCCAAGGCGCCTCTTGTTTTCAACCTCCATATTGCGTACTTGTCTTGAGAAGCTGGCGTGAAATCAAACAATATCCCGCGTTTCTTTGCCTCTGACCAGCTTATATATTTTATCTGATAAGCTCCTGCGACATCAGAAGAGGTCCCCCATGCTCGTATCCTCATGTTTGGATGCTTTCTTGTATCAGTGAATTTCTGTTTCCCACCGAAAAGAAGATAGTAAACTCCATCATCATCTCTATGATGCTCGGCATATCGGATCAACTTCAAGAATGCTTTGATGTTTATCCCTTTCGTCTTAGCCTTGATTTCTGAAGATTTCACTTCGCCGCTTTCTTTAGAAATGTCCTTGTGTTGCTCCATAAACAGTGGTCCCTTATGATAATAAGATTGAACCAAGTATTGGCGTGTCGGAATTCAACATAGATAAATTATTTAAGTAGTAAACCAATTTAGTTTTATGCGAGGTTTTGATGACAAGAAGGATTTCATTTTTATATGCAGTGTCACCTTGAGATCACCTATGAATGAAATTAAAATTTTATAATCATTTATTGGAACAGCATCTTTTATACAAAAACTGTTATAAGGTCTTCCAATCCATTTTTTATGTTCAACACTGAAATTGTTGTTTAATAATATAAAATTATTTGTTTCTTCGAATGGACAGTCATAGGAAGTAATTATCAGGTAATAATCATCTATTTTGAATTGCTTTTCGATCACGTAACCGTCAATTTTCTTTCCTGTAGGCTTGCCATCGAAAAACAAATCAGTTTTTGAAGGCCAGTTTTCATAGGGACCTTCATGCTTGGCTAAACTGAATTTTTTGATTTCTTCAATCATCTTTATTCCTTTGCCGACCGTTTGCCTCCTCATTTATCCTTCCTCTCACCATGATGGTCGGCAGCCACTTGTAGCCGAAACGGCGTTCCCCATTCAGCTGTCCGGTCCAGAAACCGTGCCAGTGAGGACGTCGCAAATGCGGTCTGACCCCCTTCGATTCCCGCTGCCCGCTCGCTGATGCGCGACGCAATGTCTCCCCAGTGGCACGCCCCACGTGCCAGACACGGCAACGGTCCGGCGGGAACAATCTCCATCCCTTTTTTGTTTTCGTCAGCTCAGGACGTTTGGGAGACATCTTGGGCTCGCGGTCATTTTCAATTTCCGGTTCGTCGGAACAGAGGTAAAGGGGCAGGGAAAGCAGCGGCTGAATGCCGTCAACGATATCGTACTTGTACGCCGGATCAGGCAAACCAACTTGATGCCCAAAGTATTTCGAAAAATGTGTTTCCGCCATTTTTTCGTTCAGCTTGACGGCCTCCAATAGCGACCAGTTACCAATGGGCAAGCCGATTGGTCTGAGAAGCCCCTCACAATCCAGCAATAAATTCAGATACGGCTCACCAGGTTTCTCACTGCAAGTAAGGTGCGCCCAAAAACCGTATAGCGGCAATCCCTTTCCCTCAAACCATTCTGATCCAGGTGTTTCCACGTAGACGCAATATTCCGGAAGTCTGAGAAGAACTTCGCCTGGTATGTCTCCGGTTATTTCCGTAGAAACAAGAGCAGCACGAACCTCATCATCGAACCTGTAAACGCCCTGGCAATATCGCCATGTCGCGACAGCCGCCAGTCTGGCAACCGCGAGGTCAAAGGCCGGATCGTCCTTGGGGAGTATGATGTTGTCAATGGAGGCTATAGCAAGCCATCCTCCGACAGGCAGGAAGGACCACTCGGGCCAATCCGGGACACGAACACCCCGGTTGGCGATCAGGAATTCCACACATTGCCACGCATTCGGGTATAGTTTGCCTAAGGTATGGAGATAACTTAGCGGCCTCATGGTCACTCTACTTCCCCTTGCGTTTTCGGGCACTCCCAGGATTGCAGCCCACCCTGTGCGTCCCTTTGGTTTGCTGAACGACTGTGCGTATCGCCTTTGCCACCTTTCCCTTGAAGACGTCACTCTGTATGTACTTCTCGTCAATCGGATTGATGATCACCCCGGCTTCGAACAGTATCGCCGGGGAGTGCGCCTCCCTGAGCACCACTAGGTCGTCATAAGCGTATATTCCCAATTCCTTGTCCAGCAGGGGACGGTTTTCTCCTGCAATAGGCTCTGCATGGTGCAGTGTGGGCCGGAGTCCCTGGGCCAGGAGGCTCCGGCCAAGCATGGTCGCGGCGGCCAGCGATTCCTTGAAAAAAGGATTCTTGCGGGAAACGAAGATGGAAAACCCGCTTGCCTTGTCGGAACAATTGCCGGCATTTCCTCCCTTGATATTCAGGAATTGCGGCTGCACCGAATCATGATGGACCGAAATGAACAGATCCTTTCCGGCGGTATCCTTCACGCGTTCCTTTAGAGAAATCTCTTCGTCATCCTTTTTCGTCAGAAAAACGCGCACGCCCGGAAGATTTGCCAATGATGCCGCAATATGCGCCACAAGGGCGTTGTTATACCGGTATTCCGTCACCCCGGCGCAACTGATAGCACCGGGGGATTTGGGAGAGTGACCCGGATCCAGCACCAGATCGAAACCATATGCCGCCAGGGTCCCGAAGACCGAAACGCAGAAAAATACGGTTACCAGGCGTACGAACACGTGTGTCACCAATTCTTTTTGACGATCATGTCATAGCGGCAGTTGCCGGTCTTGCATTCGCGGAGACGGTCACGCAGGTATTCGGTTCTTCCCTTGTTGACGTAATAATTGCAGTTTACGATGATGGTTCCAGGTTCCTCCTGGCAGGTGTTGTCGCGATAGTGCATCCATTCTCTTTGAATTTCGGTGAGCTTTCTCTTCGAGTCTGGTTTAATGCCTGACTTTAATTGTTTGTATACCTCGTTCAGCTCTTTGTCGGACTCCACCAGCAATTTGCTGAAGCAGTATGTTCTGTCATATGAGGTGGTGTAGTTGTCCCATTCTCCGAGAGCAAATGCGGTGGTTGAGAACATCAGCAGGCTTGAGATAACGGCACAAATCATCAGAAATTTCACGGGCTTCTCCTTTTTTCTCTGTTTGAAAATGACACAGTCGATCTGGCTCTGCTTCAAAAGCCTACATCGGCGTTGAAATCCTTCGGTAGCCGATATTCGTGCTTTTTGAGGTTAAACGTCAGAATATGGACGGTGGAGATCCTTTCTCCGTCATAATATCCACTAGAGGTTATGCGGGCGGCGGAAACATTCGATCCTTTCCGGGGAATAAATTCAATATTTCGTTCAAGGCTTGTATGATTCTCTTGATCATCTTCATGATAAACTCCTGAGTCATCGGCCACGGTGCTGAATCGAAGTGCTTTGTGGAACGACCTTCCGACCGGTACATAGATAGTCATGTATCCGTTCGTGTATCCCTGGCCCGAATAGCCACCTTCTTCGGTGAATCCATAGAACTGCTTACCAAGCTGAACGACCGAAACGCTACCGGGGATTCCGAAACTTCCGCTCTCGATTCCCGTTAGCTTGGCCACGGGAGCCATGCCGGTAAAGGAGCGTTTCATTACATAGAGGTCCACGTAGCCGCAGGCGGCATGAGATTTCAAGTCGTCCGGGACTTCTCCGCATACCGCAATCATGCTATGGGGTTCGCCGTTTATCTCTATGTCCTGAGAAGCACAGACCACATAATGCAGATCCTCATCGTCCTTCACCCAGCATTTGTTCTCTGTGTCAAATTTGCCATAGTGTTCTTTCATAAAGGCATTTAGATCCTGACGGTTGTGCATCTGACCAAGAACTATAAGGCCGGTCGACGGAAGCGCTATCAGAACTAAAATAATTAGCAATTTACGATATTTCATTTCTTAATTGAAATCTCTGTAGAATCAGTTTGGTTATCTATGGGATCAATTGATATTTGTGCGATTCTCAATAACATTGAATTTGCCAATTGCTGGTGCTGAAAATTTAGAATGATATGGCCATTTGATGATAAGCAATTCGCCATCTTGAGTTATCGGTAAGGTGTTTACGTTATTAACCTCATTATCTGTAAATAAATCAATCGATTGAGCTCAACTGTGAATAAGTATTGTATTCCTTGTGATTGTTTTTTGCTTTAATAGCTCATAAATTTTTGAATAGATTTCTTCACCGGCGCCGCACTGCCCCATGCCATTTCCGCGGCTTGTGCGTTCCGCTATCGTTAAAGCTAAAAATTCCCTACCTCTAAGGTTTAGCGTTCTTCCAAGCAATATTTGAATGTCATGAACTGCACCTATATATTCAAGGGTTTGCATTTTTTTCCAGTCTAGCAATGGTATATTCTTTGTGCTTAAAACGAACTGAGCTGAGCCAAATTCGACGATTTGTGGCAAAATAATGCAAGTTGATGGTGTTGCCATATTGGTCTAAAATAAATGACACAACAGTAGGTGTTTTCATCGATTGTGAAATGTTACTATTATTACATAATGATGCAGCCTCACGACAGTAGTCAGATGTAAATATCAGTAATAAGGCAAACAATGCGCAAAATATTTTACTGTTTATTTCTGATATACTCTGCATGGTGTCGTTCTGCATAAAATGACTTTCTTTTTTTGTAGGCTGCTGATGGTCACCTCTCAATAATTTAAACTTAAATTTTAAAGAGGTGCCACCGATATCTTAGAAGTATTCACTTGGTAGGAAGTTTATTTAAAAAAGAACGAATTTTTCTGATACTGTCCACATCAATATTTTCCAATTTATCTGTAATTGCATCATCTATGGTAAGATACAAGTTGTGATAGTCAAATCTTAAAACAACTGGCACAATCGAGCGTTCAGAACTAGGAGCAGTGGCAAGATAAAGACTAATTATTTTGAGGCTTCCATCAAGGTATAGATCTGAAAAAGAGATAGCCTCAACTCCTTCGCATGTCCAAGGCCTTTTATCATTACCTGGACCAACCGTATCGACTAAGCTCACAAATTTCATTTCATCATTGAAGAGCAAGAGTGCACAGGTTGGCGGATAATCCTGTGGAGAATTCCTTGTTGTCGATATTATGAAAAAAGCTCTTGAATTTATGATAACTTTAAAGGATTGGCCACTGTCAGGTTCAAGATTATTTGTGCGCATGTCATTTAAATTTATTTTGAGTGTTTGGTTTTTAATAATTATTTTTGCTGTAGCATCGCTGATAGGATAAGTTTTGATTTTAGGTTTATTAGTATTGGAAGCTATCGATGTTGATGATGCGAAAAGGATAAATACAAGAATCACAGTAGTAAGGATTCTATTTTGCATATTTTTTGTATGCCTCCTTCATTTTTGTGTCATATTTGAACATTTTGTAGCCCTTTCCGTTGTAATTACGAGCGAATGTCGCCCATTCTTTATTAATTGCAGCCTGCCTTAAGGATTTGTTGGCAATTACAAAGTTAACAAAAGCTCTCAAATGATCTTTTTCGGACCGGCACATTGCTTCAACAAAGGAAAAAACAGAGGTAAAACCAGCAGCTTTATAGTTTTCTCCGAGAATTTGGAATTTGCCCCAAGAACAAGCTTTTAAGGCGGCAGATTTGTCAAGCGAGTACGCTTTTGCTAATCTGGAATAGCTCCAACCGTAGATTTCATACTGCGCCAGCTTCCCTTGTTTTATTAATTTTTTATTAACCACGTCAGCAGGTTTATAAGGTTTTTTCAGGCCGGATATGTCTGGATTTGCTTGGTCATACCTGCCTTTGGGTTTTGTGCATCTTGCGAATACATGACGCTCATAAAGAATCGTCGGCCTGTGCTTTCCATCAAACGGTGCTTTTTTTGATTCCACTTCGGCAACTGTTTTAATAACGGCGACTTCGCAGCCTATGTTTTTTGCTGCGTTCTCGAAATCCTCTTTAGTAATTTTCTCCCCTGTGTAACCCTTTAAAAAATCAAACTCCGCCTGATCATTGCTCCCATGTGATACAGGCAATCCATCCTGGGTTGTTTCATCCCTTTTTTTGTGGCCTTTGCCATCGCCATAATCACTTTGCGGTGTACCCTTGCCCTCCGTGCGCTTAGGATTGGCGGGTGGAGTCACCGGTCTTCTGTCGGGGTCCTTACGGTCCCTTTTAGGTTTACCCTTTTCGTCTTTGGGATGTGGTCTGGTTTTATCCTCAAATTTGAACTTGGGGCTTATGAGTGTTACAAGCTTGTTGCCCCAATCCGAAACTACGTCGGTAATTTTCTTCCATGTGCCATCAAGCCTTGCGATATAAATCCTGACACGATCTCCCGGTGTATCGGTGACTATGTCGGGGACCCTGCCGCTTGTCCCGCTTAGAAGTTCTAACTGCTTGCCGCAGTACTCAAGGCGTACCCTGGCATTCGGTATCGGGTTGCGGTCGCGGTCGAGCAACTGGATGCCGACTTTCAAGACAGCTTCCGCCTTCAAGGCGATGAGTTGCCCGGAAATAATCTCGTCTGGGTTTTTAAGCCTATTGATGCGGCACAATTCTTTGACAGTAGTCCCGTGACGATGGGCAATCTCGCTCAAGGTGTCCCGAGGTCGGACGGTATAAAATAAAGTCGCTTTACTCATCGCCCGCCTCCCATACGCCTTCATCCTCGAGTTCTATATCTTCAAATTCCTCCGTGACCTCCCATGCTCCTTTTCCCGCCCATGCGACGATTTCCTCAGGCCCCTCGGTGTAGAATCTGTTCGTAACGCCAAATTCATCCGTAAACAGTGTAGTGATGTAGGTCCCGTCGATTTTCGTGACTTTCACTGGCATGTGAACCAAATCCAGATCGTTATGGCTTCCGGCCTCATGCATCTCGCTGAAATCAAATTTTAGGCTATAAAGCTGCTTTTCCGGATGCTCATCAGGAACGTCGTTAGCGAATCGAGACTTCACAATCCTCTTCCCCTTTATCTTCACCTCCCCGGTAGCCCGATAGGTCAAATTTCCGCTCAGGACCTCAATCTTCCTCTGCCGGATCGCTATCATCGCCTTGCCGGTCCTGAAGATTATCTCGTCCTCGGCTTCGATGACGATGTTGCCCGCCTTGACCGAGCAGCTGCCGTCGATTTCCACGTCGAGGTCTTCCCCGACGGTAATGTCCCTGTTCCCCATGGCCTGCTCGGCCATGTGCGCGCCCACGAAGACGTCTTTGGTGAGCCCCACCTCCTCGGTCTTGGCGCCGAGGACGGTCTGGTTCATGGCGCCCCCCACGCTCACCTGGTACAGTCCGCCGATAGTCAGCTCCTTGGCGACGCCCACGGTCTCGGCATGGTTCAGGTCGATGGTCTCGGTCCGGTTGCTCCCGATGGTGACGCTCTTGTCGTTGCCGATGTTTTCCGTATGGTTGCTTCCGATCTCCACCGTCTGGTCCATGCCCACCTTCTTGGTGCGGTTGTTTCCCACCCGAAGGTTTTCGTCGCGGCCGACGAGCTGCCCCTTGTTGTTCTTGATCAGGATGTTCCAGTCCTTTTCGCCCTGGAGATAGACCTCCTCGCTTCCCATCTTGTCCTCGAAGCGGAATTCGTTGAAGTTGTCGAAGGAGCCATTGGGATAGCTCCTGGTCTTGAGGGTGGTCACCGTCTTGTTGGCGGGGAGCTCGTAGAGGGGGAGGTTTTCCTCGTTGTAGACGCTACCCCGGATGATCGGCCGGTCAGGGTCTCCATCGATGAAGTCCACGAACACCTCGTCCCCCACCCGGGGGAGAAAGAGCGTGCCCCAGCCTCCTCCTCCCCACCCCTGGGCGCACCTGACCCAGCAGGAGCTTTTGTCGTCGGCTATCCCCGACCGGTCCCAGGGGAACCGCACCTTGACCCTGCCGTACCGGTCGGTGTGGATCTCTTCCCCCGGAGGGCCGGTGACGATGGCGGTCTGAAGTCCGGTCACCACCGGTTTTTCCACAGTGAGGGGTGGCCGGAACGGGACGTCGGCCGGGATGACGGTGAAGGAGTTCCGGTAGGATGCCCCGCCGGAACCCTTCTCCTCCAGGGACTGGGGCTGCTCGCCGGTATGGACGACCTCGGTTATCAGGTAGTCGTGGTTGAGGTCCTTCGCGTCATGGCCGGTCAGGGTGAAGGTAAAGCCCGGGATGAGCCGGCAGGAGCAGCCGTCGCCGTTTCCCTGTCTCCCCATGCAGGTGAGCGCCTCCAGGCGGACCTTTGCCAGGTAGCCGCCCCGGCTGGGGAGGACGTGGAGGGCGGGGTAGTCGTAGACCTCGAAGGGGGCATGGTTGTTTGACTTTTTTTCCGATGTCAAGTCCAGGGAAGGCTTCTTGAAGTTGAAGTTGCGGTGGGTGTACACGCCCGGACGCATCTCTTCGGAGAACCGGAAGGAGTGAATGCTCTCCTTCTCCGCGACCAGGCCGTCGCCTGTGTTGAAGATGACGGAGGGTTCCCCCGGCAGCGGCACATGGGCTATGGGAGCGTCCCCCATGACCAGGACGTGCCTGTCCCAGTAATGTTCGAAGAAGTAGAAGATCCCCTCTTCTTCCAGCAGCCTGGTGACGAAGTCCAGGTCGCTCTCCCGGTACTGGACGCAGTACCGGCGAAACCGCTCCGTATTGGTCAGGGCGAAGCGGTAGCGGTCGGAAAAGATATCGTGCTCCTTGAGTATCAGGGCAACTATCTCCTGGGTCTGCATATGCTGGAAGATGCGGGAATTCTTCCTCAGGGACAGCTGCCACAGGGTGGGGACCGTCTCCGCCTCGTAGAGGGTGAAGCTGCCGTTACGGCCGCACTGCTCGAATTTCCTGATTATGCCGTGAAAGTACCGGTCCCTCCCGGAATCGGGGTCGCTGTTTGTGATGGTCAGCAGGGATTCCCTGCCGATAAGGTCATCCAGGGTGGAGCTGCCGGTATCGCCAGCCAGGGTGAGTTCGATACTGAAGGGGGTGGACAGGGCTTCATGCGCCCGGAGGGAGACAACGGCGAAATTCGTGGAGGATCCGGTGAGGTCGAAGATGAAACGGGCGCGGGAGGATGAGAGATTGACAGCCATAGTGTCCTCGGAGCCTATCAGCCAGGGCGATCTTTCGGATGGCACTTAAATGAAATTATTTCAATTGAATTGTTATGATGCACGGAAGGTATCAAATTATAAATTATTTATCAAATAGAATTTTTTCGAGCAGTGCCTTGGCGGGTTGGCAGGCGGCGATAAACCCAAGCGGCGAGAGCAATGTCTGCCGACAACGGCGAGCGCTTTCTTTTTGACAGTTGGATTGGGGTATGTTACGGAAGTACATGGTTACAGGAAGCGAGGGTCGCACCCGCAGCAGGTCCAGGCGGAAAAATGTGAAGCTGCCAGAAAGGATGACCATGGAATTCCGAATTTATTACGAGGATACCGACGCGGGCGGGGTGGTGTACCATGCCCGCTATCTCGCCTTTTTCGAGCGGGGACGGACCGAGTTTTTCCGGGAGCGGGGGGTCTCGGTGGGCGAACTTGCGGCGCAGGGGAGCGTCTTCCCGGTGGTGCGCCTTGAGATCGACTACAAGGCCCCGGCGGTGCTTGACGACCTGGTCCGGGTGGAGACCGAGCCGCTGGAGGTGGGGAGGAGCTCGTTCACCATGGGCCAGCAGCTGGTGCGGGCCTTTGACGGGAAACTCCTGGCCGCCGGGAAGGTCACCCTGGTCTGCGTCGGTCCGGGAGTGAAGGCTAAGCGCGTTCCGGAAGAGGTGCTCAGGGTGCTGCAGGATTAGCTCCGGGGAAACGAATCCGGAGCCTGGAATCCCGGAATTTAACGGGAGGAGGACGTCCGTGGACCTTGATCACGAAGCGCTCCGGGCGGCATGTTTCGAGGCGGCCCGTAAAACCATGGAAGACGTCAGGCCGACGGACGTGCGGAAGATCCGCCGGCTGGCGGACACCTTCTATCATTTTACCCTGGAGCACGTGGGCCGCATCAGAAGGCACGGGCGGGAACCGGACATCCTGGTGCGCGCGGTGGCCTACCTGGCGCGGACCCACGCCATTTCGCAGATGCACGACAGCACCGAGTGGTTTTTCTTCATGCTGAGGGCCCTGGTGGAACTGGCCTGTCCTGACAGGGAGCAGACCGGCGAGTCGTTGGGGTTCCTGGCGGATCTGGAGGAGGGGATCAGCCGGGTCAGGAGCCGCCCCGAGCGGCCTGACCCGGCATAGGCGTTAATGATGATACCGTCCCGTCCTCCCCTTGTGGGCAGGCGTCGGAGTGCGGTGACACTCGAAGCAGTTTTCGTCCGTACTCTTGCGGACCTCCAGGGATGAGGCGGGTTTCTCCGTGGCGGGCAGGTTGTATTTCTCGGTCTGGAAGTACTTGCGGTCCTTCTCGTCGCTGAGGATGGGGGCCCTGTAGGCCACGGTCCAGTTGTTGCTGATGGGAGCGGTATGACACTGATCGCAGCCGCCCGGCGGGGGGATCGCCTTCCAGGCGGTGAACATTGCGCAGCCCACCAGAAGAGCCGGTGCAGAGCCGCAGACAAGATACAGAATTTTTTTCATGAAAATCCCCCCATCACGATATGGATAGCCGGCACCCGCCGGTTCATGTGAAAAGCATAGCATAAAGAACGGTAAAACGAAATCGATCATGGCCGCAACTGAAATAATTGACGCCATGAACCGGAAAGGGAACGGTCAAGCGCATGGATACCAGGAACAGGAGCATTCTATTCAAGGGGCTGGTGGTGGACCTGGAGCAGATGGAGGTAAAGATCGGCTCCAAGGGGTGGCACGTCTTCCAGATAGTCCGCCATCCGGGCGGGGTGGGGGTGCTGCCGCTCCACCGGGACGGCACGGTCACGCTTATCCGGCAGCTCCGTCCGGCCATGGACCGCAAGCTCCTTGAGATACCGGCCGGCCGGCTGGGGCCGGGAGAAGACCCGGCGGCCTGCGGCGGGCGGGAACTGGCCGAAGAGACCGGTCTGGCCGCCGGGAGGCTGGAACCGCTCGGCGTCCTGTACTCCTCGCCCGGCGTGTTCGACGAGAAGATCCACCTGTTTCTGGCCACGGACCTGGTGCAGAACGATCCTACCCCGGAGCACTACGAGGATATCGAGACCGTCCGCATCCCCCTGGACGAAGCGCTCCGCATGGCGGCCGAGGGGGAGATCAACGACGGCAAGACCGTGCTGGCCCTGTTCCGGGCGTCACGAAAGAAAATCTGACCCTTGTTTGGTAACCGGGCACCGAGCCGCGGCAGCGCAAGACCGGGCCCGGCCTATCCCCACAACCGTTCCCGCAACCCGGAATTTCTCCGGACCCTTCTTGAAACCGCGCCCTTGAAGACCTCGGCGTCTCCCATGACCTGCACCCGCACGGAGGCCCGTGTCACGGCCGTATAGACCAGCTCGCGGGTGAGGATCTCCGTTTCCCGGTCCGGCAGAATCAGCAGGACCCGCCCGAACTCGGACCCCTGGCTCTTGTGGACCGTCATGGCGTATACGGTTTCATGGGCGGGAAGCCTTGCGGCGGGGAGTTTCCGGATCCCGCCGTCTTCGGCGGGAAAGAAGACCTGGGGGGCGCCGTCCGCTTCGGGATCCGGCAGGACGATGCCGATGTCGCCGTTGAACAGGCGCAGGTCGTAGTCGTTCACGGTGACCATGACCGGCCTTCCCCGGTACCAGCGGGTCGTTGGGTCTATGAGGCCACGCTCCGCCAGGATCCGCTCCGCCAGCGCATTCGCGGCCTCCGCTCCGTACGGCCCCCGGCGAAGGGCACACAGGATGCGGAACCCGTCGAACCGCCGCAGGACCTCCTCCGGCCGCGTTTCTCGCAGAAAATCCCCGTATCCCTCCGGCACGGCATCAGCCAGTGCCCTCCCCAGCCCCTCGGGAGGAGGGAGGGAATGCCAGCTCACCGTCTCCCCGTCCATCTCCTGCAATGCGCCTTCACCATCTCCCCGGTTGACACACGCGCTGATGCGCGCAATCGGACTGTCGTCGCCGAAGCGGTAGTTCCGGCGCAGGACCACCAGCGAGTCCCCCAGGGGCGAGCCCTGTGCGTCTCCAGGCTCTCCGGAACGCGGCCCCGCTGTTTCGCCCGTGACTTCGGCGATCAGGGCGGAGAAGGCCGGGGAGAAGCCGTGGCTCTGCCCGGTGTCACAGATGTCCCCCAGCACCGCGCCGGCCTCCACCGAGGCGAGCTGGTCCCGGTCGCCCAGCAGGATGAGCGTCGCGGCCGGCAGCAGGGCGGCCGCAAGCCTGGCCATGAGCGGCAGGGCGACCATGGAGGCCTCGTCCACCACCACGGTGTCGTACGGGAGGGGATTGCCTGCGTCGTGGCGAAAGCGTGACAAGCCTTGCCGGGGGCCGAGCAGGCGGTGAATGGTCGAGACCCCTTCCGGGATCCGTTCCTTGATCCCGTCGGGGCAGTCAAGGGATTCCCGTGCCTTCCGGACCGATTCCCGCAGCCTGGCCGCGGCCTTGCCAGTGGGGGCCGCCAGGGCGATCCGGAACGGCGTGGAGCCTGCCTGCTCCAGCAGGAGGGCGATGATCCTCACCACTGTCGAGGTCTTGCCCGTGCCGGGCCCTCCGGAGACGACCGTGAACCGGCGCGACAGGGCCGCGACCGCGGCCACCTTCTGCCAGTCGGTCCCGCCGTCGCCCGGCTGAGGAAAGAGGCGTGCCAGGCCGTCCCTGAGCAGTGCCGGGTCCAGGTCCGGCGCGGGAGCAGCGGCCCGCTCAAGGATCGCGGCGGCTAGGTCCCGCTCGTAGCGCCAGTAACGGTGCAGATAGAGCCTTCCGGCTTCATCCAGGATCAGGGGACGATACTCTCCGGGACGCCCGACCACCCCGCTCCCGAGCAACTCTTCGGCCCAACGGCCCGGGAGCGCGGGAGACGGGTCGTCAGGAAACCCTTCCGGCAGCCTGAGCCGCGCCGCCTCTGCCAGGTCGAGACAGACGTGGCCGCCCGCCACCGCGTTGCTTACCAGCGCGGCCGCCCGCCGGACCGCGGCCGGGCACGCGTTGGCCAGAGAGGCCATGAAGCCGGCGAAATGGAGATCAATGGGGGTAAGCGTCAGCGGTTCGTTCATGGTCTGCCCCCCTCCGTCTCGATCAGGAGTCCGGTCAGCTCGGCGATGCAGGCGGCCGACGGCAGGTCGCGGAACACGCCGCGCTCCGGCCGTTCCGGGTCGAGCCCCCGCAAGAAGAGGTAGAACACACCGCCGAAGTGCTCCTCATAGCTGAATTCCGGGACCCGCAGGGACAGGTGTCTGACCAGGGCCACGGTATAGAGCAGGTACTGCAGCGGGTAGAGCCTGCGCTCCATCTCCCGCTTCATTCCCTCGGTCCCGTAGTCTTCGCTCCCCGGCCCCAGCCGGTTCGATTTCCAGTCCACGATGTAGTAGCGTCCTTCCTGCCTGAACACCAGGTCAATGAAACCCCTCACCATCCCCCTGACCGGGGTGAATTCAAGCCGTCCGCACAACTCCCGAAGGTCGGCCGGGCAGTCGGGGCCGCCGTGGCGCGCCAGCACCTCCCTCAGCCGTGGTGCGCTCACGAATCCGAGGGGAAAGAAGAATTCCAGCTCGCTGACCCGGTCGGCCGGCGTCAGGGAGGAGAGGGTGAAGGGGGCTTCAGCGCCGGGCAACGGCAGCCGGAGGAGATCGTCGGTCATCCTTGCCAGAGGATCCGCCCACTGCGCGTCGAAACCGTACCTTTCCAGGCCGGTCTCGATGAGGAGCCGCCTGGCTGCCCGGTCGGGAGAGGAGAAGTCGAGCCGCTCCAGGATGTGATGGATCAGGACACCGGCCTTGACCCCGGCCGGAAAGTCCATGATGGCGGCACTGCCTTCGCCGGGTCGGGGAAGTGGGGAACCCTGCGCGCTCTCCGGCGCCTCCCCCAGACCGTCCCGGTCGGGCAGCTCGGCGCCGTGGCGGCTCCCTGAGACGAACGAGGTGAAGCTGGCCACGCGCCAGCCCGCGTCCAAGGTTCCGGTAAAGGGGCGTGATACCAGGGCGCCGGATGCGCTTCTCTCGGGAGCATAGGGGATCGGTTCCGGCTCGGGGAGCGGCGAGACCAGGATGGCACCGCCCGCCTCGGCCGCGATCATGCCGAGGTCTTCCAGCAGCTCGTGGTCCGTGGCGGCCACCTGGCGCTTCTCCACCTTCCGGCCGGGGTGGAGGAGGTAGTGCAGGGAGGATTCGCCCGCGTCCTTGAAGGCGCCCCAGACCAGGTAGGCCCGGTGCTCGGCCCGGGTCAGGGCCACGTAGAGCAGCCTGAGCTCCTCGGCCAGTTGCTCCGCTTCTGCCGCCTTGCGGTGGGCCTCGAACTCGGACGAGCCCAGGTCCAGGACCACCTTTTTATCCGGGTCGTGAAACAGCGCGTACTTCGGCTTCCCTCCCCCCGACTCCCAGCAGAACGGCGAGAACACGACGGGAAACTCCAGCCCCTTGCTCCGGTGGACCGTCACAAGCTGCACCGCGTTCCGGTCGGTCTCCAGGCGTATCTCGTGCTCCTCCCGCTTCGGCTCCTCCACCAGCCGCTCGGTCAGCCAGTCCAGCAGGCCATCGATTCCCAGCCGCTGGCTAACCTCTGCCTGGTGGACTGTTTCCAGGCAGTGGAGCAGGTTGGTGAGCCTCCGCTCTCCGCCCCGGAGGGAGAGGAGCCGGCTCCGCACCCCCTGCTCCGCCAGCAGGCGCATCGCCATGGCCATGAAACCGCGCTCGTCCCACAGGTCGCGGTAGCGGCGGAAATCCTCCAGCACCCGTTCCCAGGAGGCATCGTCCTCCAGCAGTTCGGCCAGGGCGTTGCCGTCCCATCCAAGGATCCCGGTCACCAGTGCCGCCTTGACCAGGGATTCGTTGCCGGGCCGGGCCACCGCCTCGAGGATCCGCAGGAGTTGCTCCGCCTCGGGTGATTCGAACAGGTTGCCCGCCCGGCAGAGCACGCAGGGGATCCCCAGCTCCCGCAATGCCCGCTGCATCATCCTGGCCTGGCGGTTTTTCCGCACCAGCACCGCCACGTCCCCCGGCCCGACCCCCTGCCCGTCGATGAGCAGCCTTCCGGCCGCCCCGTCCCGCAGCAGCCGGGCGATCTCGGAGGCCACGGCGGCCGGGACGATATCCCAGGCATCCTGCTTGTCGATGGGCTTGCCCGGAGTTTTTCTGCCGGCGAACAGGATCCTGAAGGGTGAGGGGTCCGGCGTCCCGTCCTCGGTGAGGAGGGCCCGGTTCTCCTTCCGGGCCGGCGCCACCGGGTGGAACCGTATCTCGTCCAGGGAAAAGGGTGCCTCGTGGCGGGCGAACAGGGCATTGACCGCCCGGATAAGGGCCGGTTCGGAGCGCCAGTTTTCTTCCAGGGTGTAGCGGGAACCGGCCTCGCCCGCCGCGGCCAGGTAAGCGAACACGTCTGCTCCCCTGAAGCTGTAGATGGCCTGTTTCGGGTCGCCGATGAGAAACAGCGGGCTCTCTCCGGTGGGGAAGATACGGTCGAAGATGGCGTACTGCACCGGGTCGGTGTCCTGGAACTCGTCGATCAGCGCCGCCGCGAACCGGGAGCGGACCGCGGCGGCCAGGGACGCTCCCCGCTCACCCTCCAGGGCTCCGTGCAGGTCAAGCAGGAGGTCGTCGAAGAAGCGGACGTTGTCGCGCCGCTTCCTGCGGGGGAGCTCGTCCGTCAGGTAGCGGAAGAAGTCCCGCTTGATCCCCAGGAGGAGGGCGTCGCACTCCTCCTCCGCCGGTTCGCGGGGGTCGGCCGGGTCGGGACCGGCGACGTCGGGGATCACGCTGAGGAACCGGCCGGGACGGCGTCCCCTGGCCAGTTCCGTGAGGAGCTCCGGTCCCATTCCGGCCGCAAGGGCGGCCCTGGCCAGGGACTTGGGGGCGGAAAAGAAGGTCCGCCGCCAGAAGTCCTCGGCGATCTCCCGGTAGATCGCCTCCTGGTCCGTTACCAGCCGGGTGTCGAACAGGGAGCCGCTCTCGAAGGGGTTGTCCTGAAGCATACGCTGGCAGAAGCCGTGGATGGTGAAGACCGGGGCCTCGTCAAAGGAGGAGAGTGCCGCGAACAGCAGCTCACCGGCCCGTTTGCGGTCCGGGTGGCGATCCAGCAGCCCTTGCAGGAACCGGTCGTCGGAGTACCCCGCGCTGAAGGCGTCCAGGGCGTCCCGGATCCTGCGCCGGATCCGGTCCCTGAGTTCCCTGGTCGCCGCCTCGGTGAAGGTTACCACCAGGATCCGGTTCACGGTGGCCGGATTTCGGGATTCAGGGTCGGGGCTTTCCAGCAGAAGGCGCACGAACAGCCCGGCAATGGTGAATGTTTTGCCGGTCCCGGCACTCGCCTCGATCAGGTTCCTCCCGCTGAGGGGCGTATTAAGCAGGTCGAAACGCTTCATGGGAAACTAATCTAGCAGAATTACGGCCGGTTGGCACTAACTTCCCGAAAAAACCGTCGTTATCTGTTGAGTGCCTTGGGCCGCACCGTCTCATAACTCCCCCTGCCTCTTCTTACCTTAAGAGGGGAAGATCGTTTCCGGTGTCAATGCGCAGGAAATGGTGATACCGTGTACGAAAAACCGGCGGGCTTTTATTGCTTGAAATACTTTTTCGCCATCTGGTAGTATATAAAAAATTGAATGCATCAAGCCGGAACCGAAAACTTCCGGGCTTATGCGGCGATGGTACCCTAGTAAAATTCTTGTATTTGTATAAATACTGAATTTCCCGGATACGCTGACCGAATGCATGAACTGTCCATAACCCAGGGAGTGGTTGACATCTGCCAGGACACCGCCGCCGGCAGGCGGGTCGTCTCGGTGACCCTGCTGATAGGCGAGTTGAGCGGCGTGGTCCCCGAGGCGGTGGAGTTCTGCTTCGAGGCATGCACAAAGGATACCCCCCTGGAGGGGGCGCGTCTGATCATCGAACAGGTGCCGGCCAGGGGGAGATGCAAAGATTGCTCCGCCGAGTTCCCCCTCCGGGCCTACTACTCGTCCTGCCCGGGCTGCGGCGGCCACCATGTGACCGTCATCTCCGGCGAGGAGCTGCGGGTAAAGGAAATGGAGGTTGAATAGATTCATGTGTACCACGTGCGGCTGCGGCCCTGAAGAGCTTAACCACGACCACCACCATCACGACCATGACCACCATCATAGTCACGAACACGAGCATGAACACGGCAATGGCCATGTTCACAGTCACAGCCACGATCATTCCCACGCCGCTGAAAACGCGACCGCCAGGACCGTCACGGTCGAGACCGATATCCTCGCCAAAAACAACCGGCTGGCCCGGGAAAACCGGAACCTGTTCTTCAGGAAGGGGATCTTCGTCCTCAACCTGGTGAGCTCCCCGGGCTCGGGCAAGACCGCCATCCTTGAGCGGACCCTGCTCGACCTGCGCGAACGTTTGCGCTTCGCCGTCATCGAGGGGGACCAGCAGACCGACAACGACGCGGTGCGGATCGCGGCCACCGGGGTCCCGGTGAAGCAGGTCAACACCGGCGCCGGCTGCCACCTGGACGCCCACATGGTCAGCCACGCAGTGGAAAATTTCGACCTGGACGCCCTGGACGTGCTCCTGATCGAGAACGTGGGGAACCTGGTCTGTCCCGCCTCCTTCGACCTGGGAGAGAACCACAAGGTAGTGGTCCTGAGCGTGACCGAGGGTGAGGACAAGCCGCTCAAATATCCCGCCATGTTCCACAACGCCGACGTGATGCTCCTCAACAAGGTGGACCTCCTCCCCCATCTGGACTTCGACGCCGACAAGTGCAGGGAGATGGCCCGCAGGGTCAATCCCGACATCCTGATCTTCGACCTCTCGGCCAAGTCGGGCGAGGGGATGGACGCCTGGTACCGGTGGATCGCCTCCCGGACACGGGAGCGGTAGGGGTCCCGGCCTACTTTCCGGAGTGACAGCATTATCAAGCGAATCAAGGCTACCATAGAAGGGATCGTGCAGGGGGTGGGGTTCCGGCCGTTCGTCTTCCGGCTTGCCCACGCCCACGGGCTCACGGGGTGGGTGAGGAACACCCCGGCCGGTGTGTTCCTGGAGGTCCAGGGCGAGGCGCCGGAGGTGGACGCCTTTGTCGCCGGGTTGCGGGAGGAGGCGCCCCCCCTGGCGGTCATTACTGCGCTGGAGTCCCTGGAGATCCCGCCGGTGGCGGAGCAGGGGTTCGTGATCCTGGAGAGCGGCGGCGGCGCGACCAACGTTCAGATCGCCCCGGACTGCGACGTCTGCCCCGACTGTCTGCGTGAGCTGTTCGACCCGGCCGACCGCCGCTATCGCTACCCCTTCATCAACTGCACCAACTGCGGACCACGCTACACCATCATCACCGGCTACCCCTACGACCGTCCACTGACCACCATGTCCGGCTTCCCGCTCTGCCCCGACTGCCGGGCCGAGTACGAAGACCCGGCCGACCGCCGCTTCCACGCCCAGCCGGTGGCCTGCCCGGTCTGCGGGCCACGCCTGTTTCTCAGGGACCGTGCCGGACGGGAGCCGGAAGGGGACCCCCTGGAAACCTCAATGCGCCTGCTGCGGGAAGGCAAGATCCTTGCGGTCAAGGGGATCGGCGGCTACCACCTGGCGGTGGACGCCTGCAACCAGGGGGCGGTACGGGAGCTGAGGCGGCGCAAGAAACGGGACGAAAAGCCGTTCGCGGTCATGTCCCCCTCCCTGGACGAGGTGGCGCGCTACGCCCTGTTCGACCGCACGGAGCAGCGCCTGCTGGAGGGGCCGGAGCGCCCCATCGTGCTGCTGCGCAAGCGGGAGGGAAACCCCATCGCCCCGCAGGTGGCACCGGCCAACGGCTACTTCGGGGTGATGCTCCCCTACACCCCGCTCCACCACCTGCTGCTGAGGGACAACTTCACCGCCCTGGTCATGACCAGCGGAAACCTCTCCGACGAGCCCATCGTCTACCAGGACGCCGAGGCCGGGGAGGTCCTGTCGGAGATAGCAGATTTCTTCCTGGTTCACAACCGCGGCATCCATGTCCGCACCGACGACTCGGTGATCCGGGTCTTTCAGGGCAACCCACTGTTCCTGCGCCGCTCCCGGGGGTACGTGCCGCGCGCCGTGCGGCTCCCGGCTCCCCAGCGGAGTGTGCTTGCGGTCGGCGCCGAGCTGAAGGGGACCGTCTGCCTGACCAGGGACGACCGGGCATTCCTCAGCCAGCATATCGGCGACCTGAAGAACGACGCGGTGCTCCGTTCCCTGGAGGAGGCGGCAGACCACCTGGAGCGGATCATGGACATCCGGCCGGAGCTGGTGGCCCACGACCTCCACCCCGACTACCTCTCCACGGTCTATGCCCAGGGCATTGACGGGGTGCCGAAGATCGCGGTCCAGCACCACCACGCCCATCTGGCCTCCTGCATGGCCGAGCACGGCCTGGAGGGAGAGGTGATAGGAGTCATCTTCGACGGCACCGGCCTGGGGACCGACGGCACGGTTTGGGGAGGCGAGTTCTTGCTGGGAGGGTACCGTTCCTTCCGGCGGCTGGGACGCTTCATGGCCGTGCCGCTCCCCGGCGGTGACGCCGCGGTGCGGGAACCGTACCGAATGGCCCTGTCGCACCTCCATTCAGCCCATGGGGAAGGGGTGTTCGATCTGGGGCTGCCGTTCATGGCCCAGGTCCCCGAGGGAGAGCGGAAGCTGTTCCTGGCCATGCTGGTCCGGCGGATCAACTCGCCCCTCACCTCCAGCTGCGGCCGGCTGTTCGACGCCGTGGCGGCCCTCATCGGCCTGAGGAGCCGGGTCTCCTACGAGGGGCAGGCCGCCATCGAGCTGGAGGCCCTGGCGGAGTCGGGCGACACGAAAGAGGTTTATCCCTTCGAGTCAGGGGAAGCGGGGGGAACCATCGAGGTCGATTTCCGGCCCATGTTCCGCCGGCTCGTCGGGGAGGTGCGGGACGGAAGGCCACCGGCCGCAATGGCCCGGGCCTTCCACAACACCGTAGCCGCCGCCGTGGGCCGGGTGTGCGAGACGCTCCGCGCCGGGAGCGGACTCGACCGGGTGGTGCTTTCGGGCGGGGTGTTTCAGAACAGGCTGCTGAGCGAGGGGGTGTTCGATCTCCTAAGCGGCATGAATTTCAAAGTCTTCATTCACCGGCTGGTCCCCCCCAACGACGGGGGCCTGGCCCTGGGACAGGCAATCATTGCCGGAAGAACGGAAGGAGCGTAGAGAACGATGTGTCTAGCGGTACCGATGCAGGTTGTTGAAATAGAAGGCGAGACCATGGTAGCCGAGATCGACGGGGTCCGCCGGGAAGCGAGCCTGATGATGCTCAACGAGGAGGTGAAGGTGGGGGACTACGTCCTGATCCACGCCGGATTCGCCATCAGCAGGCTGGATGAGGAGGAGGCACTGGAAACCCTTGATCTGATGCGGGAGTGCCTGGCTCTGGGCGAGGAGCGGGGATGAAAGCGGGCGTGCTCGATGAATTCCGCAGCAGGGAGCTGGTCAAGGGGCTGGCTGCGGAGATTGCGCGGCTCACGGCCGACCGCCCGGTGCCCATGACCTTCATGGAGGTCTGCGGCACCCACACCATGTCCATCTACCAGTACGGCATCAGGAGCCTGCTTCCGTCCCGGGTACGCCTCATCTCAGGACCGGGCTGCCCGGTCTGCGTCACGCCGGTGGGCTACGTGGACAAGGCCGTGGCCTACTCCCGGCTTCCGGACGTCATCATCACCACCTTCGGCGATATGGTCAGGGTCCCCGGCTCCAGCTCCAGCCTGGTGCAGGAACGGGCCAGGGGCGCCGACGTGCGGGTGGTCTACTCGCCGCTGGACGCCCTCTCCCTGGCGGAGCGGAACCCGGGCAAGCGGGTGATCTTCCTGGGGGTCGGCTTCGAGACCACCACCCCCACCATTGCCGGGACCATCCTGACCGCCGCCGACCGGGGGATTGCGAACTTCTTCGTCCTGGCCAACCACAAGACCATCCCCATTCCCATGCAGGTGCTGTCCGCAGACCCGGAGCTGGGGATCGACGGCTACATCTGTCCGGCCCACGTGAGCGCCATCATCGGCGCCGACGCCTACCGGTTCCTGGCCGAGGACCACGGGGTGCCGTGCGTGGTCACCGGCTTCGAGCCGGCCGACATCCTGCACGGGGTCTCCATGCTGGTCAGGCAGATCGTGGAGGGGAGGAGCGCGGTGGAGATCCAGTACAGCCGGTTCGTCACTTCCGAGGGGAACCGCAAGGCCAGGGGGATGGTGGAACGGGTCTTCACCCCGTGCGACGCGGTCTGGCGCGGTGTGGGCGTCATCCCGGGGAGCGGTCTGGAGATCTCGGGGGAGTTTGCCTGTTTCAACGTGGAAAAGGCGCTCCCGGTGGAGGTGGAGGAGTCACGCGAGCCCGAGGGGTGCCAGTGCGGCGAGGTGCTGAAGGGGAAGATCGCTCCCACGGAGTGCCCGCTGTTCGGCACGGCCTGCACCCCCGAAGACCCGGTGGGCGCCTGCATGGTCTCGTCGGAGGGGAGCTGCGCCGCGGCGTACAAGTACGGACAGTAACAAATCACCCGGATCAGCGACGCCTTCACGCCTTCGTCTGCGCGGAGCGCCTCGGTTTTCTGCATTCCCGCGGGTTGAGGCAGCCCGACGAAGTTCATCCGGCGTGACAGACGCGAGACGATGTTGGCGACGTTGAAACCCCGGCATTCTGCTCGCCTCGGCGTTCAGATGTCACGGATCCAGGTGATCTCAGCCTATATACCTGATTTCTACAGGAGCAACCATTGGACAAGGACCTGATACTTCTCGGCCACGGGAGCGGTGGGAGGCTTTCCCACCAGTTACTGGAAGAGCTGATCATACCGACCCTTTCCGGGATCCCGGTCGCGGGGCAAAACGACGCGGCGGTGCTGGTGCACGACGGCCGGCGGCTGGCCTTCACCACCGACTCGTACGTGGTGGACCCTATTTTTTTCCCGGGCGGCAATATCGGCGACCTGGCGATTAACGGGACGGTCAACGACCTGGCCATGGTGGGGGCGGTCCCGCTCGCCGTCAGCGTGGGGCTCATCCTGGAGGAGGGGTTCAGCAGGGCCGAGCTGGCCGAGATCCTCCGCTCCATGCGGGAGGCAGCGGACCGGGCCGGAGTGGCCATCGCAGCCGGCGATACCAAGGTGGTGCCGCGGGGCAAGGCGGACCGGATCTTCATCAACACCTCGGGCATCGGGGTGTTCCGGCACGGGCTGGAGATCGGCGGGAGCAACGCACGGGTCGGCGACAAGATCCTGATCAACGGCAGCATCGGCGACCACGGCATAGCCGTCATGGCCAAGCGGGAGGGGCTGGAGCTGGAGACCGACATCCGGAGCGACAGCGCCCCCCTCAACGGGCTGGTGGAAGAGCTCTTGGTGGCTGGCGAGGCGCTGCACGTGCTGCGTGACCCGACCCGGGGCGGGGTGGCCACCACCCTCAAGGAGATCGCGCTCCAGTCGGACGTGACCATCACCCTGGACGAGGCTGCGCTCCCCCTCAAGGGCGCGGTGCGCGGGGTGTGCGCGGTGCTGGGGCTCGACCCCCTCTATGTGGCCAACGAGGGGAAGCTCCTGGCCGTCGTGGCGCCGGAGGAGGCCGAGCAGACCCTGGCGCGCATGCGGCTCCATCCCCTGGGCAGGGATGCGGCCGTCATCGGCGAGGTGACGGCCGCCGGGGGCGGCCGGGTCAGGATGGAGACCCTGGTGGGAGGCATGCGGGCGGTGGAGATGCTGGCCGGCGAACAGTTGCCGCGGATCTGCTGAGAGGCGGAAAAAGCGTAATTGCCTGCAACGGGTATTTCCCCCTCATCCGCCCTTTCAGGGCCCCTTCTCTCTCATGGAGAAGGGGTGTATGGGATATCCTCTCCATAAGGGAGAGGGTGGCGCGCAGCGCCGGGTGAGGGGGATAGCGGAAGATTGGATCCAATCAGGAAATTTTGGATGTTGCAAGGCAGGCGGTTTCGAGTATCCTATAACCTCTGATTTCGGTTTGACTGACTCGATACGATTCCATTTGAAAGGAGAACAATCATGGCGGTATGGAAATGCAAGACCTGCGGGTTCACCAAGGAGGGGAGGTGCAAGCCCCAGAAGTGTCCCCAGTGTCAGGAGAAGGGTAATTTCGAAAAGTCCGAGTAATCTTCGACCGGTTGTTTCCCCGGTTTTACAGTAGTTTTACCAACCAGCGGCGGAAAGGGGTGTAGACTTGCAGGGGTAAGGAGCGACGTCATGAAGATCCTTCTCGTGTACCCACGCTATCCCGATACCTTCTGGAGCTTCCGCCACGCCCTGAAGTTCATCTCCAGGAAGGCATGCTATCCCCCCCTGGGCCTGTTGACCGTTGCCGCCATGCTCCCCGCCGAGTGGGACAAGAGGCTGGTCGACATGAACGTGGGGCCCCTTTCTGACAGGGACCTCCTCTGGGCCGACTATGTGTTCATCAGCGCCATGGCGGTCCAGAGGGATTCCGTCGAGCAGGTCCTTTCCCGCTGCCGCCGCCTCGGGGTCAGGACCGTGGCGGGCGGTCCCCTGTTCACCGCCTGCCACGTCGACTTTCCCCACGTGGACCACCTGATCCTAAACGAAGCCGAGCTGACCCTTCCCCCCTTTCTCGAAGACCTGAGAAACGGCACCGCCCGTCACCTTTACACCAGCGACCGCTGGGCCGATCTGACAGGGACCCCCATCCCCATGTGGGATCTGGTCAACCTGAAGCACTACGCCTCCATGAATATCCAGTACTCGCGGGGTTGCCCCTTCGACTGCGAGTTCTGCGACATCACCGCCCTGTTCGGCAGAAAGCCCCGCACCAAGGGGACCGGACGGCTGCTGGCGGAGCTGGAGAGCCTCTACCTGCGGGGATGGCGGGGGGGCGTGTTCATCGTGGACGACAACTTCATCGGCGAGCGGGCCAAGCTGAAGAGGGAGGTGCTGCCGGCGGTCATCGACTGGATGGAGAGGAGAGGCCATCCCTTCTCCCTGTTCACCGAGGCGTCCCTGGACCTGGCGGACGACCCGGAGCTCATGGAGCTGATGGTGCGGGCCGGGTTCGACGATGTGTTCGTGGGGATCGAGACCCCCCACGACGACGGGCTGGAGGAGACCGGCAAGGTCCAGAACCGGGACCGCGACCTGCTGGCCTCGGTCCGTCGGATCCAGCATGCCGGCCTGCAGGTGCAGGGGGGATTCATCGTCGGTTTTGACAGCGATCCGGTCTCCATCTTCGATAAACAGCTCCGCTTCATCCAGGAGAGCGGCATCGTCACCGCCATGGTCGGCCTGCTGACCGCCCTGCGGGGCACAAGGCTCTACGGCAGGCTGGTCAGCGAGGGGAGGCTGCTCCGCGAGACCACCGGCAACAATACCGCGCTCTCCCTCAACTTCATACCCAGGATGAACCCGCAATCGCTGGTCAACGGCTACCGCACGCTCCTCACTAACATCTACTCCCCCAAGCAGTACTACCGCCGCCTGCTGCTGTTTCTCAGGGAATACCGCCCCCTGAGGCGGAGGGGCTTCCGCCTGAAGCCCATGCACCTCCGCGCGCTGGCCGCCTCGTTCCTGCGGCTCGGCATCTTCGGCAAGGAGCGGTTCCAGTTCTGGAAGCTGGTCTCCTGGTCCCTGCTGAGGAGGCCGAGCCTGTTTCCCCTGGCTGTCACCCTCGCCATCTACGGCTACCATTTCCGCAAGGTCGCGGAGAAGGTGACCGAAGGCGCCATGTTTGAGAACGGCGCCTGTGCCGAGTAGGGGGGGCGATAGATACGCCCTGTCACCCTGTCTGCCTAAAGTAAAATTGTAATTTGCAGCAAATAAATAATAAAAACTTATAATGAAAAGCCTGCGCCCGGCGTCGCACGACGCCGGGCGCAGGCTTTTTTGTGGCCGGACAGGTAATGATTATGAAGGAGTACAAAATTACTGCAAAATAATTATTTACAAAAATAAATTTATTAATTATACAAACATGTCGTTTTTAATTTTAGTGTAATGCCTTTATGGCAGCCAATAATGGCTTTTCCCAGGGAGGGATGATGGGTAAGCTTAAGATTTTCCTTATCCTTTCACTGCTGTTCGTCTGTTCTTTGCCCGCTTACGCCGACACCAGCGTAAGCGGGGCAATAACCACGGACACCACCTGGACCCTCGCCGGCAGCCCCTATGTGGTTACGAGCACAGTCTACGTGTACGGTACAGCTGCGACGCCGGCGACCTTGACCATTGAGCCCGGGGTTACGGTTAAATTCGCATCAAATGCCGGGCTTCAGGTAGGCAGCGGCTCAAACCTGGGAAGCCTGGTAGCCCGGGGCACGGCAAGCGAGCGGATAATCTTCACCCGGAACAGCGCGTCCGGCACGTGGGGTGGGATTAATTTCCAAGATGCCACCCTGGACGAGACTTCCGCAATTGAACATGCCGATATTCGCTTTTCCGGAAGGCTTAAGGTTTATTCGTCATCTCCGCTGATCCGAAACGTCACGATCTCGGATTGCACTGATTACGGTATTTATCTGAACTCCGCCACCCCAATCCTGTACACCGTCGCCATAACCAACAGCGGAACCTATGGCATTTACCTGAGCTCCTCGAATCCCACCATAACCGGCTGCACCATTACCAACACCCATGCAGCCGGATACGGCATTTACGGGTCCGGGTCTCCGGTCATATCCGACTCCACCATCAACATAACCAACACCGCCGGCAAGTACGGCCTGTACCTGAGCAGCACCACGTCGGCGCTGTCGGTCAGCAACTCCACCATCGCCAACGGGCTCTACCTCGGGTCAACCGGCATCACCCCCACCATCACCGGCAATAGCTTCACCAATACCGACAACTCACCTCTCCGCGCCGGAGCGAACATCATTGCACAGATACTGAACAACAACACCTTTAACGGCCTTACCTCAGCCGGAAGCATTGAGGTTACCGGAGAGCAGATAAATCAGGACACCCTCTGGAAGAAGCTCATAGCACCTTACATCATCGTATCGGGGAACGTCTCGGTTCATAAAGACACGGCAACCCCTGCCACCCTTACCATCGAACCCGGCACCGTGGTCAAATTCGCCTCCAGTTCAGGGCTTCGCATAGGCAATGGTGCAAGCCTTGGCAGCCTGATAGCCAGGGGGACCGCTTCCGAGCGGATAACATTCACACGTAATTCCTCCACCGGCACCTGGAGCGGCATCACCTTCTATGACGGCACAGTGGATGAGACTGCCGTTGTAGAGAACGTGGATATCAGCTATGCGTCCGGCCTCACGTTGTCATCTGCCTCTCCCGTATTCCGCAACTGCACTATCAGTGCACTCGCAGACTATGTAAATCTCAGCAATTCCAATCCCACACTGGACAACGTCACGATCAGCAATAACGGCAGTTACGGCATCTCGCTCTCATCGTCCTCGCCGACCATAACCGGGGGCAGCCTCACCAACACGAGTCCCACCGGCTTCGGCATCCGCGGGTCAGGCTCA
>JARKPN010000163.1 GCA_029975275.1 Geobacteraceae bacterium | reverse complement strand
GTAGCGCCCGTCCTTCGAGACGGGCGAGGATTGAAACAGGATCGGGTCCGGGTTGGGCAGATAACCATCCGTCAGCCTGTCCGTTCCTCAACCCCTCCAGGCGCCGCCGAACAGACCCGGCGGCGCTTTTCCTGCCTCCCTGACCCGCCAGCAACCACGACCAGAACACTAATTGGACAATCCTTACCCCTCCAGAATCGAACAATTTACGATCATATTTTCATCAATGGCGCGATCGGGGCTGGTGAGTTAAACTGTTAATATATATACCCACCTTAGTCGTCTGCCTGCATTGTCAAACCGGACTCGGTCGAAAGCAATGTCCGCACCAATGCGCGGGAAGGAGGCGCCATGGGCATCCCGGAAGATGTGTTGCCGAACCCCTGCAAAAACCTGATGGACGCATTCGCCAGGGTGGACATGGACGGCCGGATCCTGACCTGCGACGATCTCTTCTGCGACATGGTCGGCTACAGCCGGGAAGAGCTTCTCTCCATGACCTGCCAAGACCTGACCCCTGAAAAGTGGCATCGCTTCGAGGCCGATATCCTCAGGAACCATGTGCTGTCCAGAGGGTATTCGGATATCTATCAGAAAGAATACCGGCGCAAGAACGGGACCGTCTTCCCTGTTGAGCTGCGGGTCTGTCTCCATCGGGATCCCATGGGGGTTCCCGACTTCATGGTGGTGGAGAACCGGATCCATTCCGGTCCGGGGCAGGTCCATTGGATGCAGTTCGTCAACAGGGGCTTTTTCGACGAGGGAGGACGGCTGGACGAAATCCATCCGCTGGGACGCGACATCACCAGGCACGGGAGGGACGAGGACGAACGCCCGGGAATGGAGCCCGGGCTGCAGCACGCCCGCAAGATGGAAAGTATCGGCGTGCTGGTGGGCGGAATAGCCCACGACTTCAACAACCTCCTCTCAGTAATTCTGGGCAATCTCGAGCTGGCCCTGATGGGACTCCCCCCCGATTCGCCGGTCCGCGACCGGATCGCCCAGGCCGGGGAGGTCGGGGAGCGGGCCGCTCATCTGATACGCCAGATGCTCGCCTATGCGGGCAAGGGGCAACTGCTGATTGAAACAACGGACCTCAACCGCATCATCCGCGAGAACGAGGGGCGGCTGCGGGTCGCCGTGGCCGGAAGCGCGGTCCTGGCGCTTCGACCGGCCGCCGAACTTCCCCGGATACAGGCGGATCAGGAGCAGATCCTGCAGGTGGCCGTGAACCTCATATCCAACGCCGCCGAAGCCATGGACAGCGACCCCGGCATCATCATCCTGAGCACCGGGGCCGCGCTCTGCGACCAGAGCATCCTCGAATGGAGCCTCATCGACGAGAAACCCCGGCCGGGCCGGTTCGTGTACCTGGAGGTGACTGACAACGGGTGCGGCATGGACGAGGAGACCCGACAGCGCCTGTTCGAACCCTTTTTCACCACCAAGTTCCTTGGCCGCGGCCTCGGGATGTCGGCGGTCCTGGGGATCGTCCGGGCGCACCACGGCGCCATACTCCTGAAAAGCGCGCCGGGCAAGGGAACTACCATCCGCGTGCTGCTGCCTGTCCCCTCCCCCGCTTCCGTATCCCCAGAAGCCGCGCCAGGATGAATGCCGCAGGGAAGGCGACGATGCTCAGCATGGCTCCCATCTTGGCCGCCCCCTGGACCGAGGGGTCGGTGAACGCCTCGCCGGCCACGAACAGGGCCACGGTAAAGCCGATGCCGGCTATCAAGCCGGCAATCAAGAGATCCCGGTAGCGCATCCCCTCCGGCAGGGGAAACCCGAGCAGCTCCCCCAGGGCAGCCAGCGCAAAGATCCCGACGCTCTTTCCGACCAGGAGTGCGGCCAGCACCAGCCAGGTGGCCGTGCCGAACTCCGAGAACCTGACCCCGGCATTGGCCAGGCCGAACATGAACAACCCGAAATCCACGATGATCTTCCACTCGTGCTCGAAGCGCGCCAGGGTCGAAATGTCCGCCGGGTCCGTCTCGAACAGGTGCCGGGTCTCCCGGGGGGGATGCGGCAGGAACGGCACTATGAAAACCAGGGCCAGAGCGGGATGGAGGTGGGCCTGGTGCAGACCGAACCAGCTGAGGGTGCCCCCGAAAAAGAGATAGGGCCAGTAGCTGCGGACACTTTTCGCTCGGAGCAGCCAGGCCGCGGCCATGCCCGCCACGGTGAGCAGGAGCCAGAGCGGCTCGGTGGGGACCGAGGGGTCGGGATAGAAGACGGCTATGATGGCCAGGCCGATCGCGTCGTCGGCAATGGCGAGCAGGAGGAGGAAGGCAATGACCGGATGGTTGTCGCCGAACACCAGACGGGCAGCCAGCCAGGCAAAGGCGATGTCGGTTGCGGTAGGTATCCCCCATCCGTTTGCCAGCTGGGGCGAGCCCATGATACGGTTCAGGAGAAAGTAGGCCGAGACCGGTCCCAATACCCCGCCGAGGGTGGCCAGAAGCGGGTTGATCGCCTTTTTCGGGGGGTTCAGGTCCCCCCCGGGGAGGCAGCTCTGGGTGATCTCCACGGCCGCGATGCCGAAGAAGAACACCATGAAGAGCTCGTTGGCCACGAAGTGAAAACTGAGCGGTCCGAGGAAATGGTTGTGATTGAAGGCTGCGTAGCTCTCGGGAGCCAGGTTGGCCCAGACTACCGCGGTCAGCACGCCGAGGATAAGCGGGACGGAAAACTCCCGCAGCAGGTTCAGCTTGGTTTTCATGAAAAAGACAGCCAGTCGGTTTTCATCAGACAAGTATCGATGGAAGCAGCAGATTCCGGGCCTCCGGATGGAGGCCGGATATCAGGCCGTTTCCTCTGCCGCATCGGTTCGCTGGTAATCGTCGTGCAGCCGCACGATGTCGTCCTCGCCCAGATACTCGCCGCTCTGGACCTCGATAATGATCAGCGGGATGAGACCGGGGTTCTCCAGCCGGTGGACATTCCCCATGGGGATGAAGGTGGATTCGTTCACGTTGACGATGTATTCCCTGTCGCCGCAGGTGACCTTGGCCGTGCCGGAGACCACTATCCAGTGCTCGCTCCGGTGGTGGTGCATCTGGAGGGAGAGGCGGTGCCCCGGTGTCACCTCGATGCGTTTGATCTTGTAATTCTTGTTTTCCTCAAGGACGGTATATCCGCCCCATGGACGCTCACCCGTTTCCATGTCTTTCCCTCCTGAGCCGCAGGTATTTTTTCAGTGCCTCGCGCCACCCTTCCGGTGCAAAGCCGGTGTCCCGTTCCAGCCTGGAGCAGTCCAGGACCGAGTAGCGTGGCCGGGACGCGGGCCTGCCCAGTTCCTCGGTAGTGATGGGGTTCACCACGGTGTCCATGCCGGACTCGCGGAATACGGCCTCGGCGAAGTCGCGCCATGAGCAGGAGCCGCCGTTGGCGGCGTGGTAGGTGCCGCGCCGGTCGTTTTCGACCAGCGCCCGGATGGCCAGGCAGAGATCCGCGGTCCAGGTGGGGGAGCCGACCTGGTCGTGGACCACCGCCAGCTGGTCTCTTTCCACGCCCAGACGGAGCATGGTCTCCACGAAATTCCTGCCGTGGAGGCCGTAGAGCCACTGGGTGCGGACGATCAGGTGGTCCGGGTTCAGGCGGGCGTTTTCCTCCCCAAGGAGCTTGGAACGGCCGTAGACGCTCAGGGGGTTGACCGGGTCGTCCTCCCGCCAGGGGGTTCCCTTGCTCCCGTCGAACACGTAGTCGGTGCTCACCTGCACCAGCTTGGCCCCGATCGCGCGCGTCACCAGGGCCAGGTTGCGCACCCCTTCTCCGTTCACGGCAAAGGCCCGGTCCGTATTGGTCTCACAGCCGTCCACATCGGTATAGGCCACCGAGTTGATCACCACCTCCGGCTTCAGCTCCTTCAGCGCCTTCTCCACCGATGCGGGGTCGGTGATCTCCATTTCGTCGTGGCAGACCCCATGGGCCTCGCCCCCGTACAGCTCCATCAGATCCCGCCCGAGCATGCCCCGGGCCCCGGCCACCACGATCATCAGCGGCCTCCGTACATCTTCCGGTAGTAATCGCGGTAGGCGCCGGAGGTCACTTCCCCGACCCACTCCTGGTTGGCCAGGTACCAGTCGATGGTCTCGCCGATGCCCTGCTCGAAGGTGCAGGAAGGCTCCCACCCCAGCTCGTTGCGCATCCTGGTTGCGTCGATGGCGTAGCGCCGATCGTGACCCGGCCGGTCCTTGACAAAGGTGACGAGCCCGCGGCTGGTCCCGGCGGGCCGGCCCAGCCGGTTGTCGAGCAGGTCGCACACCAGGTTCACGATGTCGATGTTGCGCCACTCGTTGTTGCCGCCGATGTTGTAGACCCCGCCCGGCGCACCCCGTCTCAGCACGGTCTCCACTGCAGCGGAGTGGTCCTTCACGTGCAGCCAGTCGCGCACGTTGAGCCCGTCGCCGTAGACCGGCAGTGGCTGCTGCCCGATGATGTTGCGGATCATGAGCGGGATCAGCTTCTCGGGGAACTGGTAGGGCCCGTAGTTGTTGGAGCAGCGCGTGATGCAGACGTTGTAGCCGTACGTCTCGTAGAAGGCGCGGCAGATCATGTCCGCCGAGGCCTTGGACGCGGAGTAGGGGCTGTTGGGGGCCAGGGGCGTGTCCTCGGTGAACTTGCCCGTGGGGCCCAGGGTGCCGTAGACCTCGTCCGTGGACACGTGCACGAACTTGGGCACGCCCAGGCGGCGCGCCACGTCCAGCAGGGTCTGGGCGCCCAGCACGTTGGTGCGCACGAAGGGGGAACAGTCCGCGATGGAGCGGTCCACATGGGATTCCGCCGCGAAGTTGACCACGGCGTCGATCTTGTAGGCGCTGATCAGGTGCGCGGCCAGCTCGGCGTTGCCGATGTCGCCGTGCACGAAATGGTAGCGGGAGCCGCCGAGGCGCTCCTCCAGGGGCAGAAGGTTGAAGCGGTTTCCGGCGTAGGTCAGCTTGTCCAGGTTGACGATGACCATGTCCGGATGCTTCTCGAGCATCATGTAGACGAAATTGGTGCCGATGAATCCGCACCCGCCGGTGACCAGCAGTCGCATGTGGCGTGATCCTCTTGGAATGGGTTGGGATGGGGCTTGCCCCGCCGGATTTCTTGCCTGAAACCCGTGCGGTAATCAATCCGGAAAAAAAGTGCTTGCCATCGGGTGCCGTTTTCCCTATTTCCTGCGGCGGGCGGTTAACTCAGCGGTTAGAGTGCCATCTTCACACGGTGGAAGTCCGGGGTTCAAATCCCCGACCGCCCACCACCGGAAAACCGAAAGCCCCGCAATCGCGGGGCTTTTTCCTTTCCATGATCCAGCTGATTCTTCACCAACCGGAAATTCCCCAGAACACGGGCTCCATCGCCCGGCTCTGCGCCGCCACGGACACCCTGCTGCATCTGGTGGAGCCCCTGGGCTTCAAGCTGGAGG
>JARKPN010000149.1 GCA_029975275.1 Geobacteraceae bacterium | reverse complement strand
TGCCGATGCCGTTCCCCACAAACTCCATGTCTTCCTTGAGGGTGGCGCCGTCCTTGTTGATGTGGATGCTGTACCACTTGTCTTCCTTGGGCATGCCCTCGATGATGACAGCCTTGATGCCGAGCCGCTCCAGGTTCTGGGCAGCGGTGCCGCCGGCGTTGCTCTCCTTGATGCCGCCGGTAAGGGGGCTCTTGAAGCCCGCGGACAGACGGCCCGAGTTGGCGGCCGCGGTGGCGGTCAGCAGTCCGGGCGCAAAAACCAGCTTGTTGTACTTGCCCAGCGGCTCACAGGTGGGGGGAACCTCCTTGGCGACAACGGTCGAGGTAAGAGCGCGACCCGCTAATGCCGCCCACTCCGCCGGGACCGCCTCAACGGCGGTGGTAAGGTTCGTCATGTTGACACGGATAATCTTTTCTCCCATTCCTTCCTCCTTTTGAAGTTTGGTGTCATTAACCTCTCTGACTCCGGAAACGGCCGTCGCCACGCCCAAGGACGCCGGTTCTGCCCAGACCAGCGTACCAATGACGAACAGCTTTCCAAGGTCTTTTTCTTGACAGTTTACACGTTAAAAGAAAAGTGCTATGAATAACAGACGCAGTATACAATATTTGTGACCAGTACAGTTTAACAACAATATAAATTGTACTGGCTTCAAAACATATAAACTGTATGTGTCATAACATGATTGACACAACCGGGAGGGAGTGTGAAAAAAGGTACTGAGACGCGCTGGAACGCCGACGATTCCTTTATCTACGAAAAAATAGCGTATCACATAGACCGCCTGATCAGAAAGGGGACCTACCGGGTAGGTGAACGGATACCGTCGGTCCGCAACCTCGCCAGTCAGATGAAGGTCAGCATCTCCAGCGTGGTAAAAGCTTATTTCCACCTGGAAAACCTGGGTATAATCGAAGCCCGTCCCCAATCCGGCTATTATGTCCGGCACAGGACCGCACAGATCGTCGAGGAGACGGAGCCCTCTTTTCCCACGGCGGTGCCGACCCTGGTCAGCGTGAGCGAACTGGTCATGATGGTCATGCGGGACGCCGGCAACCCGGACCTGATCCCGCTCGGCCTGGCGGCCCCCAATCCCGACAACCTGCCGGCGGACAGGCTCAACCGTATCCTCTCGAACATCGGTCGCCGGAACAAG
This sequence comes from Geobacteraceae bacterium, assembly GCA_029975275.1. Taxonomy (GTDB): domain Bacteria; phylum Desulfobacterota; class Desulfuromonadia; order Geobacterales; family Geobacteraceae; genus RPRC01. Next base: position 29,705 of record JARKPN010000149.1, on the reverse strand, counting down.
AACCAGGCCGTCTCCTATGAGTTCCCCCCGGGTTGCGAACGCCTCAGGGTCCAGCTCGCCCAGCGGGCCTTGACGACCGGCTGCTCCCTGACACCCGATCAGTTCGTGGTCACCAGCGGCTGCCTGGAGGCCGTGATGCTCTCGTTGCGCGCGGTCTGCAACCCCGGCGACACCGTGGCAATCGAGTCTCCAATCTTCTACAGCCTGCTGCAGCTCATCGAGGTGCTGGACCTGAAGGCCCTGGAAATCCCCACCCATCCCGGTAACGGCATGAGCATCTCGGCCCTCCGCTACGCACTCGAACACAATCCGGTGCATGCATGCCTCGTCATTCCCAATTTCAACAACCCCCTTGGATCGTGCATGCCGGACCGGAAAAAGGAGGAGCTGGTGGAGATCCTGGCGGAACGGGAGATTCCGCTGATTGAAAACGACGTGTACGGCGATCTCGGTTTTTCGCGTGAGCGTCCCGCGGTGGCCAAACGGTTCGACAAAAAGGGACTGGTGATCCTCTGCTCCTCCTTTTCCAAGACCCTGGCCCCGGGCTACCGTGTGGGCTGGGTGGTCCCGGGAAGGTTCCAGGACAGGATCGAACGCCTGAAAGCCGTGAGCAATATCGGGGCAGCCACTCTGCCGCAACTGGCGCTTGCAGAATTCCTTGCCACCGGCGGATACGATCAGCACTTAAGGAGGATACGCGGGATTTACAGCCGCCAGACATCGCAGATGGCCCAGGCCGTGGAGAGGTCGTTCCCGCAGGGCACGCGGGTCAACTATCCGTCCGGCGGGTTCGTGCTCTGGGTGGAGATGCCCCGGCAGGTGGATTCCATCAGGCTCTATGAACTGGCGCTGAAGGCGGGGATCACCATAGCGCCCGGCAGGATCTTTTCGGCGGAGGGAAAGTACGGCAACTTCATCCGGCTCAATGCGGCCTACTGGTCCAAGCGGATAGAGGATGCCGTCGCGGTCATAGGCGGGCTTGCAAAAGGCATGGTGTAGATCGGGTTGCGGATATCCGGGGCGCGACGACCCGCCCGGTCCGGCGACAGGGGGAAATTACCGGTCCGGGCGGGCAATCTGTTTATGTAAACATCCCTGCGGGATGGGAGCAGATAAAAAAACCGCGGCCTGGTGCAGGAGGAAGCCAAACCGCGGCAAAGGCATCACGGGGGGTAATGCCGTAAATCTTTTTTATTGTCTCGTGCAGGGCGCCGGTTGCCGTCCCGTGGGGGACGATTCGTACCCTGAAGCGTCGCGTCCGATGGTAAAATTTATACCCGATTGAACGTCAAGTTGGGTAAAGAGATATGCGGAAATGTAAAATCCCGGGTTTCTCCCTGCTGCGCTTTTTTACATTTTTTTACAGATACCAAGGGGGTTTGCGATTATACTGACCGTTAAACGTCGACGAGGTTGGAATATGGACAACAGGATCCTGATTATCGATGACGATATGGAGCTCTGCGAGCTGCTGAGCGACTACCTCGCCGCCGAGGGCTTTTCCGTCGAGGCCGTGCATGACGGAGAGTCGGGCGCGGCACGGGTGAAGGACGGTGACTACTGCCTGGTGGTGCTGGACGTCATGTTGCCGAAGGTCAACGGATTCGAGGTATTGCGCCGCATCAGGAGCGGCTCCCAGGTGCCGGTCCTGATGCTGACGGCGCGTGGTGACGAGATAGATCGCATCGTCGGCCTGGAGATGGGCGCCGACGACTACCTCCCCAAACCGTTCAACCCCCGCGAACTGGTTGCGCGCCTCAGGGCCATCCAGCGCCGAGTCACCGCCCTGCCGGCCGAAGGGGACGCCCCGCCGGACCTGCTGGAGGTTGGGGACGTGGCCGTGGACCCCGGCGCCAGGTCGGTGCGCTGTGCAGGCAGGGAGGTGGAGGTGACGTCCGTGGAGTTCTCGATCCTGGAGGTCCTGCTCCGCACCGCCGGCAGGGTCATCAGCCGCGACGACCTCTCCCTGCAGGCACTCGGCCGGCGTCTCAACTATCAGGACCGGAGCATCGACGTGCACGTAAGCAGCCTGCGCAAGAAGCTCGGACCATCCGACAGCGGCGGAGATCGGATCAAGTCGGTCCGCGGCATAGGCTACATCTATGCATCGCCGGCCGCTGAACGCCTCAGGGAACCGTAACGGTACTGCCATGCGTACCATGTTCATAAAACTGTTCCTCTGGTTCTGGCTCGCCATCACTCTCTCCGTGCTGGTCTCCTTCCTGCTGGCCTTCAACATGAGGCTGGACCCCCTGCATGCCCAGTACCAGAAACGCTTCAGCGACGAGCGGGCCAGGATAGAACGCCAGACTCTCATGATCTACGGACGCGGCATGGCCTCTATCATCGAGCGCTACGGCAAAGAAGCGGCCAGGGATTTCGTGGGACGCAAGGGCCCTCCAGGGTTGTACGCCTACCTGTTCGAGAAGAACGGCGCCCCCATATCCGGCGACGTACCGCCTCCTCTCAGGGATGCCGTGCGACGCATGGTGGCGGCCGGAAGCGAAAGACTGGTGACCGAGACGGGCCTGACGTTCCTCGCGGTCAGGATCATCAGTCCGCGGGGAAGGACCTATATCGCGGCCGCTGAAGGGTCTCCCCCGTTGTACATGCCTTCCCCTCAGCTCCTGCCGCGGCGTCACCCACCGTTCCCCCCCAGGTTCTGGTTTCCGCTTTTTATCACGTTCGTGATTGTGGGGCTGGTCTGTTATGGCCTCTCCTGGCACCTCACCTCCCCTGTCCGACGGTTGCGGGCGGCTGCCCAACGGCTGGGCACCGGGGACCTGTCGGCGCGCGTACCCCTGACGGGCAAGGGGCGCGGCGACGAGATTACCGACCTGGTGTGGGATTTCAACCGCATGGCCGAACGGATAGAACGGTTGATGACGGCGCAGAAACAGCTGGTCCGGGACGTGTCCCACGAACTCCGTTCGCCCCTGGCAAGGCTGAACGTTGCCCTGGAGCTTGTGCGAAGGGAGGCCACACCGGCCGCCGGGCCGGCGTTGGACCGGATCGAGCAGGAAGCGGAACGGTTGAACTGGATGATAGGTGAGATGCTCACCCTGAGCCTGCTTGAAAGCGGGGGGGAAAGACTCAAGGAAGAACACTTCGACCTTGCCGAGGTGGTGGATGAAGTGGTCCAGGACGCCGACTTCGAGGCCGCGGGACGCGACAGGGGCGTGGTGTGCACGGCCGAACGGCCGCTCATGCTGTCCGGGAACCGGGAGATGATCCGGCGGGCGCTCGAGAACGTGGTGAGAAACGGGATCCGGTATACGGAGGAGGGAACGGCCGTAGAGGTGAACCTGGAGCGGGACGGGGTCGGACACGCCGTCATCCGGGTCCGGGACCACGGCCCCGGCCTGCCGGAAGAGGCGCTCACGGAGATCTTCCGCCCCTTCTACCGCTCGGCCGAGGCCCGGGACCGCCAGAGCGGAGGCGCCGGCATCGGCCTGGCCATCACCGAACGGGCGGTGCTGCTCCATTCAGGCGAGGTCAGTGCGGCCAACGCGCCGGACAGCGGCCTGGTGGTGACCATACGGCTTCCCCTTCCGGCCGGGGGATAGCGTGTGAGCAATCCCTATCGCGGGTGATGGATCATGGCAAGAACTGGTGTGGTATCCCGTATTTCTCCTGCCAGCGCTTCATCGGCCATCTTTCGGATGGCTCACAGGCGGTGTTCCTTGGGAACGAAGTTCGCCGGGAGAAGACAAAGAGCGCTTCCGAAATCGACTGTTTTCTCTATTTGAATCTCAACAGTCTGCTAGTTTTTCAACAACATGCTACGGGTAACCCTTTAACTCAGCCTTTTGAACTTTAAAATTAAGAAAAGCATTCAGGTTTGAAATAAAGAAATAAAAGTCTGAATACAAATCATCAGCATATTTTTTTTCTAATCCAAAGTCAGTGACCCACAAAGAAGGGTCGCCGTTAAAAACAATCGCATTGTTTAAACGGAACTCTCCCATCCCACTAAAAAACAGTTCGGCTTCTCTTCCTGTTTCATCAATAACTATAATCATACTTAAGGTTTTGTTTTCATAATCTAAGGTCATTTTTTTATAGCTATATCGTGAAATCCATTTGGCAGTTTCATTTCAAGTTCAGACATTGCCATATTCTCCTCCTTTCAAAGGGCAGAAGGCGTCCCACCTGGCAAAACGTCTCTCCATCCTTGTGGCAAAATAATAACAGAAAATGGCCCAGGTAAACGCAAAGGGAAACGATTCCGCCACGGAGGTAAGGTGGGGGCAAAGCAGGATCGGATGCCGTTTCCCTGAGGGACGGATGGGACGCGGATGGTAGAGTAGAGAGCAGGGGTTCCGCTGTTCTCTACTCTACCGAAAAGATTCCCCTCCCCCCCTAAGAATCCCATATATTTTTCTTTTTATCTATCCATGCCCAAATTTTGTTAGACCAGAAGCTTGCAAAGGTTAGAGTTACTAAGTAATCGCTTTGTTGGTTCAGAATGTTCCATTGGCCAGCATCGTTGTAATGTGATGCATCGAAACATAGCTTATGCGACTCTGCAACCCTCGCAAAGTAAATCTTCTGTTCACTATTTATTTCTAATTTTTCTATCGGCAGTATTTCTAAAAACGGATCTATCACAATTAATCCATTGTAATGCTTATAAAACATTCTTATTTGACTTGGCAGAACCTTATTCAATTTCACCTCTATGCTGTCCAGCACTGCTGCTGGTACAGGTGAGCCGATTTCATATATCAATCCCTTTTTCAGACATCGTTTTTCCAAATTTATTTTTAGATGTTCAATATTCATACTATACCTCATAAAGAGTCCTAGTCCCCGTAGTCTTTCTCTGCCCCGGCGCTGCGGGGATCACGACTCCTTTGATATCCTTGTTTCCTTATGGTAAGTAATTAATAGCTTGACAACTAAAATAGTATATCCAGTAATAATAGTCATTATTGCTCCAGATTTTATTGAATATCCCAATAATCCATAAATAAGCCACACCATTATTATAAATTTAAAAATATTAGTCTTTATCAAACCATACTTTAAATGAAAAACAATATAAGAATTTGATATTAATATATTTTGTTTTATTATCAACCTTGTTGTTGCTATGTCGACAATAAAAGTTAGAAAAAAAATAATAGAATAAATAATGTCAACTATAGATAATAAGCACAAAATGTTTCTCATCGGTACCACCACTCTCTTACCGTCATAATGTTGTTATTTACTCGAGTCCCTGATTCTCTAAATCCCTCATTTATGTTTTTAATAACTTCCCTAGCGGTATAAGCTTTATCAGCAAAAAATGGCATCTTAACTATCTCAAAAAGAAAAGCCCTACCAGCATCAATCACAGCTATTTGTTTGGCTTCAAACATGACAATACCAGATGCAACAACAGCAAAACCAACATCCTTCAACATATTTTCACCTGGCTTACTTTTTTCAATATCATTCAAAAATGTTGGAGGATTATTTTGAGTCAAAACTTCCTGTCCAGCCCCCCCAGCATCCAGCCTGCTAGTAATAGTAATATCAATATGCCCTTCATCAAGACTATTTAGTTCACGAAACTTTCTGTAACTATCACTGACATCATCCCAAGGCGCCAACACATTATAGGCTCTTGAAGTATCAAAGAATTCAGTAACCCTCCAATCAGTTGTCATATCCTCATCCCAAGCTAGATGCCCCGTCGGATCGACAAGATTCAGCGGATTGTTTAAAACATAACTGTACCTGTTAAAACTCTGCGGGTTCGTAGGATCAGGCACGATACTGTCCGGAGTAATGAACCTCCCGAGGTCTGGATCGTACATTCTGGCGTTGTAGTTGTAAAGTCCTGTCGTGGCATCAAATTCCTGGCCGGTGAAGAGATGGTTGACATTGGCTGTGCCGGTCTTTGACATGGTTGTGCCAAATGGATAGTAGACAACGTCCTCCACCTTGCTTCCGGTGGCGTCGGTAACCACTGTTGTGCTTCCAAGGTGATTGGGATGGTAGTAAAGGGCACTTGTCGGAGTCTTCAAGGCGATTCGGGTATCGCCGGCGAAGATGTATTTGCCGCATTCACCGTTTACGCATTCGTATAGTTTGTCAATGTAGGTTACCGTATAGTCCTGTGTGATTTTCTTGACCCGTGCCCCATTGCCGTCATACACAAAGCTGGTGGCGAGCCCGCCCTTTGTGATTGACTTCGACATATTATCATAGTCGTATACGATTGTCCGCAGGCCGTCTGATGTTATATTGCCGTTATTGTCGTAGGTGAATGACCGGCTACCAGTGCTGTCAGTAACGGAAACAATCTTATGCGGATTAGGACACGGTGGGTTCCTATAATATTCGCATTGTTGGTAAGAGTAAGCGGCTCCCTCCTTGCTCAAGATATTGCCTCTCTGATCATAGCTGTATTGCCGGGTCCCATACGCCTGGCTCTGAGCCTGAACGAGACGATTTACGCCGTCGTAAAGGAAACTTTGGCTGTTGGTGTCGTTCAATTGGTCGCCGATATGACTCACATTGCCGTCAGCGTAATAGTTGTAGGTCAGACTGGCATAAATTACATCTTCTTTAACGGTGGTACTAGACCACAGTCTGCCGTTTTGGGGGTAGTAGGTGTAACCGGTGTGGACACCGTCGGCGAAGGACACGATTCCGGGACGCCCCAATGCGGTATAGTCCCCATACAAGACATAGCCCAGTATTGAGGAAAGATTGCCGCCGGCGTCGTAGTTATAGCTGATCGTTTCGTTGTCGGGGTACGTAAGGGTCTTGATCCGTCCGAGGCCGTCGTAGGTTGTGTCGGTCTGATACGCTATCCCGTCAATGGTCCTGGCATTCCTGGTTGGCCTGCCTGTTGCGTCGTAGTGGTACCTTACGGTGCCTGCTGCGTCGCTCATGGTGGTGAGTCGTCCGATTCCGTTGATTGATGTCGCCTCATCGTATGTATAGATGACATCGGTGCCGGTTGGATAGTCTTTTTTCGTAATGCGATTGAGCGCATCGTAGCTGAAACCAATGGTCTGACCCTTGGCGTCGGTCTGGGAAATCATGTTGCCGTTGGCATCGTAGCTGTAACTCCAGGTTCCCATGTCCAGATCTTTCATCCAGTATTTCCTGCCGAGATAGTCGTATCTCATCTCTGCTCTGGACAGACTGTTGAAATCCACGTAGCGCAGATTACCCTGAATATCGTACTGGTAGGTGGTTGTGGAGTATGGCGTGCCGACACCTGGGTCGCACATATTATATGTGCCGGAATATTCCTCAACCTTTACCAAATTGTCGAAGGCATCCCGCGTCTCGCGTCTGCGGTGGCCTTCGCCGTCGATGGTGACGGTTATCCCTCTACTGGCGTTGTAGCAGGTGAGCTCGCGTGACGAATCAGGCTTGGTTACTTGCAGAATGCGACCCGGTGGATCATGGTCTACCGTCGTGAAATAAGCGGGGTCACCGCTGAAATAAGGGAGAGATGTTTGGACGATGTTTCCCCTGTTACCGTATACTGATTTCTTGATGATGGTTTTTCCGTCAGGCCCGCTGGATTCGGTTCTGAACGTGCGGCCTAAACCGTCGAAGTATTCCTGAGTCCACTCACCGGTGCTTTTCTCCGTGCGCACCCTCTGCGATCCGACCGTCCCGAACTCATGATAACTCCAGGTTGTCCACGCACCGTCCGGCTTGGTTTCCCTGGCCTTTCGACCATAGCCGTCGTACTCCGTTCCGGTTACGGCCCCGTTGGGATCGGTTACGCTTTTTATCTGACCGTAGAGGCCGTTGTCAGCGATGATACCGTCCACACCGTAGTATTGGGTAACTGTCGATTGGCCAAGGGGATTGGTTACGGCTACGGGGAAGATCTTCGAGCTGTCGTATGTGGTATAAGTTATGTTGCCGTTCGGGTCCCGGGTGCAGACCGGATTACCGTGGTCATCGTATGCCGTCCTGTTTTCGATATTCGAGGGTGTGCCCACATTGTTCAGACGTACGGTTCTGGTCAGATTGCCCTTCACCGGCATCTGGCTGTTGGTGGGCGTCGCGTCGCATCCGGTCAGGTCGTCGTAATAGAACTTCGTATTTGAAACCCTGGTTTTGGTAGTGATTCCCTGGTAGACGTCTTCTTCAGCGGGAAGGCTTATAATCCATTTATCCGTATTATGATAAAACGTCCTCAGTATGGTCCGGTCGTCCCGTGTGCTGCTCAAGTCCCCGTATTGCTTCTCTTCAGTGATGTTGCCGTAGGAGTCATAGTTATATACGGTCCTGATTTGTCGTGGCGTTCCGTCTCCGTCATAGATTAGTGTGTCAACCTGGACAGGGGGGCGGAAATACGGGGTGCCGGATGTAAATCCGTAAATAGTGGTCTCATCCGAGTATATTTTCCCCTGGGTGTCACTGATCCGCTTACGAAATGGTTTGCCTTTTGTGACGCCCACCCAGACGCCGGGAAAATCCACTTCAGCCGTTATTCCATTGCCCTGATGGAACCATGTTTCGGTTATCAGTTGTACGTTGTCCGGACCGGCAGGCCCGATTACCTTTACATAACGGAATCCGCGAAACTGGTTTTCAGATAGGAAATGCCATCCGTTATAAGGGTAGTCCTCAAAATCACTCGGTGCGGGGTAGATATAAGTTGTTTCAGACTGATTTCCATTTCCATCCTCTCGAATAATTTTATTTATGGTCAAGAAGGTATCATTTGTCGCACTGTTGTATGATGTACCACGAGTAATCAAGGTTGACTTGTATTCAAAGCTGGTCTTGCCACCATTTTCATCAGTAACGCTCTTGAGAACGGATCTTGATTCAGGTGGTTTTAAGTACTTGACCACTATTTGATCCTTCCATTCAAATCTGATTGGTGACAACGATACAGCCGATTGACTGCTATAACGTTGAATAGTCTCGAGTTTATCGGTGCCCGTGGCATAGGATAGCCGATAACTGCTCCATGGCAGGTCCCCTCCACTGGCACGGGAAACAGTGTTGATTTCTTTCAGTCGTTTGGCTGTCGTAACTGTGAAGCCGGTAAGTCTCCATTCCGAGTCATTCGAATAGCGGGGCTCGTAGATAAACTCAACAGCATGGCCAGGGGCTTCGGAACCCCAGCCCGTATAGTCAATCTGCTTCGGATAGATTTGACCCTGCTCCTTCAGGTAGGTGATGTTCAGATAGTTGCCGTTCCGGTCTTCAACCCGGTCCAGACACCATTTATAAATCATGCCGGCGTCGGCCGGACTGTCCTGGCGTGAAGCAGCCGTCCTGCCGAAATAATATTTGACGCCAGTTCTGTCAACGAGCTCCCAGGTCGCCTTCCCGTCTTGGGCGGTTTTCTTGGTGACCCGAAAGAATTCTTTTTCTATCAGTGCACGATAGACGCCATTACCCTTGTTCATGAGCGCGGTGGAACCGTCGGCATTGGCATACATGAAGTAATCTTTAGAATAATCTATCGGGTTACCGTAAATATCGGTACGGGCAATTGCGCCGAGCTCGAGTTGAAAACCGTCCTCATCCTCTCCGCTACCCCCTACCAACGGCTCGACCAATGAAAAGTTGCTTCTCAGGATTAAGGCCAGCTTGGGTTCGATGTCATGACGGCCAGGCGGTACTTCGATAGGAACGCCATAGGTGAATCTGCCATTGAATAAGTTAGGAGTTACAGCCTCAGTACTTCCGTCGAACTGCCCGATTACCTCTTCGGCGTAACATGGAATTCCGATAAAAAGGCTCATCAAAACAGTAGCCCACACCACCATGAACAGCTTGCCGAATTCTATTCTCCACAATACAGAGCCAACCATGTTTCCTCCCTCAATTCATATTAGTTAATAATACTGGCATATTTACGTATATTGGCGGCATTCGGAAGGCAGGGACAAACGTTCTTCGCTCTTTTGGTTTATATGCTTTGATATTAATAATGAAATATAAAATTATAAATGTTATAAAATTAATTACATAACGTGTCAAGTTGAAAAATACAATATATTAATGTTTTGGAAAGACCTTGCACGTTATGCAGGCACTGATGTTCCCGGTGTAAGTTCGTGGGCAGGAATACGAGGCAACCGGTCTACCATCCGGTACCGGGTGACCATCCCATTCAAATAGTATTTATTCACAAGGTTGTTGTTTTATCATTCTGACATCCGTCTGACGCAAAAAAGCCCGCACCGACCAGTAACTGGTTCAGGTTGCGGGCTTTTCAAGTCTTTGATTAAATGGACGTCCGGTCAAATTACCTTAGTTTATGGTTTCATGTGATTTGCAACAGGATTACTTTCACACTTCGCGTTATCCCTTCCGCCTCCCCCGCACCCCGTCCAGGAGGTGCAGCAGAGCGAGCACCGGATGCCAGAGCAGCATGCGCGGACCGGCATACCTCATGACCCGGCGGATCTCCTCCTGTTCGCGGCGCCGGTAGCAGTGGATTGGGCAGGCGCTGCAGGCGGGCTTGCCCCCTCCGTACGGGCACCGGTCAATCCGCGCCAGTGCGTACGTCAACAGGTGACTGCATTCATCGCAGAGACTGCCCTCGGGCCGGTGGTGCTTCCCGCAGTAGAGGGCCACCATGAACCGGATGGTCTTTTTCGCCCGCTCAAGGCGTCCCTTCTTCTCTCCTTCCTTGCAATCAGGACCGGGCATCCGTTCACGCTCCCCCCTTCACCGCCACCCTGGCGGGGAGACGTATGCACTGGGCAAAGGCCAGCGAGATAGCACCCAGCCCGGCTCCGGCGTAGAACGGGATCCTGTAGTCTATCATCCACAGGATCCCGCCCAGGGCCGGGAGGAATACCGCGGCCATGTGGTTTATGGTGACGCCGACGGCGGTGCTGGGCGCAATGTCCTTGGGATCGGCTATCTTGTGGAAATAGGTGCGGATGGCGATGGAGAAGTTGAACAGGATCGCATCGATGATGTACATCCCGGCCGCAACCCCCTTGGAGGTTGTGGTCGCGTATACCAGGAAGATGACAATGACCCCCAGGTATTCCACGGTGCAGAGGGTCCTTTCGCCGAAGGCCACCACGGCGCGGCCTATGAGCGGGTTGAGAAACCAGTTGATGGCGTTGTTGACCAGGAACAGCAGGGTCACCTCCCGGACGGAGAGATGGAAGATCTTCACCAGCATAAAGATGGAGAATACCGTGAATATCTGCCGTCTGGCCCCGGAGAGGAAGGTCAGGACATAGAACAGCCAGTAGCGGCGGCGTACCAGCATCTTCAGCCGCTGTGGGGGGATGCTGGTGTGGGTCGGGTCCTGACACAGCCCCCAGCAGCCGGCCAGGAACACAAGGCCTCCCACGACCAGGAACATCCCCCGGAACTCCATGAATTCCCCGAGAATCCATATCAGCAGGGCCGAGGCGATGCTTGAGGCCGCCGCGATGCTCCTGAGCCTCCCCAGCACCAGGGGGGACACGTGGGTGGCGAAGTACTGGAGTGTGAGGGACTGGTTGGTGGTCTCGTAAAAGTGGAAGCCGAAGCTCATCAGCAGGGTGGTGAGGATTACCCCGCCGTAGCTGGGGAACATGCCGGTCAGGGCCGTGCCCACCCCGAGCAGCGCGATGGAGAGGGCCGACAGCCGGTGCTCGCGGATGAACAGCATCACGTAGACCGCCAGCAGCGCCAGGAAGCCGGGCAACTCCCGGAACGACTGGACAATGCCCACGTGGCGGCCCTCCAGGTGGACCGCCTCCACGGCGAAGTTGTTGAACAGGATGGTGTACCCCTGGATGCCGACCATGGAGGCGGCGGTCAGAACCGCCAGAAAACGGAGCATCGGCCTGCTGGTGTCTTCGATCATTGTTGTCCTTCCGCTGCGACGCTGAAGCGCAATTGTATGCCCCTTGTGCCGGGTATTCAAGGCGGAATCGCGGCACAAGACGGCAAAGGCCGCCGGGAGCCTCCTCCGGGCGGCCTTTGCGTCAAACCTGGATACGTGTGACGTCCGAGCGCCGAGGCGAGCGGGGCAAACGTCACGTTTTCAGGTCTACATTAATGTTTCCGCTTGCTCTCAGTACCGGTAGAAGTCGGCCTTGTACGGCCCCTCCACCGGGACGCCGAGATAATCGGCCTGCTCCCTGGTGAGGGTGGTGAGCTTCGCCCCCAGTTTGCCCAGGTGGAGCCGGGCCACCTTCTCGTCCAGGATTTTCGGCAGCATGTAGACCTTCTTCTCGTAGGCGGCCGCGTTGGTCCAGAGCTCGATCTGGGCCATGACCTGGTTGGTGAAGGAGTTGGACATGACGAAGCTGGGGTGACCGGTGGCACATCCCAGGTTGACCAGTCTCCCCTCGGCCAGGAGGATCAGTTTTCTGCCGTCCGGAAACACCACCTCGTCCACCTGGGGCTTGATGTTGATCCAGGGGAGGTCGCGTATGGAAGCCACGTCGATCTCGTCGTCGAAGTGGCCGATATTGCAGACGATGGCCTGGTCCTTCATCCGCTCCATATGGACGCGCGTGACGACGTTGACGCAGCCGGTGGCGGTGACGAAGATGTCGCCCACGGCGGCCGCCTCTTCCATGGTGGTCACCTGGAACCCCTCCATGGCGGCCTGCAGGGCGATGATGGGGTCGATCTCGGTGATCAGGACCCGGGCGCCCTGGCCCCGGAGCGAATGCGCGCTCCCCTTGCCCACGTCGCCATAGCCGCAGACCACCGCCACCTTGCCGGCGATCATCACGTCGGTGGCCCGCTTGATGCCGTCCAGCAGGGACTCGCGGCAACCGTACAGGTTGTCGAACTTGGACTTGGTGACCGAGTCGTTGACGTTGATGGCCGGCACCGCCAGGACACCCCTGCGCATCATGTCGTAGAGCCGGTGCACGCCGGTGGTGGTCTCTTCGCTGATCCCCCTGACGTGCTCCAGCAGCTCCGGGTACTCCTCGTGGATCAGCTTGGTCAGGTCGCCTCCGTCGTCCAGTATCATGTTGAGGGGGCTCCCGTCGGGCCAGCGCACGGTCTGGCGCATGCACCAGTCGTACTCCTCGGCGGTCTCACCCTTCCAGGCGAACACCGGGATGCCGGCGGCGGCCATGGCCGCGGCCGCGTGGTCCTGGGTGGAAAAGATGTTGCAGGACGACCAGCGGACCTCGGCGCCCAGCTCAATGAGGGTCTCCATCAGCACCGCGGTCTGGATGGTCATGTGGAGGGAACCGGCGATGCGTGCGCCCTTCAACGGCTTGCCGGCGCCGTACTCCTCCCGAAGCGCCATGAGGCCCGGCATCTCCTTCTCCGCCATCTCGATCTCCTTGCGCCCCCAGTCGGCCAGGGAGATGTCCTTTACCTTATAGTCCGTAAACGCGCCGGCAGGGCACCGTGCCTGTGCTGCAGTGAGTTCCATGTTAACCTCCGGATACGTGATTGACCGGAACGAACGAAGGGGGCAAACCGCCCCCTTCTCCGTGTCTTGTGATTCTAGTATACCTTCTATACCATTTTTACCCGGTCAGGTCAAAATGGAATAATGCGGCTAGGCGGCCATCTCCGCTTCCTTTTCCGCAAACAGCTCGTCGAATATCTCCCTGACCGTCCCGATCCTGTCGGCCTTCCAGGCGTTGGTCCCGCAGAACACCAGGCCGGTCTCCACGTCCCCCCGCTGGGCACGGTCCAGGGCACGGACGATGCAGAAGCGCTCACCGCTCTCCTTGTAGGTGCACTTCTTCAGGCAGCCGGTGGAGCAGGCTATGCCGTGGGTCCGGTCGTGCGCCACGATGTCGTCGCGGTTCAGCACGATGGCCCTCCCGGGCAGTCCCGCCGGGCTCATGATCAGGCCGATGTCCTCCTTGCGGCAGTCGATATAGGCCCGCTTGAAGTTCTCGTCGGCGTCGCACTCCTCGGTGGCCACGAAGCGGCTGGCCATCTGCACGCCGTCGGCACCCTGGGCCAGGGCATGCAGCAGGTCCTCCCGGTCCCAGATCCCGCCGGCCGCGATGACCGGGACCTCTTTCCCGTATTCGACCACAAAGAACTCCTTGATTCCCCGGATGGTCCCGTAGTGGTCGTAGTCGCCGGTGCCGATGTTCTCGAGCTTTTCGCCCAGGTGGCCGCCGGCGGTGTCCGGGTCTTCGACCACGACCGCATCCGGAAGCCGGCCGTAACCCTTCCACCACTTCTTGGCGATGAGCTGGGCCGCCCTGACCGAGGAGACGATGGGGACGATGGCCACCTGTGGCGCCGAGGCGGTAAGCTCCGGCAGGGTCATGGGAAGGCCGGCACCGCAGACGATGACCTTGGCCCCCCCTTCCAGGGAGGCTGCCACCAGTGCCTCGAAATCGGACAGCGCCACCATCAGGTTGACGCCGATGACCCCGTTGGGGGCGATCTCGTACGCCTTGCGCAGTTCTTCCTTCAGCGCGGCCGGATCGGCCTGCATGTAGTTGTTTCCCTTGTAGAGGGGGCTGTTCATGGCGATGCCGGCCGCGGCCACCAGACCGACGCCACCGCAACGGGCCACGTGTCCGGCCAGCGAGCCGCCGGATATCCTCACCCCCATACCCCCCTGGATCAGCGGGTATGCCACCGTATATTCACCAATACGCAAAGATTGCATCGTCGTACCTTCCCCTGTCAGGCGCTGGTCCCTGTTTTTCATGAGGACAGCATACTGGAAAACAGGGGCCGGTTGTGTAATAGTAATGTAAAACCTGGGATCATAAATCCCTCCACAGGCTACTCTATGAAAAAATGGCTCAGACGGCTGTTCCACCCCCTGATAGCCTTTATCGGCATCCAGCTGGTATGGGGTCTGCTGGTGTTCTTCTGGATCTACTGGTTCATCGGCAGCAACCGCGAATTCCACGACCTGGCACTCCGCTACCGGCCGGAGCTGGTGCGGGAAAGCTTCAACTGGCCGACCCTGGCAGGTGGCCTGATACTGCTGTTCGCGGTCCTTGCCGGCGTCTACATCATTTTTCTCTACTGGAAGCGCCAGTACGACCTGTACCGCCGGCAGAAGGACACCATCTCCCAGGTCACCCATGAACTGAAGTCGCCTCTGGCGTCCATTCAGCTCCACCTGGAAACCATGAGGCTGCGCCCCCTGCCGCCGGAAAAGACCGAACAGTTCCTCGACACCATGCTTGCGGACACGGACCGGTTGAACAACCTGATCAGCAACCTCCTCATGGCGGCGAAACTTGAGCACCGGCTCCGGCCGGCCCAGCAGGGGGTCCAGGACTTCTCGGCCTTCGTCACCGCCTTCATGGAAGGGAAACGGGCGAAGCTCCCGGAAGGCGGGAGCATTACCCTGGATATCGAGGGAAACCTGGCGGTCTCTTTCAACCCGGAAGACATGGAAACCGCGTTGAGAAACCTCTACGAGAACGCCGTGCTCTACAGTCCGGCATCGCCGGAGATACACGTGGGCCTGTCGCGGCAGGGGAGGAGATGTATACTTAGCTTCCAGGACAAGGGAAAGGGCATCGAGCCGGGACACCTTAGCAAGGTGTTCCGGATGTTCTATCGGGTGCGGGGTCACGGGGAGAACATCCGGGGGACCGGGCTCGGCCTCTATATAGTGAAATCCGTGATCACCGGCCACGGCGGCAGGATCCGGGTGACCAGCAAAGGACACGGCAGGGGCTGCACCTTTCACATCTCCCTCCCCCTTGCGGAGCGACCATGACCGACGAACGACCCCACATACTGCTGATCGAGGACGAGATGCACCTGGCCCGGGGCATCTGCTTCAACCTTGAACAGGAAGGGTACCGGGTGAGTCACCTGGAGAGCGGCGAAGAGGCGCTCCAGCGGCTGGAGTACGATCGGTTCTCCCTGATCATACTGGACATCATGCTGCCGGGGATCGACGGTTTCACCGTCTGCGGCGAGATCAGGAGGCTTGACCCGCGGGTGCCGATCCTGATCCTGTCGGCCCGCTCCGGGGAGGGAGACCGGGTCACGGGCCTGGCGGCAGGCGCGGACGATTATCTGATGAAACCGTTCAATCTGAAGGAGTTCCTCCTCAGGGTCAACGGCATGCTGCGCCGCTCTTCCTGGTACCGGCCCGAACCGGTGGAGGAGGGATACCGGTTCGGGGACAACGAGGTGTTTCTTCTTTCCTACCGGGCCAGGACCGGTCAGGGGGAGATCGACCTGACCGACCTGGAGGTCAAGATGCTGGCCTACTTCTTCCAGAACGAGGGTCGAGCCCTGCCCCGGGCGGTCCTGCTGGAGACCGTGTGGGGATACTCGTCCAACACTGAGACCAGGACCCTGGACAACTTCATCGTCCGCCTGAGGAGGTACTTCGAACCGGACCCGTCTCACCCGGTCCACTTCCAGACCGTGCGGGGGTTGGGCTACCGGTTCATGAGGGAGGCAAGGAAACGGGGAGATGAGTAGAGCACGCCGCGGACGGCGTTCGCGGGAGTGAGGATTGCTGCTATGGATAAACGGGGAACTCCGCCGGACAGGATCGAACGGTTCGAACCAAAGGAACGGAAGGGGCTGGTAATCGTGATCACGGGCAACGGCAAGGGAAAGACCACCTCGGCCCTGGGGATGGCGGTACGGGCCCGCGGCCACGGCATGAAGGTCTGCATCGTCCAGTTCATGAAGGGGGACCTGTACGCCGGGGAGTGGGACGGCATCAGGCTGCTGGGGAACGACGTGGAGCTGCATTCCACCGGCAAGGGGTTCTGCGGCATCCAGGGCAACCCCTACCCGTGGGTCGAACACCGGGCAAACGCCCAGGACGCCCTGGACCTGGTCCGCGAGAAAATGGCCTCCGGCAGGTACGACCTGATGATACTGGACGAGATCAACAATGCCCTGAAGCTCGGTCTGGTGGACCTGGAGCAGGTCCTGGATATCCTGGAGCGGCGTCCGCCGCTGATGCACCTGGTGCTCACCGGCCGCGACGCCAACCCCCGCGTCATCGAGCTGGCGGATACGGTCAGCGAGGTACGCGAGATCAAGCACGCCTACCGGAAAGGGGTGGAACCCCAGCCGGGCGTGGACTACTGACCGCGCCGGGATTTCGTTTCAGGTATGCCTCCAGTCTGCCTACAATCTCGAGCAACCCTCTCCGCGCCGCTTCATAATCGCCTTTTTCAGTAACAGGGACCGAGTACCCGCCATAATACTCGTCAAACATCCATGCCGGTATCCGGTGATGGCGGAAATAAGATTTCGGTACATCGATCATAAGGTCCCTGAAAAGGATTGCTACCTTCTGATCCCTTATATCTGCCTGCATGGTGAAGGAAATCGTATATTGGACTTTGTCCATTTCCTCCAGTTTTCCTGTCGTTGGATACCCGATAAAACCATTTGCCACAATAAGGCCTGCATTCTTGTCGGCAACTTCAATGATCTGTCCCTTCGAATACAGGTGCCGCTCAATCCATTCCCTTGATTTTACGTAGATCTCTTCCCGTGTCATCCCAGGCAGATCGATGTCCTTTCCGATATTTGCAAGGCCCGTAGGAACCGGTTTGTACACGGCACAGCCGGAAATCAGCAAAACAAGGGAAATTATCAGGATTCTCATTGTCATCACCCCACTATCGGCAAGTGCGCCACACATGATTTCTGCTGTATTTCTCTTTTGCCTCTTGAACTTGGGGTAGTTCTTAATGTTGATTATACAGCTTATAGTGTATTAGATGGGGAAGTTTGCCGGTTGATGTTATACGTCATAACGTACAATCGGTTCATTGTCATACGGTTCATGGTCATATTTGATTGAATCGCCGTTCTTTACGGAGCAGGTTCATGGTTACCGTTGCCGGCCCGGCCCTTCTGCCGTCTCGGGTGAAACCGCCGGTTCCATAGCACAATCTGCCAGGGGCGCCACAGATAGCGAAGGGGAAAACTGAAGACATGCGCCAGCCTGGTAAAAGGGAAAAGAAGGATGATGACGAAACCGATGACCATGTGAGCCCGGACTGCCGCCGGCAGGTGGACGATCGGGGCGGCATCGGGGAGAAGCGTGGCCAGTGAACGCAGCCACGGGACGGCGGTATGGTGATACCACAGGGAGCCCCAGCGGTAAGTAAACGCTATATGCACGCCCAGCGACACCTGCAGGAGAAGGAGCGCCGTCAGAAGCCAGTCCATGACCGAGGTTACCGCACGGACCCGGGGATGAAGCAGACGCCGGGCGATGAGGATGACAATACCTGCCAGGGCCATAAAACCCAGCGACATACCCGCAAGTTCAAGGACCGCGAGACGGATCGGATCGCCGAGGAGCACCCCCCACCAGCCCGGTACGATCAGAGCGGCGAGATGGGCGAGAAGAACGGGTACGATCCCATAGTGCCAGGGAATGGCTCCCCAGAAAAGCGTCCGGTTCTCCAGCAGTTGGGAAGAAAGGCTGGAGTATGAGAAGCGGTCCGCGTAATACCGATAGACCCCGCCAATGACAGCCAGGATTACCGCACAATACGGGAACATTACGAACAGGATACTGTCGTCCATGGTTCTCCCTTCTTCGTTGGTTCTCCATCGCCGGACGTTCCCGCAAGAAACCGGAGAAGGGCCCGGAGCGGCTGACGATACGGGTTGTCCGCGGTGGAGAATCCCGTTATCATCTTCTCCAGCGAGGGGATGAGGCAATCAGAGACCAGTTCCCGTTCCACTGCCTCAGGTTTCCGACCGGCGAGAAAACGGAGGATGACGCAGAGCTGATCGGGCAGTTCGTCTCCGGCCTCGAACCCGCAGGCCCGATAGTGCTCCCGAAGTCCGGCCATGAACATGACCCGCCGGCACTCATCGCCGAACAGCTGGTATCCCACGTACGGGTAACAGAGCGGCTGCAGGTCGAACGTGGCGGTATAAAGCTCTTCGAGCATTGCCGGAGCGGTCGTCGCGACGAACTCGCGAAACTGCTCCAGGTACTCCCCCGTCTTCCTGTCGCAACTGGAGACACGGTGGAGAAGCTCCTCTATTCGCGAGGCCAATTGTGGCGCTGGATAGTCTAGTATCTCAGCAAAGAGGCCGTATTCTTTCATTGTCTTAACTCCATGTGTGCGTAGCAAACCCCCTTCACCATCCCCGTTTTGGCGGCCGGCTGAAACCGGTACCCGTCTCTCCCTTCCGTTTCTGCGGATCGGCCGCGGCTTCGATGGCCATCTCCCGCATGAATGGGGGCACGACATGTCGCTCCCGGAATCCGGCGAGGGTGGTGAGACGGTAAATATCCTCCGCCTCCCCCATGCAGGAGCCTGCTGTTGCCAGGGCCCTCTCCAAAACCTCCGGGGCCACGTCGCCTACCGTCTCACTTCGCCTGTGGAGGCGAACGGCAAGCAGCTTCCGATACGCGGCCTTCACGGGCTCCTCGTTGCCGGCGGCGAGGAGGGCGGCGAAATATCGGATGGGGAGCCGTCCCGTTGCCGGATCACCGAACGGATCTCCGTCGAGGTCGTACTTGTCCCGCTCCACGGTGGCAACCACAGGAAGCAGCGGTGGAACATAGAACAGCATGGGAAGGGTCCGGAATCCGGGGTGGAGCGGGAGCGCCAGCCGCCACTCCTTGACGAACCGGTATACCGGCGATCTTCGGGCCGCCTCAAGAATGGCCTCATGGACACCATCCTCCCGGGCCTTTGCGAGGACCTCCCTGTTGGACGGATCGAGGATCAGCCTCAATTGGGCTTCAACCAGTTCATGGTCGGGTCGGGCCGCCATCTCCCGAATCCGGTCCGCGTCGTACAGGAGGATTCCAAGGTAGCGGATCCGACCGACGCAGGAGTGGAAGCAGGCCGGAGCCTGGCCCGTTTCCTGGCGAGGATAACAGAGGATGCACTTTTCTGATTTTCCTGTCCCCCAGTTGTAGTAGACCTTCTTATAAGGACAGCCGGAAACGCACATCCGCCAGGCCCGGCATTTCTCCTGGCTTACGAGCACTATTCCGTCCTCACCCCTCTTGTAGATCGCGCCTGTCGGGCAGGCGGCGGCGCACCCCGGGTTGAGGCAGTGGTTGCAGATGCGCGGCAGGTGGAAAAAGACCAGCCGCTCCAGGGAAAAGAGCTGCTGTCTCTCCCCCTCCGTAAGCGCCGCGAGATTGACGTCGCCGGCGGCGTAAATGCCGGAGCCTCCCAGGTCGTCGTCCCAGTTGGGTCCCGCCTCGATCTTCGTTTCCCCTCCGGTGATCATGGAGACCGGCCGCGCCACCGGCTGGTCTTTTCCCGGAGGAGCGTTGGTCAGGTCGTCGTACCGGTAGCTCCACGGCTCGTAGTATTCGTCCAGGGAGGGAAGGAAAGGGTTGTAGAAGATATTGGCAAGCCCCTTCGCGCGGCCGTGCAACCGCAGGCGGACCCGTTCTCCCCGCAGTTCCCACCCTCCCCGGTATTTTTCCTGATCCTCCCAGAGGGTCGGGTAACCGGTTCCGGGCTTGGTCTCCACGTTGTTCCACCACATGTAGTCGCAGCCCGGCCGGTCTGTCCAGATATTCTTGCAGGCGATGCTGCAGGTGTGACAGCCGATGCATTTGTCCAGATGAAAGACCATGGAGGTCTGGGCGCGTACCTTCATCTTCTTTCTCCTCAGTAGCGGGGTTTCCCCTCCAGTTTGTGGACGTAGACGTACGTGTCCCGGTCGCTTCCGGGCGGCCCCCAGGCGTTGAAGGCGAAACAGATCTGGGCATAGCCGCCGGCCATGAGGACCGGTTTCAGCCGGGCGCGGGTCAGGCTGTTGTGGCCTCCGGACCGCAGGTTGCCGCGCAGCGGCGATCTGGGGACGCCGATGGTCCGCTCCGGGGCGTGGTAATAGATGCCGATGCCGCGCGGTATCCTGGCGCTGACCGCGGCCCGAGTCACCACCACTCCGTGGTCGTTGTAGACCTCAACCCAGTCGTTGTCCATCACCCCTATGCCGTCCGCATCCCGGTCATTCAGCCAGAACGGCTCGATCCCCCGCGACAGGGTCAGCATCCGGTGGTTGTCGTAATAGGTGGTGTGCATGTGCCACTTGCCGTGGGGGGTGAGGCAGTTAAGCATCAGTGCCCCACCGGCCGAACCGCTCCTGGTGAGGCCGCCGAAATCGCCGGGTCCGATCTTCCCCTTGAAGGTGGGAAGCTGCTCGCCGAATGCCAGGTACCACTGGTGGTCTATGTAGAAGTGCTGCCGCCCGGTCAGGGTGCGCCATGGGATGAGCCGTTCAATGTTCTGGGTAAAGGCGGCGTACGGTCGACCATTGTTGGTGATGCCGGACCATAGGGGCGAGGTGAGAACCCTGCGCGGCTGCGCCACCAGATCGCTGAAATCGTGACGTACTGCGCGTGTGTCGGAGGAAAGGTCGGAGAGCGGCAGGCCGACCTTTCTTTCCAGTGCCTCGAATGCGAGGTGAGCGGCCTCACCGTTGGTCTCAGGAGCGAAATGGAGAATCATGTTGGCGGCGTCAACCGCATTTTCCAGGGAGGGCAGCTTCCCGCCTTTCCATTCCCTCATTGGCGCGCGGGCGCAAAATTCGTCGTAAAGTCCTGCGGTCGACCAGTGAATCCCCTTCTCGGCCATCCCTTCCCGCAGACCGGGGCCGAGAGACGCGAAACATTCATGGAGTTTTGCATAATCGCGCCTTACCACCGTGAACCGTGGCATGGAGCGGCCGGGGATCGCGGCGCACTCTCCCTTGAACCACGCTTGAACGTCACCCCGAGAGATCTCGTCCGGAGTGTCGTGCAGGAGCGGAGCGGCGACCACCTCGCGGAACGGCTCAGGGAAATGGACGCGGGCCAGGGCCGAGGTCTTTTCAGCGATGGCCTTGAAGATCTCCCAGTCGTCGCGGGATTCCCAGCATGGCGGGACCGCCGCCGAAAGTGGATGGATGAAGGAATGGAGGTCGGTGGTGTTCAGGTCGTTCTTCTCATACCAGGTGGCCGCCGGGAGGATCAGGTCGGAGTACAGGGCCGAAGTGTCCATGCGGAAGTTGACGTCCACCACCAGGTCGAGCTTGCCCGTCGGCCCCGGATTCCGGCCAACTCCTTCAGGAGAACCGCCGTACGTTTCTTCGGCAATTGAGCTGTGGTGCGTGCCGAGATAATGTTTGAGGAAATACTCGTGCCCCTTGGCGCTGGAAAGGAGGGCATTCCCCCGCCAGATAAGCCAGACCCGCGGCCAGTTCTCCGGCGCGTCCGGGTCCTCGATGGCGAAGCGGAGGCGCTTTTCCTCCAGTTCCTTCGTTACCCAGAGAATGATATCCTCTTCGCTCTCCGCCCCCGCCTGCACGGCAGCCCGCACCAGGTCCGCCGGGCTGCGGTCGAACTGGGGGTAGAACGGGAGCCATCCCATCCTGACCGAGGCGGACTGAAGCTCGATGGGATGTTCCCCTGCAGGGCCGTTCTTTCCCCGGTCCACGGTTTCCCTGATTCCCCGGTCATAGCGCCACTGGTCGGAATGGACATAGTGGAAGGACGGGGTGTTCTGCAGACGCGGGACGGAATGCCAGTCATGCGCAAAGGCAAGGGTTGCCCAGGACGACTCGGGGTGAACCTTTTCCTGTCCGGTATAATGGTTGAGTCCACCGCCGTTTACGCCGACGCAGCCGCACAGGATCAGGGCCGTGATACCGGCGCGATAGGTCAGGTTGCCGTGATACCAGTGATTCGTACCCGAACCGACCATGATGGTGCATTTCCCATGGGTCCGCTCGGCGGTCTCCGCCCATTCGCGTGCAAACCGTACCACCGTCTCCCGCCCAATCCCGGTATACCGTTCCTGCCAGGCGGGGGTGAAGGGCGCGTCCGCGTCATCGTAGCCGGCCGGATAGTCACCGGCAAGCTCCCGGCCGACCCCGCAGTGCGCCATGAGAAGGTCGAATACCGTGGTCACCGGCACTTTCCCCTGTTCCGTTTCCAAGTACCTGACCGGCACGCCGCGCCGGACGGTCCTATCACCGGTGTAGTCCGGGAATAGGACCTCAAGCACGTCATCCCGGTGCCCCAGCAGGGAGAGGAACGGCGTGATCTCCGTGCCGTCAAGGCCATCCTTCAGTTCCAGGTTCCATTCCCCTTCCCGGTCCTGCCAGCGAAAGCCGATGCTTCCCTTCGGCATTCGCGCCTCCCCGCTCGTTTCATCGAAAACGAGGAATTTCCACTCCCCGTTTTCCGCATCCCGGTAGCGCGAGAGACGGGCCGCCCGGAGAAACCGTCCGGGGGCAAACCCCTCCGGACCTTTTTCCAGCTCGACCAGGAAGGGGGCATCGGCATAGCGGTGGAGATAGTCGGTAAAATAGGGAATCTGCCTGTCGGCGTGGAATTCCTTCAGAAGGACATGGTTCACCGCCATCCAGAAGGCGCCGTCGTGCCCCGCGGCAACCGGCAGCCACCAGTCCGCGTATCGGGAAACCTGACTGAAGTCGGGAGAGAGCACGACCAGGCGGCTCCCGTTCATGCGTGCCTCAGCGGCAAAGTGGACGTCGGGGGTGCGGGTCATATTCAGGTTGGTGCCCATCACCACCATCAGCTTGCTGTTGTACCAGTCCGCGCTTTCAGCCACGTCGGTCTTCTCGCCCCACGTTTCCGGCGATGCGGGCGGGAAGTCGGCATACCAGTCGTAGAAGCTGAGGATCACTCCTCCCAGCAGCGACAGGTAACGGGTGCCCGCGGCATAGCTGCACATGGACATGGCGGGAATGGGCGAAAAGCCCACCACCCGGTCGGAACCATACCGTTTGACCGTAGAGAGGTTGGCCGCGGCGACAATCTCCAGGGCCTCGTCCCAGCCGATGCGGCGGAAGCCCCCCTTTCCACGCGCCTGCTGGTAGCCGTGGCGCCCTGCCTCGTCCGCCACGACAGCCTGCCACGCTTCTACGGGATCGGCGTACTCCCCGCGTGCCTTCCTCCAGAGGTCGAGAAGCGCTCCCCGTATATAGGGATATTTGATCCGCAGAGGGCTGTAAATGTACCAGGAAAAGGAGATTCCCCTCTGGCAGCCGCGCGGCTCGTACTGGGGAAGGCTCGGGTCGAGAGGGGGGTAATCGGTCGCCTGCATCTCCCAGACGATGATCCCCTCCTTGACATAGACCATCCAGGAGCAGCCGCCGGTGCAGTTGACGCCGTGGGTGCTCCGGACCGCCCGGTCATGCTGCCATCGATTGCGGTAGAAGTCCTCCCAGAGGCGCGCCTTTGGTTTGAAGATGTCCCTGATCCAGCTCATCCGTCAACACCTCCCTGCCGCGTCATTTCTTCGACCAGGGCCCGGCGGACGCTCCTGAGGCGCCTGCGCCAGACCACACCGACCACCGCGAACAGCAGCAGGAACCCCGCAACCGCCGGCACGACCATACGCGATGGGCAATCGACCGGCGTACGGCCAGCCACGGCACTAAAGAAGGCGACCAGGTCCCTCTGCTCCCGGGAGGTCAGAAGCCGTGTCCGATAGATCGGCTGCATGGTGGGAAACGGGAGTGTGGCCAGAACCGGCGGCAGTCCGGTGGCGCCGAATCGGGCGTAGATTCCGGTCAGATCCGGACCGAGAGAACCTCCGCCGAGCGGGGCGATTCCGCTGACCGTGTGGCAGGCATAGCATGGCGCTCCACCCTTCTGTAAAGAAATGATCCCCGTGAAAAGCTTAATGCCCCGCCGGAAATCTCCCCGCGCTAACTCTGTCGACGCGGCAACGGGCATTGCAGATTGCTCGGGTGCGCGTTCCTCCAGATAGGCGATCACCGCGTCGACCTGTGAACCCTCACCCGCCGATGCAGCCTCATCCAGGGCATAGAGGGGGCATATCGTGGCGCAGAGAACGGCAATCTCCATGGCAACGGCAAAAAGCAGGGCATGTCCGGCTCTATCCATGTGACGTTCCTTTGCGCCGGGGAGCGCTCCGGTTTCCGCAGAGGTACTATCGGTGTCTTTCTGAAACCGCCTCAGGCCCAATACGGACGGCAAAACCCGCGCCCTCCCAACTGCCGGCTTCAGGCACGCTTCCACTTTCCAAAGGGTCAAACCAGTTTCGCCGCCTCGCGGGCGGCGATAACGACCGGATCCCAGACCGGCGAAAAAGGAGGAGCATAGCCCACGTCGAGATTGATCATCTCCTCAACGGTAAACCCCGCATGAAGCGCCGTAGCGAGCGTATCTATCCGCTTGGCGGAACCTTCCATACCGACGATCTGGCCTCCCAGCAGGCGACCGCTTCCTTTTTCCGCAAGCACCTTGACGGTAATTTTCCCTGCGCCGGGCAAGTATCCCGCCTTGGTCCGGCTCCTGATCACGGCGCTTGCCCACTCAATCCCCAGCTCCCTCAGTTCGCTTTCCTGAAGGCCGGTACGGGCCACCTCCACCTCGCAGATTTTCGTAACGGCGGTTCCAACCACCCCGGGAAAAGTCGCGGATCCGCCTCCGAGGTTGACTCCCGCTACCCGCCCCTGGCGATTGGCGATCGTGCCGAGGGCAAGATAGTAGGGCTTGCGGCTTACCAGGTGAAACGTTTCCGCGCAATCCCCCGCAGCCCAGATGCCGGCGACGAAGGTCTGCATCAGCTCGTTCACCCGGATCGAACGACGCTCCCCGAGCGGAATGCCGGCTGCCGCAGCGAGCTCCGTGTTGGGGCGTACGCCAAGGCCAAGAATCACGATGTCTGCCGGCAGGCTCCTTCTATCGGTCACCACCCCCGTGATTTTTCCAGATTTTGTCTCGAACCCGATGAGGGTTTCCTCAAGATACAGGGTAACACCGAAATCCCGCAGCGCCTGCGAGACCAGGTGCCCCATATCCGGATCGAGGGTTTTCATCACCTCGGGGGATCTGCTTACCAGCGACACCGCCATGCCCCGCCTGACCAGGGCTTCAGCCATCTCCAGACCGATGTAGCCGCCACCGACGACAATCCCGTTTTTCGGGTTCCTGTCGTCCAGGATCCGGCGCAGCTCGATTCCGCTTTGCAGGGTGTTTACTCCGCAGATTTCGACGGCGTCGGCGCCGGGAAGGTCCGGGCAGACAGGCACGGCGCCGGTAGCGAGGAGGAGCTGGTCATAGGATTCCCAAACGACCCGGTTGTTCTGCAGGTCCCGGACCCGGACCCTTCCCCGTGGGGAATCGATTTCTTCCACCTCGTGGCGGATGCGGACGTCGATCCCCTCCCGCTGGAACCTTTCAGGAGTCCGGATAACCAGAGCGTCTTCACTGTCGACAACACGGCCGACATAGTAAGGTATTCCTCAGGCCGAGTAGGATGTGTGCGGTCCTCTCTCGAAGACGACGACTTCCAATCCGGGATTGCGGCGTTTCGCCTGGGCCGCGGCGCTCATTCCAGCCGCATCTCCGCCGACGACAATAAGCCTTTCCGTGGACATGCTCTTGCTCCTTTCACGATTTTTACCTGGTCGAAGTTTTTCCGTCTCCTTCCTGATGGCGTTTTCCAGTTAAATATCCACATGTAAATAGACACTTTTGACGACCAATTCCGTCTTCGGAACCTGTCTCTCCCGTATTCCGTCCGCCATGCCGGTAACCCCGAACATAGTGTATACATTTTATCGTTAATGGAACCGCCTGCAACGGAGGGGGCGTCTGATGGTTGGCTTAGGGTAACTGAACGTGCATGCCCAGGGAACTGGAAAGGACCGAGAATTGTAACCATGACACAAACGGAAAAACCATCCTCATGCAGGGGGAAGAAGGATGTCAGGCTTTGTATGTCAGTATACGGCCCCATACATCTTTTGTTCCCCAGATACCCGAACGCAGGCACTCCAGCAGGATAATCTGGCTGTGGTCTACGAACAGGTTCACCTCGGGACCGTAATTCTTGATGTACCAGCCGAATACGGCCGGATCGGCTGCCTCGAACATGGTCTTCCCGATACCGAGTTCGCGGATGATCTTGCAGATTACGTCGGTACGCCAGGAACGAACACACTCGGTGATACCTTCCGATTCGATCATGATCATGTACGCGCCGGCATCGAGATGTCGTTTCGCCCGCACTATCGCCCAGTCCGGATCACTCGTCCCCTCCGACTCCAACTCCTCCACAGCGCTGGCGCCACCCGCACCGAACTGGATTCCCACCTCTGCCTTGACCAGGAGTCCGGCCTTCGTGACCTTTTCCGTCAACCTGATCAGATCGTCGGCCGGGACACTGATAAAGCCGCTGGAGATTTCGATAATGTCGAATCCGAGGCGTTTGCACTCCTCGATGTATGCATCGACGGCCTTCGGACCCAGAGTGAGGACATGTTCGATAAAGCCGCCGGTATCGACCTTGACATCATGACGGTGGCAGAGGTCCACCAGCTCTCTGACGACCGGCCGGGGCATCAGGCTGAAAGATCCCCCGGCAAACTTCAGGATATCGATGTATGCTCCCATCGTTTCCAGGATGTCTTCCAGGTACCGTTTCCCCATGGGCGTATAGTAAGGGCCGCGTATTTCGGTTATGCCCTGTATTCGAGGCTTTACTTCGCGGGAATTAAGAGGCAGGAATGAGAATGCACGCTCTTCATATGATTGAGACCCGACCGTTTTTGCCATATTCGATTCCCCTTTCTCAAGGGGGCAATAACTGTATGCAACGAAGTATGGAGCGGCGAAATGGCTGGGTTCGGAATCAAAACATCTTTGTCAGGCCCGCCACATAATTTCGCCCGAGCCCCCCTGTAATGAAAATTATCGCAAATTATCGCACATTTTCAAATGTCGAGCGCGCTGCGGGTTGGCCGGTCCTCAAGGGGCCGCATGACGGATATGACCGAATCGCCGATCCGGATGGTCATATACGCTGGACCGCCATCAGGGGCGCTGTGCCGGTCCAGAAGCCGCGCCTCGAATACCTGCTCCAAGAAGCCATAGAGCTCGTCACCCTTCAAAGTTGTAAAAATGGGGATGGCCGGAAACCCAGCGGGTACCGTGTCGACTGCCATTGGTTCTCCTCCGCAGGCCGTCTATGGCAAATTACGCACCTACGGCCTCTTGAAGTTTGAGCAGGACGAAATGAGCCTCTTCACGTCCCGCTTCTTTTCTGCTCGGTCTTCGAAGACTCTCGGCTTTGCGCATAACGGTCGGGAGCTGACTGGGCTGGGTTTTGTATCCTATATCAAGGGTTGACCCTACCGCCTCTCCCTGTCTTGAAACTATACTTTCAAACTGTCTACTTGACAGGGAACCTTACGCATATTTCTTTTAAAGAGCGTAAGAAGTCTGTGGGCTCTCTAAACTGGTTCGAAACGAAGGAGGGTAATTTATCAAGCGGTTTTCCGTGGTTTATATATATGCAGCGAAGACCTTTTATTTCCGACGCTCGTTCTAAATTAGACAGGGTATCTTCGACAAAATAGGTATGTTCTGGATCGGCATCCATAAGCTCCAAAGCAACCCTGAGCGGCTTTGTACTTTCCGCCTTTTTGACGAAGTCAACTTGATCTAGTCCTATAATTGCTTTCGGCTCAAAGAAAGGCAATATGCCTAATTTATCAAGCGCGGGTATGCCAAAGCTCTCCATACAGCATTGTGATAAAATGCCGTGCTTAACGCACCCACTAATTCCACGAAAAGCATCAACCAAATCTGTCGTGTCGCCGAAAATATCGGGGCAATGTTTCGTCAGCAATTCGTAAAGCACGGCGTAGTGTTTTTTGAACAGACGAAGCCGCGTCTCTTCTAAATCGAGTCCGTAATGCATGATCACCGGAATAAAAGCGCCATAGCAGTCATGAAATGTTTGATAACATTCCTCCACAAGATACTGCGCTTCCTCCGCAGATAACATCGGAAAGACTTCTAAGGCAACTTCGATATGGGCGTTGTGACAGAGGGTATAATATTCCTCAGTAACACGAGAATACGGATATAAAACGTTACCTATGTCCCAAATGATGTTGATATTGTTATTCATAAACTCTTACTCTCTAAATTTGGTGCCTGTCCCCTTATCCCTCCACAATGGCCCGAATCCGGGAAATTATTCATCCATTGAATGAAACTATATTCAACAGGATTCTTGATTTTGAAAAGACCCATGGAATAACTCCTCTCGTCATGTCAGGATAACGCCTGAATTAAGCCGCGCCGCAAAGCAGCGTCGGCTTGAATGAGTTGTCAGGCATGATTGGATTTTCCCCACTTTCTGAGTCGCCCGGTAATCCCCTCATCACCGCGTCATCAGCGCGAACACGCCCCAGCCCAGGTATTCACGCGTGTAAGCGGCGTAGCGCCCGGGTTCCGAGGTCAGTTTGGCTCGAACATCTTTCGCGAACTCGTCGTCGGGATTGGCTTCAAGCCATCGGCGCATGGTGAGCCACTTGGACGCCTCGTATCTGTCCCAGCTGTCCTGGTCTGCCAAAACCATTTCCACGACGTCGTAGCCGAGGTGGCCGAAAGACGCGAGAAGTTCCGGAAGCAGGAGAAAGTCGGAGATTGAGCCGGCAAGACACCCCCTGGCAACATCTTCCGTCGGCGGTAACTGCCGCCAGTAGGGCTCGCCGATGAGGATGATCCCTCCGGGGCGGAGGCTCTGCGCCAGAAGCTCGATGGTGCCGACGACTCCCCCAGCGATCCACGTGGCGCCGAGACAGGCTGCCACACCGGCCTTCTCGTCAGAGACGAAGCCGGCAGCATCGCCATGGATGAACTTGACTTGATCGGCGACACCGAGTTCTTCAGCGCGGAGTTTCGCTTGCTCGGTGAACAACTGGCTCATGTCGATGCCGGTGCCGATGACTCCGTAATCGTGTGCCCAGGTGCACAGCATTTCCCCCGAACCGCTGCCGAGGTCGAGCACTCGGGTCCCCGTTTCCAGACGCAGCGCCGCGCCGAGAGT
>JARKPN010000146.1 GCA_029975275.1 Geobacteraceae bacterium | reverse complement strand
GTTCCGGTGTTGAACCGGTATATAGAGCTGTTCGTCAGAATGGGATTGCCCGTGTTCGCCTCCCGCGACTGGCACCCGGAAGAGTCCCATCACTTCAGGGACGGGGGGGGGATATGGCCGGTGCATTGCGTCCAGGGGAGCCTGGGCGCCCGTTTCCATCCCGACCTCCGGCTTCCGTCGGACGCGATCGTGATCTCGAAGGGGACAGAGGCCGCGGAGGACGGGTTCTCCACTTTCGACGGGGTTGCCGCAGACGGCAGGGATTTTCAGGAGTGTCTGCGTGAAATGGGAGTGCAGCATCTCTACGTTGGTGGGTTGGCAACGGATTATTGCGTGAAGTATACGGTGCTCGACGCACTCCGGAGGGGATTGCGGGTAACCTTGCTGCTGGACGCCGTACGGGGAGTCGATCTGATGCCCGGCGACGCGGAGGGCGCCATCAGGGAAATGGTGACGGCCGGCGCGGTCACCGCCAGCCTGGAGAGCCTGGCATAGGAGGGTTGATGCAAAAGCGGGAGCGGAGTCGATTCAGCTCCCGCTTTTTTGTGCTACTTGATCAAGAAATACTAGTTGGTTTCTGATTCGGAAAGCGGGGATTTTTTGTCATGGCAAGAAACTTTTGACGCAAAAGTTGACAGCGAAGGCTGACAAAATCAAGGGGTTGTGCGGAGGCGTACACGAAGTACGCCGCACAAGCAAGCCCGCTGATTGACACAGCCAGGGCGGAAAAGCACCCTTGCCGGACAGAAACTACTTGCTTTCCCGTGCGGTCACCATGCGCAGCGCCTTGCTGAAGGTCGCGTCGGTGGCCTCGCGGATCTTTTCCATTACAGAGGCGGTGACCGGCGAATCGACGGAAAGGATGACCATCGCCTCTCCCTTTTTCTCCCGCCTTCCCAGGTTCATGGCGGCGATGTTTATGTCGTGCTGACCCAGGATCGTGCCGATCTTGCCTATCATGCCGGGCCTGTCCTGGTAGGTCAGCAGGAGCATGTGCTCCTCTGGCACGAAATCCACCTGGTAGTCGCGCAGCCGGACGATGCGCGGGGTCCCTTCGAAGTGGGTGCCGGAGACGATCCTCTTCTCGTTCGGTCCCTCTATGGTGATGGTGACCGTGTTGGAGAAGGAACCGGGGTCGACCAGCTTGATCTCCTCCACCGCAATCCCCATATTTTCCGCCACCAGATTGGCGTTCACCATGTTCACGTCCTGCTCGACCTTGCGGTTCAGCAGGGCGGCCAGGCCGCAGACGGTGATGGGGGTGGTGCAGTATTCGGCGATGTTCCCCTCGTAGGTGAAGGTGACCTTGTTCATGTTGGTTCCGAGCAGCTGGATCACGAAATCGCCCATTATGTTCACCAGCCGGAGGAACGGCCGCATCTGCTCCATCAGGGTCATGTCGAAGCGGGGGATGTTGACCGCGTTTTCCAGCGGCTGCTCGTCCAGATAACGGATGATCTCCCGGGCCACGTCCACGGCCACGTTGACCTGTGCCTCGTTGGTGGAGGCGCCCAGGTGGGGCATGGACAGGACACGCTCGTGGGCGATGAGTTTCTTGATCAGCTCCGATTTGGGCGGCTCCTCGGTCCAGACGTCCACGGCGGCGGCGCTCACCTTGCCGCTCTCCAGGGCGTTCAGCAGGGCCTCTTCGTTCACGACCCCGCCGCGCGCGGTATTGATGATCTTCACCCCGTCCTTCATCTGGCCGATTTCCTTTTCGCCGATCATGTTGCGGGTCTCGTCGGTCAGTGGAATGTGCAGGGTTATGATGTCCGCGGTCCTGATCAGCTCGTCGAACGAGACCAGGCGGATGCCCAGGTCCTTGGCGCGCTTTTCGGAAACATAGGGGTCGCAGCCGATGACCTCGCACTCGAACGCCTGCAGCCTGGTGGCCACCCTGCCGCCCACCTTGCTGAGGCCGACGACGCCCGCTATCTTTCCTTTCAGCTCCGAGCCGATGAAGGCCGATCGCTTCCATTCACCCTTTTTCAGGCTTGCATCGGCCTTGGAGATGTTGCGGCAGAGGGAGAGGAGCAGCGCAAGGGTGTGCTCCGCCACGCTGTTGGTGTTGCCGAAGGGGGCGTTGAGAACTATGATCCCCTTTTCGCTGGCGACCTTCACGTCCACGCTGTCGATGCCGACGCCGGCGCGCGCAACCAGCTTGAGCTTTTTCCCCGCCTCGAGAACATCCCGGTCGACCTTGGTGGCGCTCCGGGTGACGATGGCGTCGTACTCGCCGATTGCGGAAACCAGCTCCTCCTTACTGAGCCCAAGCCGTACATCGACTTCGATGCGGGGATCCTTTTCCAGGATCAACAGTCCTTCATGGGCCAGCTGTTCGGTTACGATTACTTTCATGTCCACTCCTTTTCATGGGTAGTGTACCAAAACCGAATGGGTTTTAGTGCGAGTAAAACAGAATAATAGCCGCGATGACGGCATATTGCAAGACGTTCAAGAATAACGGAGTTTTATGCCGGGTAAATGTATCTATCAGTAAAATGCGGCCCAACAGACTTATCCGACCTGAATCCGTGGCGCCTTCACGCCATCGTCTGCGCGGAACGCTTCGGTTTTTTGCATTCCCGTGGGATGAGACAGCCCCGCGAAGTTCTCACCACGCAACAGGCGTGATCCGGCGTTGGCGACGTTGACACCCCGGCATTCTGCTC
>JARKPN010000141.1 GCA_029975275.1 Geobacteraceae bacterium | reverse complement strand
GGCTGAATCGCATGAAGCCGCCTTGGACCGTCTGGTCTGCATCTCGCAGCAGATTCAGGAGCAGCTGGACAGATCGATCAAGGTCACCGAGACGAACACGGACACCCCGATGTCGGCCGAGGACATCCTTGATGCTGTCGGAGACCTGGCAATCGCCACGGCGTCCGCGCAGCAGGCTGCCGAAAGCGCGGCATCGGCAAAAGCTGATGCGGATCAGGTCGCAGCTGACAGGATCGCATGCGATGACGACGCCGCCGCCACGGAATTGGCCAAAGGTGTCGCCGTCGCCGCGGCCAGCGCCGCCCAGGGCTACGCCACATCGGCCGAGGCCAACAGCGCCGCCCCCCCCTGGGACGCGGGCACATCGTACAGCTTCCCGGACATCACGGCATACACCGATGGCAATACCTACCGGTGCACCGGCACCGACATCGTAGGCGAGGCCCCGGACACTTCGGTCAATTGGGTCAGGCTGACCACGCGCATGACGGATTTTTTTGACCTGGATGACGACGGCAACATGATGCCGGCCGTGATCCCTGGTTACAGCGCAGAATTCGACCTGGATGCCAATGGCGACATTCAGCCCAGATAAGGAGATTCCATGGCGACCAAAAACATTGTTCCCCGGGCAAACGGCGAAGGCGGTATCGGGACCAGCGCCAAGCGGTGGCTCAATGCCTTCTTTCAGAACCTCAACGGATTGGCCGTAAGTTCCACCGGCGCGGCCACGGAAACAGCCTCCGGGCTGGTGGAGCTCTCCACCATCGAAGAGGCCGTGGCCGGGGCCGACGCTCTCAGGGCCGTCACCCCGGCCGGGCTAAGCGCGGTGGCCACGATATGGAAGGGGCCGGTCGCATCCACCTATTCCACCGTGAGCACCTTTTTGGTGAGCACGGATGATGCCGCCAATCTGACCGCGGGCATGCGCATCAAGGCGGATTGCGGCACTGACGGGACCAAGTACGGGATTCTTTCGGGAATCGCTGGCCAAACCATCACGCTGACGATGGACACGGGACACACGCTGACGGCCAACCTCGTGCGGGTTTGGTATTCCACCCGCATCCCGAATTCGGCTGACGTCGGCGCAATCCCCATCTCCGCAAAGGGTGTAGCTGGTGGCGTTGCTCCGTTGGGCTTGGACGATAAAGTCCCGTCAGCCAACCTGCCGACGCCCACCAGCAATGTCCCGGGAATCTTCGCCAGGGATATCCGCTTTGCGGCCAAAACCGTTTCGGTCGCGGCTGACAGGCTCATAATCCTGAGCCCGAACCGGATGCTGGTTGATGTCAACGGCACGTACCTGGTCTTGACCGCGCAGCAGGTCCTGGACCTGTCCTTGGCCGCCACCTGGGACAGCGTCACCACCGATTACACCGTGGCCTCGGCTCGAGCGGGCAAGGATTTCTACGTCTACGCCTGCATCAACGCTGGATCGCTGAAGTTGCTGGTTTCCGCCAACGCCACATACCCCAGCGGTTTTGATGCCACGACCTCCCGCAAGATCGGCGGCTTCCACTGCCTGTGCGCGGCCGTGGGCACGATCAGCGGCCACACGCTTTCCGGCTACCTGGCCGGGGACATCCTGCCGGCATCGGTGTGGGACGCGAAGTTCCGGCCCGTCTGCGCCCCCGAGGGCATGGTGTACGTGGATGGCCTCGGCAAATGGGTGGACATCTACTTGGCCTCTGTCAGCGGCGGCAAGCTCGTGTCGGCCTACAACGCCACCTGCGCTGACGGGACCAGCAGCCCGGCCTTCCATTGGTACAAATTCAGCCAGTGGCTCGGCCAGATCGGCAAGCGGATGCTGACCCAAACCGAGTTCGTGGCCGCCAGCCTGGGCAGTAACCAGGGGACCAACATCACTGGTAGTGCGGACCCTGGCACCACGGGCGGGAAATCCGACACGGCCGGCCGGCGCATGATCAGCAACGTCGGCTGTGAGGACTGCTGTGGCAACCTCTGGCAGTGGGGCGAGGAGGCCGGCGGCGGCGCGTCCTCGGCGGCCTGGGTCAACGCCTTCGATGGCAATGACTCGGGCGTGGCTGGTCAGCACTACCAAGCGCCCAACCGTGCGCTCTTGGGCGGCGATTGGGCTAACAGTGCGAATTGCGGCTCACGTGGTTCGAGTTGGGCTAGCGGTCCGCTGGCTCTGGGTGCGAGTTACGGGGCTCGCGGGGTCGCGGAGCCGCTGGCCGCATAACGACGCTCCGTAACGCGTCTCGCGCCGCGAATATTTGGCTGATGCGTCTCCCGTGCGATCTTGGGCGGCAATTGGAATAACAGTGCGAATTGCGGCTCACGTAGTTCGAATTGGAATAACAGTCCGCTCGTCGCCACCGTGAAGCGGATAGATCGTTACTACACCCTTTCATAAGGAGGCCATATGAACGGATTCCCCGTGATCATCAATTCTCGCCAGGATGTTTTGAACCTTCTGGCTGACCCAGCGTATCACGGCCAGGCGCTTGCGTTCGTGCAGGCCCTGCTGGATGAGCGGTACGGGTGGGCGTCCCAGGGCGACCTGCCCCTTAACACCCAGGTCGAAACTGTTGCCGGGCATCGTGTCCGGACGGATTACGATGCGACCGGCACGCCCACGGCCAGGCACCTGGACCAATGGATGCTCGGGCAAGGGGAAGGTCTGTCCAGGATCGGCGTCACGGTGGCGGACGCTCTTGGCTGGGGATGCCAGGACAGGGCCGTTCCCCCCCCGGCTGACGACATGGAGGCGATCAAGGCCACGGCCAGGGCCATGCTCGACAGGTGGACCGACGCCCGCATGTTCGGCACCTTCACCGACAGCCAAGGGCATGTCTACAAGGTCAACAAGACCGTCCGGGATTGGATGACGGGACTGGAAGCCAAGCTGGCCGGCGGCATGGCCCTCCCCAATGGCTTCACCTGGGATGATGCCAGCGGGAATCCGGTGGCGCACACGTCGGAATCGTTCCGGGCTCTCACGGCGGAAATTGCTCTCTGGACGGATGCCCTGTACCGGGCATGCACCAGGGCGCAGACGGCGGTTGACGCTGCCGGCGATGCCGTGGCCGTGGATAAGGTCTTATCCGGGGTGGCGTGGCCTTAGCGGACTCCAGGATACCCCGTAAATGTGGCCGTAAAGATGGTAGTGGAAGAGAGTTTTTAGAAATGGGGGATGATGGGATAAAAATGGCGTGATTGCTGGATTTTCAGAGTGGAAGCCAGAGGGGCCAGCAGCCTTTCACGCCGGTAACAGGGGTTCAAATCCCCTTGGGGACGCCAAGCAAATCCAAGGTTGATCTACGGACGCCGTAAATTTCGCCGTAAATCACCTTCCCATAGCCCTCCAGGTTGCAGCCGGGAGGGCTATTTTTTTACCTCAGACAGATGGTCAATCTGCGGTTTCGAGAAGACGGCCTCGACCGCCTTGCGCAGCTTCTCAGGGTCCAGGCCCAACCTCTTCAGGTATCGTTCCGTGGTCCCCGCGTTCTTGTGTCTGAGCATGGCTTGAATCACGCTGACCGGCTGGCCAGCATGGTACATCATTACCGCTGACAGATGCCGGATAGCGTGGAACCCGAACGGCTTGACGCAAGCCCGCTTGCAGAGCCTGGCCATGTAATGCTGCCGGCTCGTGAAGTCGTCTCCCTCAACCGTGGTGAAGACGGTCATGGAGCGGGGGCCTTTCCTCCTGTGCTCGGCCATGGCCTGCCGAAGTTCCGGCGTCATGGGGATGGCCGCATACTCCATTCCCCCGGTGGCTGTCTTACGTGTCCCGAGCCGGATGGTCCCATTCGCCAAGTCGATGTCCGGCCACGTCAGGCGAAAAAGCTCCCCGCGGCGCGCACCGGTATGGAGGGCCGTAAGAAGGAAGACGCGATCCTCAGGGCCAGCGGCTGCCATGGCCTTGTCAAAATCGGCCGGCGTCGGAACGTAACGCCCCTTTTCATCGTGGGAAAAACGGTCAACCGCCAAGAACGGGTTTTTCTCGTTGAAGGCGAGGTACTTCCTTCCCCAATGCCATGCGGCTGCAAGGTTCTTCCTGTCCTTGTTCGCCGCGTTTCCGCTTCTGGACTTGGCCCTGTTTCGCAAAGCGTCCAGGATTTTTTTCATGGGTATTTCTTCGACAGGAGTGTCTTTTTCGACAAAGCGAATCAAGTTGCGGAAGGCGAAGCGTTTTTCTTCATACGTCTTTTTTGAAAAGCGCTCCTGTGCATAGGAGAGGTATGCGTTACACCACTCCAAGCACGTTATGCACGTCTGGCGTGCGTCCCATACTTCCTCGGTTTGGGCGGCTTCCCATGTGAGAGCTTCCCTTTTTGTTGCACACGTTTTTTCCTTCCTCTTGCCGTTTATCATACGGGTTGCTTTCCACTTCCCGTTCTTCAATGGATAGGGCATTGGATGGCTCCAGAATCTCGTTTATCCGTTTTTCAGAGAACATCAGGCGTCCGCCGGCAACAAGCTGGACCCCTCCAAGCTTCCGCTTCAGCCTGTAGACCGTGTTGATGTGCATGCCAAGCTTTTCGGCTACCTGAGCGGCGGTCATCATCACGCCCACCCGTTCCTTTCGACGATCAGCAGATAGATCGCCATGCCGTCATCTTCCGCCTTCCCTTGGTCCTCGCACTGGCTCATGAAGCGACGCGTCAGCGTCTCCCATGTCATACCCAGATACCGCCAGCAGGCCCGCAGGCCATCCGGATGCCACGTGCAGATGACGTCATGGATCAGCGCGTCCAGGCAGATGAGCCACGCGGCCCAGGTGTCCACGGTCGCACATTTTCCAATGACCGACTTACGAGCCTCATCCACGGCCGCTGACTCGACATCGGCCCGGCGCAGGATGGCGGCGGAAAGCGGCTTTCCTTTGCCGTCAGGAACCCACACGCCATCCACCAGCTTTTGCGCCGGCGCTCCCGTGCTCTCCCAGCAGCGCATGGACCAGCGGCGGATTTTGCGCAGGTGATCCATGGCCCCAGGCTCATGGGCAAAGACCTGCTCAAGCTGCATCAGGGCGATTTCGACGCAGGTCAACTTGATCTGGACGGTGCCGCGTTCGTGGGCGGCCTGCTGACGCAGGGATTTGGGTGGGTAGGTCATGGACGTGCCTCCATCAACATCGATTCGATCAGCATATCCGGCCGGCATTGGGGCGAACGCGGCAAAACACGGCGCGCCATGGCCTGCACATCCATCGCCCGATGGCAAATCATGGCCAACTGCTGCGCTGCCTCCAGCGGATCGGCCAGGATGTCTTCAAACCGCAGCACCAGCGGCTCACCGTGGAGTGCCTGGCGTAGCGCCGCCAACGCACGGGGGCGGTCCTTCTCGCCAGCCCGAGCGATCCGTTTGACGTCACGAGGCTTGACCGGGATTCCAGCCACGCCGCGCAGGAATTTGACCGTGCTCCTGGCCTGCTGCATTAGATTTCTGTCGAGCCAGACGGCCCGGTATTTTGGCCCAACCGGGATGGGATCAAGATGCGGATTAAGCAGCTTAACAGCCTTGCCGTCGAGGCGCGGAATCATGGGCAGCGTGATCGGATTGCAATCCATGTCCTCATAGGCTGGATGCTCGCCAACCACCGGCATGCCGCCGGCCGCCAGCATCTGCATGACCATGGATGATCCACAGCGCCCGAAACCGCAGACGAGAATGACAACCATGGGCCTACCTCTTCCCGCAGAACGGACACTTCCTGAACCCGTGCACCGTCCCGCAGGCCTTGCAGGCGTGCTTTGCGCACCGTCCACCGTGGGGTCCGCCACCCATTTTGACCGAGTTGATGCGCTGGAAGTTCTTCTGCTTGGGCTTCTTCGCCGGGTCTTTCATGCTCTCCTCCATTTTTCTTGACGGTGGCCGGATTCGAACCGGCTTTGCCTGATTCAGCCGGGAAGCAGGAAGCTGGGCTAGTCGCAAGGACCTCGCTCCCCCGCTGATGAAATCCCCACAGGTCTTGAGGCCGTTCGCGCTGTGCTTTTCAACTCGCGCATCAGCGTGTTCCCACCACGCCGCACCGTCTCTCCCCTTCGCCTCATTTCCTGGCCCTCGCGGGACAGGCCAGGTTGGAGACGGGGGGCTAGATAAGCCCCCGGTCCATGGCCAGCCACTCGGGCATGGTGACGGTGATGAGGTCGCCGCAGGCCGCGTCCTCGGGCCATTCAATCTGGCTTTGGGGAAGGCTGACCTCCTCGCCGTCGTACTCGACGATGATGGCCGCCCCGGCCTCGCGCCGGAACTCCAGGTCCTCCACTTCAATCATGTCGTTTCGTCCCATGGCCTACGCCGCCTTCAAGCCCTTGACGGCCCACTGGAGCACGAAGCCGAGCATTGGCCAGATGCGGTCTTTGATGCGCTCGGTGGCGATGCTGACGCCGAGAGCGTGGTCGTAGTTGGCCGGATCGACACAGCTCGAAACTTCGTACTGGCGGAATCCGGTCAGAGTTTCCGCCGTAACGATGGTGGTCTTCTCGTCAAGCTGACTGTCCGTGATCTTGCCGATGAAGGCGTCAACGTCATTC
>JARKPN010000028.1 GCA_029975275.1 Geobacteraceae bacterium | reverse complement strand
TAGAACGCAACGGTAGCCTGCATGCGGTACTGCATGTCGTCGGTGCGGGTGCCGTTCGTCGGGTTCTGCCTGTGGATGCTGCCCACGTCGGCCTGGAGCTTCAGGTTGTGGTTGTTGAAGTAGTAGGATACCGCCCCGATGATCTCGGTCTGGGTGTCGTTGGCCCTGTCGCGGTTCGGGTCGAGGTAGGAGTAGCGGACCGCTGCCTCAAGACGCTTCGGAAGGATGCAGTACCCTGCCTGGGCATAGTAGCCCTGCGCACGCAGCGTGCTGTCGGTGATCGCTCCGTCGGCCTGGCCCCAGAAGTATTCGGCCTGGACGAAGGCTCCCATCCACTTGGCCGCCGCGTCGATGACGAAGGAGTTGATGTCTACCTTCTCGTTGCTGCCAAAAACCGCCGCGTTGGAGCCCAGCCACCCGCTGGCACCGGCATAGCCGTTGTTGGTGGTCTCAAAGGTGGCTGCCGCGGTCTTCCTCAGGGTGTTCCGGTAGAAGCTGGAACCTACGGTGACCAGAGGCTTCTGGCTGAGCTGAGGGTCGCCTTCGGAGTAGCCGAACGCACCGAGCGGGTTGACCTGAAGGTGTGCCAGAAAAGCCATGTTGTTGGTGGCCCCGGCGGACTGACGGGTGGAGGTCTGGCCCGCGCCGTTGGATACGCTCAGGTCGTAGTTGATGAGGTCACCCAGCACCTTGCCGGATACTACCGCGCCAAGGTCATAACCAGGGGAGAAGGCCGAGGTGACCGGAGAGACGGCTACGAACTGCAGGTTGCCGACGGAAGCCATGTTCTGACGGCTGTAAACCAGCTTGGTCTGACCGCCGGTGAGCTGAAGCTCGTCTACGACACGGTATCTGAGCCAGGCGTTCTCCAGCATCCGTGCGTTGCCGGACTGCTCAAGACCGAACTGCAGCATGTAGGTGAGGTCTTTGGTAAAGGCGTAACCGGAAAAGATAAGACGCCCTTTGGCCAGGTTGAACTGGCTTACGTCATTGGTTGCGTCGTTGTCAAAGAAGCTGTAGCGGACCTGCATGAACCCGCCTACGGAAAGCTGGAACTTCTCGTCGGCAGAGGTGAAGGTGAATCCCTTCCCAAGCTTGTAGTCGATGGGCTTGCTCTTCGTGACTTCCTTGTAGTCCGCTTCCGTGATGACACCCTTCTCTTTCAGAATCTCTTCAAGCGTCTTGGCCTGGAC
>JARKPN010000111.1 GCA_029975275.1 Geobacteraceae bacterium | reverse complement strand
CAGCTGCCCCCCTCGCTGACCCTTGGCTGCGGCACCGACGGCGGCAACTACCTGGGCAACAACATCAACTACTCCGACCTGCTCAGCATCAAGACCGTTGCCAAGCGTATCGTTGATTACGAGAGGGATGAATAGAAGCTCAGTTCAATCAGTTGCAGGCATAAAGTATGAACGCATGAACCGCTAGTCGGCTGCGCATACGGATGAAGCATGAGCCCCTGACCTTCACATGAAGGACAGGGGCTTTTTTTAACTAATTTGATTTTATGTAAAATCAAAACGTTTTACTTATGATAAAAAACATGCTTGACTTTTGACAAAAATAAAGTATAAATAAAACAGATTAAGTGTGACGAA
Organism: Geobacteraceae bacterium; assembly: GCA_029975275.1. Lineage (GTDB taxonomy): Bacteria > Desulfobacterota > Desulfuromonadia > Geobacterales > Geobacteraceae > RPRC01. Next base: position 19,845 of record JARKPN010000111.1, on the reverse strand, counting down.
AGATTAGTGCGGTTGTTTCGACCTTCGTCAGCGGATAGGATCCGGCAACGTTGGAGTGGGGATGTTGCCGGAGGATAAGGTTCGGCGTCATTGGAGAGGGGATGATTTGGCCGGGCCTTATAAAGGCAGTACCAATCTAACCCCAAGGAGGCGAACATGAAAGAAGAAAAAAGGTTTATGCAGGATGTCGGAATGACTGATCTGCCTTTTCCAATGAGAGTAACGTCCCGGGATCATGAGGATGGTCAGAGCACGGTCGCAAAGATCTCCATTGCCGCAAGGATCATGCATGATTTCGAGGCGACCTGGATCGACCGGTTCATGCAGATCATTCATCAGCACCGGGACAGGATTGGGACGGAAACCCTGAAGGTAAATATCCTGGATTACATGAAGGAACTGAATGCGACCAAGGTAAAGGTCGATTTCAACTATCCGTTCTTCATCGAGAAGACGACGCCGGTCTCGAAGGAAAAATGCCTGGTCCGTTATTTCTGCACCTATTCGGCGAGCGTGGCCAAGAGCGACCTCAAGCCCAAGGTTACGCTGAAAATTAACGCCCCTTGTATAACGACCTACCCTGTTTCCTCACCCGACAAGCCGGGTGGATTGTTCGGCCAGATGAGTGTTGTCGATATAGAGGTACAGTCACAGAAGGACATTTTCCCCGAAGATCTTGTCGATCTGGTCGACAAAAACGCGCTGATGCCGGTTTATTCGTATCTTACCGAAGAGGATCAGACCTATCTGATCCAGAAGGTCCACTCTTCCAGCAAAACAAGCGTTATCATGGTCGACGAAATCAAGGAAGACCTTGCCAATATGCGTGAAATAGACGGTTACTCGGTCACGTGTTCCAACTTCGGCATGCTTCACTCGTACAGCACCTTTATCGGCATTGCCAAGAGCATGTGGATTCCCCTGAGTTGATTCCTGGATTCGTCGGCTGGCAAGGAACGAACCGCTCGGGTACCGCGTAGTAACCATACACTCGCCATGCTCCCACCCACGGCGAGCCCGACCAGAATTCCGGTCGAACAGAGAGTTCGATCGGCTGGCTACAGGCTCTGTTCCCGAAAAGGCCGGTATCGCAACCCCTGTCTGCGGTGGCGGCCTTTTGCAACTCCGGAAACTCGTTAACTTATGCAACGGACACGGCTCAAATGCGTGACAGCAGAGCCACAAGAAATTATTCCGCTCGGACTGCTCGCGGTTATGTTCGCTGTGCAGGTAGCCTGGAACGTGCATATTTCGGGAATGTAATACTTGTCGCGGTAGCGGACGGCTAACCTGGGCCATTTGGTGCCGGCAGATGGTGTCTCAGTTTTAGAAGATATTTTAATAATACTGAATATAATGTTCAGATAAATCCAATATAAATAAAGTTTTTATATTTTAAATAAAAATTCTCTTGACATCAAATGGTTGGCAGGCCTAGCATAGGCAGGTTTTTCCAGGATATTTCATCTGTTGCAACACACGAGGGGATGTTTTATTTAAAATAAAATCAACTCATGTGTAAACTTGTAACGGACTTTTCGTTCGACAGCTATGGTTTCATTGGAAAGGAGCAAGATCATGGCAAGGCGTAACACGGAAGGACGGTTTGCACCAAGGATGGGAGGTGCGAGATGTTAGATGAATTGATCGGCATCAGTATCCTGCTGCCTTTTATTGCCGGTACCCTCTGTTTTCTCGTAAAGGATCACAGGGTGAGGGCGGGTATAATCGTAGCCACCGGAATCGCCCTCACCATCGATTCCCTTCTGCTGTTTCAAGGTCTGAGCGGCTCATATTCGTATACCCCGGAGAGCCTGCTTGGAATTGACATCAATTCACTCATCACCTTTGCCGACTTTGCACTCCTGTTCATCATCCTGGCAATCGCCTTCAAACTGGGGAACCCCCTGATCATCCTGCTGACCTTGCTGCAGATAGTTCCCCTGGGGTATTTTGAGCTGAAGATGGCCCACCATGTGGAGGTCACTCCCGCGTTCTATATCGACAGCCTGTCGGTAATCATGAACCTGATAATCTCCATCGTGGGCTCGCTCATCTGCATTTTCGGCATACGCTACATGGAGGAGCATGAGCACCATCTTCATCTGAAAAAGTCGCGGCAACCCAGATTCTTCTTTTTTCTGGTGCTGTTCCTCGGTGCCATGAACGGACTGGTCTTTGCCAACAACCTGCTTTGGCTCTACTTCTTCTGGGAGGTGACCACGTTCTGCTCATTCATGCTGATCGGGCATGACCGGACCGAGATTGCAATCAGAAACGCCACCAGGGCGCTCTGGATGAACATGTCGGGCGGCGTGGCTTTTGTCGCGGCCATAATTCTGATATTCCACACCACGGGATCGGTCGAATACCTCTCGTTGCAGACCCTGATTAATCACGGCCCGGCCCTCACTTCGGCTCTGCTGCTTCCCTTCTCGCTCCTCTGTTTTTCCGGGTTCACGAAGGCGGCGCAGGTACCGTTCCAGAGCTGGCTGTGCGGTGCGATGGTCGCTCCCACGCCGGTTTCCGCCCTGCTCCATTCCAGCACCATGGTGAAGGCAGGGGTATATCTCGTGGTCCGTCTGGCGCCCGGTTACCAGGGGACTTTTCTCAGCACCATGGTCGCGACCTTCGGCGCCTTTACCTTTCTCACCGCGTCGGCACTTGCCGTCAACATGAGCAACGGTAAAAAGATTCTGGCCTACTCCACCATTGCAAACCTGGGGCTAATCATCGCCTGCGCAGGCATCAATACCCCGGCGGCCATCATAGCGGCGGTGCTGCTCATCATCTTTCATGCCATATCCAAAGGTCTGCTGTTCCTCTGTGTCGGAACCATTGAGCATGCCATAGGCAGCAGGGACATCGAAGACATGCGCGGGCTGTACAATTCCATGCCTGCGGTTTCCAGGATCACCATCATCGGGATCCTGACCATGATGCTTCCGCCCTTCGGCGCCCTCATGAGCAAGTGGATGGCCATCGAAGCGGCTGCGCACATCCCATGGGTGGTGGTCATGGTCGCCCTCGGCAGCGGTCTGACCGTGCTGTTCTGGGCGCGCTGGGCGGGCCTGTTTGTCAGCGGACCCCACCTGAAGGTATTCGAGGCCGACAAGGATTCCGGCTTGCTTGGACCGTTTGTCACCATGTTCAAAGGCTTCGCGACCAAGGTGAAGTGGAATGCGCCGGCCTCCATAAAGGTGCCTATGGTGAGTCTGGCCGTGGGCGCGATAGTGCTGAGCCTCGCGGTTCCCTGGCTCTATACGACCCTGGTGGATCCGGTGCTGTCGTCCTACAGGCCCGGTGTGTTCGTCGAGCCGTTCCGTACCGGGCCCCTGGGGATTACCAGCGGCACCGGTGCCTTCTATGTCCTTCCCGTATTCCTGTTTTCCATTCTCGGCTATATCGTCGCCGTGGCCGCGGTCAAACGAAAGGGGCATCGCGTCATCAGTGCCCCGTACATGTGCGGTGAACAATATGCGGACTGTGCCCAACCGAAATTCCGGAGCCACCTGAACTCGTGGAAAGACTATATCGCCGCAAACATTTATATGCAGGATATCATTGGAGAGGAGAAGATCTCGTACTGGATTAATATCGTCTCTCTCGTCATCCTGATAGTCCTGTTCGGGGAGGTTTTGAGATGAGCATGAACGAGGTAGTGGCGGTTATTGCGGCAATTCTGGTCTCGCCGATTATCGGGGGCCTGGTGGCGGGCCTCGACCGCAAGGTCACGGCGCGTCTTCAGGGGCGCTACGGTCCTCCGATTCTCCAGCCCTTCTACGATGTGCTGAAGTTGTTCGGCAAAGAGAAGATGATAGTCAACTACTGGCAGATCTTCTGCGCCTACATGTATCTGGTGGCGGACGTGCTGACCATCATTCTGCTGGCACTGCAGTCGGACCTGCTGCTCATCTTCTTCGTCCTGGCGGTGGGCGGGGTGTTCCTGGTCATCGGCGCCCTTGCGGCGGAATCTCCCTACAGCCAGATCGGGGCGCAGCGCGAGTTGATCCAGATGCTTACCTATGAACCGCTCCTGATCCTGGTGTTCGTTGGAATATACCTTGAAACCGGGAGCTTCAAGATTTCGGAAATAATAGCGAACTACAACCAGCCCCTGCTCCTGTCGCTGCCGCTCCTTTTCGTGGTGATGGGGTATGCCCTGGTCATCAAACTGAAGAAATCGCCCTTCGACATCGCCACCTCCCATCACGCCCACCAGGAGATCGTTAAGGGAGTGCTGACGGAATATTCGGGACCGTACCTGGCAATCATCGAGATTTCGCACTGGTACGAAACCGTCTTCCTGCTGGGTCTGTGCGCCCTGTTCTGGCACACCAGCTTCGTCTGGATGGCGGTCCTGGTGGTTGCCACCTATTTCGGGGAGGTGCTGGTGGATAACGTCTGCGCCCGTCTCACCTGGCGCTGGATGCTCCCCCATGCCTGGACGGGCGGGCTCATCATGGCCTTTGCCAATTACTTCTGGATTTATGAAAAGATAGGCTAGCCGGAGTGGGTTGCGGGGGACTGCAGATGAAAACCTTCCATAATTGCTTGAAGAGAGGTCAATAGCATATGAAAAGTCTCATCAACAAATCGCGTGTGAAATCTCCCTGGCTGATCCACTTTGACTGTGGCAGCTGCAACGGGTGCGATATCGAGGTGCTGGCATGCCTGACGCCGGTCTACGACATTGAAAGGTTCGGCATCCTCAACGTGGGGAATCCCAAGCATGCCGATATCCTGCTCGTGACCGGCACGGTCAATCACCGGAACAAGAAGGCCTTGAAAAACGTCTACGACCAGATGCCGGAGCCGAAGGTCGTGGTGGCCATAGGGGCCTGCGGGACCACCGGAGGCGTATTCCGGGAGGCCTACAACGTGGTCGGGGGCGTTGACAAGGTAATCCCGGTGGATGCCTATGTGTCCGGTTGCGCGCCCAAGCCCGAGGCGATCATCGACGGCGTCATCATCGCCCTGGGGAAGCTGGCCGAAAAGGGGAAAAGGGTTGATCAGGGGATCTTCGAGCGCCTGGAGCAGACCCAGACGAACATCAAGAAGAGATAGAAAGACGGGAGGCTCATTTCATGAAGGACTACACGTTGGTTATAACGGATGACAATACAGGGGTAATCCAGCCGGACAGGATTATCTCGCAAACCCGGAGCCTGAAGGACGAAGGGTTCCGCTTCGTGACCATGTCCTCGACGGATCTGGGTGAAAGCATCTGCGTCATCTACCACCTGGACAAGGACCTGGAACTGGTGAATCTGAAGGTGGAGGCCCCCAAGGGGAAAAAGATTCCAAGCATCTCCTCGGTCTACTCGAGCGCCTTTCTGGTGGAGAACGAGATAAAGGAGCATTTCGGAGTGGATTTCGACGGTCTCCCGCTGGATTTCCAGGGAATGCTCTACCTGGATGAAGAGGTGCAGAGGACCCCCTTCTGCAAGATAGGCATCAACCGGGTGTGAGCCCGGACTTGATGCCCCGAAGGCGGGGACGACAAGAATCTGAACAGGCACAGGCCTGAAAGAGGAGGCATAGATAACAATGGCGCGAACAGTATTACCTTTCGGTCCGCAGCATCCGGTTCTGCCGGAACCGATGCATCTGACCCTTGCCGTGGAGGACGAGATAGTCAGGGAGGCCATCCCGAAGCTGGGCTACGTGCATCGTGGGTTGGAAAAACTCGCCGAGATACGGGACCATACCCAGATGATACAGATAGTCGAGCGGGTATGCGGCATCTGCAGCACCCTGCACGCCCTCTGTTACTGCCAGGGCATTGAGGCCCTGATGAACGTGGAGGTTCCTCCCCGTGCCCGGTTTCTCAGGGTGGTGTGGGCCGAGATGCACAGGATTCACAGCCACCTGCTCTGGCTCGGGCTGTTCGCCGATGCGTTCGGCTTCGAGAGCCTCTTCATGCAGTTCTGGAGGATCCGTGAACGGATCATGGACCTGCAGGAAGCGACCTCGGGGAACCGCGTGATCGTCTCGGTAAACCTGGTTGGGGGGGTGAAGCGGGACATTGAACCCGATACGGAGCGCTGGATACTGGACACACTCAAAATCGTTGAAAAGGAGGTGCTCCAGCTCAAGTCGACCATCATGGACGACTTCACGGTCAAGCGACGGACGGTCGGCAAGGGGGTGCTGACGCAGGAAAGGGCCTACGAGCTCGGCGCAGCCGGCCCCACGCTCCGTGCCAGCGGGATTGCCCAGGATATGCGGCAGACCGGGTACGCCGCATATGGGGAGCTGGATTTCACGCCGGTCATCGAAACGGACGGCGACTGCTACGCCCGCACCGTCTGTCGTTTCAACGAGATCTTCCAGGCCATAGACCTGATTCGTCAGGCATTCGCCAAGCTGCCCCAAGGCGAACTGGCGGTGAAACCCAAGGGGCTTCCCAATGGGGAGGTGGTGTCCCGGGTCGAGCAGCCCCGCGGCGAGGTGCTCTACTACCTCAAGGGGACCGGCAAGAAGTTCCTCGACAGGCTCCGGATACGCACCCCGACCTTCGCCAATATCCCGCCGCTGCTCGAGATGCTGCCGGGATGCGATCTCGCCGACGTGCCGGTGCTGATCCTGACGATTGATCCCTGCATAAGCTGCACGGAACGCTAACCAGAGGGAGAGTCAGCCATGTTCATGACAAAAACCGTACTGAAGAACCTTGTTACCAGATATGCCACCCGGCTTTACCCCTTTCACAAGAAGGAGCCGTTCAGCCGGGTCAAGGGCGAGTTGAAGATCGTCATGGAGAAATGCATCCTGTGCGGGGTCTGTCAGATGCGTTGCCCGTCACAGTGCATCGTAGTGAGCAAGCAGGAAAAGACCTGGCAGGTGGACCCGTTCGCCTGCGTCTACTGCGGCATATGCGTTGATGCGTGTCCGGTCAAATGCCTGTTTCAGGAAGGTCTGTACCGGGCACCGCTGGCAGAAAAGGACATGGTGCTGCATGTCCAGGAAGCGAAGCCGGAAGCCGCGCCTCCAACGACCTGAGGTGACGGGACGGATAACCCTTTGAAAAATCTGAAACACGCTGGCGAAAAATCTTGACAGGCAGGCATCCTTGTCATAACATGAAAGTTCACTTTGCGGGCCTATAGCTCAGCTGGCTAGAGCTACCGGCTCATAACCGGTAGGTCCCAGGTTCGAATCCTGGTGGGCCCACCACCTGATCCATGGGATGATTGGGGATGCCTGTACAGTGCAAGCGTAGAAGAACATATATCAAGAATGTGGAGAAAAGAGTGCAAGCTTCCGGGATTGCACTCTTTTCTTTTGCTTGGGAACATGACACCCAAAGTATCAGATCTTATTGAAATCGTTAATGGTATTGCCCCCTTCCGTCACGCCGAGGAATGGGACAACGTGGGCCTGCAGCTGGGTGACCCATCGGCTCCGGTCACGAAAATCATGGTCTCTCTGGATGCATGCGGCGAAACCGTCGATGCCGCCATAGCCGGAAGCTGCCAGCTTCTGGCAACCCACCATCCGCTCATCTTCAATCCGCTGCGCAGGATCGACCTCCTTGACCCTTCAGGGGCCGCCATCGGGCGGGCACTCCGCAACTCGCTGAACATAGTCTCTCTGCACACCAATTTCGACTCCGTCCAAGGCGGCATGAACGACCTGCTGGCAGAGAAGCTGGGAGTGGTTTCGACCGCCCCGCTTTCCATAACCCGCGTTGAAGAGTTGGCGAAACTGGCCGTATTCGTGCCGAAGGGGCATGAAGAACAGGTTCTGCAGGCCCTTTTCAGGTTCAGCGGATTTATCGGCAACTACAGCGAATGCTCGTTTCAGACCAGCGGCACCGGAACCTTCAAGCCGCTTCAGGGTGCCCGGCCGTTTATCGGGTCCGTCGGAGAGCGTGAGTACGCCGATGAAACCAGGATTGAGGTCCTGTTGCGCAGGGACGATCTGGACGATGCCGTGTCGGCCCTGAAGGCCGCCCATCCCTACGAAGAGCCTGCCATGGACCTCTACCCGCTGCTGAACCGGGGAAGAGCAGACGGGTTCGGCAGGATTGGGGAACTGGAGAATCCCATGTCGCTTGAGCGGTTTGCGTCGGAGGTTAAACAGAAGTTCGGGGTTGAGGGAATAAGGTTTGTGGGCGACGCGAACCGGATGGTGCGGAGAGTAGCCCTGTGCGGCGGGAGCGGTTCCTCTTTTCTCCGCGAAGCCGGCCGCAGGGGGGCGGACGTGCTGGTCACCGGGGACGTGAAGTATCACGAGGCACGCGAAGCCGGGGAACTCGGCCTGGCAATGATCGATCTGGGTCACTTCGCCTCTGAAATAGTAATGGTGGAAGGGCTTGCCGCCCGATTGGAATCCGGGCTGCAAGCCCGCGGGTTCGTGGCGGAATTGGTAGTGTGTAAAGTAGAAAGGGACCCTTTCCGGTATCGCTGAGTCCGTTGACCTCACCATCAATGACGGGTTTGGTTCCTGAAAGGCAAGAGACAGGAGGTAGGTTTTGGGCAAAAACGTGAGGATTCTGGCGCAACTGCAGGAGATCGACCTGAAGATCGACTCCACGCGCGGAGAAAAACAGGCGCTTCAGGAAGAGATCGATTCTCTTGAGGCCAGGGTTGAAGAGATGCGTCAGGCGATAACGGGGCAGAACGCCGAGCTTGACGCCGTCGAGGAAGAGAAGAGGACGCTTGAGGAGAACCTGGCCGCCGAAGCGGATGCGATAAACCGCTCCGAGGCAAGGTTGCGTGAGATTAAGACCCAGAAGGAGTACCAGGCCGTTTCCAAGGAGATTGCCGCGGCCAAAAAGGTGAAGAACGACCTGGAGGAGCAGGTGCTGCAGAAGATCGCCAGGGCCGAGGAACTGAAGGGCATCATCGGCGAGAAGGAAAAGGAAATGGAGGAGTTCGCTTCCGGCTCCGCCAGCCTCAAGGAAGATCTGCACGTCAGGATCGAGCGGCTTGATGCGGATATCGCCAGTGATACTGCCGCCCGGGAGGCGGCCGCCAAGGACGTTTCCCCCTCGATGATGAAGCGTTATCTGATGCTGCGGGAGAAGCGCCAGGGACTGGCCATCTCCGAGGCCAGACGCGGCTCCTGTCTCGGCTGCAACATGAATCTGCCCCCGCAGCTTTTCAACAGCCTGTACAAGGTAGACAACCTGGTTGTCTGTCCCCATTGCCAGCGCCTCCTGTACCTGCGACAGGAAGGTGACGGCACTGTGGTTTAGGGAAAGTTCGCCGCCCCGGCTCATGCCGGGGTAAACGTTTTTGGGTGACAAGGCTTGGTCGAAGCAGGCCAGATGATCGCTGCCCGTTCGTCGGGGAGAGGAAAGTCCGGGCTCCGCAGGGCATGGTGCTGGATAACGTCCAGCGGGGGCGACCCCAGGGAAAGTGCCACAGAGAGAAGACCGCCTGCCTGAGCTTCGGCAAAGGCAGGTAAGGGTGAAAGGGTAAGGTAAGAGCTTACCAGATCCGGCGGTGACGTCGGGTGCTCGGTAAACCCCACCAGGAGCAAGGCCTAATAGGGAAGCGCAGAGGATTGCCCGTCCGAGCTTCCGGGTTGGCTGCTTGACGCCGCCGGCAACGGCGACGCTAGAGGAATGATCATCGCCCGTCGCGGGGTGACCCGCTCCGGGAACAGAACCCGGCTTATGGGCTGCTTCGGCCAAGGACAGTTCGTCGATTCACCTTTTTTTGGAGACCCGATGACGGACATGGAGATGTGGGACAATGCGGTAACCGTCGTCAGGAGAGAGTATGGGGCCTTGGCCGACCCGATAAAAGAGCGCTTGCGCTCGATTATCCGGGAGGTTCGGTTGGAGAAGACGGAGGTATGCTCCATCACGGCGTCGAGGGGCGCCTCACATGTCTGCTCCGGTTGCGGCGGCAGGTGCTGTCATAAGGGAAAGTATCATTTTTCCGTCATCGACCTGCTGGCCTTTCTCGACACCGGCAGGGATCTTTTCCTGCCCGCCTTCGGGGGGGTATCCTGTCCCTACCTGGGAAAGGCCGGCTGTCTCATGGAACCCCCGTACCGTCCCTTCACCTGCGTAACCTTCCATTGTGATCGTCTGGAGGCGCTGCTTACCGCCTCCGAGGTGGAGCGTCTCTATGGACTGGAGCGGAGCCTTCGCGTCAAGTACGGGGATATTGAAGAACTTTTCGGCACGCGCCTGACCCAGGGGCTTCTCCTGGGTTATGCGAGGTATCTTGAGGGAGCGTGCGCCGGCATTCTGGTTGCGGGCCGGTAGCTGTCAGGTTTTATTCCGGAGGTGAACATGTCTACCACAATCAACGATCTGGTTTCCGTACATATTGAGCACAAGCCGGCTTTTTACGCCCGCATAGAGGATATATCGCCCGACGTCAAGCCCGGATGGTGGCAGGTGAAGCTGCTGGTCCTGACCCACCCCCTGCAGGTTTTCACCTGGATCCTGGAGGAAAGCCAGATTAACGGTGCCCCTTTCACCATGGGCGGTACGCCGGTGGCCTTGGAAAAGGTCGTTTCTCCCGTGGGAAAGGTGGTAGTGGGTGCTCCCCCGGAGCAGCCGGAAAACGGTGGCGGCATCAGGCAGGAGACCGCCAAGGTCGTGTCCCTCCGGGACCGAAAGAAGGAGAAATAAGTAATACGGGTTGCCAGTTGATTTTGAGAAGTTTCAGCGCATTGTTATCTATGGCTTTCCCGACGGATGTTTTTCGTACCGGGGGCCGGAGATTGCGGAATATTCGAGCTTTTCCCCCCTCATTCCTCCTCAGCTACTCAGGTTCCGTTCCATTTGGGGACATGCCCCGCCCAACGCCCGCGCGACAACCCATAACTCCCTGACAAATCATGGAAAAATTCTCGTTTTGCTGCGTAGTTTTGCCTTGACAACTCTCCGGCCGCTTAGTATAGTTTGACCAAATTGTGGTATAAAGTGGTAAAATGTGGCAATAAATGCCGGAGGGGTAATGTTTCGTGGGGTTTTCGAGACTACCATCGATGTGAAGGGGCGTACCGGCCTTCCGGCCAAGTTTCGTGAAGTTCTGGTGGAAATCTTCGGTGACGAGCGCTTTTTCGTCACCAATTCGAATCCGGTAAGGCTGGCCGAGGGGGTGTCCTGTTCCGGGCTCGCCATTTATCCGTATCGGGAGTGGCTTGCACTGGAGGAAAAACTCGTGGCCGGGACCGGGCTGGGGCTCTCGTCGGCGGAGCTGGCGGCGGTCAAGCGAAGGATCATGGCCCCGGCCGTGGAATGCGTGGCCGACAAGCTCGGAAGAATTCTGATCCCGCCCCATCTCAGAAAAAACGCTGCCCTTGAGCGGGAGATAGTGTTTGCCGGCATGCTTAACAAGGCGGAAATCTGGAGTCTGGCGGAGTGGGAAAAGGTTCGCCGTCAGGATGATCAGAACTTCCCGGTCGATTCGCAGGCCCTGGCGGATCTGGGGTTGTAGTGGGCGGATTTTGCCACATCCCGGTCATGTATTCCGAGGCCATCCGCTACCTGGCTCCCCGGTCCGGCAGGATCTATGTGGACGGGACCGTCGGTGGTGCCGGGCATGCGGCGGGTATACTGGAGGCGTCCGCTCCCGACGGTATCCTGATAGGTTTTGACCGGGATCGCGAGGCGCTCGAAGCGGCATCGGCAAGGCTTGCACCCTTCGGCGACCGGGTCAGACTGTTTCACGCCAACTTTTCACGGCTTTCCGGGACTCTGGAAAGCGAGGCCTTGCTGCCCGTCGACGGCGTGCTGCTCGACCTGGGCGTGTCATCGCACCAGTTGGACACCGGGGAGCGGGGATTCAGCTTCCAGCACGACGCAGCTCTGGACATGCGGATGGACGCCTCGTCCGGCATGACCGCAGCGGATCTGGTCAATACCCTTCCGGAGCGGGAGCTGGAGTTGATTATCAGGGAGTTCGGCGAGGAACGGTGGGCCAGAAGGATCGCCTCGGTCATCGTGTCGGCCCGGACGGCGGCGCCCATCGAGACCACACTGCAGCTTGCGGACCTGGTCAAGGGGGCGATTCCCCGGGCGCGATGGGAGGCCCGCCTCCATCCTGCAACCAGGACCTTTCAGGCCCTGCGGATTGCGGTCAACGAGGAGTTCGCCAGTCTCCGGCAGGGGCTGGCCGCCGGCGTACAGGCACTGGGGAGTGGCGGCAGGCTGGTGGTAATCTCGTTTCACTCCCTGGAAGACAGGATCGTAAAGAATTTTTTCAATGAAGCCGCCAGGGGGTGCATCTGCCCGAAAAGCGCTCCCCTGTGCGTCTGCGGAAGGCTTCCGACACTCAGAAAGCTTACCGGCAAGCCGGTGACAGCCACCCCGGAAGAGGTCGAGGCGAATCCCAGATCCCGCAGCGCGAAACTGAGGGCAGCCGAAAAACTCTAGCCGGAAAGGAGCATGCTCCCATGTCAATCGCCAAAACGGCATTAAGCAAGGTTGCCACTCCCAAAAAGATCGAGGCGGCTGCATCACAGAGATGGGACCTGTTCCCCTACCTGGTTACCGTCCTGGCGTTCCTGACCCTTCTCTCCCTCTTTCACGTATGGTCAAGGGTGAAAGTGGTGGATCTCAATCTCCGGATAACAGAGGCCAACCGTCTCCTCAAGAATCTGCAGCAGGAGAAGAACATGTTGAAGCTGGAGGTGGCTTCACTGAAGAACCCCGCCAGGATCGAGGCCCTGGCAAAAGGTGAGCTGGGTATGGCCCTTCCCGCGGATCAGCAGGTCATTATCGTCAAATGATGGACGCCAAGGAAAAATGGTCCAGGATCCGCATACGCATCATAGGATCCCTGTTTGCCGTTTTCTTTGTACTTACCTCCGCCCGCGCGTTCTATCTGCAGATAATCAAGCGGGACGACTGGATAAAGCTCGCCGGCAGGCAGCACCAGAAGGTCATCCCCCTGACCCCGGCCCGCGGCACCATATACGACGGCACCGGTACGCCGCTCGCGGTTTCCATCGAGGTCGATTCATGCTTTGCCGAACCATCCGTGATTGAGGACCCCAAGGCCGCGGCTGCGGCACTGACGCCGCTGCTCGGCATGCCGACGGATGTCATCGAGAAGAAGCTTTCCGGCAAGAAGAGCTTTGCCTGGCTGAGACGGCAGGTAAACCCCGACCTGGCCCGAAAGATTCGCGAGCTGGATATCAATGGCATCGGGTTCGTCAAGGAGACCAGGAGGTTCTATCCCAATTCCGAGGTGGCGGCCCATGTCATCGGCTTCACCGGCCTGGATCCGGAGGGGCTTGAAGGCATCGAGCTGAAGTACAATGCACAGATCCTTGGCAACACCGGCTATATGGTCACCGAGCGCGATGCACTGGGGCGCGATATCGCGCTGATGGGAACCGTCATCAAGAAGGCTTCCAAGGGATATAACATCACCCTGACCCTGGACAAGAACGTCCAGTACATCGCGGACAAGGAGCTTGCCAAAGCGGTGACCGCAAGCAGGGCCGTCGGGGGCATCGCGCTGGTCATGGAACCCGCCACCGGCAGGATCCTGGCGTTGTCGTCATACCCGACATTCAATCCCAACGCGTTTCGCCGGTACCCGCACGACAATCTCCGGAACCGGGCCGTTGCCGACAGCTTCGAGCCGGGGTCAACGATGAAGGCGTTCCTGATCGCCTCCGCTCTCGAGGAAAAGGTCATCGGCCCGAACGATACCTTCCACTGCGAAGGCGGCAGCTACGCCATCGGGGGGCGGGTGATTCATGACACCCACAAGTACGGTACGTTGAGGGTGCCGGAAATTCTGAAATATTCCAGTAATATCGGAGCAGCCAAAATCGGCAGCCGGCTCGGTCCGGAAAGGCTGTTTGAAAACCTTAAGAAATTCGGCTTCGGAGAAAAGAGCGGCATCGACCTGCCCGGAGAGGTGGTGGGTTACCTGAGGGACCGCAGCCGCTGGTACGGAATCGATCTGGCTACCATATCGTTCGGCCAGGGGATCTCGGTGTCCTCCGTACAGCTTATCGCCGCCATTTCAGCCGTTGCAAACGGCGGGCTGCTGATGAAGCCCTATATCGTCGAAAAGATCAGCGACGATTCCGGAACGACCGTCAGGCAGTTTTCCCCCCAGATCAGGCGCAGGGTCATCTCGTCAGGCACGTCCAGGATCATGGCGAAGATGATGGAAGGCATCACCACGGAAGGGGGAACCGGTCTCAACGCCGCGGTGGACGGGTACCGGGTGGCAGGTAAAACCGGCACCGCCCAGAAGGTGGACCCCCTGACCAAGTGCTACTCGGCCAGCAAGCGGACGGCATCCTTTATAGGGTTCGTCCCTGCCGAGCAGCCGCGGCTTGCCATTCTGGTGGTGATAGATGAGCCCAAAACCAGTTCCTATGGGGGGGTGGTCGCCGCTCCCGCCTTTCGCGAGATCGCGCTGCAGTCGCTCTGCTACCTCAAGGTTCCTCCCACCGTCCCCTTTAAGGCGAAGAAGCCCGACCCCGAGGAACCGCGCGAAAAGACGCCGGAACAGAACGCAAGTGTTGCCGAGGCCGGAATCGACGAAGGCACGGCAGGCGCCCTCATGCCGAATTTCCACGGCATGAGCATCCGCCAGGTCATGAGGTACATGGAGAAGAATTCCCTGAATGTGAAGATCCTGGGGAGCGGCCGGGCGGTGGAGCAGAACCCCAGACCGGGGTTGCGGATAGGTCCCGCCGACCAGGTCTGGGTAAAGTTCGTGCCTTCCGCCTGACAGGGGAAGGGAAAAGTGAAAGAGCCGCGGCAGGTTGCCGTGGGGCGAGGCGGAATGCGGTTTTCCGAGCTTATTAAATCCATCGGAGAGCCGGTGCGGATCACCGGTGACGTGGACGTGGAGATCCTTGGACTCTCCTACGATTCCCGCAGGGTCGTACCTGGCGGGCTGTTCTTCGCCCTGCGCGGCGCCGCCGTGGACGGCCACGCCTTCCTGTCCAGGGCGGTCGCAGCTGGCGCGTCCGGCCTGGTGGTAGAGGACGATTCGAATCTGCCGGATGGTATCCCCTGTGTGACGGTGCCCGACTCACGGCTGGCCATGTCCAGGATGGCCGCCGCCTTCAATGGCCATCCCACCGCAGGGGTGCCGCTGATCGGCATCACCGGGACCAACGGCAAGACCACCACCACCTATCTGCTTGAATCCATTCTGGAAAAGGCCGGCATCCCCGCGGCGGTCCTCGGCACCATCAATTACCGCTTCCGGGGCACCGTCCTTTCCGCCCCCCATACCACCCCCGAATCGGTGGATCTGCAGGAGACCATCCGCCGCCTTATCGACCTGGGTGCCCGCGGCGTGGTCATGGAGGTTTCATCCCATGCCCTGGAGCAGCGCCGGGTGGACGGCTGTAGCTTTGACGTGGGAATCTTCACCAACCTGACCCGTGACCACCTGGACTACCACCTGGATATGGACTCCTACCTGGCCAGCAAGCAGCGCCTGTTCTCCGAGCTGCTTGTCCCTGACAACGGCAAGCCGTCACGGCATGCGGTCGTGAATATCGACGACCCGGCGGGCGGCAGGATTGCCGCCGCGACACCGTGTCCGGTCATAACCTACGGGCTCTCCGGAGAGGCGGCAATCACCGCCCTGGATGTGCTGTTCTCCACCGCCGGCATCTCCGGTACCCTGCGCACGCCTGCCGGCGACAGGGCCTTTCACTCGGACCTGCTGGGACGCTTCAACCTGTACAACATCCTCTCCGCCGTTGCCGCAGCCTGCACCCTGGAGATCCCGCTGGACGTGATCGTCGCGGGCATCCGGGAACACGGCAAGGTGGTCGGGAGGCTGGAGCGGATTGAGACCGGCAGGGACGTTACGGTCCTGGTGGACTATGCCCATACCGGCGACGCACTGGAAAACGTCCTGAAGACCCTGCTGGAACTGGAGCACCGTCGGATCATAACGGTATTCGGCTGCGGCGGCGACCGGGACCGCGGCAAGCGGCCCATCATGGGGGAGGTTGCCGGCCGCTGCAGCGATCTGGCGATCGTCACCTCCGATAACCCACGCACCGAGGAGCCGGCAGCAATCATGCAGGAGATAAGAAAGGGGATCGTGCCGCTCGGGCTGCGGGAATACGACGAAGCCGACCTTGTCGGGGGAATCCGCGGGCAGGGGTTCGTGCTGGTGGCGTCGCGCCGCGAGGCCATCCGGCTGGCTGCCAGGCTGGCCGGGCCGGGAGACATCGTGCTCATCGCCGGCAAGGGGCACGAAGACTACCAGATCATCGGCACGGAGAAGCACCACTTCGACGACCGTGAAGAGGCTGCGGCTGCCTTTGGGAATGTGGGGGCTGCGCCGTGAAGCCGGCCTTCGGAGTGGAAGAGATCGGCGCCGCAGTCAACGGCGTGATTACCGGAAGGAGGGACGCCGAGATCCGTGGGGTGTCCACCGACTCCAGGACGGTGGAGGCGGGGGAGCTGTTCATCCCCCTGAAGGGTGAACGGTTCGACGGCCACCGCTATATCGATGCCGCCCTGGCGCGCGGGGTAAGGGTCTTCCTGGCGGAACGGGACGGTTGTGACGCCGCCTCCCTCCCGGAGGGGGTCACCTGCATAACCGTGCCGGATACGCTCCGCGCCCTGGGCGACCTGGCGGCCTTCCACCGGCGCCGGTTCTCCGTCCCGGTCACGGCCGTGACCGGCAGCAACGGCAAGACCACCACCAAAGAGATGCTGGCAGCGATCCTGGACCGCACCGGGCCGGGGTTGAAGACCGCGGGCAACCTGAACAACCTGATAGGCCTGCCGAAGATGCTGCTCCAACTCGGGGAGGAACATCAATGGGCCGTGCTGGAGATGGGGATGAGCGAGCCGGGTGAGATAGACCGGCTGGCCGAGATCGCGTGCCCGAAGGTTGGCGTGATCACGAACGTTTCAGCAGCGCACCTGCTTTCCATGGGGAATGTCGAGGCGGTTGCGCAGGCCAAGGGGGAGTTGTTCCGGCGGTTGCCGGCCGGGAGCTGCTCCGTTTTCAACGCTGACGACCCCCTGGTTGCCGCCCTCCCTTCGCCGACCGGGGTGCGCCGCCTCTCCTTCGGTCTCGGCCAGGCCGACATCAGGGGCGGACAGATCGAGGAATTCGGCAGGGCCAGCCAGAATTTTACTATCGCCTTGCCTTCGGCAGTGGTTCGGGTGCGTCTGCGGGCGCTTGGCCGGCACAACGTCCTGAACGCCCTTGCCGCGGCTGCAACCGCGTACGCGCTTGGGGTGGATCCCGGGGACATACGGGCCGGGCTGGAGTCCTTCGTACCCGTCGACAAGCGCCTTGTCCCGGAAGAATTGGCCGGCATTCTGCTGATCGACGACAGCTACAACGCAAACCCGGCATCCATGAAGGCCGCCCTTCTGACCCTGAACCAGGTGAAGGAGACGGGGCGTGCCATTGCCGTGCTGGGGGACATGCTTGAGCTGGGGGCCGCCTCGAAAGATGCCCATGGGGAGGTGGGCCGGCTGGCCGCCTCGTGCGTGGAGCGCCTCTACCTGCTTGGTTCCATGGCGGCCGATGTCGCGGCCGGCGCCGTGTCAGGAGGGCTTCCCCAATCCGCCATCGTCATTGCGAACGACCACGACGAGATACTAGCCGATCTGCTGGCCGCCATGAGGCCCGGAGACTGCATCCTGGTGAAGGGGTCCCGGGGCATGCGGATGGAAACCGTTGCCGAGGCCGTCAGGACCGCTTCCGATTCCGGCACGCTGAAAGGGGCTGTGAACTGATGCTGTACAATCTCCTCTATCCACTGGCAACCGAGTTTCACCTCCTGAACGTCTTCAAGTACCTGACCTTCAGGACCATCTACGCCGTCATCACCGCCCTGGTGGTCTCCTTCCTTTTGGGCCCGTGGATTATCCGGAAGCTGCAGGCCATCCAGGTGACCCAGGTGATACGGACCGACGGCCCGGAATCGCACCTGAAGAAACAAGGCACCCCGACCATGGGCGGGGTGCTGATCCTGGCGGCCACCGTCATCCCCACCCTGCTCTGGGCGGACCTTTCCAACGTCTATATCTGGATGGTCCTCGCCATCATTATCGGTTACGGCCTGATAGGCTTTGTGGACGACTACAAGAAGGTGGTCGAGAAGAACCCCAAGGGGCTCTCCCCGCGCCAGAAGACCTTCTACCAGGTGCTGCTGGGGCTTCTGGTGGGCGCGGCGCTCTACTACCACCCGGGATTTTCCACCGAACTGACCGTGCCGTTTTTCAAGAACCTCAGGCCCGACCTGGGGATTTTCTATATCCCGTTCGTCATGTTGGTCATCTTCGGCGCCAGCAGTGCGGTCAACCTGACCGACGGCCTTGACGGTCTGGCCATCGGCCCGGTTGCCATCAATGCCGGCACCTACATGCTGTTCACCTATATTGCCGGCAACATCAAGCTGGCCAATTACCTGCAGATCCCCTACGTGGCAGGAGCCGGCGAGCTGGCGATCCTGTGCGGCGCCATGGCCGGCGCCGGGCTCGGCTTTCTCTGGTACAATGCCTATCCCGCCGAGGTGTTCATGGGCGACGTGGGCTCCCTCCCTCTGGGCGGCGGGCTCGGCGCGCTGGCGGTGATAACGAAACAGGAGATCCTGCTGGTGATCGTGGGCGGGATCTTCGTCATCGAGGCCCTTTCGGTCATTTTCCAGGTGGGTTCCTACAAGTACCGGGGCAAGCGGATCTTCCGGATGGCGCCGATCCACCACCACTTTGAGCTGAAGGGGGTGGCCGAGCCGAAGATCATCGTCCGTTTCTGGGTCATTACCATTATCCTGGCGCTGATCGCCATCTCGACGTTGAAGATAAGGTAAGGCAAAGGGTGAAGAGTGAAGAGAAAAAACGCATGGAATTGAAGAATAAAAAAATACTGGTGGTCGGACTGGCGCGTACCGGGGCCTCGGTGGCACGGTTTCTGACCGGGCAGGGGGCAACGGTCACCGTCACCGATATGAAGAACCGGGAGGCCCTGGCCGTAATTGTCGATTCCCTTGCGGACCTGGACATCACGCTGGAGCTGGGCCGCCACGGGGAGGAGACATTTACCGGGGCCGATCTGATCGTGGTGAGCCCGGGCGTGCCGATGAACATCGCGCCGCTGAAGCTGGCCCGCGAGAGGGGCGTCCCGGTCATCAGCGAGATCGAGCTGGCCCACTCCTTCATCCGGGCACCCATGGTGGCCATCACCGGCACCAACGGCAAGACCACCACCACGGCCATGCTCGAATCGATGCTGTCGGCGGCCGGGTTGCGCACCTCGGCGGTCGGCAACTACGGCCGGCCGATCATCGAGGCGCTGCTCGACGAGATCGACTACGACGTGCTCGCGGTCGAGCTGTCGAGCTTCCAGTTGCACTGGACCCATTCGGTGGCCCTGCACTCGGCGGCCGTCCTGAACCTGCACGCCGACCACCTCGAGTGGTACGCCCACGAGGCTGACCCGTACGCCGCCTACGCCGCCGACAAGGCCCGCATCTACGAGCGGGTCACCCACGCGTGCGTGTACAACGTGGCCGACCCGGCCACCGAACGAATGGTCGAGGAGGCCGAGGTCACCGAGGGCGCGCGTGCGATCGGGTTCCGCTTGGCCGTGCCGGCACCTTCCATGCTCGGCGTCGTCGACGACCTCCTCGTCGACCGCGCGTTCGTCGAGCAGCGCCGCGACTCCGCGCTGCCGCTCGCCAATCTGTCCGACGTCCGGCCGTACGCGCCGCACAACGTCGAGAACGCCCTGGCGGCGGCGGCGCTGGCCCGCAGCTTCGGCGTCGGCCCGCAGGCCGTCAAGCAGGGCCTGACCGACCTGGTGCTCGGCGACCACCGCATCCTGACGGTCGGCGAGACGGGGGGCGTCCGGTACGTCAACGACTCGAAGGCCACCAACCCGCACGCGGCGGCGTCCTCGATGCGGG